>JAZUAL010000044.1:0-22187 GCA_045637925.1 Acutalibacteraceae bacterium | reverse complement strand
CGAAAGATAAGTGTCTTTGTTTGCTTTATCGTAAGCTTTACGAAAGAGCATACCAATACACTTAACCTTCTCGGTTCAATGTATTATTTGAATAACTCCTTCATTATTTTAAAGCTCGTATATATTATACAGTATAGAATTTACCTTGTCAAATTGCTTAATGGCCTCTTATTTGCGATTACGCGCGATTAGAAGCGATTACAAGCGGAAAAGTGGTCGTTTTAATATCGGTTTTGGTCTTTTTATATACTTTTAGATACCATTTTTGGTCTTTTAAACATTTTGTGAACATTTTAATTTTAAGCTGTAATCCAAAATGTCTTTACACGCATATTACTGCCGATTATGCAGAATGAAAAGCACACAAGAAAAACGGTGTAAACGGCACTATGACCACGGAAATTACAAGCGAAGTTGAACTTAGTGATAAAATCCAAGCGGTCCCCTAATCTTAAAGCCGCAGGCGAATTTTCGCCTGCGGCTTTGATATGCTTATTTTCTTTTGAAGCTTTTATGCAGATCTAAACATTTTAAGCGACACCATCATTTAATCAAAATAATAAAACAAGCGAAACCACAATATTGGCTAATGACCACGCCAATGCTACAGTTTGTTTTATTATAGTTTTACGACGAATTTTTTTGATTTCTTTAAGGTTGTCCAAATAATATTTTTGAAGCTCTATGTATTTTTTTACAGCCTTAAAATATGTTTCGTACACATTGGCCTTATAATTTGATCCAACACCTTCGCTAAACTGTGCATCTAAAAACAATTGTCTTGCTTCAAAATAACATTTTGCATATGAAGCCATAAATCCATCTTCAACTTTATAATATGGATATTTGTGTGATTTAGAAATAAAATTCGAAAAACCTTTGTCAAATTCATCACACAAAATTTTCATAGCATCCAAGTTTAGTCGTCTAAAATGCCCATATGCCTTTTGTAATTCATAGTTGCTAAGATCTATTCTAGTATTGTGCTCTGACAAGTGACCAACCATGGCACGAATCTCATTGGTCAACACATAAGGGAGGGTTTCGATTTCCTCAAAAACACAATCTAACAAAACTCGCGTGTAAGCACGATAATAACCATATAATTCATCTGCACTTTTAGGATAAGTATTAATTATATTTGTATCATACTTTTCTATTAACTCTTGATACTTCCCGATATCTGTATTCCCCATCGCTTATTTTCCTTTAACTTTTCGAATAACACCGTAGATACTACCACGAACTTTCGCAATAAATCCATCACGATCTTTCTTTGGTTGATTAAAAGCCGAAGTGTATACAGGTTCTGCCTTGCTATGCTCATTGTATGGTGAGTCTACCAAAGACAGACGAAATTCATTCATAATTAATATTCCTCCAAATATTCTTAAATTAGTTTAATAATAAAACTGTGAGATCGTCAATGACTATCAATCCACAGTATAATAGATATTATAGTTAAAACTCCGGGTACAACATAATTTAACAACACATCAACTATTTGAGAACGAACAGATGGTTTACCACATAAGTTTAAAGCATGTTGATACGGTCCATCATTTGCTTCAATTTCTTGTAATGTTTTCTTACAGTCTTGTAATACTTCATCAAGTTTACTTATAGTTACAATCTTTTTAAAATTGTATTTTATCCCGTTCCTATCTTTATCAAAAAAAGATTCAAAACTAGTGTTAATAATACTATAACCATCTTTAAAAGTTTTTATTCTACCTTTTAAATAGCGAGCACAACTAATGTTTTCTATTTTTATATGCTGGCAATCCAAACGATTTAATGCTTTTTTGTAGTTAGACAATAATTCAATGTACTTTTCAATAAGGCCGAGTTTTAAGATACATTCAATACAATACAAAATTTTTTGTGTTTGTTGAAGTATTGCTTTTCTTTGTTCAATATCAGCAATGCTTGGATCGCTACTTTTGAAAAGTTGATTGGCAAAATCATTAATCATTACCAATATTTTTTCAGGTAAATCATGATGCCTTACTTCATATTCATCTATAAGGTTAGCGATTTCATTAATATATTTCTTGTATGATTCGGTTATATATGTGACAACTTCATCATTAGCTAATTGTGCATCGTACAGTTGTTGATCAATTTCGAATATAGCAGTTAGCTTATTTTTAAAGTAATCTACATTATTAACTATATGAGAATTGGGCTGTTTGTTGACTAAATCTTGCACCAACACTACTAAATCCTTTTGAGCCATAGTCATTAATACTCCATTATTACTACTGAATAGTATAAATTTATGTTATAAAACAAAATAATTTTATGTTTTGAGAACTGTAAGAACGAAACCAATAGAATTTTGCAATAACGCTTAAAACATTCATTAACACGCATCCAAATGTTTCACTATAAATTACAACCATTACCGTGGTAGTATATCACATTTTTTTACAAATTTCAATAGGTAAACCACATTTTTTGAAAAAACATATGTGGCAATACAAACTTAAGGTGATGGTTTGAAATAAAAATGAGTTTAAACTTGTGGATGTACTATCAATTTAATTGTTTAATAGAGAACCTGTTAAGTTCTTAAACAAATCAACCCCCCAAACATCTTGCCTATTTATGTAATTTCACGTACTGTAAATCATTAATCATTGTCTCATATTTCTGTCTTAATGTATCAAAACTTCGATAACAATATATTAATGCACTCACAAAACCAATTATCAATAAAAGAAACATCGCGATACTTAACCAACTTAAAAAGTCAATCCCTATTACATCTAAATTCAAAAAAGAAGTTGATAAAACGCCAGCTAAAGCTGTAAACAATGTGAAAATAATTTTGTTTTTCTTCTTATCTTCTTTGTTCTGTTTATCAATGTATCCTTGATATTGGTTTATTAGTATGTCGATTTTATCAGTAGAGTTAATAGAAAACTCCGTTTTCAATATATTGTCTAGTATATCAATCTTTTTATTATATTCTTTTACATGCTGAGCAGCATTGATTCTACGATCTCTATTATCTAAAATCAAGAGCGTTAATACTGCAAGAACACAAAGAATTGATCCTAGCGGAAACCATACAGGACTAGGCAAGACTGTCATAAGCACTATCATTCCAAAAAACAGTAGTACCATTGAAATAAGTAATGATATAACAATGATTTTCTTGCATTTTGAAAATCGGTTTATCCCTAATCGTATGCCCACTTCTTTGTTCTTCAATTCATAAAATTTCATAATATAATATTCCATTTTTATTCTCCTTTCAAAATAAAATGGCAGAGGAAGGAAGTTCCTCTGCCAACGCTTACTAATTATCTAACTTTATAGTATGTTGTCTTATGACACTTAGGACAAGGTGGAAGTGTATCTGTATTATCATCAAGAACAACTTCGGTTCCACAATACCAACACTTATAAGTGCCTTTGCCCGGCTTTTCACCAGTAGTATACATTGCCAGTCCTCCTTTCAAGATTAATTTGTGCTTTAACAGGTTCAGTTAGGTGTAGACCTACGATGGCCCCCAACTTTTGTACCATCAGACCTTTTGTACGGCTTTACGGGGACAATTTTCTTTTGAGGCTTACCTCTGACGCTTGACTTTGTTTTTGCCATAGCTAAAAATTTCCTTCCCTGACGGCGCACTTTTAATCTTGAAGTCATTGACAAATCAGATTTTTTGTGTTAACATACTTTATACAGCTTGGGTATGTTACGGGTTCAACCGTCAATATTCCCTATTTGTAAGAGAGCGTCTTTGTGAGAGATGCTCTCTTATTTTATATAACGCCTAAGCGATATATTTAAGAGCAATTTCCGCAGACTGCAATGAAGTTTTGCACGCTAATGCTACTTGCTCCGCAGTCATGCCAGTTATCAAATTCTTACTCATTAAGAATTCCGATGCAAAAACATTTGCCTGCCACTCAGGATCTCTAAAAGTAGGAACCGTAGCGTTTTTAGGGCATCTGGAAAACGCTGTTACATCATCGTGAATGAAATAGTGACCTAATTCGTGAGCTACTGTAAATCGATGCCTAGGGTCATCACAACAAGCGGCAATATACACATCCTGACGTATGCTTAAAGTGTTTGTTTGTGGACAGTAGTTGGCGTACTCATTGTTCATTTCTCCTTCATATGTGGTATCCAGTTGAAATGAAGGGTCAAGCGTAGGTATTACGTGCTCTACAATTTTCATTATGGGTACATACAAACATTCATCTATATTTAGTTGATGTCGCACATAGTTTGCAAACTGCTCAATGGTTCGCCTACTAAGCGGCGGTGCCATTAGGGGTGAATTCATTTATTAGAGACCTCCAATATCTTTTTGATTTCCTCAATTTGTGCATTGTTGAGATTATTAAATTTTCTTGCAAAAGAAATGCATAAATCTCGTTGTGTAGCAGTGGCATTTTTGGTGCACAAGTTAACTTCATCAAGGGTCTCAAAAAAGGCTGAGTTAAGTTCTGATAATTGTGCTTCAGTTAGTTTATAACTTTCAGCAATATTATTAATGAGTTTTTTTGTTGCAGACCTTTTACCATTTTCAATCGATGATAAGTATGCCGGGGCAACGTTCAGCTTGTCAGCCATATCTTTTAATAATTCACCTTGTTGTATACGGAATGTGCGTAAAAACTTGCCTAAGCTTGTCAACATAGCAATCTTCCTTTCTGTTTGATAATAAGATAACATATTACTTGCGGTTTGTCAACAGTTTTTTTAATAAATATTAACTTTTTTGTTGATGTTATAGTTTTGGGTCAACATAATGCTAAAATTCAACCCCTATCGATTTGTTCGATAGGGGTTATTTAAGGTTACAAACCTAACAACTCTTCTTTCTCTTACTCAACAAATATAAAACTCCAATTATTAAACAGTGTGTTACAAAAAAGAAAGCGATTAATCTTATAAGAACAACTTTTGTCGGTATATCTCCAAAGTGATACCAACTTAAATTTTCAAAAACAAAAAATGTTATTGTTAATGATATCAACACAGATCCTATATTGACAAAGAATTTTTTTATACGATACACATCCTTTACGGTTTATCTTCTTCTACCAAAATTGCTGATTGAGCCATAAACAGTTGAAACCATAACAATTCCTAAAACAATAAAGAACCCAACATCTAAAATCTTATCGAATAGATGTGTAAACAATCCCATAACAGACAGTGATAAAAATATGATGCTCGGCAAATTGATTAAATTATATATGTTAAGCCATTTTCTTGTTTCTTTTTTATTAGGAGAAACGCTTAATATCCAAGTCGTCATTTTTCTCGGTTGATTATCTAGACCTTGCAATTCCTTTCGACGATTCAGAACATCTTCCCATTTTAGACTTGCCGACTCTAAAATTCGTTCAAAAGCCCATCTATTAAATAATCTACTTAGAATGCTCATTAATGCAAAAACTACTAAATAGATCATTGCTTTTTCGTTCAAACAGAACACCCCTTTTATTTATCAAAATATCCTATTTCGATCATAATGGCATTTAATTTGCTCGCATTTTCTTCGTTACAATAAGCAAAAACCAATGTGTTATCGACTCGCATACAAATTGTATATAATCCATTTGCTTTTATGGTATACAGCATATAATTAGCTGCACCTTCTGAAACTTCAATATTGGGATTATCATATCGGTTTTCACGAACATAGCTTCGATATTGCTTCCGAATATGTTCGGCATTCTTATAACTATCAAACTCAAAAAAATCGAATCGTATATCGCCATCTTCAAAAGCAATCGCATTTTGAAGTTCGTTACCCATACCCCATTTTTCCTGATAATCGCTTGTTATATCTGCACCAATAAAGCCATTGTTTTCTATTGCATTAAATACTTTTTCTGCTGTAGCAGGAGTTTTGGGATGTCCTTTAGTAAAAACAACGGCAAATATTATACCAATCAATAACACAACGATTATGGGGAATATTACAAGTTTCAAATTTTGTTTGCTCATATAATTAGATTCTCCTTAATATGATTCATTCCAATCGCCTTTTTCCTTAGGTTGCAATACATAAAACGGATATATAGAAAGGGTATAAAGAACGATTATAATAACAGCATTTAAAACAATGGCATTATTAACAGTTAATAAATTCATAACAATAGCAACTATACTGAGCAAAACCGTTCCCCGCAAACTGATTTTATATAGTTTTTTCTTATTATACATCAAAAATAAAATCATTAACAACATAATTATTATAATTGCAGTATCTACAATGCTGCTAGTAAACACCGAATCTAAGTTGTTTTGATTTTTAATTATATTTTGTATTCTAATTAAAACCAACGGTAAAAATAAAAACAATTCAATGCTTAAAACTATTTTAGAGGTCAAACAATTTTGTTTGTATTTGCTCAATATTATGGCAGCGATAGGAAGAAAAGCCAACGGAACACATTCAACAACAGCTGCAATCTTATCATAAATATGAGCGTCAAATTTGCCATCTAATAACACAAACACAATTTGTCCGGTAGACACTATAAATGTTAGGGGAAGCAAGATATAATTTATGATTTTTTTCACAACTCTTCACCTTCGTTTTTTCATTATTTATTCCTTTCTGATTCTACCGAAACACTTCCGTATATGAGTTATAATCATCTAAATCAAATTGCTTAATTGTTGGTTCGCCATCAATAAAACACTTTGTTACCGTTATATAACTTGATAATTCTCCGTTTTTATATCCCTCGAATTTTAACAAAATTCCCGTCTTCTCATCAACTAACATAACGAAATTATCGTTGTTATGTTTTTCGCTATAATAAGGTTTTGGTGTTCCGACTATCTTAATGCATTTTCTGCCTAAATAATCTACATTATCATCATCAATTTCCCAACGCTCAAAATCCGCCAAATAACTATATGTTAATCCTTCGGGGAATAAGGCATATGATGCCAAATAACAATTTGTTATATTTCTTCTATACGTATATATCGGCAAACCGTCTTCCGTAGCATCATCAAATATAATTCGTTCTTCTAAAGGAATATATGGTGAATCAGAACGCTTATAAACTTTAAGGTCATACCGATTATATGTTTTTCTTTTGTTATCAACATGGATTAAAAACTCGTTGCTTGGATTACTGAATGACTCAGCGGTCAGCACCCCACTGTCATACACCGCTTGATAAGCTGAAGAAGTATCAATATTTGTGTAATAATCTACTGTTAAATTTTCATCTTTAGTCAAGTGTATATCGGCGCTTAACTCAGCCGTGTTAAAAAAATCAATAGTATTAAGCATCTTATTATATATGTTGGTTTTTGGATCTTTAAAATTTTCACCTGTAACAGCTGATGATGTTTTGTCTTGCTGAGTTTCTCTTTCTTCGCCACCAAATTCTGTATATTTGAAATTTCCTTCTTTGTCAACCTCAGAAAGAGGAGTGCCATTTTCATAAGCAACTTGAAATATGTTTTTTGTTTTAATGATTATTTCTTCAATCGCTTCAATGGCAGATACTCTTATTGGTTCTATACAGAGCATTCCGCAAAGCAAACTTATAATAGCTATGCAAATAATTGCAACGCGTTTCGATGCTGTGTTTATAAATTTCCAGTAAGATTTCTTCTGATTTTTAATTAATTTCTGCATTTTAAGGTTGAACTTTCTTGAAAAAGAATATTCAATATCATCTTCATTATAGGGAATGTCTTTAAACTCCTTAGATACAACATTCCCTAATGCATTTATAAATTGGTCTTTACATATTGACATAATATTACTCTCCCTTCGTTTCGAGCAATGATAAAAGTATTTTCTTGCCACGAACTAATTGCTTTTTTGTTGTTGATATAGATTGATTAAGTATTTTAGAAACTTCTTGAATCGGTATTTCCAACACAAAATGATAATATAGAGAATTTCGATATATTTCGTCCAATGATTGAATTGCCGTAATTACTTGTTCATATTCACTCTCATCGCAAATTCGGTCTATAAATTCACTATCTGTCATATTTTTATTTGAATATTCTATTATTGAGTCTATACATACATTATCCTTTTTCCTATCTCTAATTCTATTTAAAGCTTTGTTCTTAGTTGCCTTTAATAGATAATTACGCACATCTTCATCATTCTTAATATTTTTGATAATAGACATGTGTCGTTGTGCGATATTGAGGAAAACATCGTGAACTATATCCTCGGCATCATCCTGATTATGTATATATGACATTGCCAAATAAACCATCTGTTTTCTATATGAATAAAACAGATTTTCAAATAGTTTTTTATCATCAAAATCATCTATAAAAGTTAAACAAAAAATCAACATAATAAATACCTCTCAATCCAATCAACACTAATACAACACATAAGACTAAAAGTAGGTGACAAACTTCTAAAATTTTTTATTAAACGAATATTCGAATTAATTATACTACATAATTATCAACTTTACATCAAATAAACAGAAAAGAAAAATTTCCCTTTACACAGTTCAAACAAGCATAATATTTTTTAAGTTACTTTCATTTATGTACGAAAATCATTCCCTTTACAAATTTATTACTTTATGATATACTACTATATATAACATAACACAAAAGCCTAAGGGGGATGTTTATGAAAAATACGTCTAATGTAATTGCGATTTATTCACGAAAGTCGAAATTCACAGGCAAGGGCGAAAGTATCGGTAATCAGGTAGAGCTTTGCCGTGAATACATACGAACCCATTACGGTGATGAAGCCGCAGAAAAAGCAGTGGTATTTGAGGACGAAGGTTTTTCGGGTGGAAACGTCAACCGCCCTGCCTTCAAAAAAATGATGGCTCAAATCGAGCGTGGAGAGTTTAAGGCACTTGTGGTTTACCGTCTTGACCGTGTGAGCCGTAATGTCAGCGACTTCTCATCACTTATTGAAAACCTTAATCGACGAGATATTGTTTTTGTGTCTATTCGTGAGCAGTTTGACACAGCAACACCAATGGGTAGAGCAATGATGTATATTGCCTCTGTATTTGCACAGCTTGAACGTGAAACCATTGCCGAGCGTATCAGAGATAATATGCACGAATTAGCAAAGACAGGCCGATGGCTTGGCGGCAATACACCTACGGGCTATTGCAGCGAAAGTGTTAAAAGTGTTACGGTTGACGGCAAAACCAAAAAAGCTTGTAAGTTAAAACTTATTCCCGAAGAAGCCGAGACCGTCAAGCTTATCTTTGATTTATTTATCAAAACAGGTTCTTTAACACTTACTGAGGCAGAATTGATACAACGTAGGATAATGACCAAAAACGGTAACCACTTTACGCGCTTCTCAATCAAATCCATACTCCAAAATCCCGTGTATATGATTGCGGACGAAGAAGCTTATGAATTCTTCAAGCTAAAGGATGCGGATCTGTTTTCGACAAAGCAAGAATTTGACGGCGTACACGGAATTTTGGCATACAACCGTACCGACCAAGAAAAAGGCAAAGCTACCGTTTATAACCCTGTCAGCGATTGGATTGTTTCGGTCGGTAAGCATCACGGTATTATCCCCGGCAAGATTTGGGTGGGTGTTCAGGATAATCTTGAACGAAACAAGTCAAAATCTTTCCGCAGACCGAGAAGAAACGAAGCCTTACTGACTGGCCTTTTGTTCTGCTCTTGCGGCAACCGTATGTACCCAAAGCTTTCCAAGCGGAAAACTGCTGACGGCGATATCATATATACCTATGTTTGTAAGATGAAAGAGCGTAGCAAAAAAGACCTATGCAATAAGCGCAATGCAAACGGTAATATATTAGACCTTGCGGTTATTGAAAAAATCAAGCAGCTCGCTGACGAAAAGAGTGATTTTGTCAAGCAGCTTGAAAAAAGTAAGATTTTCTACACCGGCAACCGTGAACAGTATGAGCAGAAGTTAAGTACGATGAAAAAAGAAAAAGCCGACCTTGAGAAAAAGGTCAGCTCACTCATAGACACCCTTGCCGAGTTAGATGATAATTCTGCTAAAAAATCAATAGTCGCCCGTATCAACGAAATGAATACAGAGATTGATAAAATCTCACAGGGCATTGATGAAATGATAAGCCTTACCGCCGAACACGCTTTCAGTGATATTGAGTTTGACGTGCTTCGTCAAATGCTTTCAGTATTCAAGAACACTATTGACGATATGTCCTATGAACAAAAAAGAGCCGCCATTCAGAGCATTGTACGCCGCGTAATTTGGGATGGCGAAAATGCACACGTTATTTTATTTGGTTCGCAGGACGGTGATATCGAGCTCCCCGATATCACACCTTACATAAAACACATTGAAATAGACACAGATGATGACGAAGAGCTCATAGAGTTTTCGGACGTAGATTACGACCAAGATGCTACGGAGGATTTTCGTTCAGAGACTAAAACCGATTTGTGTGAGGATAGCAAATGAAATACTAATGTTTTTTAGGGGACAGAAAAAAAGCTCGCAAGATGTTTTTATAAGCGAGCCTATTGATACGGATAAGGATGGTAACGCATTAACGCTAATTGATATCATCGCTGACAAGCGCGATATCGCCGAAGAAATTGAAACCAAAATGAAATTGGAAAGGTTAAAGGTGATTTTACCCGTAACCTTAGACGACCGAGAAAAGCAAATCATCGAAATGCGATACGGACTTAGAAATGAAAAAGAACTGACACAGCAGGAAATTGCCAAAAAGCTCAAAATTTCAAGAAGCTATGTATCAAGAATAGAAAAATCCGCCTTAGAAAAACTAAGGCGGAAAATGTGATTTTTTAGTTAATTATTAATTAAGCCTTACCAACAGAACCGAATAATTCCATCTTTTCCTTAACAGTTGCCTTGATAGCAGCTGTACCGTCAGCTAAAAGCTTTCTGGGGTCAAAGCCCTTGCCCTCAAGGTCCTTACCAGCTTCGATATACTTACGTGTAGCCTCAGCAAAAGCTAACTGACACTCAGTATTAACGTTAATCTTAGAAACACCTAAGGAAATAGCCTTCTTAATCATATCAGCGGGGATACCTGTGCCACCGTGAAGAACAAGAGGCATAGCACCTGTGAGCTTCTGGATATCGTCGAGAGTATCAAAGCTAAGACCAGCCCAATTCTCAGGATACTTACCATGAATATTACCGATACCTGCAGCTAACATTGTAACACCAAGGTCAGCAATCATTTTGCACTCGTTGGGGTCTGCAACCTCGCCGCCACCGATAACGCCATCTTCCTCACCACCGATAGCGCCAACCTCTGCCTCAAGGGAAAGACCCTTTTCTTCGCAGATTGCAACCAATTCCTTAGTCTTAGCAATGTTCTCTTCAATGGGATAATGCGAACCGTCAAACATAACAGATGAGAAGCCCGCTTCAATACACTTCATAGCACCTTCATAGCTACCATGGTCAAGATGAAGAGCCACGGGAACAGTAATTCCAAGCTCATTAATCATACCGTTAACCATACCAACAACAGTGGTATAACCGCACATATATTTACCTGCGCCCTCGGACACACCTAAAATAACAGGAGACTTTAATTCCTCAGCAGTCTGAAGAATAGCCTTTGTCCACTCAAGGTTATTGATATTAAACTGACCTACAGCATATTTGCCTGCCTTTGCTTTATTAAGCATTTCTTTTGCGGAAACTAACATTCTAATTCCTCCATAGTTTTGTCTTTACCACAAATTATTGTATACCAAAAACAAATTAAAATCAAGTGTTATTTAAGGAAACTTAAGATTTATCTTCCTCTAATAGCATCAATAGGTCTTTTGGATGCAATTCGTTTAACAGGAATATAGCTTGCAACAAAAGCCACTAAAATGCTGACACCTAAAAGTAAAATTATTTGTCTTAAATCAAAGGTCAAGATTGTGATAAGAATGCCTATCTGGTTTCTGATTACATAATTAATTATTGCCGTAGCGGCAAACACACCCAAAGAAGAAAGCACAAAGTTAATCATAGCAATAATAAAGCTTTCTGCAAAGAAAATTCTGAAAACATCATTACTTCGCGAGCCTATTGCTCTCAAAATACCGATTTCCTGTGCTTTATATGAAATACTTATACCAATAAAATTCGAAAGCATAAGTGCCGCAAACAAAGCAAATCCGATACCGATATAAAGGAATATTTTGGATACTTCTTTTAATGCTTCGTTTATAGAATCAAGCTCATAAGTGACCGAATTTTGTATCGGGAAACGCGTATCCGCGCCCTGCTCATAGCAATAGCTGACAAGACCTCTTATATCTTCTTTTTCCTTTGGCATTGAGCCAACAGCAAAGCTATATTTATTATCAATACCATCTGCAAACTCATTATAAATACTGTCTGCACAAACTATAGTTGATTTTATTTTGCTTTTATTATCTACAACAATAAAGCCTACTACTTTATAACCCTCTTCGTTTACGTACCTTTCGTCCTCGTCTTTACCAAAAAAGTAATCCTTAAACGCAGATAAGGGCTCCGCATTTTTGAGCAACCCACTGATTTTCTGTTCTTCGTTTTCATAATCAGTCTCACTCATTCCCTCGGTTTCGTAAAATTGTATAATATCAGTAGTAGCAATAATTTCTTTATCACCCAATGTTTTCTGCTCGTCATTCAGCCAGATTATTTTTTCATCCTTCATATCCGAAAGACGAGCTATATATTGCGAATCTATGCTATAATTTTCCCCATAAAAACTAAGATAACCTTTAGTTATATTGGATATTTTTGGCTCTGAAGCAATTAATCTATCCACAAACCCGTCACCTGTCATAATAACAGATGCGTAGGAATATCTTGACGCAAAATCAAACTCGCTGTAAAGAATATAATCAACTAAAGCCTCGGCTTTTGTTTTGTTCTCATTCTTTTCGGTTAACGACACATATCTGTCTAAATCAAAATCAGTGTCTATTATTGCGGTTATCAAATAGCTTTTTCCGTTTATTTTGATATATTTACCAAGTATATCAAGATAATCCTCAACCTTGTTATACTTTAAAACCTCTTCGCCCTTAGCATTTTTTATAGTTGTTTTACCGTCAGTATATCCTGCTTTTTTAAATATCTTAAAAACATACTCACTGATAGCAATTTCATCCTTGCTACCGTCAGGCAAAGCACCTGCTAAGAGCTTAAAGCCCATACCCTTTAAAATCTCGTTATTTATAGTAGCAAATCCCGAAAAATATGTGTTATAAATATCAAATTCTGTTTCACTGAATTTAACCGATGCATTAATATTAGAAGAAAAATCAAGGTCGCTGTTATATGGTTCATAAATTCCGTGCATCTCTATATTGGTTTTTTCACGGAAGGTGTTCAGTTCATTGTTTGAAAGATAAAATCCGTAATCTCTCCAATAACTGTTTTTTTCTTTTCCAACCTTTCTCGACTTTGATACCGAAACATAATTCACTTTACTGTCAACAAGCGAATTGGTACAAGTGGTCACATGATTATAAGCACCAAAGGTATCCGACAGACCAAAAAGCCCAAAAGATATGCAAGAAAGCAAAATTGTTATTGCAAGTCTTATTTTCTTGTATTTCAGACTGCTTCCGCCTATCTTAAAGGCATTTTTGAGGGGTAGTTTTGACTTAATCAGCTTAAACGCAGAGCTGTCGCTGGGAACAATTTTAGATTGGTCGGTTGTTTTAAATCTTTTATTAGATGTTGTTCCGTTTATACTAAGAACCGCTTTTCCTTTTAAATTCTCGATATATTCATTTATAACTTTGCGGTCTTGCTCGGTTATGTGATATGCCTCGGGAATTTCTATTGTATTACCATTAAAAAGCAGTTCATTTTCATTGTTTTCAATAAAATCAGCATCATATTCAACATCACTTATAACCCTACCATCGCTAAGTTCAATTATTCTATCAGCATAGTTTTCGGCAAACTCGCGGTCGTGCGATACCACAATTACAAGCTTTTTACGCGAGAGCTTTTTAAGTGTATCAAATATCTGCTTACCCGTATTAGAATCTAGTGCTCCTGTCGGCTCATCTGCCATTATAATATGCGGATTTTTAACAAGAGCTCTTGCTATTGCAACCCTCTGCTTCTGACCGCCCGAAAGCTCATTCGGTTTTCTAGCCCCAAAGCCCTCAAGGTCAACCTCTTTAAGAATTTCATTAATCTCGTTATCGGTTGCCTTTCTGTTTTGAAGTTCAATTGCAAGGGCGATATTAGCGCCTACAGTAAAATCATCAAGCACATTATATTCTTGGAAAATAAAACCGACATAGGTGTTACGGTATGAATCAAAATGCTTTTGTTTAAAGGCCTTAGAGGAAACACCCTTAATTATAATTTCGCCGCCGTCATACTTATCTAAACCGCCGAGTAAATTAAGAAGCGTCGACTTACCGCTACCCGACTTGCCGAGTAAAAATACCATTCCTGTTTCACCGAATTTAAGTGAAACCTTATCAAGCGCCGTTACTGGCACACCCTTTTTGGGTTTATAAATTTTAACTAGTTCTTTTGTTTCTAACACAAAATCACCCCAAGGTTATTTCTTTTTTTCTGTAATTATTTTTTTGTATATTACCCAACCCACTGCACTGATAATTAAAGTAACAGCAAAAACTATAATAGCAGTAAGATAGCTCTTAACACCCAATGCGCTACCTCCGACGGTTGAACTTACAACCGAGGGTATTCGGGCTAAGGTGGTAAGGAAAATAAAATATGAAACCTTAACATCTGTAAGCCCTGCAAAATATGTTATTAAATCCTTTGGTGTTCCGGGCAAAAAGAATATCAAAAACATAAGGGTATCGCGTTTTTTAGAGCTTTGCAGTATTTTAAGGCTTTTAATTTTTTCCATAGAGAAAAACAACTCTACAAAGCGAATTCCAAAATTCTTCACAAGATAAAAAACGAGCATACCGCCAAGACCTATACCGATAAGGCAAAGTATTGTACCCTCAACTGCACCAAAGGCATAGCCCGCGCCTATTTCTAAAGGTTCTCCCGGCACTAAGGCAATTACCACCTGAAATACGGTCATACCGATAAAGGCTATTCTTCCGAATATTCCGTGAGAATCCACCCAAGCCCTGAACTCTTCAGGTCTTGATACAAATTCAATCATCGGTTTTCCAATAAACCAACCAACTACGCCGCAAAAACTTAGCAACAAAACAAAAATTGCTATTCCAACTATATTTTTTTGTCTTTTAGTTAAATTTTCAATTTTCTTCGTATTCATCTAAACTTTCTTTTACATCCTCTTTCAGAGTTTCCCAGGCATCCTCATGTTCTACATAGTATTTTGGACATATTTTACCTGTAATATCATAATGCCTTATAATATCGTTTTCGTCAAGAGAAAAATTTTTGCAAAGAAAAGACGCAAGCTTTATTACCGACTGATAGGTTATATCACTGTATTTACCCGTGTCATCGGGATGGCAAACCTCAATAGATATAGTATCTTTGTTTCGGTCGTTACTCGCCGCCGATTTTTCATAAAGTGGCACGCACTGAATTATCTCACCGTCTAACCCTACAACAAAATGTGAACTCACAGTAGTGCTAGGCTTATCAAAATAGTCACGGTTATTCTGTGCGGTAGTGTTTGGATTACCTACATAGTGAATAACAATATTTTTAATATCCTTTAAATTTATTCCTGTTCTCGCTGTTGTGTGTTTGTGAATAATCTGAACATCTATCCAATCGGGGATTTCCAATTCCTTTGCCTTTGTAACCCTTTTAGAAATATTCGTTCCAAAAGGCTTTGGAATAAAGCCATCATCATAAACCGACGGATTGATAAGACTGTATACAAACACACCGCCGCACACTAAAATCGATACCAAAAGCGCGGTAACCGAAATCAAAAACAACCTTCTTATAACTATTTTGCGTCGTCTTAGTTTCCGCCTCTTAGTCACCGCAGAACGCGAATAATAATTTCTATCCTGCATTTTTAACACCAACAAACTAATTATATTATATTAAAAGTGACTGTAACCTTAAACAAATCACCGTCAATACTAAGCTCTAATGCACCGCCCTGTAGCTCTGCAAGGCTCTTAGCTATAGAAAGCCCCAAACCGCTCCCCTCTGTGTTTCGGGATTTATCCCCCCTCACAAAGCGTTCCATAAGCTCATCAGCCGAAACATTAAGCTGATTTTTTGAAATATTACGGAAGGTTATAACCGCCTTTTCACCGACGTTATTAACATCTATATAAACTCGGGTTCCTCCCATAGCATATTTGCAGATATTTCCCATTAGGTTATCGAATATGCGCCAGAGATGTCTGCCATCTGCCATAATTTTAATCGTACTCTCAGAGGTTGTTATTACGGGGGTTATATTTTGCTTTGCCAAGCGGTCCTCAAATTCGCCTAAGGTCTGTGTGAGAAGTACCGAAACATCACAAGGAGTAAGTTCAACGCTAAGCGCGCCTGACGACGCTTTAGAAGCCTCTACTAAATCTTCAACCAACTTTTTAAGTCTACCCGACTGTCTGTCAAGAACCTCTATATATTTTATAGCGGTCTCATTCTCTATATCTTCTTTTTTAATTAAATCAACATAGTTTATAATTGAAGTCAGCGGAGTTTTGATATCGTGTGAAACATTGGTTATAAGCTCTGTCTTAAACCGCTCGCTCTTCATTTTTTCGTTTACGGCAACGCTCAGTCCCTCATTTATATTATTAAGGCTTTCAGCAAATTCCTTGAAATCGCCAAACATATATTTTGTATTAATTTTATGTTGCAAATCTCCCTTGGCTATTTCCTCACCGCCCCGCTTTATTCTCTGCATAACCACCGCAAGATAAAGCAGAACAAGACATATAGCAATAAGTAAAAACAACATAAACAACACAAAACCTTCGTGTGCATCATAAAGATTATTAACAATTATAACCGTAAATATAAAGCCCGAAACTATCACCGCTAAAACCACAATCCAGGCTTTTTGCAGAAGCGACGCGACCGAAAAAATATATTTAAGCCAACCAAAGAATTTTCGAAGCTTATTTCCAATAAAGCTAAAAACATAATAAAGTATGTTGTTTTTAATGAGAGTTTGGGTTTTAATTCTTGTTGCAAAGCTCATTGTATAGCCTAAAGCTACAAAATAATCTATACTGCCGATAATCGACAGCACTATAATAAGCTCTATATCATTATTAGTTTCGTATATAATCCAAAAACTTAAAAAAGCAATAGCAACCACTATAGCGGTAATGAAATCAAATGGTATTTTATCTAGATAATTGCATTTAATAATACCGCCTGATTTATGCCCTGCGGCGCAGTAAAGGAAACACAAAAGATATATAAATACAGCAAGTGCACCCAAAGCTATAAATACTATAGCAAATCTTAGACTATAGCCTATCTCAACAATTTTTGCAACCGCAGAAAATATATCATTTTTATGCAGTTCTTTATCAATATAAACCTCTATATCAGCAAGATGCACTTCGTTTTGATGTGTTACAATATTTCCATATTTATCAATGCTTGTATATTCACCATCAATTTCGTAATGTCCGGTCGAAGCAGATGCTATATAAGGCTCACCGCTATAGTTGGTAATAAGCTCTCCGCCATCAAAAAACACAATCTTATAATAAACATTTTTGTTTCTATAATAGCTTTTAAGGTCTTCCTTTTCGCCCCAATCAAGCTTGTTACTTATATGGTATGCCTCACTTTGCGCCATATCGGAAAGGATTTCTTCCGTTAGTGCTTCTACATCGCTGAAGTAAAACTTATATGATGCCATAACCCCTATTCCTATAGCGCTTATAACCAAAACTATAATCATAACATAGGAAAAAATAATTGCGGCAATCTTAGAGCTTACGCTTTCCTTAAATTTCAATCTTAAACTCCCCTTTCCATTTTATAGCCGTGCGCCCAGACAACCTTTAAGTATCTCGGCTCAGCAGGGTTAATTTCTATCTTCTCTCTTAAATGCCTGATATGCACCGCTACTGTGCCCTCCGCGCCGTAAGCTTCATCATTCCAGACCTTGCGGTAAATTTCTTTTGGGCTTAACACAGTTCCGGCATTGGTCATCAAAAGCTTTAGAATTTCAAACTCAGTAGGTGTTAGAGAAATCTCTTCTCCGTCCACCTTAACTGTTTTCGATTTATCATCTAGCTCGATATTACCTATTATAAGATTTGAGCATTCACTTCTTTTGCCACCTAATTGCACGTATCTGCGAAGCTGAGAACGGACACGTGCTATAAGCTCTACAGGGTTAAAGGGCTTGGTTATGTAATCATCTGCGCCAACATTAAGTCCTAATATTTTATCGGTATCCTCGCTCTTGGCTGTAAGTAAAATCACAGGCACATTTGAAAATTCCCTGATTTTAATCATAGCCGAAATACCATCCATCTCGGGCATCATTATATCCATAAGTGCAAGGTGTATTTCATTTTCTTCAATAAGCTTTATTGCCTCACTTCCATTATAGGCGTAAAAGGTATTATACCCTTCGGCTGTAAGATAAATTTTAAGTGCTGAAACTATATCCTTTTCATCGTCACAAATAAGTATGTTATACATCCTGTTACCCCCCTGTGAATAATATTGTAACAAAAAAGTTTTTAAGAAAAAACCCACTAAATTATTAAGTTTTCTTTAAGATTGAAATTTTACATATTTTATGCTACAATTATTTTACTACATATTTAATGGAGTTGCAATTATGAAGCTTGAAATTTTGCAAAGCTGTCCCCCAATTATTAGGGATTTTCTGACATACAATGAAACTATCCGCGGTAAATCAAGCCGCTCGGTAGAAGGCTATTTCCTTGATTTGCAAACCTTTTTCCGTTATTTACTTCTAGTCAGAGGAAAGGTCGCCGCAGATACCGAATTTGAAAAAATTGACATTAATGCGGTTGATATTGAGCTTATTAAAACTGTCACAATATCAGACCTCTATGCTTTTTTGGTATACTGCAAAAATGAGCGTGGCAACAACACCGCCACAAGAGCCCGCAAAACCTCTACCCTTAGAATATTCTTTAAATATATGTCATCCCAAACGCATCAGCTTGAAAACGACCCTGCTTTAATGCTTGAAGCTCCAAAGGTTAAGCAATCTCTTCCAAAACACCTCACCCTCGAAAACTCATTAGAGCTTTTAAACTCGGTTGAGGGGCCTAATAAAGAAAGGGATTACTGCATTTTAGTATTGTTTCTTAACTGTGGCTTGCGCTTAGCCGAGCTTTGTGCGCTAAATCTCAGCAGCATTTCTACTGACGGAACACTGACCGTTTTGGGTAAAGGCAATAAGGAACGTATGGTTTATCTCAACCCAGCATGCCTTGAAGCCATTAATAATTATCTTGCTGTAAGACCGAATGACAGAATACCAATCACAGATAAAAATGCGCTTTTTATAAGTCGCAACCACCGAAGAATAAGCCCAAAAACTGTTCAGCACATTGTTAAAACATATCTCGAAAAATCAGGGCTTGGTGACCAAGGATTTTCAACACATAAGCTCCGCCACACCGCCGCAACGCTTATGTATCAACACGGTGATGTTGATATAAGGGTTTTAAAGGATATTTTAGGCCACGCAAATCTAGGCACAACCCAAATATATACCCACGTTGCAAATAAACAAATTGAAGAGGCGGTAAATCAAAACCCGTTAGCAAATGTGAAATCTAAAAAATAACAAAAAGCAACTGTTTTCTAAAAAGAATACAGTTGCTTTTTTCTATCTTATAGTAGGTGTTATCACGCCACAGGCTATTTTCTCTCCTGCATTGCCCGATGGTTTTGCCATCGGCTTTATCTTTAATTGGAAACTATATTTCTTATCCAAACACCCTTTTTGACAAATACATATCCTATTCCGCATTTAATAAGATTTATCAGCTGAACTATTGTATAGAGCCATAATATATTAAGGGTTGTGAAATTGCTTAGCACAATGGCTAAAGGCACACTTACCACCCACATAAATCCACTGTCAAATATAAAGGTTATAAGGGTTTTGCCACCCGAACGCAATGTAAAGTATGTGGCGTGGGCAAAAGCATCAATAGGCATCACAACAGCGCATATCTGCATAAGTCTTGTAGCGGTTTCACGCACCTCGCTTGGATAGTTGTATGCCATTGGTATAAATACTGCTGACGCAAAAAATATTACAGCTACAGCGGTACTGACCAAAACTGAAAACATTATAAGTTTTCTACAGGTATCCATAGCACCCTCTTCATTCTTAGCACCTAACTGTTGGCCCAATAAAATGCCTATAGACACACCAACCGCCATAAAGGCTACTGAAAAGACATTAAAGAAGGTCTGCAAAATATTGTTTGCGGCAACCACCTCAATACCGCGTACCGAATAGCATTGATTAATGGTTGCAATACCCATACTCCAAAGAGCCTCGTTTATAAGAAGAGGCATACCCTTTTTAATAATATCTTTAACCAAAGTGCGTGGCACATAAAAACTTCTGTAAGCCCCTATTATAAACGGGCTTTGCTTTGCGGTGGCACGCGTCCAGACTACTATTATAGCAAGCTCTACAAATCTTGAGATAACGGTTGCAATAGCCGCACCTCTAACTCCGAGTGGCTCGAAGCCAAAGTGTCCAAAAATAAGTATATAATTAAAAGTAAGATTAGTTAGCACTGCAAAGCTACCCGCCGCCATAGGTAACACAGGTCTTCCGCACTCGCGCAGTGTTCCTGAATAACACTGGGTAAGTGCAAACGGAATGAAGCCTACAAGCATTATGTTCAGATAATCTCTAGCCTCGCTAAGAGTAATTTCAGGGTCAACACTACCGACCTCACCCCTCAAGTAGAGATTAATAAGCCCCTCTCCAAAAAAGGTAAAAATTATAATACCCACAGCCGACATCAAAAAACTTATTATAAGCTTAAAACGGAAGGTATGACGAATACCCTCGTTATCACCCTTACCAAAAAACTGTGCGCCAAAAATTCCCGCGCCCGAAATAGCACCGAAAATACACAAATTAAATACAAATATCAGCTGATTTGAAACCGTAACACCTGAGCTTGAAGCGATATGCAACCTACCAACCATCACATTATCAAGCATATTAACAAGATTTGTAATTCCGTTTTGAAGCATTATAGGGAGTGTTAACGCCAATACCCTTTTATAAAAGGCTTTATCGCCTATATATTTTTTAATCATAAAATCACCAAATGGGATTGTATCTCAAAATAGGCGTAAAGTCAATAAAAATCGGCTGTTTTTTATTAAAACAGCCGATTTAATTACATATTATATGTTAAGCCTAAATATAGTCGGTAG
This sequence comes from Acutalibacteraceae bacterium, assembly GCA_045637925.1. GTDB lineage: Bacteria > Bacillota > Clostridia > Oscillospirales > Acutalibacteraceae > UBA737. The sequence goes on along the minus strand of JAZUAL010000044.1, from coordinate 876 downwards.
AGGCATTATAAAACCTAGCAAGCCTTACTGCAAAGTGTGTGGATATTTCCCTATTTTCTATTTCAGAATTACAGTATACCCTTTTGACTATTCAAAGAATAGCCACGACTTCCTTTTGGACTAAGTCTCTGTCTTCCCTTAAATCGTTTAATCTTGGATAGTACATATCATTCTCCTCAAAGCTTTTAAAAAATTCAGCTTACATTATACCGCTTTATGCCACGACTTGCAAAGATATTTTGCAATTTTACTACTTTTTTACTACTTTTGAAATTAACTAAAAAGCCCTGAATATGACATAAAGGAAACTGCTCACACATAATCGGTGTGAGCAGTTTTTATGTAGCATATAAAACTAATTTAACTAACTGTTCAATAGAAACAAAAGCTATTCTTCTTTTGCTTTTGAACTTTCTGCAATAATAGAAACTTTTTCAATCAACTCTCCAAAACCATATAAAGGCCAAGCACTTACAAATCCTATTACGCCGCTTATTAATCCATATTTTAGCATTTGTAGTCCAGTATATGCAGTATTGCCAGCTTCTGTTAAACTAGTATAACTTGAACCTCCGTATACTGTGGCATATTCTAAATAATCTGCTTCTGTTGCATACATTATCAATCCGATAAATGCAGCCAAAATTCCGCAAATTGCACATGCATATGCACAAAACACTGCTAAACCCTTGATTTTTCCGCCTATGTTGTTAAACATGTGTGTACCTCCTTTCATAATAAAAAAGTGTGTGCAACACGAAGTCGCACACACCGAAAAATGCTCGACTCCGATTTGCTACCACACAAAACTCCACACTCCACACAGAAATGCGAAATAAGAAGTCAGCACTTTTACCAAAGTAAAATGCCCACTTC
>JAZUAL010000043.1:0-28009 GCA_045637925.1 Acutalibacteraceae bacterium | reverse complement strand
GATTAAAAGTCATGTGCTCTACCGGCTGAGCTAATGGGGCATTTCTGTACACCTTTGTACAGCCTAAATATTGTATCATAAGTTTTCCCTTTTGTCAACCTTTATTTTCACAATTTTCAAGTTGCCTTCACACGTGACCCTGCTACAGGTGAAAAGGGTCTTATGGGTGAGTTCCTTACAAACGCTCAGGGTGAGGACGTTGTTGCAGGTGTTCGTACACCTATGCCTATCGCAGAGATGGCTAATAAGTTCCCTGAGGCATTCGCTGAATTCAATAAGGTTTGCGCAATTCTTGAAGACCACTATCGTGATATGCAGGATATGCAGTTCACTGTTGAGCACGGTAAGCTCTTCATGCTTCAGACACGTAACGGTAAGAGAACCGCTAAGGCTGCTCTTAAGATTGCTTGCGACCTCGTTGATGAGGGTATGATTGATAAGAAGCAGGCTGTTGCTATGATCGACCCCAGAAACCTTGACACACTTCTCCATCCTCAGTTCGATGCTAAGGCTCTTAAGGCTGCTGTTCCTGCAGGTAAGGGCTTAGGCGCTTCTCCCGGTGCTGCTTGCGGTAAGGTTGTATTTACAGCTGAAGACGCTGAAGAGTGGAACAACCGTGGCGAGAAGGTTATCCTTGTTCGTCTTGAGACCTCACCTGAGGATATCACAGGTATGAAGGCTTCTCAGGGTATCCTCACCGTTCGTGGTGGTATGACCTCTCACGCAGCTGTTGTTGCTCGTGGTATGGGTACCTGCTGCGTATCAGGTTGTGGCGATATCATTATGGATGAAGAAAATAAGAAGTTTACTCTTGCAGGTAAGACCTACAATGAGGGCGACTATATTTCTATCGATGGTTCTACCGGTAATATATACGGTGAAATCATTCCTACCGTTGATGCTGAAATCGCTGGTGAGTTCGGCAGAATCATGGAGTGGGCTGATGAGTTCAGAACTCTTAAGGTTCGTACCAATGCTGATACTCCTGCTGATGCTAAGAAGGCTCGCGAGCTCGGTGCTGAAGGTATCGGTCTTTGCCGTACAGAGCATATGTTCTTTGAGGCAGAGAGAATCGCTGCTTTCCGTGAAATGATCTGTTCTGACACTGTAGAAGGCAGAGAAGCAGCTCTTGCTAAGATTCTTCCTTATCAGCAAGGCGACTTTGAGAAGCTTTACGAGGCTCTCGAGGGCAACCCTGTTTGTATCCGTTTCTTAGATCCTCCGCTTCATGAGTTCGTTCCTACCGAGGAAGCTGATATTAAGGCTCTAGCCGCTGCTCAGGGCAAAACTGTTGAGGATATCAAGAATATCATTTCTTCGCTTCACGAGTTCAACCCAATGATGGGTCACCGTGGCTGCCGTCTTGCAGTTACCTATCCTGAAATTGCAAAGATGCAGACAACTGCTGTTATTAGAGCTGCTATCAATGTTAAGAAGGCTCATGCTGATTGGAATATCGTTCCTGAAATTATGATTCCTCTTACCGGCGAAGTTAAAGAGTTAAAGTATGTTAAGGATATTGTTGTTGCTAGTGCTGATATGGAAATTGCAGCTGCAGGTGTAGAGCTCAAGTACGAAGTTGGTACTATGATGGAAATCCCCAGAGCTTGCCTTACTGCTGATGATATTGCTAAGGAAGCTGAGTTCTTCTGCTTCGGTACAAATGACCTTACTCAGATGACCTTCGGCTTCAGCCGTGACGATGCTGGTAAGTTCCTTACTGCTTACTATGATACCAAGATTTACGAGAACGATCCTTTCGCTAAGCTTGACCAGACTGGTGTTGGTAAGCTTATGGATATGGCTGTTAAAATGGGTAAGGCTACCCGTCCTTCAATTCACTGCGGTATCTGCGGTGAGCACGGCGGCGACCCTGTATCTGTTGAGTTCTGCCATAAGATTGGTCTTGATTATGTATCTTGCTCACCTTTCCGTGTGCCGATCGCAAGACTTGCTGCAGCACAGGCTGCTATCAAAGAAAGCAAGTAATTGCAGGATAAATAGCTAAATAAAAACTTCCCCTCGGAGAAATCCGAGTAGATTTTTTATTTAGCTAAATGAATTGCCCTTCTGGCATGAATTGACTGCGTCATGAATTGGTTTCACCATGAATTGCGCTAAAGCGCATTGATACAGGGCAATTCAAATCATGGAGCGAAGCGAGAAATCATGATGCGAAGCATCAATTCATGACACAAAGTGTCAATTCATCAAATGCAATCAAAGAATCTAAGTAATTAGATTTATAAAGCAAAATTATCCGCCTGAATTTCTTCGGGCGGATTTCTTTTTGCAAAGTCCTTTTTATTGGACACAAGATGTGCTATAATGTGTTCAAGAGGTGAGGAAAATGAAAACATTATGGAGATATGCTGTTGCAGGAAACATAAAGAAAACACGAATTGACGAAAACGGCATTATGAGATATGGAACTGCGGCATTTAAAGGAAATACGAAAGTGTATCTTTGCGGTCGCCTATGGGATGAAAGATTACCAGACGAAAACAAAACAGGAATTTCTGTTTTAGGCCTTAGTCGTGGCGGAAGATATTATGTAGATTATGTTCCAATCGAATTAATTGAGAATTTGAGAATTACACGAGTATATACACCAAAGGTGTTGGATATGATGTCTGATTTTGAGTTTTGCGAAGGTTGGTGGGGTAACACACAAGAAGAAAGAGACGATGCCTCGGCATTCTTGAAGCGATTAAAAGAAAAGTATGGAATAGAATAACTTTTTGGATGGTGAGCAAAATGGATATGCAAAAAGCGTTTGATGAGCACGACTTAATTGATATGATGTTTGAAAGTACAGATATTGATACTTTTAAATTACTCTGGGGCAAAGATAAAGATGCGAAAAAATGGAGTGAACTTTTGCATTCGTGTTACTGGGAGCAAAGTTATGAAAGTGTCGGCGGTGACGAAGGATACCTTGATGACCCTCCTATAAATGAAAAGAGATTAAAATATTTAGAAGAACTGATAACATTTTTAGAAGAGTCAGGTGTTAAGGCAGTGAATGATTCTCCTGGTATATAATTTCCCTCTTTTGCTGATAGCACCACAGGCTGCAATTAATAAATCTAAGTAATTAGATTTATTAAGCAAAACTTGTCTCCCTGCCGAAAAATCAGCAGGGAGATTTTGCATCTATTGTAAATATTTCTCAAAAGTGTTATAATGAATAAAAGAGGTGAACTTTGTGAGATTGGAAAAACTGTCAAATCAATTTTATGGAGCAAATCTTTTGTATGGTAAGATTGATTTAAAGCCAACACATACTTGGTCATTTTATTATGTAGTCGAAAATACAACAGATAAAGAATTTATAGAAAAAGAAGCACTTAAAACTGTTTTGTTGGTTAACGAACATTCCCGTGAATTTCATTTTTATGGGAAGCAATCACAACAGTGGGAAAACTCGTTTGACCTTGCCGACATAACAATAAGACCAAATGCCACTCACCAAGAGATTGCTTTGACGATGGTTTACAGTGATTTAGAAAAGTTTATTGATATGTTGCAAGAGGAAATATCGGCAAGATACTTTGTCCCTCACGATACATATTTGATATACGATGATGAAAACATCTACAAACAAATTTTAAGTAAATTAAAATACTAATTTCCCTCTTTTGCTGATAGCAGCACAGGCTGCAATTAAGGAAAGTGGGAAATAATAACCCATTCACCAAAGTTACGGAGTTTGTGCTTAATTTAGGCGATGCGAAAGCATATCTGTATAAAGATAGCACCAAGCACCGCATACACAGGTGGAACGACTTAAAAGTCAATATCTATGTATAAGAGAACACCCTATGACCGCAAAGTCATAGGGTGTTTTTGTGCTTTAAAATAAGCGAGCCCCGAATCAATCGGGGCCCGCCGTTAAATTAAAATTCCACCGTTTTCATAATTTCGCCTACCGAACGTTTTACGGACGATTCAAAAGAACCTATATCAATCAAAGGAATGGGAATATTTTACACCTCACACCTAACGGCAAATTGTTTAGGCTTAAGCTCATCATTTTTTACAGAATCAATCATCTGCATAAAAGCGCCGAACTCCGCCGCCTTCTCAAATGAATCAAGTTTGCCGTCATTGTTAAAATCAAATAAGTCTCCAAACAATCCCATAATCATTCTCCTTCATGATTGATATTTCTAAGTTTTTTATAAATATGCAAAGTGGCTTTAGTATCCTCTAAAGCGTTGTGAGCCTTGTAAGTATAACCGAAGTATCTTGCAGCAACTTCAAGCTTTGAAAATTTGTATGAACCAATATGATTCATAAACATTTCCATTGGGTCATCGCCCCAATTGACCTTACAATATTTTAATAAGTAATCACGTGCGTAATGATATGCATAGTTTTGAATAAATAATTTTTCAAACTTTATATTATAAGCAATAACATAATCGTACGACAACAGTATCTCAACAACCTTCGGCAATATTTCAACAAAAGTGGGATACCCCTTAACGTCTTTCGGAGAAATGCCATGTATGCGCTGAGCTTCATCCCATCGCTTAACCTTAATCGTATCGCAATAAGTGTTTAATAAAACATTCTCATCTTGATCGATTATTGCAACTGAAATAATTTCATCTGCAGGATGACGGTTAAAATTATAATTGAGTCCTGTGGTTTCAAGATCAATTACAACAAAGCGCTCTTTAGGCGGTTCAGGCTTAGTATCTGCGGTGGCTGCAAAACCTACAGCGTCAGATGCATACTCTGCTTGCTCGTCAGTGAACTTTTCCTGATTTTTCAATTGCTCAACAAGGCGATGTCTTGAATAAGCGAAACAATCTAAATATGATTTTGCGCTTTTTACTGCCTGAGCGTTCCAATCAGCATCACTGTTATCAACACCGTATTTAGCTTGTTCTGAAGTAAATTCTTCACAGGATTGCAACTGATGTAAAAGTCTTGTATATGAAAACCCTGAACCATTAATCAAATATGACTTTGCACTTTTGAGTGCTTGTTTATTCCAGTTGGCGCCACAATTATCGGCGGCATAAACCGCATCTTCGTGAGGGAATTTTTCGCACTCCTCAAGTTGATGTATCAACCTTGAATATGAGAATCCAGAGCAATTCGTTAAATAATTTCTTGCAGTCTTGATTGCATTTCGCTGAGAAAGCGTGCCTGAATTATTTACATAACTATCATCAACCGAGTCATCCTCAAATTCATTGCTACAATATTCGAGTAATCGTTCTGTAAGCCAAGAACTCTCGTGAAATTTTCTATAGATTTCAGTACCGTTTTTATATCTAATTGTGAAACAGTAATTCAACCCGTTTTCAACCTCATACTCAACGGTCTTTGTTTCATAGTGTTGCCAACCGTCCTGTCGTGTCAAGAAATCTGTTGCAACAGGGTCGAATTCTTCCTCAGTTTCAATGCAATATGCCGTTTCGGTGCAATCAAGCGTTACGTACTTAATGTTGCCCCAATCGATATCTTCATAGCGACGTTGCTCTTCAGCAGCACGACGGTTTTCTGCATTTTCTCTAACCGTTTCGCTAATTGCGCCGCCCAAAGCAAAAAGCAAAGTCAACAAACCCATAATTGCACCTCCTATCAATAAATTCATTATAGCACAACACATACCGAATTTCAAAATTTTGTATCAATTAGCTTAATTAAATAATACAACATTATATGTCCCATAAAACGGACTTTACGCAAAAAATAATAACGAAGTGTAATAAGATATACACTTCGTTAATTTTTTATTGTAGAATAGTGCTTTTTCAACGTGTTATCCACTTGGATTATTATAGCAGCACAGGCAGCTATCAAAGAAAGCAAGTAATTCATTTGCTAACTTAATAAAACAAAACAAACCGCCCGAATTTCTTCGGGCGGTTTTTCCTTTTTAAAGGCATTTCAATAAAAACACAATCGTTTATGCGAGGTTTGACAGTTAAAGAAAAAAATACTCATAGTTTTGAAAACCACAGGTACTTTTTTGGTAATATGATAATGAGAAAATTTTCATGCGTAAAATCATAGAAAAATAATAAAGCGAGCAAAAATATTTATTATATTTTTTCGCTTTTAATCAGCGATGTTTGATATATTTTCGGGGGAATTTTCAAATATACCTACCAATCCGTTTTTTAAGTGGATAATAGAGGAGAAAGTATTTCCAAAAAATAGATATTGCAAACAATATTTTAATTGACAAACTATAATTAAAAATATATAATAATTTATGATAAGTGTTAAGAATATTGCATATATTTGGTGTTTGTATTAGATATATGGGTTGTTATAATATTGAAAAACGGAGTGATATTATGAAAGCAATAATAAATGCAACGCTTGTAATGCGTGACCATTTTATTCCGAATGCGGCGATTGTGTTTAAAGACGGAAAAATCGTTAACTTTGGAGAAATGAAAAAAATTGAAATACCGTCTGAATGCGAAATTATAGATGCGCAGGATAATTACGTTGGCCCGGGGTTTGTGGACATACATACTCATTCTGACGGAAAGGTATTTTTCCAGGATGAACCCGAAATTGCTTGTATGCATCATTTGAGGCATGGAACCACCTCACTTTTGCCTGCTTTATATTTCAGTATGAACACTGAGGAATATGTGGAGGCAATAACAACTTTGCGCAATGCGATGAGCAAGGCTGAATGCAAAAATATCGCAGGTTTGTATATGGAAGGACCATACTTAAATCCTAAGTTCGGCTGTGATAAGGAGCATAATCCTTGGCAGGACGCGGTAAACAAGGAAAAATACGGTCCGATAATCGATGCGGCGTATGACCTTGCGCGTGTTTGGGCGTTGGCACCTGAGAGAGAGAATGTTATAGATTTTGTGACCGATGTGAAAAAGAAAAATCCTGCTGCAGTATTTTCTGTTGCACACAGTGAGGCATCACCGTCACAAATAGAAGCGCTAATTCCGTATGGCCTCAAAATCGGAACACATCATACCAATGCAACAGGTGACAGACCTATGTATCCTGAATGCAGAGGAGTTTGTGTTGACGAGACAGTAAACTATAACGATGCTATTTATGCTGAGCTTATTTGTGACAGCAGAGGAATTCATGTTGACCCGTATATGCTTCGTCTTGTAAGAAAAATCAAAGGCGATGACCGTATAATTTTAATATCTGATGCTTATGCGTGTGACGGTCCTATTCCAGAAGGATATGAAGATGTTGACGATATTAATTTTGACCATATGGGCGAAATAGCAGGCTCTAAAATGACACTTGATATCTCGTGTCGAAATATGATAAAGCATACAGGCGCTTCGTTGGTTGATGTATTTAAATTTGCTTCATATAATCCGTCTGTTGCTGTGGGCTTGTATGACAGAGGCGAAATTGCTATAGGCAAGAGAGCAGACCTTGTTATCGTAGATTACAAAATGGGTGTAAAGGCTGTTTTTTCGCAAGGGGAATTATGTAAGTAAAGGAAATAACACATAATAGGCACCTTGATTGAAGCAATGGTTTTTGACTATATAACCGTTACCTACATATATACCGAAACTAAATATACCGAAACTAAAGTTACGGCTATTAAAAGTTTTGCTATTAGGCAAGGAACCTCTTTTTTGGGGTGAAATTCCTTTGACGCACAATACTTTACATTTCATAAGCCGCTGTGCTTTGGAATAATAAAATTCATTAATGAAAGGCAGAAAAACAATGAAAGAAATTATTTTTGATCCACCTACCAAATTTGATTTTAAATGCGGAGATTATGTTCCGTTTAAAGACCGTGAGCTTTGCGAGAAGCTTCGCAAGATATCGGGCAAGGACCTTGAAAAACATTCCAACCCCGATTTCAACATTAAGGTTCTTATGAATCCCCACCCCGTACTTATTGCTACACTTTTCTCACGTATTAAGGCAGCATCAGAGGCTGGCAAAAAGTATACCATGATACTCGGAAACCCTGAGCCTGAGACATATATTCCGTTAGCACAGCTTATCAACTACTTCAAGGTTGACTGCTCAAAGCTTCACATTTTTGCAATGGATGAGTGGGCAGATGATATGGGCAACATCGCTCCTGAGACATACGAGGCAGGCTTTGCACATTCTATGCTCAAGTACTTTGTTTATCAGATAGATCCTAAGTTAAGAATGCCTTTAGAGAATGTACATTATCCTACCAATAAGAACATCGACTTTTACTCAAAGTTGATAACAGAGACCGGTGAGGGCGGTGCAGATATCTGCTCTTCTTCTCCCGGATGGACAGGTCATATGGCATTTATTGATCCCGTTGATGAGTTTATGACCGATAATATTGATGAGTGGCTCAATATGGAAGCAAAGATAGTAACCTTGCATCCGCTTACCGTTGCTCAAAATTCTCTACACGGTGTATTTGGTCAGTCAGGTTACATCGCAAGCGTACCGCCTAAGGCTGCAACTATCGGTCCCGTAGACGTTAAGAACGCAAGAGAGCGTATAGAGGTTCATGCACTTCTTACCAACAACACCTTCTCTTCATGGCAGAGAATGACCTCTCGTTTGGTTCTGCACGGACCTGTTACTCCTGCTATCCCAAGCTCGATGCTTCAGACAATGAAGACTCAGGTTTATGTTAGTGAGGAAATCGCAGCTCCATTTGAGTGCTGGGAAAAAGTAGGTTACTAATATCTGTTAAAAAATAAGAATGCATAGGTGATTGTTGTTATATTTTAAAATTCAACTATCCTATGCATTCTTATGTACATAATATTAGAGGTCACAAAATCCTTGAGATTTTGGAACATCACTCAAATTGTTGTAAAGCTTCAGCAAGACGGTTAATCACAGGATATTGTAATGTGATACTATTGAGTAGATTTTAAATATTCTTAAGAAAAGATGATTAAAATGAAAAAATCGGCATTAGAACAGGCAAAACAGGTATATTTAATTGAAAAAGAATGCATTGAAAAAATGGCAGACTATTTTGATGAAAAAGCATATTCCGAAGCGGTTGAATTACTCAAAAATGCTCAGCGTATAGGTGCGGCGGGATGTGGACACAGCGGAATTATCTGTCAGCACTTTGCACATCTTATGTGCTGTATAGACAGACCCGCAAGATTTATTTCTCCTGCTGAAGCAGTACACGGCGGAACAGGCTTTTTACAAAAGGACGATGTGTGTGTGCTTGCTTCTCGCGGAGGTAAAACAAAGGAGCTTTTGCCGATACTTGATATCTGCAAAGCAAAGGGAGTAAAGGTTATTACGATAACCGAAAACCTTGAGTCTCCGTTGGCAATAGGTGCCGATGTAGTTTTAAAGCAGTATGTAAACCGTGAAACAGATAAATATAACTGTCAGGGCACAACATCCTCTACCGCTCTTGCGGTGATTTTTCATGTGCTTCAGACAGCGCTTATAGAGGAAATAAATTTCAAAAACGAGCAGTTTGCTTTGGTGCATCCGGGCGGTGCAGTAGGCGAAAGGCTTAATAAATAATTATCATTTTGGAGGAAAATAAAATGGAATTTAAGTTTTTTCAGAAAGAATTAGAGTTACAGTCAAGAGGTTGGATACCTACTTTCCATGACATTTCAAAGGAAATCATTGAAATCGTTAAGGCGTCAGGTGTTAAGAACGGTACAGTTACTATTGCTTCACACCACACAACCTGTTCGGTTATGGTACAGGAATGTTCACATGACATTGATACCTTTGACCTTGAGTATTTACAGCATGACCTTCTCGATATTATGAGAAAAATGATTCCTGACTATGTAAATGAGGGAGATTACCGTCATCCAGGTCCGATTCACTCAAAATTCGGCAGATATGTTGATGAGCCAGGCGACTTTACAAGTATGAATACAGACGGACATTTGCGTTCAGTATTCTTTGGCAGAAGCGAAACAATGACTATTAAAGACGGTGAATTAGACGGTGGCGAGTTTGCACATGTTTACTTTGTTGACTGGGATCATGTAAGAGCACGTCGCAGACAGGTTAATGTTACCGTTATGGGTATCGGTGATGCAGAAATCGACAGAAAGTGGAATAACGGCGAGGTAATTAATACATTACATAAGTTTACAGACGAAGAAAAGGCTTATGATGTTCATTATGACCTTCAGCAGAAAAGATAATTAAGGGAAAAAATAAAATGGTTAAAGATTATAAAATTTCAACACCCTTTTTTGAGTTTGGCCCCAAGGCATATTTGTATGGTGAAGAACTGCTTGAGCTAATGAAGAAGATTGACGGTTTTGCACAGAAATACGATATGGATGTTATTGCCGATGTTCAGACTACCGATTTGCGCCTTATAGCAGAAAATACTTCAGATAGAATTCATGTTTATTCTCAACATATGGATAGCATTCCTGTCGGCAGAGGAATGGGTACAATTCTTCCCGAAGCTGTTAAAGCTACCGGTGCTGTCGGAGTTATGCTTAACCACGCCGAATGCAAATTGTCTTTAGATGAGGTTAAAGAAGCTATCAAACGCGCTGATGAGGTTGGACTTGCTACAATAGTTTGTGCAGATACAGAGGATGAAATAAAAGCAATAGCAGAAATGAATCCTAATATTTTGGTAGCAGAACCAAGCGAGCTTATAGGTACCGGAATTGCGGTTGGCAGAGAATATGTTGATGCTTGTATTGACCTTGTGAAAAAGGTTAATCACGAAATAATGGTGCTTCCATCAGCAGGTATCAGCTGTGGAAACGACTGCTATAATATAATTATGGCAGGAGCAGACGGTTCGGGTTCGAGCAGCGGTATCTGTAAAGCCGAAGACCCCGCCGCTATGGCAGAGGAAATGATGGCGGCAGTAAGAAAGGCTTATGATGAACGAAGCAAATAAGAAATATCTTTTAGGCGCAGATATTGGCACAACCTCGCTTAAAGCGGCGCTTTTTGATACCGACGGTAATATGATAAAGTCGGTTACAAAGGATTATACTCTTATTGTTTCTGACGAAAAAGTGGAGTTTGCTGCAGATGATTATGTAAAGCTTTTTAAAGAGGCGTATAATGAAATATCAAGCGGCTTGGAAATCTCGGCTTTTTCGATTGATACGCAGTGCGAAACCCTTATTGTAACCGATGAAAATGATGTTCCGCTTATGAATGCGATTGTATGGCTTGATAACCGTGCCACAAAGCAGGCAGAAGAAATTAAGTCTCATTTCGGTACAAAGCGGGTTTATGAGGTTACGGGGCAACCCGAAATAACATCAACTTGGCCCGCTGCGAAGCTTTTGTGGATAAAAGAAAACCAACCGGAAATACATAGCAAAATCAAAAAGGTGTTTTTGCTTGAGGATTATCTGATTTATAAGCTGACGGGAAACTTTGTTACCGAGAAAACCTTGCAGTCATCAACTATATATTTTGATATTAAAAATGACTGTTGGTGGGATGAAATGCTTGATTTTATTGGCGCTAAAAAGGATTGGTTCCCAAAACTCTGTGACAGTGCTGTAAAGGTCGGTGAATATAAGGGCGCATCGGTTGTGACAAGCGCTATTGACCAGATTGCAGGTGCAATAGGTGCGGGTATCACCGATTTTAGCGTTGTCAGTGAAATGACAGGTACCACAATGGTTGTTTTTGCCACTAGTGAAACGGTGCCCGAATTCAATCCTGAAAGTATAGTGCCTTGCCATAAAAATTATGATGGCAAGTACTGTCTGCTTTCATGGACGCCGACTGCAGGCATTGCTTTAAAATGGTTTAAAAATAATTTCTGTGAGAATTTCGATTTCAAACAGCTTGATGAACTAGCTGAAGCTATTCCTGCGGGCAGTAACGGACTTGTGTTTTTACCCTACCTCTGCGGGTCTACAATGCCTAAATACAATCCCGATGCAAAGGGAGCTTTCATAGGACTAACTATGGAGCACACAAGAGGTCATGCGGTAAGAAGCATTTTGGAGTCGGTTGCCTCAATGCTTAAGGAAAATCTCGATTATTTAGGTGTAACCTGTAATCAGATACGCTCAATGGGCGGTGGCTCAAGCAGTCCTCTTTGGTGTCAGATTAAGGCAGATATGACCGGCAAGGAAATTGCAATACTTGAAAACAACGAGACTGCGTGCCTAGGCTCTGCTATACTTGCAGGTGTCGGTGTTGGCATCTACAGCGATGTTACAAGTGTTTGCAAAAGTCTTGTGAAAATTAAAAAGGTATATTCTCCATCAGGCACCGATTATACCGAGTGTTATAAAAATTTTTTAAATGCAGAAGAAAAGATATTATAATTATTTGATTTTTAAGGAGTAATTTTTATGGAGTATATTTTAGATACGGCTGATTTAGCCGCTATTAAGCACTGTAATGAATTTTATCCGCTTACGGGTGTAACTACTAATCCTTCTATTATTGCAAAAGAAAACCGTAACTTTTGGGATATCGTAAAAGATATAAGAAATATTATAGGTCCCAACAAGCTCTTTTTTGCTCAAACTGTTCAGAAGACTGCCGAAAAAATAGTTGAGGAAGCAAAGCTTATGAATGAAAAAGCGGGCGGCGAATTTTGCGTTAAAATCCCGATTTCAGAAGAAGGCCTAAAGGCAACAATGGAACTTAAAAAAATCGGAATTAAGGTTCTTATGACTGCAATATTTACCCCTGCTCAAGCTCTCATAGCAGCTAAAGCAGGAGCTGATTATGTAGCTCCATACGTAAACCGTCTTGACAATATTATTGGTGATGGTTGTGATGTTGTGGCTCAAATTGTTGAAATGTTTGCGATATACGACCTGCCCTGTAAGGTACTTGCTGCCAGCTTTAAAAATGCTGAGCAAGTTCACAAATGCGCATTAGCAGGATGCCAGTGTGTAACCGTTACTGATGATGTTCTGAAAGCGGTTATAACCCATCCTATGACCGATGCTGCAGTAAAAGGCTTCGATAACGATTGGAATAATGTATACGGTGATAAAACCATATTAGAGTTTTAATAGCTTTGAAGGTTGATTAAACTTTTACATTAACTATGATAAAAAATCCCCTCGGATTTTACTCCGAGGGGATTTTCTTATATTATTCTTCTTTATTCTTTTCGGTAATTTTACTGCTGTTTTCCTTTGTAAAGCCTTCGGTGCTTTCCTTCATAAACATAATTTTAACGGTCATTAGAATAAGGCGAATATCAAGTAGGAAGGAATATTTTTGAATATACATAAGGTCGAGCTGAAGCTTATCATAAGGGGAAGTATTATATTTTCCGTAGAGCTGCGCATAGCCTGTAAGACCACCCTTGATTTTTAGTCTATATTGGAACTCAGGGATTTCCTCGGTATACTGTCTTATATGCTCAACACGTTCGGGACGGGGGCCCACAATACTCATATTACCAACCAGAATATCAATAAGCTGAGGAAGCTCATCAAGTCTTGTTGCACGAAGAACTCTGCCAACAGGGGTAATTCTAGGGTCGCGTTCTTCGGCGGGGTGTGGCGCACCGTCCTTTTCGGCATCTACTATCATACTTCTGAACTTGTGGATAGCGAAAACTTTACCGTTATAGGTGCCTCTGTCCTGACGGAAGAAAACAGGTCCGCCATCGTAAAGCTTTATAGCAATAGCGCTAACAAGGAATATAGGACTGGTTAAAACGAGCATAACAAAGGAAACAAGAAGGTCGAAAGCTCGCTTTAGGAAGCGTTGCTCGAAAGTGAGACCGACATTGCGGTATAAAAGCAATGGGGTATCGAAGATATGAAGACTTTCTGCGCCTCTTACGAGAATATCAGAAACCTTTGTTGTTGTGTAGGCTCTTATATTATTTTCGAAGCAGGCCTTAAGGATTTTATTTCTGTTTTCGGAATGAACGTCATATATAATAACAGCTTCACTTTTCAAGATGAGTTTTTCCAACTCTGCAATACCCACAGAAACGTTAACAATATTTTCAACTAAAAATTTATCCTTGCGAATAGCAATTTTATCCAAAAATGCTTCAGGGGAGTAGTTGTCATAAACAATCAGTGTTTTTCTAGCAGGGAAAAGCTTTTTGGTAATATAATCGCCTAAAAATGTGATTATAAGTACTATTCCGACATTGCCTAGAAGCATTAGTAACAGCGGAACTACAGTAACAAATCTTGCGGCAAGCAGAACTATCTGCAGATATATGATAAAAGCTGTAGCAAGGCATGCTAAAATCTGAGCAGTCACAAGGTTGGTTTTGCGGTAAAGACCGTATTTAAGACCGTCAAACGAGTGTAAGAAGATTGATAAAAGTATCATATAAACCGCATAGAAAAACCAGTTACCCTTTTGAACAAACGGTACTACAATATAGTTGTTATATTCGGTAATCCAAGCGTGAGCAAATACTGCGGTTTGAGAAACTACTAATGATAGTATTAATAGTGCTCGCAGAATTTTTTTGAATTGTTCATTTTTGTTTTTCAAAAAACCACATCCTTTAAATATTGTAACGTCAGCCTGAAAATCAGGCTTTTGTTTTTTTGAAGATATTTTTTAACGTCCATAAACCTGTATTGAGAAGGCGTCTAAAGCTTTTAAACAGACACCAATATACAGCAAACAGCAGTATACCCAAGATTATTGCCATAGCGGCTGTGGTGGTAAGCCACATAATAAAGCTACTGCTTGACACTCCAAATGGAATAAGTGTTCCAAGAAAACGAAGTGCTGATATAATAATTAAGCTTGCAAAGTATTTTATAAAATCTATAACAGGAAATCGACAGAATATTCTTTTATAGATTTTAATAGGCATATATGCAAAGCTTGTAAAGAGGGGAGCTATTGCCGATGCAATAAGAATTCCCCGTATGCCGAGGTTCAACTTAATTGCACCGAAGGAAAGCAACAGTGTGACTATTGCTTCAATTATTAAATTAATCTGTATATCCTTATATAAGACAAATACGTCTCTTAAAATGAAAACAGAACGTCTTGCTATGTTATGGAAAAATACAAAGAGTAAACATAAGAGTGAAATATCATCTAACAGCTTATTTTCACCAACCCATACCGAAATAAAAGGGTTTATGCAAAAGCTTAGCGTGAGTGTTAAGAAAGCTGCGATGAAATAAAAGAAGGTAGTTATCATCTGGAATGTATCGAAAACCTTGCCTCTTTCTTCGCTTTTATCGTTTAAAAGATTTCCAACACTGGCACCTAAAGAAATTCCAATTTGTCCTATAAGGTCATTTATATATTTTGTGATGTATTTGTAGTTTGTATAAATAATTACAGACAAAGGATTTATGAATGCCGAGATTAACAGAGTTCCAAGGTTTTCTTGAATAACAGTGACTATTCTGAAAACTATTATATGCTTCATACCCTTAAGTGACATATTTTTGTCGGGCTTTTCGGGTTTTAACCATGGGTATTCTTTGAAAACCCGTCGGTTAAGGTGTAAATTCATGAGTATTCTCAAAAGGATTGATAACAGAAGCACCAATACATAGGATACGCCGATATATATTAGCAGGATTTCCATTAAGCATTCGGATAGTTTATATCCGTATGATTGAATGTTGATTTTATATAGCTTTTGGTCGGCTGTAAGTAAAAAACGCGGTGAAAACATAAAGTATTCAACAAGGTTTTTTACTAAAAACAAAATGAATATCTCCTGCATATAAAGCAGAGAAAGGGTGTTATCGTTGGAAAGATATTTTAAGAAAAAAGATAGCAGAATACCTGCGATAAATACGATGGAACAGGTTTTTCTGAGCAAACTGCGTGATAAGGTGTAGTATTTACAAATTGAAGCCCTATCCTTATCAATCAGCAGTGAAAAATATTTTTTTTGAACAAGCGGCCCAATGCCTTCCTCGGCAATCGAAAGATATGCGAACAGTTGGAAAAACAACTGATTGATGGCATATACATTTTCGTCCATTTTGCTTTGCCAAACATTTACTTTTACAAAGCCTAAGATAACAAAAATAATATATGGGATTATGCTTGTTGCAAAGTTAAAAAGTGAATTTTTTGTTCTCATGGTTCTTTTTCGCCGAATTTTTCAATAATGGCATCAACTATTCGTTTACTTGCTTTACCATCACCATAAGGGTTAGAGGCTTTGCTCATATGCTCATATTCCTCGGTATCGGTAAGAAGACGAACCGTTTCTTTATAAATTGTATTACTATCTGTTCCAACGAGTTTGAGCGTTCCTGCTTCTATACCTTCAGGACGCTCGGTAGTATCTCTAAGCACTAAAACCGGTTTGCCGAGAGAGGGGGCTTCCTCCTGAATGCCACCGCTGTCGGTGAGGATTATGTGTGCCAGATTTAAAAAATTGTGAAAATCAAAAACCTCTAATGGTTCTATAAGCTTGATGCGGTCACAGTTGCCGAAAATTTCTTCTGCCACACTTCGCACAAGCGGATTTTTGTGTATTGGATAAATCACCTTTACATTAGGTATTTTGTTTATAACCTTGCGCACACCCTTAAATATCTTCTTCATCGGTTCGCCAAGGTTTTCGTGGCGGTGAGCGGTCAAAAGAATCATAGTGTCACCCTCTAGCCAATCAAGAACAGGGTGGGAATAGTTTTCGTTAACCGTGGTGTTCATCGCATCAATAGCGGTGTTTCCGGTAACATAAATCTTACTGTAATGGATATTCTCTTTAATAAGATTTTGGCGGCTTAGCTCTGTGGGAGCAAAGTACATATCGGTCATACAGTCAACCATTTGCCTGTTCATTTCTTCGGGATAGGGCGAATATTTTTTATAGGTGCGAAGACCTGCTTCAACATGACCTATTGCTACTTGATTATAGAAAGCGGCTAATGCGCCTGCAAAGGTTGTGGATGTGTCGCCATGTACCAAAACGATATCAGGCTGTGCTTCTTTTATAATAGTATCAACACCCGAAAGAGCATTTGTGGTAATATCGATGAAGGTTTGCCCTTGTTTCATTATATTGAGGTCGTAATCGGGCTTTATATTAAAGGTCTGCAAAACCTGATCCAACATTTCCCTATGCTGAGCTGTGACACAGACAATGCTTTCAATCTCTTCGCGGCTTTCAAGCTCTTTGATAAGAGGTGCCATTTTAATAGCTTCGGGTCTTGTGCCAAATATGCTCATTACCCTGATTTTTTTCATTTTTTCGAATCCTCCATTAAGCAATTCATTGAAAATTTCAGCACAAACTTTACCTTATTTATATTATTGAATTACTTATTAAATTCTAAAATAGCGGTTTTAAATCTTTTATATTTTTTCCAACATTATTATAAATATTTTTTAAATTTTGGTTTATTGTGGTTTCTTTCTCATTTTAAGCAGAAATTTTACGTTATTTTTATAAAAACGCTTTATTCTTTTAGGTTCTTTTAAAATTCTGTATAGCCATTCTATATTATGGTTTATAAAAAATTTCGGAGCGCGTGTTTTATACCCACTGATTACATCAAAACTGCCGCCCACACCTACGAAAATGCCTTTTTGGAAATCATTGTAGTGCTTATATATCAGTTTTTCCTGACTTGGAATACCAAGAGCTACTAATACAATATCGGGTGAAAGCTTTTTAATTTCCTCAAAAACCGCATCCTTATCTTCAACATAACCGTTTATAGCTCCTGCGATTATAAGGTCGGGATAGTTGGCTTTAACCAAGCTACAAAGCTTTTCTATAACCTCGGGCTTAGCACCGAAGAAGAAAACAGATTTATGTAGTTGGTTGGCCAGTTCCAAAAGTTTTTGCGCTATTTCAACACCGGGTATTCTTTCGGGTATTTCTATATTAATCATTGAGGCTACTTTAATAATACCGATACCGTCTGCAACAACCGTTACAGCCTCATCGGTAAGCATAGTGTTAACTTCACTGTCACTTTCACCGAACATAAAGGCTTCAGGGTTAGCAGTAACAATGAATTTTTTGCTGTTAGTATCTAAATTTTCTTGCAACTCGCTGTAAAAGGTTAGACTGTCTTTATTATAGAGTCTGCTAAAATATTCTGTCATTTAAAAAGCACCTTATTTATGCATAATATATTTTCTGAAAAGATAGGCTTTAAGCTTTGTAGTAACCCTGAGCTTTAAAAAGGTATTGAGCTTTCTGGCTAATGGTTTCTTTCCATCAAGCCAGGTGCCTGTAAAAACATGTATTGAAACGGATTCTTTTGAAGGGTTACAGAGAATATTATCGGGATAAACCGCAATGCCTTCGTCAATTATCTGGAATTGGTTACCTGTTTTGCAGTTATATTTATTAATCAGTATATCTGACACAGATATTGTGTTATTGCTTTTGAAATCAAAGGAATAGCTGTCTAATTTGTCATAATAATCGAGCATTTCTTTTACAAACGGGTGTCCCTTTTCAGCGCCGAAAACCGCGGTAAAGGGGAAATCGGGGTTTTCAAAACCCACAAAAGCACGGTGGTCTAAAAAGTTATCGAAATTATCCAGTATCAAAACATCGGTATCAAGATAAATGCCGCCCTGCTCGTAAATGACCTTGGCGCGAATATAGTCGCTCACATAAGCCCATTTTTTAGCCTCATAAGCCGCCTTAACAAAAGGGCTTGAATTTATATCAAAGTTGTGTTCGTTCCATTCTATTATTTCATATCCCTCTAGGTGTTTTGCCCAGGTTGCTATACATCTTTTGATGGCATCCGACTTAGCACCGCCGCCTACCCAGACATAATGAATTTTTTTCGGTATCATTTTTTCACCTTTATTCATTTAGGTTAAAGCTTGTCTGTTCTCCAATTCCCTTGTCGCTATAAGAAAGAATCAAATACAAAATGAAGCAAATGGTTTGCATTTCAAACATATTGTAAAACATACCTATAAATAAAAATGAGATTAGGGCAACAATCTTGTACTTATTTTTGAAGTATGTTTTTAACAGTAAAAAGATAAATGCGATATATATTAGTGTTCCCAATATGCCAGTCTCAACAAAAACTTTTATATATTCATTGTCTGAATAAAGATTTTCATAAAGTCCGTATTCTTCGTATAGATGGGGTTTCACCATTTGGCTGCCCGCACTTCCGTATGTTCCAAAGCCGGTGCCGAATATTGGATGGTCCATAAATATTTCTAAACCTTTAAATATAACAAATATTCTGCCATCTGAAGAACTGTTCTGCAATATAGTATCGTCCGAAAGCTCACCGAAGCGGTCTAAAAAAGCGATATTGTTTTTAGCTGGGTTTTTATAATCGGTGTCGAGCCCTGAAAAACCTGCTCCAAAGCCATCAGTAACATCATATATCAGATTTTTTAGGGGACTTGAGGCAAACATCAAAATCAAGGCTAATGCTAACGAAAGTCCCATTTTAAGCAATGGCATAAAACCCTTGCCTTTAACAGTATCAAAAATCAGTAATAAGAATAAAAATGCAATAGCTATAAATGTGCTTCTTGAAGCTGAAAGCAGAATTGATAGAAAAACCAATGTGTAAAAGCCATAATGGAGTAGTTTGTTTTGACCTTTGTTGGTAAAATAAACAAGCAGCATAACCATATAGCTAAAGAATGCGAATGAATTAGGGTTATTCATTAAGCTGTATACGCGCGCATAGTTTGAGGCATGGTTAATATTGGCTCTCCAAACCTCTGGGAAAATGAATTTATAGGTAAAATGCTCTAAAAGTGCAAAAACAATTATAACCGACAAAACTAACAATAGTATGTTTTTTATATAATTAATCTGTTTTTCGCTGAATTCAGTATTACGCAGCACATAAAAGAAAACATACATTGTGAAGATACTTCGAACCTGCAGTGCAAATGCCAGAAGGGAAGTAGAGTTTATTAAAGTGGAAATCAAACCCGATGTGATAAATGCGAGAAAAGCCCAATCATACAATTTAAGATTGATTTTGAATTTGTTTTTCACAATAATAAGTGCGGCAAAGGGCCAGACAATAAGGTCTGGCAAGAATTTTATGAAATCAATCGTATAAAGAGCAATAATCTCTCTAAAAGGTATAAAAAAACATAGAAAAACGGTTATGAAAAATGTTAGTCTATTGATTTTTGTCATACTAATCTCCAACTAAAAAGAATAAATAAAATCTTTCCACATGGTTTCAACGGTCGCTAAAGAATATTTCATAGCATTGCTTCTGGAAGCTTTTCCCAAAGCCAATCTATAATCATAATCAGTTATAAGGGTATTTATAGCATCAGCCATATCTGAAACAGAACGGTTTTTAATAATAATACCGTTCTCTTGGTTGTTGATAATCTCTAGTGCACCGCGCGCACTGTCAAACGCAACACAGGGGATACCAAAGCTTTGCGCTTCTATTATAACCAGTCCAAAGGCTTCGGTATGTGACGTCGTAGCAAAAATCGAAGAATTACTTAAAATAGAATTAATCTCTTCACGGTTTTTAAATCCATAAAGAATAATTTTATCCTCCAAACCATTTTGGCGAATTTCTGCTTCTATTTGTAAACGGCAGTCACCGTCTCCTATAATATGAAGGGTCCAATCGGGGTGGCTTTCAGAAACCAACGAAAAAATCTTTATTAAATCATCTATCCCCTTTTCCTTAGATAGCCTGCCAATCGAAACAATGTTTTTTGAATTTAGTGTTGAAACAGTATCAGGCATATATTCGAGGTGGTGGGGTATATAATGACAACGAACTTTTCCTTTGAGCTTTGGTCTGTAAAAATCGGTAAGCTCCTTTGAAACGGGCATAAAATAATCCATATCCCGCACAGCCCTGATTTGCTTATATATATATTTTTTGTTGTTATTGTGGTGATTATGCTCCTGCGCGATACAAACAACACCCTTTTTAATGTTTCTTGTCAGCATTTTGTGGTATAAGAAACGGGAGGATATTGCTATATCAACATTTAAGCCTTTGATAGCTTTTTTCATAAGATATCGTCGAAGATATAATATTTTAAGACTGACAAAGCCCTCTCGCAAAAGGGATGAAATGCTTTTATTCTTAATTGCCGCTTTTAGCTCGGCTTTGTTAGGGGTAATATTTTCTGTGAGATATGTGATTTTAATTTTTTTATTGACATCAAAAGCGGGTTTATCATAAAGCTTATAAAAACTGATTATTTCAACATCGCAAAATTCACATAAAAGATTAGCTTCGGAAATAACCGCGCGCTCAGCTCCGCCAAATCCCAGATGCAATACTAAAAAAGCTATTTTTTTCACAAAAGCACCGTCTCTTTTAAGCTCGTAATTAGTTTTAGGCATAATAACTCAATTTATAAAATATTATACCAAGAATTGCCCTTTAAGTCAACTGTTACATACTTTTGAAATTTAAACCTTTCTTAACAAATTGGAATGAATTTTCGTGTAGAATTATTATAATGATTATAGAATGTCGAAATTCTAAAAAGTGTTTCGATAAGCCGATTTTATCGGCTTAAGCAAAATTAATTTTTACAAACTTAATTTTGCCTATATTCATTGCAATGGGCATAAACAAATTTCCTTTGAAAATTTGTGACCATTATATAAAAGGTTTTGTGGGGGTAATTTATGAATTTCAGATACAGACTTATGCAATTTATGAGCGGAAGATACGGAACCGATAGGTTTTTTTACGCAATTCTGGGACTTGCCGCGGTAATAGCATTTATTAATTTAATAGTAAGGTCATATCTTTTACAGCTTGTGGTATACGGTCTTTTTATCTATGCTGTTTTTAGAATGATGTCCAGAAATATCACTTCCCGTCGCAAAGAAAACGACTGGTTTATGGAAAAGGTGTTTAGCTTTAAAAAGCGTAAGGAATTTTATGACCGAAAGAAAGCTGACAGTCTTCATGTATATAAAAAGTGTCCTGTTTGCAAAGCAGTATTAAGGCTTCCGCGCAGAATTGGTGTTCATACAACAGTCTGCCCACGCTGTAATAATGAGTTTACTGTAAAGGTGAGAAAATGAATTTTAAATTAGGCTGGGACTTTTAATCACCACAGAAACACCCATTTTAGTATCTATTATTTTTATCGGTAGTCCTGTCTGGCCTAAAAATATTTTGAATTTATATTTATCGGTTTCGCCTTTTATATAATAATTTTGGTTTTTATAGATAACATTATTTCGAAGCTTTTCTGTTTCACGGAAAACAGTGTATATAAAATCCGAAACAGAGCCATCCTCTAAATCGGATATATCGGTTTTGTGGCTTAAACCGTCATAACTGTAAATAACGGTGTCTTTTTTAAATATATAGTCAATTCCCGTTTCTTTCGATTTTGAAATATATTTCATTTCGGTAACTCCGTTTTCCTTGATTGTAACCGAATAATCGTAATGGTTTTCCATATAAGATAGCTTGGCTATAAAAGAAATCCCTGATGTGACAGCTGTCACATCGGGGATTTTATTGTATCCATTACAACCCGAAAAAACGAGGCAAAAGCTTATTAAAATTAAAACTGCTTTTTTCATAAGAAGCCACCCTTTAAATTGGTATTAAAGCTCTTCGATAATATCACTTGGAAGCATACTGCGTTCGCTTAAGCGTTCGGCGGCTTTGTCACCCGCCTCACCGTGTAGGTAGACCGCGCTCTTAGCAGCAAGTTCAGGGGAAAGCCCCTGTGCTAAAAGTGAAACTAAGATACCCGATAAAACATCACCGCTGCCACCCGTTGCCATGCCCGGATTACCGTTATTATTAATATGGATTTCACCGTTTGGTAAGGCAATAATTGTATTAGCACCCTTAAGCACAAGTATACAACCGTAATCAGCGGCAAAATTCTTTGCTTTCTCGATGCGAGAGGTTTCAATTTCCGTTACAGTGCAACCGCAAAGTCTTGCCATTTCGGCAGGATGTGGGGTTAAAATTATAGGAGCTTTGCTTTTCTTTAATAAGTTTATGTTTTTGGATAACAAATTTATTCCGTCGGCATCAATAACTGTGGGTATTACATTTTTTTCAATTATATGTGACAAAATTTTAAAGGTATCGCGGCTTTTATTCACACCGCAACCAAAGAGCAAAGCGGTACAACCCTTTATCTGATTTGAGATTTTTTTTGAATATTTAAGCGTCCCCTTTTTGTTTTGTTTATTGGGTATGCAGACCGCTTCGGGAACAGAGGCTGTGAATGGGGCGTATATATCCTTGCACAAAAGACATTTAGCAATACCAACTCCGCTTCGAAGTGCGGCTTTGCAAGCCAGAATGGCGGCACCGGCCATACCGTAGCTGCCGCATATTAGAAATGCAGTTCCAAAACTACCTTTATGGGAATTGTGTAATCGCTTTTCAAAGCTTGGCTTTTTAATAATGTTATAGGATTTATCTATAGGCTTAACACCGATATCTGCAACAATAACCTTTCCGCAATGGTCTGAGCCATCTGGCAATAGAAAACAAGGCTTTTGTGCTATAAAAGTAACAGTAAGGTCGGCGGTTATGCAGTCTCCCAATATTTCTCCTGTGTCTGCTTTAATTCCGCTTGGAATATCAACTGCAATTTTTATAGCAGATGATGAGTTTATTCTTAAAAACAGGTTTAGCAGGCTTTCGCTTATTTGCTTATTAAGACCAATACCGAAAACAGCATCTATAATAATATCAAATTCTGCCTCAAATATATCGGTTTTTTTCACCGAAACGGCTTTTGAATAGTAGTAAAGCGCATCCTCGGTTTTAGGCGAGCCCAAAGGTGTGATGACCGTTACATCCGCTCCATTCTGAGCAAGATTTTCTGCTATAACAAAACCGTCTCCACCGTTGTTACCGTTTCCGCAAACCACAGCAATTTTTTTGTTACCGCAGTCATAATTTTCACGTATTATCTCTGCGGCGTTAGTGCCGGCGGTATACATTAATTCTCTGAAAGAAAAAGCGCCGCTTTTTACAGCGTTTTCCTCGGACCTTCTGATTAAATCCACAGTCAACACAGACATAAAGCGACACCTCTGATTTTAAAATACACTGTTTACAATAAATTTAGGGATAAACTTTGCGCAACCTGACTTTATTTTATCATCAGGTGAAAAAACCAAATAGGAAGCACCCTTACCATCTTTATCAGCTACAAGAAAATAAGCATTAGGGTCATTCGCATTACAAGCGAAAACTAATTTTTTAGTATCAATACCGCGTAGCAGAGAGGGGTTATATTTTTCAAGGCGTGTAACATCCGACAATTCAAACGAAAGCATTCTTTTGCGAGAGCTTTTGTTTATGATTTTGTCAATATCCATCGTACCGTTGGTGATAATATACTCATATTCAATGTTGAGCATAGAAGAAAGCTTATAGGCACCGTAAAAAACACCTGCAATTAAAAGCAAAGAAAGTGTGCCTAAAAGCGGGAAAAGATAAAGCACAAGGCTTAGGAGAAAAGCGGCAAGCCAAATGCCCAATATTGCGGCAATAGTCTTTCCCGTTTTCTTAATGGCAATGATTTGTTCAAAAAAGGTATCCATATCATATCTCCTTAAAATTTTCATATAATATAAAGGTAAATTTTAGCAACGCGCCACATATTAATGTTATTATACAACAAAAGTAGTTCTACTTGCAATATAAAAAAAATTGTTATATAATAATTTTTATAAAAGAGGTGTTATTTTGAGGATAAAGAGCGGATATGAATTAAAAAAAGAGGCTGAAAGGTACATTGTAACCTATAACGGTACGGTTTCGGGTGAGTTGGATAATTCAATCGTGCTTGCTGATACAGCGGTATTTTTATGGAATTTATTAAAGGAGAAGGATGTCACAAAAACCGAGATGCTTAATGCACTGATAGAAAATTTTGATATTTCTACAGTTTTAGCACTTGGCAATATAGATGTTTTTGTGCGCACAATGAATGAAAATGGCATTATTGAAGAATAAAAAGTCAAATGATAAAGAAACACTTTTATGGATATATAAAAACTGTAAAAGGTATTTTCCGGCTATAGCGGTTATAACGCTTTTTTCGGTTATAGTATCACTTACCTTTATAGTGTTAGCTCTGCTATCCAAGGATGTAATAGATGTTGCAACAGGAAGTAAAGAGGGAAGTCTTTGGTTTTACGGTGCGTTGCTTTTGGTAACTATAGCTGTGCAGATTATTGTGCATATATGCGATATGTTGCTTAAAACCTATACTAACGGTAAACTGGCAATACTTCTTAGAAAGAAGCTTTTTACTTCGATTGCAAGAAGAAAATATTCCCAAATCACAGAATACCATTCGGGTGACCTGCTTAACCGCATAACCTCTGATACAGAGGTGCTTATATCCGCACTTGTAAATGTTATTGCAAGTGTTGTATCAATGTTTGCTAAAATAATAGGCGGTCTGGTAGCCCTTATAGCACTAGATAAAAGGTTAGCCTTTGTTATTTTAGCTTTCGGTTTTTCTGTTCCTGCTTTAGGCAGATTTATGAGCCGCAAATATAAGTATATTCACAAGGAAGTACAGCGTACAGAGGGTAAATCCCGTTCGTTTATGCAGGAGTGCATAGAAAATATAGTTGTTTTAAAGGCTTTTGAGGGCGAAAAGCCCTTTGTTAATAAGCTTAGCGGTTATATGAAGGAAAACTTCGGGCTTAAAATGAAACGCACGAAGATTTCAATAGTTACGCATATGAGTCTTTATACCTTCTTCACTTTAGGCTATTATGCTATTTTGCTTTGGGGTGCCACGCAGATTGCAGGCGGATTAATAACCTATGGTACCCTGATGGCATTTTTGCAGCTTTTCCAACAAATTAAGGCGCCGCTTCAAAACGTGTCGGGAATAATTCCGCAGTATTATTCTGCTATTGCATCTGCTGAAAGACTGATTGAGGTTGAAAAGGGTGATATGGATAAATCTTCCAACAGTGAAATTCTCGGCGAGGTTTTAGAAAACTTTAGCGGAATAGAATTAAAGGATATTACCTTTGCTTATAAAGATGATATTATTTTAGATAACTTAAATCTGGTGGTAGAGAAGAATAAAATCACTGCTATTACGGGTGAATCGGGCAGCGGAAAAAGCACTATATTCAAGTTGCTTTTAGGTCTTTATGAGGCAAAAAGCGGCAGTATCACAGTTAATGGTGATATTCCTCTTGATACTTCGCTCAGAGGCATTTTTTCATATGTTCCTCAGGGCAATATGATACTTTCCGGAACGGTTAGAGAAAATCTCACTATTTGTAATGAAAGTGTAACTGAGGAGGAAATAATTAAAGCTACCAAAGCGGCAGAAATATATGATATTATAGCCGACCTGCCCGATGGCTTTGAAACCGAGCTTACAGAACGCGGCGGCGGTTTGTCTGAGGGACAACTGCAAAGAATTTCAATCGCCAGAGCTTTGTTAACCTCAGCGCCCGTGCTTCTTCTGGACGAAGCAACCTCTGCTCTTGATGAGGCAACCGAAACCAAGGTACTTAATAATATTAAGCAAATTGAGGGCAAAACAATACTTTTTGTTACACACAGAAACACAAGTCTTAAGGTTTGCGATAAAATTTTACATATTGAATAAGTATTTTATCCGATAAATTATATATCATAATACGGTGATGGTTTAATACCATCACCGTATTTTTTGTTGTATTCAGATGCTGACAAACAGGCAAAAAAGGGAATGGTTTGTATACAATCATATATGAGGTGATATAATGCTCGAACTTTCAAACAAAACAAATTTACTTGAACAATCTATATATAAATATTCTCTACAAAATGTGAAAAATCCAAATCTTTACCGAGACCTTTATAGCTATGAGGATATACCTAAGGTTGCTTTTAACCATAGACGTGTCCCTATGAATATGCCTAAGGATATATGGATTACCGACACCTCTCTTCGCGACGGTCAGCAGTCGGTAGAGCCATATACCGTTGACCAGATAGTGCATCTTTATAAGCTTATGTCTAAGCTTGGCGGACCATACGGAATAATTCGTCAAACAGAGTTTTTTGTTTACAGTAAAAAGGATAGAGAAACACTAGAGAAATGTCAGGCATTGGGGCTTAAATTTCCCGAAATCACTACCTGGATAAGAGCAAGCAAGGAGGATTTTAAGCTTGTTAAAGATTTGGGAATAAGGGAAACAGGTATACTTGTTTCCTGTAGTGACTATCATATTTTTAAAAAACTTAAAATGACGCGTAAGCAAGCAATGGACACATATTTATCTGCGGTTGCAGAGTCTTTTGAGGCAGGCGTTATGCCTAGATGTCACTTAGAGGATATTACGAGAGCGGATTTCTACGGCTTTGTTGTTCCTTTTGTTAATGAGCTTATGAGAATGTCTAGGGATGCAGGAATACCTGTAAGAATTAGAGCTTGTGATACTATGGGCTATGGCGTGCCATACAGCGAGGTAGCACTACCTCGAAGTGTGGCGGGTATTATATACGGTCTTCAACATTATTCTGATGTGCCCAGCGAGATGTTGGAATGGCACGGACACAACGATTTCTACAAGGCAGTTGCAAATGCTTCTACAGCCTGGCTTTACGGTGCTTGCGCTGTTAATTGCTCGCTGTTGGGTATCGGAGAGAGAACAGGTAATGTTCCGGTTGAGGCTATGGTAATGGAATATGCATCGCTTCGTGGATCATTAGACGGTATGGACACCTCGGTTATAACTGAAATTGCCGAATACTTTAAGAAAGAGATAGGATATGATATCCCTCCTATGACCCCCTTTGTCGGAAGAAATTTTAATGTTACGAGGGCGGGTATTCACGCAGACGGTCTTCTAAAGGATGAGGAAATCTATAATATTTTTGATACAGAAAAAATTCTCGGCAGACCCGCATCTGTTTCTATTAGTAAAACCAGTGGGCTTGCAGGTGTTGCATATTGGATAAACAATACCTACCGTTTACCGAAGGATAAAGCGCTTGACAAAAAAGACCCATTGGTTATAGCGCTTAAGGAATGGGTAGATAAGGAATATGAAGACGGCAGACAGACCGCACTTTCAAACGAGGAGCTTGAAAAAAAGATAGGGGAACTGTCTTTTGGGCGGTTTGATATTCTTTAAAGGAGAAAAAATATATGTTTGAACACAAAACCGTAAGCAAACACGAATAATCCGAACCTGATTTTA
>JAZUAL010000042.1:0-127060 GCA_045637925.1 Acutalibacteraceae bacterium | reverse complement strand
TATTGCGGTAGAAAAGAAAATTAATCCGTTTGAAATTGGAATGAGGACATTTTTGGGGCGTATATTTAATACGTCTATTGAAAATGTATATTGGTTTTTCATTCCGCTTTTTGCTGTTTACATTTCAATGCCTGTACTTTCATTGCTTAAGGATAACAAGCGTATTTTATGGTATATGGCAGGCGGTTCTTTTGTTTTACAGTCATTGTTGCCACAGATATTTGGTTATATAAAAATATCCTATAACAATAGTCTTAATATGTTGACGGTTGGCGGAGTATTGATTTTCCCAATAATAGGTTATCTTTTTGCCACAACCGATTTCAATAAGTTACAGCGTGCGGCAATTTATGTATTAGCTATATTTGGATTAGCTCTTAGGTATTTTGGCACTTGGTTTTTATCTAAAAAAGACGGTGCTCTTAATAAAACATTTTATGGATACACGGGATATTGGTCGATTTTATTGGCGTGTGGTGTGTTTATATTCTTTAAATATTTTAAGCCATTCCAAAAAATAGCTGATAAGGAGAAGGTATGTAAAATACTTTCTACTATTTCGGGATGCAGCTTCGGTGTTTATTTAACACATATGATTATTTTTAGATTTTTGCAAAGGTTTATAGTTTTATATAGTTGGCAATGGCGTTTATTAGTACCATTTTTAATATATATAATTGCTCTTGCAATAACATATATTCTAAAGAAAATACCTGTAGTAAAAAATATAGTTCCTTAATAAGTTGTTTTAAATTTAAAAGCAGCTATGGTTTTTAAAACCATAGCTGCTTTATTATATATTTTACCATTAATCTCTAAAATACAAATCTCTGGTATATACCTTATCTAATACATCGGCAATATCATCGCTAAAGCGGTTAGCAATTATTACATCGCTTTTCGTTTTAAACTCTTCAATATTATTTATTACCTTTGAATTGCAGAAGCTGTCATCTGTAAGAGTGGGCTCGTAAATTACAACCTCTACACCCTCTGCTTTGATACGCTTCATAACCCCTTGGATAGAAGATGCGCGGAAATTATCTGAATTAGATTTCATAGTCAAGCGGTAAACACCAACACATTTAGGATTGCGTTCTAAAATACGCTCGGCGATGAAATCTTTTCGTGTGCTGTTAGCATCAACTATAGCACGGATAATGTTATTTGGAACATTATCGAAATTTGCAAGTAATTGCTTTGTATCCTTAGGCAAACAATAACCGCCGTATCCAAAAGAAGGATTATTATAGTGAGAACCAATACGAGGGTCTAAGCCTACACCCTCGATAATCTGCTTTGTATCAAGACCGCGCACCTCTGCGTATGTGTCTAACTCGTTAAAGAAGGATACTCTAAGGGCAAGGTAAGTATTTGCAAATAATTTAACTGCTTCCGCCTCGGTGGGATTGGTGAATAACACAGGGATATCCTCTTTTATCGCGCCTTCCTTTAAAAGCTCTGCAAAATCATGAGCATGCTTTTGAGCCTTTTCACAATCAACCGGAGCTCCCACGATTATTCTTGAAGGATATAAATTATCATAAAGAGCGCGGCTTTCACGCAAAAATTCAGGTGAAAAATAGATGTGGTCACAGTTATATTTTTGCCTTACCGACTCCGTAAAGCCTACGGGAACGGTAGATTTTATAATCATTGGAACATCAGGAGATATTTCAAGTACCGTTTCGATAACATTTTCTACCGAAGAGGTATCGAAATAATTGACTTTTGGGTCATAGTTTGTGGGGGTAGAAATAACAACAAAATCAGCGCCCGAATAGGCGAGTTTTGCATCCAGAGTTGCAGTAAGATTTAATTTCTTTGTGGCAAAGAATTCTTCTATTTCCTTATCCTGAATAGGTGATTTGCGGTTGTTTATCATTTTAACCTTTTCGGGTATTATATCTACCGCATATACCTCATGATTTTGTGATAAAAGGGTAGCCAAGGATAAACCAACATAGCCTGTGCCGGCAATTGCAATTTTCAAACCCATATTAATAATCCTTCTTTCTTATTTAATTCTAAATAAAAATGCATCTAAAATATATTTGCTGTGAATTCTCGTTTCTTTATAAAGCATGGGTGCGACAATCGCAGTAAATATTTGGGTTGTTAAAGAGGTTATAGCAGAGCCTATAATACCAAGAACAGGTATCAAAGCTAGGTTTAAAACCAAATTCATAACTGTTCCCCAAAGCACAATCTTCTTTATATAGGCATTCTTATTTTCACAAACTATCCAAATTCCGCGGGCTGTTCCTAAGGTTGAGAAAATCGTGTACCATATAACAATTGCAAGAGTGGGGGTTGCTGAAATATAAGCATCTTGATAAAGAGTGCTTAAAATGAATTTTGAAAGCACCGAAATGCCCAAGCAAACTATAGCGCCACCCCAAATTAAAATACAGTATAATTGTTTTATGCGCTTAAGATACATTTCCTCGTTGCCGTCTTTTTTTAGTTGCATAATCGTAGGTCTTGCCGAATTAATTAAAGCAACAGGTACTAATAGCCAATAGTTGCAAATTGTTGTTGCTGCCGAATAAAGACCGACGTCTGCTTCAGTAAGGAACTGTCCAATTAAAATCTTGTCCATCTGAACATAAACAGTAATTAACATACCGGACAAAATAAAATGGTAGCTCTGCTTTAACAGATTTTTTGCAATTTCAAAGGAAAAATGCATTGGTTTTCCGCCTTTTTTATAATAGGCGATAACAATCATTATAGCAATAAGTAGAAAATCCAGCGAAGTGCTGAATGCAAACCATTCGATACTTTTATTAGTAAATAAAATGTAAAACTTATATATAGCAACTAAAAAGTATGATATGGATTTTAGAATAGCAACATATTTTGATTTGAGATATGACTGAAACCAAAAATCTATCAATTCAAAAGACCTAAACAGCATTACTAAAGATTGCAGAAAACCAACCTTTAATACTATAGTGTCTCCGGGATTGAGTATTGTTAAGATAATAATAATGGCAAAAATAGAAATAGCACTTGCCACTAATCGCATGGCAATACCCGTACCGACAATAGTTCCCTCTTGGTCACGGTTATTCACCATTTCTTTAATTATTACGCCCTCTAAACCTAATGTTACAATAGAAGAAAAGAAAACAACAAACGCGGCAGAGTAGTTGATGACACCGTAGTTAGATGGGCCTAAATACCGTGCGGTTATTACGCCTAATACAACAGAAATAGCCATTTGTATGGCTTGCTCACCAATCATCCACTTAGCATTATTAACGGTTTTATTATTTAAAACAGAGTTAACTTTGCTTAATAAAGAACCCAATATTATCACCAGCTAATTAATTTTTTGTGTCTTGCTCTTCAAGTTTAGCCAAACGATACATATATCCGACAAATAACCAGAAAATTACGCTAAATGTGCTCACTTGGAACATAATACGTGCCTCGACAAATTCCGATATATAAAATAATAAACACAGACAAATAGAAATTGGCAACCAGAAAGTTGCGGTTTTTTTCTTCTTCAAGCATATGATTAAGGATTTAATAAGGGTTATCACTGCGAAAATACCGATAAATAAAAAGCCTATAATACCAGTAGAAGTCAGCAAACAGACATAGATGTTATGAGACCCTCCTGTACGAAAATGCTCATGCCATTGTTGGTCTTTTAAATGCAGTAAAGAGCGTTCGATAAGGTTTTCGTTTCCAACACCAAACAGCGGATCTTCTTTAAATGTGCCCAAACAAGCTTTCCACATTACAACACGACCGTTAAAGAAACCGCCCTCACGGTTTTCTAATTCTTCTAAGCGGGTAAAATCCTGCTTTTCAAAAAACGGTTTTTTGTTTGGCTCGGACGGATTATCAGGATTAGAAGGGTCATATAGTGAGTTGTCATCTGAAGAAAATTCTGTACTAAACGAGGCATTTCCTTCATTACCCGAATAGTTTAAAAAACTGAACCTAATAATATTAGGTAGGTAGGCATAGCCTTCCTTGAGAAGAAAACTTGAGCCTACATATATACCGGATATTATAAGAGAACCTGCCACCACCACACATAAAGTGCGCAAATTAAAACGATTGCGATTTTTAATAATAAAATATGCGGTTAAAAGTATCAGTACAAAAAGTATTATATAATATCCTGCGCGTGAACCTGTTAATAATAGGCTGGAGAATTGCAAGAATATATTTACCGAATTAAGAACAGTGCTCAAACGGTTTCTAACGGTAACAATAAAACCAATGGATAATAACAGAGATATACAGTTTAAAGTAGCGCCTGTATTAGGATTATATAACCCCCATAAACGATTTTCGTAAAGTCCGTAATAAACATAAACACCTTCGTTATTTAAATAACGCCCAGATATTGAAAAAGCATAAGAGAGCAGGGAAAAAAGGGTTAAAATAAAGGTGCAAAATATAATTATACCTGATATAAGTTGAATTTCTTTGATTACGGTTTGTTTGTTCTGCCCTTTACGTGTCATAAAAAACAAAACAAAGAAGGCTATGACATATGCAAAGGATTTAATGCCTTCAATTAATGCACTTTCTCGGTTGATAAGCAAAGTTATAGTATATGAAGCGGAAAAACCGATTAATAACCAAGAGACTTTTTGTTTTAGGGCATCGGTAAGCTGACCCGTAATGAGTTCATAACCAATTATTACAAAACCGTATAAAAGTATAAATTTAACATAACCACCAAGCATAACATGTAAATATGGTACCGCAGTAATCATAACAGCAACGACCATTAAAGCTTGAAATATCAATCTATTAAAAATGTAGCGATCTGCAACCATACGAAGCTTGTGCATACGGCTATCCCCTTTTTAGTATGTAAAAGATTTTCTGCATTCTTAGTTTTATAAAGTTTTTTAATTTAATAGTAGCTTCTAAAACGACGTAGTTTTGTTTTTTAAGGTTTTTAATTAAAAATCTTCTATATCGCGCTAAGCAGACAGGTTCTTCGGTAAGCTTTATAAAAAACTCATCTCTAGAAATATCCTGAAAATACTGTCGGCGGTCAATTTTGCTCATATCCCACTGTGGCGAAAAGGTGTTTTCTAAACAAGAACCCAGCTCGTTCAAGAAGAACACGGAAATTTTATCGTTAGTAAAGCTGCCCCATTCTTTTTTACGGTCAATAAAGCTTTGTGAAAACTGGCGTATCAAATCGTAATAATTTTTTGGGAGCTTGCGGAACATATCTGTTTGCGCATTTAAACGGTAGTGGTATAAAATATCTTCAATAACGCAACAAGAGTCTGCATAATTAAAATAATCTATATTAAATACACCGTCTTGTAAGCGACGCATATCAGGGAAACGTATATTTTTTTCTCTGATTAAATCGGCGCTGTATATTTTATTCCATAAGTAACCGGCGATACCCTCAGGAAAATATTGCGCAAAAAAGCTTTGCACATCATTGCCACGGTAGATTTTTTGAGGCAAAAATATATTTTCTCTATCAGCAGTATCAGAGCCTTCAACATAGGTCTCATATCCGCAAATAGCTATTTGACAATTATTTGAGACAGCGGCGTTAAGTAACCGTTCAATCATATTTTTTTCAATGCAGTCATCGGCGTCTATAAACATCATATAGTCACCTTGCGCGGCATCTATTCCGCTATTTCTTGCGGGACCCGCACCCTCACTTTGAGGTTTACTGATTATCTTAACTCGGCTATCGCAATCAGCAAATTTTTGGCAAAGTGATAGGCTGTTATCGGTTGACCCGTCATTAACTAAAATTAATTCCAATTCTTTATGGGTTTGTTCCAAAATCTGAGGTATGGAATTTTCTAAATATTTACCGCAATTAAAAATCGGAATAATAACAGAAACCTTCATAGGATGTTCCTCACTTGATTTTTTGTAATTTTTCGTAATCAATTCCTAAAAAGTGAAGAGCCACAGTGAGTAAATATCTTTTTTGAGTGATTTTATAATAGTTTTTGTTGGTCTCTTTGAGGAATTTGCGAAAATCTTTTGCCCAAATGTAGCCTTCTTTACGATTTTTATTGTAAATGAGCGCGATTGTCATATGGGTGTTAATAAGCAAGTTAATCCTACGGTCTAAATATTTTTTCATTTCGCCTGTGGCATTACTTTGGGTGGCATAGGTAATGAGACTGCGTGTCACCTTTGAGTGATGAGAAAAACGTTTAACATAATTCTGGCAGCTTACACTTTGGTTAACATTACCTATCAAATATTGATATATTTCTAAGTTGTGAAACTCAATCGTTTTAGCTTCCATTGTGGCTTTGATAATATATTCAATATCAACATAAAAGATATGCTCTTGAAGATGAATGGCATGCTTCTTCAAAAGCTCGGTTTTGAAAGAAAGGGTGTGAAGCATAATATAAACACCCATTTCAAAGTCATTGCAGATATCAGTAAAGTTTAGCTGAGTTTCTGTGCTCAAATCCTGCGGAAGAGGGAAAAGCTGAGTTTCACCTGTTACCATATGCACTTCGCGATGCTCGTCAACCACCATATCGGACGTACTCGCTTCTAATATATCTAAGAGCTTTACCATATTTTCGGTATGAATCCAATCATCGCCGTCAACAATTCTGAAATATTTGCCCGTAGCATTATCTATGCCAACGTTAACAGCAGAACCGTGACCGCCGTTTTCCTTGTTTATTAATTTAAAAATATGAGGGAAACGCTCTACATAACCTTCTGCGATTTCTTGAGTTCGGTCGGAAGAACCATCGTTGGCGATAATAACCTCTAATCTGTTATCAAAACGGTTATCAGAGAATGAGGTTAAACATTTATCTAAATATTTTTCAACATTATAGCTTGGTACTACAACGGATAGGATTGCACTCATAACAAATCTCCTGATTAATAAAAATTATGCCAGCAGAATTTAAGTCAAATATGATATTATCTTTCTGCCTTGAGCTTAGTGAAAAGCTTGGTGTTGTGTCGCTTAACAAAGGTGATTACCTTGCTTTCAAGGTACACAAGGGAAGAGGAGTTCCATTTGTAAGGTATAAGCATAATCTTCATATAAAGTGAATTGGCTCTAGCATTTTTAAGGCTCCACTTCACATTAGGATTTTTGAGCATTTTCTTGATTTCGGCTTTCTTTTCCTTTGCAGAAAGTGTGCAACCGGGGTTGGTAATGTTTTCAACACAACCGATGAAGCGCTCAATATATCTGCGTGCGAGGAATTCTCGGCTGTTGGCGTCGTCAATGCCCCACTCTTTATAGAGATTTGTCATCCATTCGTGTTCTTCTTCACGCTTTTCATACATTTCGGGACGGTATTTTGCTGTTTCACTCTCAGCCCTTGCTCTCATAAAGTGATAATACTTATTAGAAGAAACAACAACCTTTTCAATACCTTTGATTACGCTCAAATTAAAAGGAAAATCATCCCAGAAAGTGCAGGGGAAGAGAATATTGTTTTCAAAAATATATGAGGAAAGGAAAAGCTTGTTCCAAGGGGTATATAGAAGATTGGAATTAAACAGGCGGTATGCATTCTCTCTGAATTCCTGCTGTGTGGCAAAAACCTGAGAGGGTTGGGAAAGCTCGATAGTTGTATAGTCCTTATCAGTGTAATATGTGTCAATAAAATAGCCAGTAACAACATACTGAGCCTGGTTCTCTTCGGCAAGGTTATACATATCTTCAAGCATGGTAGGCTCTGCCCAATCGTCAGAATCCATAAAATACATATATTTACCCTGTGCTTTAGGAATAGCTACATTTCTTGCAGACGGAGCACCGCCGTTTTCTTTATGAATAACCTTAATGCGAGGGTCGTTTGCGGCATATTCATCGCAAATCTCACCACTACGGTCTTTGGTTCCATCATCAACAGCAAAAAGCTCCCATTCCTTAAGGGTTTGCGCCTGAATACTTTCAATGGCTTTTCCGATAAAGTTTTCAACACCGTAAACGGGCATTATTATTGAAATCTTTATATCTTCCATATTGCTTTATCCTTCTTTCGTATTAGTCGAATATTTCAGCCACTTTATTAAGAGCGGATTCAATAACCTTATCCATATCGTAATATTTATATTCTGCAAGTCTGCCGCCAAATATAACTTTTTCTTCGGAATCTGCTAGGTTTTTATACTTTTGGAAAAGTTCTTGGTTAGCATCGTTGTTTACAGGATAATAGGCTTCCATACCTTCTTCCCAATCAGCAGGATACTCTCTTGTTATGACGGTTTTTTCCTGAGTACCAAATTCGAAATGTTTATGCTCGATAAGTCTGGTGAAGGGTGTTTCTCTGTCGGTATAGTTGACAACCGCAACACCCTGATAATTCTGTTTATCAAGAACCTCTGTTTCAAAACGGAGACTTCTGTATTCAAGCTTGCCGAATTTGTAATCATAGAAAGAATCAATGGTTCCGGTATACAGCACTTTTTCTGCGAGCGCATTATATTTTTCGCGGTCGGCATTGTAATCGGCGCCTGTGATTACCTCTATTCCTTCAAGAAGCTTTTCAATAATAACATTATATCCACCGATAGGAATACCTTGATAAGGGTCATTAAAATAGTTATTATCATAGGTATAACGAACGGGTAAGCGTTTAATTATGAAAGCGGGAAGGTCCTTACAGTCTCTGCCCCATTGTTTCTCGGTATAGCCTTTAACAAGCTTTAGATATATATCTTCGCCTACAAGACTGATTGCCTGTTCTTCAAGGTTCTTAGGCTCGTCCTTTATTTTACTGCTTTGCTCTTCAATTTTGGCTTTGGCTTCATCGGGAGTAAAAACGCCCCAAAGCTTAGAAAAAGTATTCATATTAAAAGGGAGATTATATATCTCACCGTAATAATTAGCTATGGGAGAATTGGTGAAACGGTTAAATTCGCACAAAGTGTTAACATAGTCCCAAACCTGCTTGTTGGCAGTATGAAAAATATGTGCGCCATATTTATGCACGGTGATACCTTCTATATTTTCACAGTAGATATTACCGCCAATATGGTCTCTTTTTTCGATAACCAAGCACTTCTTACCGCGTTTTTTTGCTTCGTAAGCAAAAACTGCACCGAAAAGGCCACTTCCAACCACAAGATAATCAAACTGTTTCATTATTAAATACCTCATAATATATGTCTTGTTAATTCAATATAAAACACCATAATTAACAAATTAATATTATCACAATCAAGCAGTAATGTCAACAAAACAATACATGTAAATTCAATCAAAAAGCTTTTTCTATAGCTAATTATATCTACATTTATAGTTATGCTTGATTTATAGATAAGTTTAGATGTATAATGAAAAACAGTAAAGTATAGGATGTGAAGGTTTTGAGAATATCAGAATTGCTGAAAAACGGCTCACTCTCAATTTCATTTGAGGTTTTTCCGCCTAAAAGTGAAACTGCTTTTGAGAGTGTTAAATCTGCTACTGAGGAAATAGCGAAGCTTAGACCTGCTTTTATGAGCGTAACCTATGGTGCGGGCGGTGGCACAAGTCGTTATACACTTGATATTGCAAAAAACATTAAGGAACTTTATGATGTGCCTACTCTTGAGCATTTGACCTGTGTTTCTTCCACTAAGAAGACGGTGGGTGAAAGAATAGATGAGATTATGGCGGCAGGTATAGAGAATATAATGGCATTAAGAGGGGATATACCCGAAACCCTTAAGGATGCTGACCGCGGTAAATGGGATTATAAGCACGCAATAGACCTTATAACTGAACTCAAATCCGCTAATCCTATGTTTTGTATTGGTGGCGCCTGTTATCCCGAAATTCATCCCGAAAGCGCAAATCAAAAGGATGATATAAAGTATCTCAAGGAAAAGGTAGATGCGGGCTGTGACTTTTTAACCACCCAGATGTTCTTCGATAATAATCTTTTATATAATTTTCTTTATAAGATAAGGGAAGCAGGTATTACAGTTCCGATAATACCGGGTATTATGCCTATAACAAATGCCAATCAGGTT
The DNA here is from genome assembly GCA_045637925.1 of Acutalibacteraceae bacterium. Lineage (GTDB taxonomy): Bacteria > Bacillota > Clostridia > Oscillospirales > Acutalibacteraceae > UBA737. The sequence goes on along the minus strand of JAZUAL010000042.1, from coordinate 117,085 downwards.
GAAAGGGCAATAAGTCTTTCAGGCTCGTTTATGCCACAACGCTTCAAAAGTCTTGTGGATAAGTTCGGTGATAATTCTGACGCAATGAAACAGGCGGGAATTGCTTATGCCACAGACCAGATTATTGACCTTTATGCGAACGGAATAACCAATGTCCATGTATATTCAATGAATAAGCCCGATGTTGCCTCAAAGATAATGGATAATTTGTCAGATATATTAGGAAAATGAGTGAAATCGTATTAATCAAAAGCTATGATGAACCACCTATTAGCTGTGAAGATATTTTAAAATATGCGGGCTGCAAATCGGCAGATAATGGGATTATTGACATATTAAAGGAATGTATAGCAGAGGTAAGAGATAAGCTTACATATAAGGTTTGTTATATTAAACTTGCTATATCTATAAACGGTAAGGCATGTGATTTTGGCGTTTTCAAAGCATTATCAAAAAAGCTTGCGCTAAACCTAAGTGGCGCTGATAATGTTATTATTTTCGGCGCAACTATAGGTCTTCAAATTGACCGCCTTATAACAAAATACAGCCATATTTCACCAACAAGGGCGGTAATAATGCAGGCTATAGGCGCAGAGCGTATAGAGGCGCTTTGTGATACCTTTTGTGATGATATATCCAAAAGCCTTGGCGCAACCTTAAGCCCCCGTTTCAGTGCTGGCTACGGTGATTTGTCACTTGAAACCCAAAAAGAGATTTTCAATATTCTTAATTGTGATAAGCACATAGGTCTTACCCTTAATGAAACCCTTATTATGTCACCTACAAAGTCGGTAACCGCTTTTGTGGGCATTACGCTTGACAAATAATGATTTTTTGGACTTTTTTGTCGACCAATCAAATTTAAATGAGGTTGTTTTATGACTTTTAGAGATTTTTTGAAAAATAATATAGTTTATCTTGACGGCGGAATGGGAACATTGCTTCAATCAAGCGGTCTTAAAGCCGGAGAACATCCTGAAGTTTGGAATATCTCCCATCCTGATGTTATAATGGGTATACATAAGGATTATTTTGATGCTGGCAGTAATGTGGTTTGCACTAATACTTTCGGCGCCAACTGCTTGAAGTTTAATGACGGTGAGCTTGAGGAAATTATAAAGACTGCTGTTTCGAATGCAAAATCGGCAAGGCAACAAAGTGTATCTAAAGATCCTAAATTCATAGCCCTTGATATAGGACCTTTGGGCAGACTGTTAAAGCCATTCGGTGACCTTGATTTTGAGGAAGCGGTGAGTGTGTTTGCAAAAACCGTAAGGTTAGGAACCGAATACGGAGCCGATCTTATTATAATTGAAACTATGAATGACAGTTATGAAACCAAGGCGGCATTACTTGCAGCTAAGGAGAACTCCTGCTTGCCAATAATTGTCTCTAATGCCTACGGAGAAGACGGAAAGCTTATGACAGGCGCTTCGCCTGAGGCGATGGTGGCGCTTTTAGAGGGTATGGGAGTTGATGCTCTCGGTGCAAACTGCTCTTTGGGTCCCCGTCAGTTAAAAACAGTTGCAGAGGAGCTGCTTAAAAACGCTTCTGTACCTGTAATATTAAAGCCAAATGCAGGATTACCGAGGTCCGAAAACGGCGAAACAGTTTTTGATGTTACTGCAGAGGAATTTGCAGATGATGTGGCAGAGCTTGTTTTTAAAGGTGTCCGTGTTGTAGGCGGTTGTTGTGGTACTAATCCCGAATATATAAAAGCCTTAACCGAGAAAACAAACGGATTTAAGCCGATATCAATAGAGAATAAAAACGATACCGTCGTGTCGTCATATACAAAGGCTGTGAAATTCGGGGAAAAGCCTGTTCTTATAGGTGAGCGCATTAATCCAACAGGTAAAAAGCGCTTCAAACAAGCGCTTATTGAGAATGATATTGGATATGTTTTGACAGAGGGAGTAAACGAGCAGGAAAAAGGTGCTGATATTCTTGATGTGAATGTTGGACTGCCCGATATTGACGAGGTAAAAATGCTTGAAAAGGTTGTTTGTGAGCTTCAGGCTGTTGTAGACCTGCCTTTGCAGATTGATACCTCTGATGTGTCGGCTATGGAGGCTGCACTTCGCCGATACAACGGAAAGGCTATGATTAATTCGGTGAGCGGAAAGGCTGAAAGCATGGCGGCTATATTCCCGTTGGTGAAAAAATATGGCGGTGTGGTAGTTGCTTTAACCCTTGATGAAAGCGGTATTCCCGAAACAGCAGAAGGCAGGGTAGAGATTGCCCGAAAAATACTTGCCACCGCAGAGCAATACGGAATAGATAAAAAAGATATTGTGTTTGACACATTGGCTCTTACAGTCAGTGCTGACAATAGGGCAGCTATAGCTACATTAGAAGCTTTAAGGAGAATAAAAACCGAGCTTAATTGTCATACGTCGCTTGGTGTTTCAAATGTTTCTTTTGGGCTACCGAACCGCGAGACTATTAATAGTGCGTTTTTTGCCTTAGCACTTGGAAACGGTTTGTCAGCGGCTATTATGAACCCCTATTCTGCTGAGATGATGAAAACTTATTATGCATATAATGTTTTAAGCGGTAAAGATGAAAATTGTAGTGAATATATGAGCAAGGCTGATAGCTTTACAGTTGAGGCATCACCTGTTAATACACCTTATAAGAGTGCTGAAATTGAGTATTCTTCGGGGCTTCAGCGTGCGGTCATAAAGGGCTTTAAGGATGAAGCTATAATTATAACAAAAGAGCTTTTAAAGAGTATTGAGCCGCTGGAAATTGTGAATAACGAAATAATACCTGCGCTTAATACTGTCGGCAAGGGTTTTGAAGAAAAAACCGTTTATTTGCCGAGCCTCCTTATGAGTGCTGAGGCGGCAAAGGGAGCTTTTGAGGTTATAAAAACCTTTATGTCAGACACAGAAAACACAGAAAAAAAGGGAACTGTTGTGATAGCTACTGTTAAGGGTGACATTCACGATATAGGAAAAAACATTGTAAAACTTTTGCTTCAAAACTATGGTTTCAATGTTGTTGATTTGGGTAAGGATGTGCCAGCAGAAAAAATAGTACAAACAGCAGTAGAGCTTAAGGCTGATATTGTTGGCTTAAGCGCGCTTATGACCACTACTGTACCTAGTATGGAGGATACGGTGAGCCTTATAAAACAAAAAGCACCTTGGTGCAAAACACTTGTGGGTGGCGCGGTTTTGACCGAAGAATATGCAAGTAAAATAGGTGCAGATAAATATGCAAAAGATGCTATGGCAGGTGTGCGGTATGCTGAAAGCATTATTAACGGTAAGGCGGAGTTATCAAATTGAAAAAAATTAAAAATTTATTGATTGGATTAAAGTGGCAAAATTTAATTTTTTTGCTTATTGCAGGCTGTGTAAATGCCTTAGGTGTTACGGTTTTTCTGGCGCCTGTAAATCTTTATGACAGCGGTATTTCGGGAACATCTATATTACTTTCGCAAATAACACCTGAATATATGACACTGTCAATGTTTCTACTCATTCTAAACATACCTCTGTTTCTGTTTGGTCTTAAAAAACAGGGAAGGGTATTTACGGTATATTCGGTTTTCACAGTAATTGTTTATTCGGTTGCCTCTTGGCTAATAACAGATATTTTACCGATAGATGTAAGTATTGCTTCACCCTTGGCAGGTGAAGATTTGTTGCTTTGCGCTTTGTTTGGCGGTGTCATATCCGGTATAGGCAGTGGTATGACCATAAGATATGGCGGTGCTATTGACGGAATAGAGGTTATGGCGGTAATTTTTTCAAAAAAATTGAATGTTACTGTAGGAACCTTTGTTATGATTTATAATGTGGCATTGTATATAGTATGCGGTTTCCTTATTAACAGTTGGATTTTACCCCTTTATTCAATAGTGACCTATGCGGCAGGTCTTAAAACCGTTGACTTTGTTGTGGAAGGTTTTGACCGTTCAAAAGAGGTAATGATAGTAACCGATAAACCCGAGGAAATAAGTCGTGCGTTAATGGAGGCGTTTGATTGCGGAACGACAAAGATTGCCGCTACAGGCGGATATTCAAATATGGATAAAACTATAATTTATTTTGTTGTTAACCGTTTTCAGATAGCCCGTATGCGTGATATAATTTTATCTATTGATAAAAAAGCCTTTGTAACTATAAGTGAGGTTGCCGATGTTTTTAAGGCAAATGACTAAAAAATAGCGAAGCTGAAAATCGATTTTCGGCTTCGCTATAGTGTTTTTTCAAAAAACGACGCAAAACGGCAAAAATACACGAAAAATCTTTTGCGTTTACTAAAAAACACAAATATATTGCGAGATTGTTAAAAAAATATCTTTTTTTTAGAAAAAGGGCTTTTCAAATTGTTTTTTATATGCTATAATACAGTAGTATGCGTATGTCTTTGAGTTTTACCTTTAAAACCGATAGTTTTATTTGCAAAATTCATTGGAGCATAGCTAAAATTTTTAGAGGAGGATTCGGTTTTAATGCTGAAAAAAATTAGTAACCTTCCCTTTAAGGGAACAGCTGAACAGGAAAAGAAGCTAAGGGAATTAATCGATGCCAGCAAGCATGATAAAAGTCTTTTAATGGCTGTTATGCAGGGTGCTCAGGATATTTACGGTTATTTGCCCATAGAGGTTCAGAAGATTATTGCGGAGGGCATGGAAGTACCGCTCGAAAAGGTTTACGGTGTAGCTACCTTCTACGCACAGTTCTCACTCACACCTAAAGGCGAGTATAATATTTCGGTATGTCTTGGTACTGCTTGCTACGTTAAGGGCGCAGGTGATATCTTTGACAAGCTGAGCGAAAGACTTGGTATCGGTGCAGACGAATGCACAGAGGACGGTAAGTTCTCCCTTACCGCTTGTCGTTGTATCGGTGCTTGCGGTTTGGCTCCCGTTCTTACAGTAAATGAAGAAGTTTACGGTCGTCTTACCGTTGATGATGTTGACGGTATTTTAGAGAAATACGGTTTCAGCAAATAAAATCTTCCCGAATGGAGAAGGCTGTATGAAAATCAGTACAATTAAGGATTTACTCGACGCTCAGGTTATTTGTTGTGAAGAAGAGCTTGGTAGCCATGTTTACTCTGCTTGTGGCAGCGATATGATGAGCGACGTTTTAGCCTATGTTAAAGACCAGGCTGTTTTAATGACAGGGCTTATTAATTCACAGGTAATACGTACTGCTGAAATGATGGATATGAAATGTGTCGTTTTTGTTCGCTCAAAGCTTCCTACTGCCGAGATGATTGAGCTTGCAAAGGAAAGCGGAATAGTAATACTTGCAACAAATAAAAGATTATATGAGGCTTGCGGTATTCTTTACAGCAACGGTCTTGTAGGAAACAGGGCTAAAAATGGCTGATATACTTAATTTTCATTTCGTAGTTGATGGCGGCGATTTTACATCCGCCGGGCAGGCATCTGTTGGAGTGAAAAAGAATTTGAGACAGCTGGGTTTACCCCCCGAGATTATAAGACGAGTTTCTATCGCTATGTATGAGGGTGAAATCAATATGGTAATTCATGCGGGCGGCGGCGTTGCTGACGTTGATGTTACTGAGGACTATATTGAAATCCGTCTTTGTGACAAGGGCCCCGGAATTAAGGATATAAATCAGGCTATGCAGGAGGGCTTTTCTACTGCTACAGATAACATCCGTTCCTTAGGGTTTGGCGCAGGAATGGGACTCCCTAATATGAAGCGTTATACCGATTATATGAATATAGATTCGGTTGTAGGCGAAGGCACTACGATAACTATGAGGGTGAATATCAACTAATTAAATTTTTCGGTAGGTAATGAATTATGAATACATACGAGCATTCAGTGTATTTAGATGCCCCGAAATGTAACGGCTGTACTACCTGTCTTAAACACTGTCCTACTGAGGCTATCCGAATAAGAGATAACCGCGCGGTTATAAACGAGGGACGTTGTATAGATTGCGGTGAGTGTATAAGGGTTTGTCCGAATGGCGCTAAAAAAGCAAAGTGCAGTAAGCTTTCGGTTATGGAGGGCTTTAAATGGAAGATTGCGCTTCCGGCACCCACCCTTTACGGTCAGTTTGAAAATCTTGACGATGTTGACTATGTTCTTGACGGATTGCTGAAAATAGGCTTCGATGATGTATTCGAGGTATCTGCTGCGGCAGAGCTGGTTTCAGCTTATACGCGAATTTATCTTAAGAACAATGAGGTTAAAAAGCCTGTTATAAGCTCGGCTTGTCCTGTTGTGTTAAGACTTATAGGTTTAAGATTTCCGTCCTTAAAGGAAAATATAATTAAGATGCTTCCACCTATGGAGGTTGCGGCAATGCTGGCTCGCGAGAAGGCAAAGCGTGAGCATCCTGAACTTCGTGATGAGGAGATAGGCGTTTGCTTTATTTCTCCCTGTCCTGCAAAGGCAAGCTATGTAAAAAACGGGTTTGCTGATTATAAAAGTCGGGTTGATTGTGTTGTTGCGGTAAATGATATATATTTTCAGCTGATTTCAGCAATGAAATACGGAGATGAGGTTAAATCTCTTTCAAATTCCGGAATGATAGGAATAGGTTGGGCATCGTCCGGTGGTGAGGCAACCGCAATTTTTAATGACGGTTATTTAGCTGCTGATGGTATTGATAATGTTATCAAGGTGCTTGACCAGGTAGAAAACGGAAATATACCTCCACTTGAGTTTATCGAGCTTAATGCATGTACAGGTGGCTGTGTGGGTGGGGTAATGACCATTCAAAATCCCTTTATTGCAAAGGCAAGACTACAGGCGCTGAGACGTTATCTTCCTGTTTCGCAAAACTTTTTAACGGAAGAGGAAAAGCAGGGCACACCCGATAGCTTCTTGTTCGATGATTTTCCTGTTTATAAGCCTATTTCAAGGCTTAGTGACAGTATGCAGGAATCTATGCGGATGATGTCGGAGATACAAAAACTCAAATCCTTATTGCCTTGTATTGACTGTGGCTCTTGCGGTGCGCCTAATTGTCGTGCTTTTGCAGAGGACGTAGTTAAAAATCAGGCTAACATCGAAGATTGTTTGATAAGACAGCACAAACTGAAAGAGGGCGACGGTAAAAATGACAGTTAAAGCTTTATCAGAGCTTGAAATATTTACACCTGTTATACTGTCCGAGCCCGAGCGTGAAATTTCCGGTGTATATATTGGCGACCTTTTGAGTTGGGTTATGGGCAAAGCCAATAGCGGTGATGCTTGGATTACCATAATGTCCAATCTCAATATACTGGCGGTAGCTTCGCTGGCAGATACATCCTGTATAATTTTAGCAGAGGGTGTAAAGCTTGAAGATGATGTTATAGAAACCGCCAAACAAAAAAAAATTAATATTATTTCTGCGGAATGCAGTATTTACGATGCTGCTGTGTTCCTTAATCAAATACTATGAAAAAGTATTATTACGACCTGCACATACATTCCTGCCTTTCGCCTTGCGGGGATGATGATTCCACACCCAATAGCATTGCGGGAATGGGCGAGCTTAACGGTTTAGAGCTGATGGCTCTTACCGACCATAACACCTGTAAAAACTGCCCTGCTTTTTTTGAGTCGGCTAAACGTCACGGAATATTGGCGATAGCAGGTATGGAGCTTACCACTGCAGAGGATATCCATATGGTCTGTCTTTTTGAAAACTTAGAGTCTGCCTTGGCTTTTGACGAGGAGCTCGGTAGTAGAAGAATATTGATACCCAACCGTGAGGATATTTTCGGAAATCAGCTTATATGTGACAGTGAAGATAATATTATAGGAACGGAGTTACATTTACTCAGCAATGCAACAACAGTAAGCTTTGATGAGGCGCCAAGCCTTGTTGAGCAGTATGGCGGCATTTGTTATCCGGCTCATATCGACCGTGATTCAAACGGTGTTATTGCGGTTTTAGGTGTTTTCCCGAAAAGTCCTGCTTTTTCTTGCGCGGAGCTTCATTTTGCCGATAAAACGGATGAATACGAAAAGCTCAGCGGAATATCAAAGGATAAACTGATAGTTAGCTCGGATGCACATTTTCTTTGGGATATAAAGGAGCAACGCGAATATTTTGAGTTGCCCGAAATTCCTAAAGGCGCTGATAATGCCGGCGAATATGTTATTAAATATCTTAGAGGTAGCTTATGAAGGAATTATCTTTAAATATTCTTGATATTGTGGAAAATTCCGTCAAGGCGGGGGCTTCTATTACTGAAATCGGTATCACCGAGGCAGGAGAGCTTCTAACCCTTAGAATTGCTGATAATGGCTCCGGAATGACAGAAGAGGTGCTTAAAACCGTTACCGACCCGTTTTATACCACGCGTACCACACGTAAGGTTGGTATGGGGATACCGCTTTTAAAACTAGAGGCGGAGCTTACGGGCGGAGGTCTTAGCATAATCTCAAAGCATGTTTCAGAGTACCCCTTGGAGCACGGAACGGTAGTAACTGCTACATTTTACAAAAATCATATAGACTACACACCGCTTGGTGATGTGGTTGAAAGCATAACCACTTTAATTCAGGGTCATCCTGACATAGATTTTATTTTTATCCATAAAACAGAGGATAAGGAAGTTTCACTTGATACAAGGGAGCTTCGTGAGGTTTTAGGCACAGATGTGCCACTTAATACCTACGATGTTATAAAGTGGATAGAGGATTATCTTAATGAACAATATAAATAAATTAGTATATTACAGAAAGGAAGATATATATGAAGTCATTAGCTGAATTACAGGCAATCAAAGAGAAAATGAAGGACAAGGTTATTCTTCGTGAAGGAACAGCAGATGTACGCGTTGTTGTAGGTATGGCTACTTGCGGTATCGCAGCAGGCGCTCGTCCCGTTCTTAATGCTTTGGTTGAGGGTGTTAACGAGGGTGGTTTATCCGATAAGGTTACCGTTTCTCAGACAGGCTGTATCGGTCTTTGTCAGTACGAGCCTATCGTTGAAATCTTTGAGGCAGGTAAGGATAAGGTTACCTATGTAAAGATGGATGCTGACAAGGCAAAGCGTGTAATTGAAGAACATCTTAAGGGCGGCAAAATTGTTACTGATTATACAATAGCTGCTAAGAATTAATTGGAGGTAAAGTTTTATGATTCGTTCACATGTACTTATTTGTGGCGGTACAGGCTGTACTTCTTCAGGTAGTGTTCAGATACAAAAGGCATTCAATGAAAGCATTGAAGCTTGCGGTCTTTCTGAAGAAGTAAAGGTTGTTGAGACTGGTTGTTTCGGTCTTTGCGCTTTAGGTCCTGTTGTTATCGTTTATCCTGACGGTACTTTCTACAGTCGTGTAGAAGTTTCGGATGTTAAGGAAATCGTTGAAGAGCATCTTCTTAAAGGTAGAAAGGTTGAGCGCCTTGTTTACAGTGAGACGGGCGAAGAGCTCACTACCGAGGAAAAGCTCAACGTTGCTCTTGGTGATACTACATTCTATAAATCTCAGAACCGTGTAGTTCTCCGTAATTGCGGTGTTATCAACCCCGAAAGCATTGATGAGTATATCGCAATGGACGGTTACGCAGCTCTTGGCAAGGTACTTACTGAAATGACACCTGAGGATGTTATTAAGGAAATCACCGATTCCGGTCTTCGCGGACGCGGCGGCGGCGGCTTCCCCACAGGCTTTAAATGGTCATTATGCGCTCCTAACAAGGCTGACCAGAAATATGTTGTATGTAATGCCGACGAGGGTGACCCCGGTGCATTTATGGACCGTTCAGTTCTTGAGGGTGACCCCCACTGTCTCGTAGAGGCTATGGCTATTGCAGGTTATGCAATCGGCGCTACTGAGGGTTATGTATATGTTCGTGCTGAGTATCCTATCGCTGTTAAGCGTTTACAGAAGGCTATTGACGATGCTCGCGAGTATGGTCTCTTAGGTAAGAATATATTTGATAGCGGTTTTGACTTTAATCTTCATATCCGTCTGGGCGCAGGTGCGTGCGTTTGCGGTGAGGAAACAGCTCTTATGACCTCAATTGAAGGTAACCGTGGTGAGCCCAGACCCCGTCCTCCTTATCCTGCAGTTAAGGGCCTTTTCGGCAAGCCTACCGTTGAAAACAACGTTGAAACCTTTGCTAACGTACCTCAAATTATCCTTAAGGGTGCTAAGTGGTTCGCTTCAATGGGTACCGAGCGTTCAAAGGGTACTAAGGTATTTGCTCTTGGCGGTAACATTAATAACACAGGCCTTGTTGAAATTCCTATGGGTACTACACTTCGTCACATTATTGATGATATCGGTGGCGGTATTCCTAATGGTAAGAAATTCAAGGCTGCTCAGACAGGTGGTCCTTCAGGCGGTTGTATCCCTGAGTCTCTTATCGATACAGAGGTTGACTTTGATAACCTCACAGCTATCGGCTGTATGATGGGTTCGGGCGGTCTTATCGTTATGGACGAAGATACTTGTATGGTTGATATGGCTAAGTTCTTCCTTGAGTTTACTGTTGATGAGTCTTGCGGTAAGTGTACTCCTTGCCGTGTGGGTACAAAGAGACTTCTTGAAATGCTTGATGATATTACTAAGGGTAAGGGTACTCTTGAAGATATCGATAAGCTTGAAGAACTTTGTAAATATATCAAGCAGAACTCTCTCTGCGGTCTTGGTCAGACAGCTCCTAACCCTGTTCTTGCTACTCTTAACTTCTTCCGTGACGAATATGTAGCTCACGTTGTTGATAAGAAGTGCCCTGCAGGTGTTTGTAAGGATCTTCTCACCTTTACTATCGATAAAGAGAAGTGTATCGGTTGCGGTTTGTGTGCAAGAAACTGTCCTGTTAACGCTATTGTTAAGACCGATTACATTGCTCCCGGTCATAAGCTGCCTTCTTATGAAATTGACGCTGAAAAGTGCGTTAAGTGCGGCGTATGTATGGGTAACTGTAAGTTTAATGCTATTTCCAAAATATAAGAAAGGAGCCTTTTAATAATGGATATGATTAATGTAAAAATTAACGGTATTGCAGTTAGCGTACCTAAGGGCTCTACTGTTTTAGATGCAGCACGTGCTGCGGGCGTTGAGATCCCTACTCTTTGCTTTATGAAAGAAAAGAACGAAATCGGTGCTTGCCGTATTTGTGTTGTTGAGGTTAACGAGGGCAGAGGTTTCCGTATTGTTACTGCTTGTGTTTATCCCGCAACCGAGGGTATGGAAGTTCTTACCAATACAGAAAAGGTACAGAAGGCAAGAAAAACCACTCTTGAGCTTATTCTTTCAACACACGAGAAGAAGTGTCTTTCTTGTGTTCGTTCTACAAACTGCGAATTGCAGAAGCTTTGCCGCGATTACGGTGTAGATGAAAATGCTTTCGGTGGCTTTAAGCCCGAATATGAGCTTGACCTTTCTACTCCTCACCTTGTAAGAGACAACAATAAATGCGTACTTTGCCGTCGTTGTGTTGCTGCTTGTGAAGAGCAGTATGTTGGCGTTATCGGTGCTAACAACCGTGGTATTGATACTGCTATTGGTACTCCTTTTGAGATTGGTCTCAATAATGTTCCTTGTATCTCTTGCGGTCAGTGTACTGCTGTTTGTCCTACCGGCGCTCTTACCGAGAAGGACGATACCGATAAGATCTGGGAAGCTTTAGCAGATCCCACAAAACACGTTGTTGTTCAGACAGCTCCTTCAATCCGTGCTACTCTCGGTGAGTGCTTCGATATGCCTATCGGCACTAACGTTGAGGGTAAGATGGTTGCGGCTTTAAGACGCCTTGGCTTCGATAAGGTTTTCGATACCGACTTTGCTGCTGACCTCACAATCGTTGAAGAGGCAAACGAGTTAGTTGAGCGCATCAAGAACGGTGGCGTTCTTCCTATGATTACATCTTGCTCACCCGGTTGGGTTAAGTTCTGCGAATACTACTATCCCGATATGATTAACCATCTATCTTCTTGTAAGTCTCCTCAGCAGATGGCTGGTGCTGTTATTAAGACCTACTATGCAGAGAAAGCAGGCATCGATCCTAAGGATATCGTTAGTGTATCTGTTATGCCTTGTACTGCTAAGAAGTTCGAAATCGGTCGTGACGATCAGTCTGCAGCAGGTGTGCCTGATGTTGATATTGCTATCACCACACGTGAGCTTTCACGTATGATTATGGGTGCAGGTCTTAACTTCACCGCTCTTCCTGATGAAGAGTTTGATAATCCTCTCGGTGAAGATACTGGTGCAGCAGTTATCTTCGGTGCTACAGGCGGTGTTATGGAGGCAGCCCTCAGAACTGCTAACGACTGGCTCACAGGCAAAGATAATACTGATATCGACTTTACCGGTGTTCGTGGCACACAGGGTCTTAAACAGGCTACTGTAAATATCAACGGTAGCGATATTAAGGTTGCTGTAGCTTCCGGCGCAGCTGCTGCTAAGGTTGTTATGGATAAGTTAAAGGCAGGTAACCCTGACGGTTGGACCTTTATCGAAATCATGGGATGCCCCGGCGGTTGTGTAAACGGTGGCGGTCAGCCTATTCAGCCTCAGTACGTTCGCGATACTGTTGACCTCAAGGCTGTTCGTGCAAAGGCTCTCTATGATCAGGACGCTGCTTCTGCTCTCAGAAAGTCACACGAATCACCCGTTGTTAAGACACTTTACAGCGAGTGGTATACCGACGGTTTCGGCGGTCATAAGGCTCATCACGATTTGCATACAAGCTATGTTGCTCGTGAGAAATATGGCAAATAATTAAATATTGAAATAAATCTCCGTTTCGTATATAATCGAAACGGAGATTATTTTTTTAGGAGAATTTATTTTGGCAAAAAGGGAATTACAAAAACACCAAGAGGTACAACGAAGTATTATAAAAAAATTCAGAAAAAGTATATGGAATAATTTTGTTGCGGCTGTACAAGAATACGAGCTTATAAAAGAAAACGATAAAATCGCAGTTTGTATTTCGGGTGGTAAAGATTCGGTGCTTATGGCTTGTTGTCTTAGACAACTTCAAATGCATAGCGAAGTGCCTTTCAAATTGGTCTATCTTGTTATGGACCCAGGTTATAATGAAGAAAACCGCAAACTTATTGAGCATAACACAAAGCTTTTAAACCTTGATGCTCATATATTTGAAAGTGATATTTTTGAGGTTACGGATAGGGTGGGTGGCTCCCCATGTTATCTTTGCGCTCGTATGCGAAGAGGTTGTCTTTACAGTAAGGCCAAAGAACTTGGTTGCAACAAAATAGCACTCGGTCACCATTTTAATGATGTGATTGAAACTGTTTTAATGAGTATGATGTATTCCTCTGAAATTAAAACCATGCTACCAAAGCTTCACAGCACCAATTTTGAGGGTATGGAGCTTATCCGTCCGCTTTATAAGGTAAAGGAAAAGGATATTATAAATTGGGCAGAGTATAACGGTTTTAAGTTTTTACAGTGCGCCTGCAAAATGACCGAGAAAAATGCCGACATTGAGCTTGCCTCTAAACGCAAGGAAATAAAGCAGTTGATTGCCGATATAAAACTTCAAAATCCTGAGGCGGATGACAGCATTTTCAGAAGTCTCCATAATGTGAATATGGCAACTTTGCCCGGTTGGAGAGATAGGGACAACGGTGAAACACACACATTTTTAGAAAAATATTAAAAAAGTATCGCGTCGCGATACTTTTTTTGCTTTGTTTTAAACTATATTTTTCGGGCTATTCACCGTTATCACAATATCAATAATTCTTCTAATTTTTCTGAAAGCATATCATTTTGGATATGAACCTTTATTTCATTTGAGAGCGCATTTGTTTTAAGGTGTATAACAAGGCTTGTAATACCGTTTCTTTTGCGTAGCGGTGTAGTCACATCTTCTGTGGCTATAAGATTTTCAGCTTTAAATACAGTGATATTTTTAGTAAAACCTCCGTAATAAGCTGTGATTTTGCCGTCATTAATAGCAATACCATTGGTTTTATAACTGAGAATAGAGCTTATTAATTTTATAATAAGTATAAGAGCGCTCAATCCTAAAACAGAAAAAGCAACAATAAAAACTGCAGAAGTAGGTGCATTTAATATCAGCATAACCGCAACTGTTAGTGATAGTGTTAGGCTTGTTAAAATGCCGAAAATCAATAAGAACCATGATACAAACGGGAAATATGATACCGCTTTGGTTTGCTTTTTATCGGGTATGTAATCGGGCAATATTTTACCCAAAATCTTATCAATTTCGCTATATTTACAAAACGGAACAAGCACACCGAGTTCTACATTGTTGTTTTCGGTATCGTTTGTATATCCTATTACTTCAAGTTTAATTGAGGCAAATCCCAACATCCTTTGAACAAGACCTTGCGAGATTTTAACCGCCTTGATTCTGTCATAACTAAAGGTATTGGTGTGCTTTTCTAAAAGTCCAAATGAGATTTGTATATTGCTGCCGCATTTAGTTATGTTAAATTTGTAATATCCGATAAATGAATAAATTATACTGAGGATAAAGGAGAAAGCCGAGAACAACAGCATTGCGCCTATTGTAATTAAAACAGAAAATAGGAAATACTCTCCCCAGCTACCAATAGAATTGTTTTCCAGCATTAGCCTGCAAACACCGATAACAATAATAGCTAATATTCCAAATAAAGCTATGAAAAAAGCTGTTGTAACAATGTTGATTAGTGTATAAAGCAGTTTCTTTTTTGAGGTGAAACGGTATAGATTGTCGCTGCCGGATAGAAATAATTCTTCTGTGGCCGATGTGTTTATATCTCTTCGTGTGCCGTTTTCTTTAAGCGAATTCAGTTCATTAACCAAAAGGTCAACTGTTTTTAATTTTTCAACAATGGTTATTTCTGCTTGATGCGAGGTGTTTGTAGAGCCACTGTCTATCGTTAAAACCGCAATGCCGAAAAATCTGTGAATCAGGTTTTGTTTTTTATTGATGGCGTGTACTTTCTTGTAGTCAAGCACAGAGCGTTTTCTGAAAAGCACACCCCTTGCACATTTAATTTCGGTTTCGGTCAGTTCGTAGCCTGAGGTTTTGTAATACAAAATTCTGTAAACGATAAAGCAAAGATAAATCAAGGCAAATCCAATCACAAAAAACGGAATAGCTGCCTTAATATCTTCTGGTTTTGAATTTTCGTTAAGGAAGAAATCCTTAAGAAAGATAAAAACTATTACAAGGCTACTGAATAAATCTGACAATAAACCGCAATAAATATATCCTTTGTCAAATCTTTTCATTCTTCTGTTCCTCTGTTCTTGCTTCAAGGTTATGCTCAAGCTCATCGATCATACGGTCAGCCTCAGCAGTTGTGAGGGTTGAAATATCAAAATTTGAGCCTGCGGTAGAGATGGTAACTCCGCTTAAATTAAGCATCATCATAAGTGGACCCTGTGTTCTGTGGAGGTCCTGAATCTGACAAACGGGTATTACCGCCCTTTGTCTGAATATTACCCCTTGCTTTACAATAATCCGCTTATCATCATAACCCCACGCATACATTTTGTAACGCAAAGCAGGTAGTATTAAGGTAAGGGAAATCAGCAAAGCAATAGGTATTCCGACTGCTAACAAAACACCAAGCACTACATCGTTTGGCACACCTGTTGCAATAAGAATTGAAAATATACTTGTAAAGATACCGACAAGCACCAGGGTAATAAGCGACGCTTTAATGTACCATAATTTAAGCACGTTTTTGTTTAATTTTTTAAGTTCCATATGTATTCCTCCTGTAATACAAACGAGGTGTTTTTTATTTGATTTTTAATTTAGTTTCCCTTGCGTAAAAGAAAATATATTGCTGAACGATTCCTGCATATTCTTTTGCCTCTTCGGGTAATTCACCGTCAAACAGCACCTCTAAGGCACGCTTTATCCAGACATCTTTTGGGAAAGCGGTTACGTGTCCGAGCGAAAACAAAAGCACACAGTCGGCAACCTTTGGACCTACTCCCCTTATTTTCATAAGCTCGTTTCGGGCGTCATCAATTGAAATGCTTTTAAGTTGGTTCAGATCAATTTCACCGCCTGCCACTTTTTGAGCAGCATCAAGGATATATTTTGCTCTGAATCCCGAACGCAAAACCGCTAAATCATCAAGGGCCAGCGAGGCGATTTTCTCGGCTGAAGGGAATGAAAAATAACCGCCTTTATCTTCACCAAAGTTTTCGCAAAGCCTTGATATAATACCTTTTATACGCTTTATGTTGTTATTTTGCGATATTATAAACGAGCAAAGAGTTTCAAAGGGCTCTTGATTAAGTATTCTTATGCCTTCACCGTATTTGGAGGCTTTTTTTAATATCTCATTTGAGCTGATAGCGTTTATAATTTCGTCGTAATCACGGTCCAAATCAAAATATTTGCGCCATATATCATTAAAATCTTTCTCTGTTGTGTTATATAGCACAACCGTGCCATCTTCCAGCCTTTCGAGTTCTAAGTATTTATTAAAAGCTACTCCGCACCAAACTCCGTTTGTTTTTTCTTCCCAACGGAATGCCTGACCGCAATCAAGGGTTTGGGAAAGGTCAAAGGCTTTTAAATTTAAAATATAGGTATTATTGTTCTTAAATTCTGTTTTAAACATCCAATCACCAATTGATATTATATAATTTTTGTGTTAAAATGTAAACATATAAAAAATTACAGTTGGTGAAAAGTTATGAGAGATGATATTTGTACCATACCTGTCAGTGAGGTATTTGAGGTTAATGACGGTTGTCCTATATGCAGAATGAGGGATATTATCGAGCATCGCATTATAGATTACATAATGGGTGACGCTATGATGGAGCCTGATGTGAGAATAGAAACCAACCGCGTCGGCTTTTGCGAAAAACATTATAGCGATATGCTGTCTCACAGAGGCAGACTGCAGTTGGGCCTTATGCTTCAAACCCATATTGATGAGATTAATAAAAATGTTTTCACTAAAAATATTTTTGTTTCACCCTCGAAAAAGGGTGAGAGAGCGGCTAAAATCAGCGAGACCTGTTTTATATGCGATAAGATTGAGTACGGTCTTTCCAGAATGATTGCTACTATTTATCGTTGCTATGAAAAAGAACGCGATTTCAGAGAGCTTTTTGATAATCAGCCGATGTTCTGTCTGCCTCATTATGAGCGGCTTATGGCAGGTATAGATAAAAAGGAAATGCGAAGCTATAGCAGTGAGTTTGCAAAAAGCCTTACTAGAATTACAAGCGAGCATTCAAAAACCCTTTATAAAGACCTTTCTGATTATTGCGCTATGTATGATTACCGTGCAAAAAAAGAAGAGGTTTCAAAGGAATGCAAGGAATCAGTGGAAAGAACCATTGCGTTTTTAAACGGAAGGTATTATGAGCTGTGAAATTTAAAAGGCAAAAATATTATTTGATTTATCATAAAAATGCAATCCAAAAATTATGGATTGCATTTTTTACAAGGTGTATATCCGTTTGTGAGCAGTTCTTCACGATCACTTGTGATATACCTATTTTCTTCTTTTAGATTTTTAGCAGAACCACAGTCTGATTTATGAAAGGTTTTGCTGTTAATATTAGCAAAATATTTGATTCGCTTGCTGTCGGTTGAATTTTCGGTTTTAGGCGAAGAGGTTGCTTTATTGCTTTCTAGGCCCACCTTGTCAGCAGAGACGGTATTACTGTTATCATTAACATTAGCTTCTGTACGGTATCCGTTTATTGTGCTATCTTGAGGTAAATTTATAGTAACCTCTTTGCGTTCTTGTTTTTCGGCGATAGAATTACAGCTGATAAGCAATAACGAAATTAAAGTAATAATTGAAACAATTAACAGTTTTTTCAAGTTTAAATCAGTCCTTACCATATTTCCTGCTCTAAATTATCAAATTCTGGGGATGAAAAGAATTCGCCCAAGGTGATATCTAACCCGTCGCAGAATTTTTTTATTGTGATTATTGAGATATCACGTCTGTTTTTATCCATCATACTATAAGCGGTCGACGGTGTCACCCCTGATAAATTAGCCAAACCATTAATTTTAATATTTCTTTGGGTGCATAGAATTTCAAATCTTTTAGTAACAGCATCTTTAACACTCATTTTTTTCACCTCTTTGGTAATTGTAAGCTTTTATTCGCACACGCGTGTACGCACCTGCGTGTCATATGATTATTATATATTACATATTCTTTTCTGATGTATGGTTTTTTTCATAAATTTGGTTGAAAATCCTAGTATATTATGGTATACTAATATAGAATATAGACTGAGCTAAGATTAGGAGAATTGCTTTGTTCGAACAGACGATAGATATTGAACGAATTGAACAAATAGTAAATTTGTTCGGTAATTTTGATGAAAATATCAAGCGTATAGAAAAGCGTTACGGTGTTGCTATAACATCTCACGGTAGTGCCATTAAGGTTAAGGGTGAGGTTGACGGCGTGGTTTCTGCCTGTAGAACTATAGAGGGGCTTATTGTTATGATAAATAAGGGTGAGCAGATTACCGACCGCAATGTTGATTATGTCGCCTCTTTGGTTGAGGACGGTGAGGACGGTAAAATAGGCGAAATAACCGATGTCAACTGTATTTGTATTACTTCTAAGGGAAAGCCTGTGAAACCTAAAACCTTGGGACAGAAGCAGTATGTAGATGCCATAAGAAACAATACCATAACTATTGGTGTCGGCCCTGCGGGTACAGGAAAGACATATTTGGCAGTGGCACAGGCTGTAAGTGCTTTTAGAGCAAAACAGGTCAACCGCATTATATTAACGCGCCCTGCAGTTGAAGCAGGAGAAAAGCTAGGCTTTTTACCGGGCGATTTACAGCAAAAGGTGGACCCATATCTCCGACCGCTTTATGATGCACTTTTTGATATGCTTGGCGCCGAGAATTTTCAAAAATGTCAGGAACGTGGTGATATTGAGGTTGCGCCATTGGCTTATATGAGGGGACGAACTCTCGATGATAGCTTTATAATTCTCGATGAGGCGCAAAACACCACATCCGAGCAAATGAAGATGTTTTTAACAAGGCTTGGTTTTAACTCTAAAGCGGTGGTTACGGGTGATATTACCCAGATAGACCTACCTGAAGGTAAAAAATCAGGACTGAAGGATGCAATAAAAATCTTAAAAAATATAGATGATATTGCAATATCAAAGCTTACTGGTAAGGATGTTGTAAGACATCGGTTAGTTCAGGAAATAATAAAGGCATATGAAAGAAGTGCAGAAAAGAATGAGCGTAAAGGTTAATATAAGCTTAAAGCAAAAAAAGGTTAAGTTGCCAACGGGAACGAGGCTTTTAATCAGAAAGGCTTGCATAGCAACACTTGAGTTTGAGGGGCTTACAGAGGAAAGCTATGAGGTTGATGTAAGCATTGTGAATGATGATATGATTAAGGAAATGAACAGGGAATTCCGCAATATTGATGCGGCCACAGATGTTTTGTCCTTTCCTTTAGGTGAAGACGGAGTATATGATGTCAACCCCGAAACTGAGGCTAAAATGCTTGGTGATATCGTGATTTCAGTCGACCATGCGCTTCATCAGGCAGACCTTTACGGTCACGGAATTGAACGCGAAATTGCTTTTTTAACGGTACACTCAATGCTGCATCTTTTAGGATATGACCATGTAAACGGTGGAATGGAGCAAGCACGTATGAGAGAAAAGGAAGAGAGCGTGCTTGAGGCTTTAGGGCTTGCGATAAATAAAGTTTAGGATTGTGGGTTTTATGAAAGAAAAATCAGCGTTTATCACAATTATAGGAAGACCGAATGTTGGCAAATCTTCTTTAATGAACCGTGTATTAGGACAAAAGGTGGCTATTGTTTCAAATAAGCCGCAAACCACACGCACTAAAATTATGGGTATTTATACAGAGGAAGAAACTCAGCTTGTTTTTATTGATACCCCTGGTTTCCACAAACCCCGAAATGAACTTGACCGCAATATGAACAAGGCGGTTGGTGACGGTATGTCTGATGTTGATGTTGCGGTTTTGGTGGTTGAGGCGGTCACAAGATTTAAGGGTGATGACCAAACCCTTCCGCCCGCTGAAGTGGAACTTATAAAGGAACTTAAAAAAAGAAAGCTTAAAGCTATTCTTGTTATAAATAAAATAGATTTACTCGAAAAAAAGGAAGAACTGCTTAAAATGATTATTCGTTATAATGAGCAGTTTCCGTTTGAAACGGTAATACCACTTTCTGCAAGGTCGGGCGACGGTGTTGACAGAATGTTAGAGGAGTTAAACAAATTCGCAAAGCAGTCACCTCATTATTTCCCCGATGATGATGTAACCGACCAACCCGAAAAGGTGATGGTCGCCGAAATGATACGCGAAAAGTTGCTCATTACTCTTGACAAAGAGGTTCCACACGGTATTGCTATTGACCTTGAGCGTTTCGTTGAGCGTGATACCGTATCGGGAGAGCCTATTGTGGAGATAGAGGCTACCGTAATCTGCGAAAAGGAGTCCCATAAAGGAATAATAATCGGCAAGGGCGGAGCGGTGCTTAAAAAAATCGGTCAGATGGCAAGGCGCGATATAGAGGCGTTTTTTGGAATTAAAGCTAATATTAAGCTTTGGGTAAAGGTTAAAGAGGACTGGCGCAATCGCCAAGGACTTATACACACCTTTGGTCTTGACTAATTATTTCCTTTCATAACAGAGGTCAAAAAGCACAAACTTATTTTGTAAGGATGTGTTTTGATGACGAGAGAAAAAGAATGGATGCGTTTTTTAAAGAGCGGTAAGGTTGCCGACTATTTAAGCTATGTTAATTCTTGCAAGGAGAATATGATAATTGACGGAACTACAGACACGGTTCACAACCGAGGGCTTGGTAATAAAGGAGATGAACGTAGGGGAGAGTGACCGTTTGGTTACTCTCTTTACGCGTGAAAACGGGATTATTCGTGCTTTTGCTTCGGGTGCTAAAAACATCAAATCCAAAAAGGGTGCGGCAACCTCGTTGCTTACATATTCAAGCTTCACGGTTTTAAAAAAGAAGGGTAGCTACCGAATTTACGAAGCAACACCTATTACAACGTTTTTTTCGCTGGGTTGTGATATTGAAACCATTTCGCTTTCCCAATATTTTTGTGAATTGGCATATAATTTTGGCGAGGAAAATTCACCTAATGAAGAACTGCTTAGGCTAATTTTAAATTCGCTCAATTTTATAACTAAGGACAGTAAAAATCCTGTTCTTATAAAGGCTGTTACCGAGCTTAGAATAGCTTCTATCTGCGGTTACAGTCCAAACCTTGTGGCTTGTGAAAACTGTGGCTGTTTTGAAGCCGATGTAATGTATTTTGATTTAGAAAACGGTTCGATTTGCTGTGAGGAGTGCAGTGCAGAAAAAAAGGGGCTTCTAATAAACAGAACTTTACTGTCTGCTATGAGGCATATCGTTTATTCTGATTTCAACAAGCTTTATTCTTTCGAGATACCGCAAAGAAGTGCTGATGAACTGTCAAAAATCACCGAGAAATATATTACAGTACAAACCGATTATAAATTTCACACATTAGAGTTTTACAATAGTATTAAGGAGTAAACATGAGTTATAGTATCGAAAGATATTTGAAAACCTTAGAGTTAGATAAAATATTAGAGCTTTTGGCAAATGAGGCAACACTTACAGATGCTCGCGATATGGCAAGAGCTTTAATTCCTGCTACAGATATGGAGATTGTAAGAAAAAGCCTTAAGCAAACCGAGGATGCATATATTTTCATGTCAAAATACTCTGCTCCCTCTTTCGGCTTTGCTCAAAATGTTTCGTCGGCTTTAAGACGAGCTGAAGCTTCGGCGGTGTTAGGTATCAGAGAACTGCTTAATATTGCTGAAACTCTGCGTGTAATCCGTTCTGTCAAGGATTGGCGGGGAGACTGTTTAGGTGTTAGTGAATGCTCTATAGATTATCTTTTCGATACCCTTTACCCAAATAAATACTTAGAAGAAAAAATCACATTTGCAATTAAGAGTGAGGAAGAAATTTCAGATAATGCCTCACCGACGCTTTACGATATAAGACGAAAAATAGTTTCAAAATCGGGTAAAATCCGCGATATACTCGAAAAAATAATTCATGGACCAAGCGCGAAATATCTGCAGGAGGCTATTGTTACTCAGCGAGACGGAAGATTTGTAGTTCCGTTAAAGGTTGAACACAAAGGTCAGCTTTCGGGTATTGTGCACGATACTTCAGCAACAGGCTCTACCGTTTTTGTCGAGCCTATGAGCGTTGTTGAAACCAATAATGAAATAAGGGTTTTGCGCATTCGTGAGCAAGAGGAGATTGAACGAATTTTATCAGAGCTTTCAAGTGAGGCAGGAAGCTTTGCTGATTCGATAATTAAATCCTATGAAGCCTTAACAGAGCTGAATTTAATATTTGCAAAGTCGCGTCTTGCTTATAAAATGAAGGCAATCGTGCCGAGCATCAACCCTAACGGTAAAACATATCTTAAAAATGCAAGGCATCCCCTTATAAATTACAAGGAAGTTGTGCCAATTACGGTGGAATTGGGCAAGGAATACAACACCTTGGTAATAACAGGACCTAATACAGGCGGTAAAACCGTAACCCTTAAAACCATAGGGCTATTAAGTCTTATGACTATGTGTGGACTTATGATACCATGCGATGACGGTAGCCAAGTCGCAATATATGAAAAGGTATTTGCAGATATAGGTGACGAGCAGAGTATAGAACAGTCGTTGTCAACCTTTTCATCACATATGGTTAACATAATCTCAATTTTAGAAAATGCAGACAGCAGTTCTTTAGTGCTTTTTGATGAGCTTTGCGCGGGTACAGACCCGGTTGAAGGTGCGGCATTAGCCAAGGCGATTTTAATGAAACTGGCACACCTTGGCACAAGGGTTGCGGCAACTACTCATTATCCCGAGCTTAAATCCTATGCGATAGATACTGATGGTGTTGAAAATGCTTCCTGTGAATTCGATGTGGCAACCTTAAAGCCAACCTACAGACTGATAATAGGAATGCCGGGTAGGTCAAATGCCTTTGCTATTTCAAAGCGCCTTGGTCTTTCTGAGGAAGTTATCGAAAACGCCAGAGCGCAGGTAAGCGATGAGGATATGCGTTTTGAAAGGGTAATTGCTACCCTACAGAAAGCGCGTATATCTGCCGAAAAGGAGGAGCAAAAGGCACGGAAAATACGTGCTGAGCTTGAGGCATCCAGAAAAAAGGCTGAGCAAAGAGAACATGAGCTTGATGTTGACAGGCAAAAGCTTATGGACAAAACCCGCGAAACCGCTAACAATATAATTGAGATGGCACGGTATAAATCGGGTATACTTTTAAATGAGCTTGAGGAGATTAAAAAAAGCTTTAATGCTGAGAACGCCACTTCTATGGCGCAAAGGGCAAGAGCTGCCTATAAATCAACAATAAAAGAGCTTGAGGATGCTGCTGACCCTATAGAAAGCAAGAAGATATCGGGCGAAGCGGTTACAAATATTAAAAAGGGCGACATAGTAGTAGTTGCCGATATTGGCAGAGACGCCACTGTTATAGATGTAAAACAGGAAAAACGACAGGCTTTTGTTATGTCGGGTGCTATAAAAATGTGGGTAGATTTCCAAAATCTTCGCCATAAAAAAAGCTCTCAGTCTACCGAAATTAAGAAAACCCGAAGGATTACGGGATTGCAGTCCCGTGCTACAAGGGAGGTGTCTGGAGAGCTTGATATAAGAGGTATGGCATCTGACGAGGCTTTAATGGTGCTTGACAGCTATATAGATAATGCAATAGTTTCGGGGCTCGAAACAATACGGATTATACACGGCAAAGGCACAGGTGTGCTAAGACAAAGCGTTCAGTCGCATCTTCGAACGCACAAGGCGATTAAAAGCTATCGCTTGGGCACATTTGGAGAGGGCGAAAATGGAGTGACCATAGCCGAACTTCAATGATTTCTTGACATTGATGTTTGCTGATAGTATCATATATTTTGAATAAAGATAGGAGAAGGCATTATGAAATACGAAATACTAAAATTATTATCCCATAACGCAAGATATACCGCAGAGGAATTGGCAATAATGCTTGATATTACTGCCGAACAGGTTGAAGCGGATATTAAAGAGCTTGAAAAGGACGGTCTTTTAAAGGGCTATAAGGCGGTTGTTGACTGGGAAAAGCTTGATAGCGCCTATGTTTCGGCAATAGTAGAGCTTAATGTTGTGCCAAAGGCAGGTCTAGGCTTCGAAGAGGTAGCTAAAAAGATAATGGCATATAACGAGGTTGAATCGGTATATCTAATGTCTGGTGTATATGACCTTAATGTTGTGGTTAAGGGCAAAACACTTCGTGATGTTTCTTCCTTTGTGGCTAAAGAACTTGCAACTATAGATTCAGTCACTTCAACTACAACTCATTTTGTAATGCGCAGATATAAGGAGCTTGATGTTGAACTTGTTTCTGACAAGGAAGACGACAGGGGGCAAATTTTTATATGATAGATTATTCCAAGGTTTTAAATAAAACTGTTTCAGATATGAAACCGTCGGGAATAAGAAAGTTTTTTGATATTGCCTCTACTATGGATGATGTAATTTCCTTAGGGGTAGGTGAGCCCGATTTTCAAACCCCTTGGCAAATCAGAAAAGCAGGTATTGAATCACTTGAGAGGGGTAAAACCAAATATACCTCTAACAAGGGTGAGGCAAGACTGCTTGAGGAAATTTCTTTTTATATGAAAAGGAAATACAACCTTAGCTATTCACCCGATAATGAAATTCTTGTAACTGTTGGCGGCAGTGAGGCTATAGATGCTTGTATCCGCGCCCTTGTTGAGCCTGGCGATGAGGTCATAATACCACAGCCAAGCTATGTTTGTTATGAGCCGGTCACATTGCTTGCAGGCGGAGTTCCTGTTATAATAAATACCAAGGCTGAGAATGATTTCAAGGTAACTCCCGAGGAGCTTCGTGAGGCAATTACTGAGCAAACTAAGGTGCTTATTTTGCCGTACCCCTGTAACCCTACGGGTGCTATAATGGAAAAGGAAGATATAGAAAAGCTTTATGATGTACTTAAGGGTACGGATATAATCGTTTTATCCGATGAAATTTATTCTGAACTCACATTTGGCGGCAAACCTCATTGTTCGCCCGCCTCTGTTCAGGGCATGTGGGAAAGAACAGTAACTATAAACGGTTTTTCAAAGGCCTTTTCAATGACTGGTTGGCGTCTTGGCTTTGCTTGCGGTCCGAAAGAAATAATGGAACAGCTTATAAAAATACATCAGTATGCTATTATGTGCGCACCTACTACATCGCAGTATGCTGCAATAGAGGCGCTAAAAGGCTGTGATGAGGATGTAAAGCATATGCACAAGGAATATAATATGCGCCGCAGAATTATTGTTTCAGGCTTTAACAGAATCGGTCTTACCTGCAGAGAACCGAAGGGCGCTTTTTATGCTTTTCCCTCAATTAAATCAACAGGAATGAGCAGTGAGGAATTTTGTGAAAAGCTGCTATACAGCAAAAAGGTCGCAGTAGTGCCAGGAACTGCATTTGGAAGCAGTGGAGAAGGCTTTATAAGAGCATCATACTGCTACTCTGTTGAGCATATTAATGAAGCTATTCGCAGAATAGATGAGTTTTTAAAAGAAATTAGGGCATAGGGTGTTTTTATGGATATTAAGGTTGGCGATAAGCTTCAAATGAAGAAGAAACACCCTTGTGGAAGTGATATTTTCACCGTAACACGAGTGGGAATGGATTTTAAGCTTCGGTGTGACGGTTGCTCTCACGAGGTAATGGTGCCGCGTGCAAAGGCTGAAAAATCACTTAAAAAAATAATAACTAACTGATTGCGGAGAATATATAATGTTTGATAAGCTTGAAACGGTGGTAAACCGTTACGAACAGATTGGTGAGGAGTTAACTCATCCTGAGATTGTATCTAATAATGAGCTTTTTAGAAAGCTTATGAAGGAACACAGTGAGCTTACCCCCATTGTAGAAAAATACAGAGAGTATGTATTGGCGAAGAAAACCGAAAAAGAGGCGCTTGAGCTTTTGGGGGAGAGCGGTCTTGATAAGGAATTAAAGGAGCTGGCTGAGGAAGAGCTTAAAGAGGCTAAGGAGAATATTGCAATTTTTTCTGATGAGCTTAAAATCCTTTTACTGCCTAAAGACCCTAATGATGAAAAGAATGTTATCGTTGAAATTCGCGGCGGTGCCGGAGGTGAAGAGGCTGCACTTTTTGCAGGCTCGCTTTTCAGAATGTATTCAATGTATGCCGAAAGTAGACGTTGGAGTATTGAGATTGTAAATGCCAACGAAACCGAGCTTGGCGGTTATAAGGAAATAAGCTTTATGATAGAGGGTGAGGGCGCCTATTCTCGTTTTAAATATGAGAGCGGTGTGCACCGTGTTCAGCGTGTTCCCGATACCGAAACACAGGGCAGAATTCACACATCAACCGTAACCGTGGCAGTGCTTCCTGAGGCTGAGGATGTTGAGCTTGAAATAAATCCAAACGACCTTAAAATTGATACCTTCCGTTCATCAGGCGCAGGCGGTCAGCATATCAACAAGACCTCTTCTGCTATTCGTGTAACACACCTGCCTACAGGTACTGTAGTTGAATGTCAGGATGAGAGAAGTCAGTTCAAAAATAAGGATAAGGCCCTTAAAATTTTGAGGTCTCGTCTTTTGGATGCGGCTCAGCGAGAGCATGATGAGGCTATTGCGTCGGATAGAAAGTCACAGGTTGGCACAGGTGACCGAAGCGAGAGAATAAGAACATATAACTACCCTCAAGGTCGAGTTACCGACCATAGAATTGGTTTAACCATTTATAAATTAGAACAAATGCTTAACGGAGATATAGATGAGGTTGTAGATGCACTTATAACCTATTATCGTGCAGAGAGTTTAAAGGAAGAATAGGAATAATAAAATGAACACCGAAAAATTACGGCTGGGCAAAAGCTTCCAGAAAAGCATAGACCGTGCCGCCCAAATTCTTAAAAGTGGCGGTATTGTAGCCATTCCTACCGAAACGGTATACGGTCTCGCAGCATCAGCTTTTGATGATAGTGCTATTAAAAAAGTTTTCGAAGCTAAGGGCAGACCTCAGGATAATCCGCTTATTGTTCATATCTCAAATATGGATATGCTAAAAGAAATCGCTTGTGATATACCAAAATCTGCCTATGACTGTGCTGAATGCTTTTGGCCTGGACCTCTCACAATGGTGCTTCCCAAAACCCGAAAAACAGCGGCCTCGGTTTCGGCAGGTCTAGACACCGTAGCTGTCAGAATGCCAAGCGACAATGTAGCACTAAGTATAATCAATAAGTCGGGATTGCCGCTTGCAGCACCCTCTGCAAATGAATCGGGAAGTCCGAGCCCCACCACAGCTGAACATGTTGAGAACGACCTTGACGGTAAAATTGACGCTATAGTTTACGGGGATGAGTGTGAGGTTGGAGTCGAATCGACAGTTGTTTCATTTTGTTGTAATCCGCCAAGAGTTTTAAGACCGGGTGCTATTACGGTAGAGGCTTTAAAGGAAATAATTCCCAATATTGCGGTGGATAAGGCAGTTTTGGCTGAGCCTGAAAGAAATGAGCGTGTGGCATCACCCGGAATGAAATATAAGCACTATGCCCCAAATACTGAAAGCTATCTTGTAGAGGGTAGCTCTATGGCATTTGCAGAATTTGTTAATTCCTATGAAGCGGCATTGGCTGTCTGCTTTGAAGAGGATAGCGTTTTAATTAAAATACCAAAACTTGTTTATGGTAAGGGTGAAAATGAGCTTTCCTTAGCACACGAGGTTTTCTCAGTGTTAAGAAGGGTTGATACCTTCGGCGCCGAAAAGGTGTTTATTCACGCCCCGTCAAAGCAAGGTGTGGGCTTAGCGGTTTATAACCGACTAATCAGAGCTTCTGGTTTTAAGGTGATACATTTAAATAAAACTATTATAGGTCTCACAGGTCCTACGGGTGCCGGTAAAAGCAGTCTGACCGAGGCGGCAGAAGAGCTGGGCTTTAAGGTGATTGACTGTGACCTTTTGGCAAGAAGGGCTGTAGAAAAGGATACTGACGGATTAAAAGCTATAATAAAAGTCTTTGGTGAGGATATACTTGAAATAGACGGTAGCTTAAACAGAAAGGAATTGGCTAAAAAAGCATTTTCTTCTAATGAAAATACCTTGCTTTTAAATAAAACCATTTTTCCGTTTATTAAAAAGCTCTGCTTTGATGAAATAAGCAAGCATGATAAGGTAATATTGGATGCACCAACTTTATTCGAGAGCGGTCTTAATTCAATTTGCACAAAAACCATTGTTGTTTTAGCGGATAGTAAAGCAAGGCTTTCTAGAATAATGAAACGCGATAATATTTCGGAAGAGTTAGCTTTGCTTCGTATGAACGCAGGCAAAAACGATGATTTTTATAAGCAAAATGCCGATGCTATATTATTTAATAACGGCAATGCTTTGGAGTTTCAAAACGAGTTTAAAAGAATTTTATCCGATATATAGGAGGTACTTTTATGTCAGAAAAATTAGAGGCAGAGCTTTTAAAAGAAAAGCTTTTTAAGAAAAATAAAAACGGAAGACTTGAAGCCGGTGAAGATACCTTAAATAAAGCAGATGAATATTGCGAGGGTTATAAGAGCTTTTTGGATGCTGCCAAAACCGAAAGAGAGGCTGTTAAGGTTTCTGTCTTAATGGCAGAAAAAGCGGGCTTTAAGGAGTTTCAGTTTGGCAAAAAATATAATGCGGGCGATAAGGTTTATATAAACAACCGCGGCAAAGCAGTGGCTTTTGCGGTTATAGGTAAAGAGCCTGTTGAAAACGGAGTTAATATAACTGCCGCACATATTGACTCGCCCCGTCTTGATTTAAAGCCTAATCCGTTATACGAGGAAATTGAATTAGCTCTTTTTAAAACCCATTATTACGGTGGTATTAAAAAGTATCAGTGGACAGCAATTCCTTTAGCACTTCATGGCGTTTTCGCATTCAAAGACGGTAGTGTTAAAGAGGTCTCTGTGGGTGAAAATGATGATGAGCCCAAATTTGTTATAAACGATTTATTGCCGCATTTGGCTCAGGAGCAGAGTAAACGCACTTTAAACGAGGGAATTAAGGGCGAAGAGCTTAATGTGCTTATAGGTAGCCATCCCTTTAAGAGTGACAAGGGAAGCGAGCTTGTAAAGCTTAATATATTAAAGCTCTTAAATGAAAAATACGGTATAACAGAGGAAGATTTTCTTTCGGCAGAGCTTGAATTAGTGCCTGCTGTTAAGGCTTGCGATATTGGTTTCGACCGTTCAATGATTGGAGCTTACGGACAGGACGATAGGGTTTGCGCTTATCCCGCGCTTACGGCAATATTAAATATCGACAAACCGCTTAAGACTGCGGTTGCAGTTTTGGCTGATAAGGAAGAAATAGGTTCTGTTGGTAACACCGGACTTGATTCGGATTTTCTTCGCTATGTTATAACCGACCTTGCTAAAATGCAGGGTGGGGACGGTACTGTGGCATTGAGAAACTCAAAATGCCTTTCGGCAGATGTTAATGCAGGCACTGACCCAACATTTCAGGATGTTATGGAAAGACGAAACGCCTCTTTTCTTAACTACGGTGTTGTGCTTACTAAGTATACAGGTGCCCGTGGAAAATCAAGCACCTCTGATGCATCGGCAGAGTTTGTTGCAAGTGTTAGAAATATGCTTGATAAAGAGGGTATTGTATGGCAGTCTGGTGAGCTTGGCAGAGTTGACCTCGGTGGCGGCGGTACGGTTGCAATGTTTATCGCTAATATGGGTGTGGATGTTGTTGACCTCGGCGTGCCTGTACTTTCAATGCACGCGCCCTTTGAAACAACCGCAAAATTTGACATTTATATGTGCTATAGAGCAATGTATGAATTTATGAAATAGTAAAAAACTGTCACAACTTTTGTTGTGACAGTTTTTTTACACATTACTTAACGCTTTCGCAGTTTTAACAGTATATTCGTTTACACCTGTTACGGTTTCACCGTCTATTTGCATGGCGGTTGGAATATCAAATTTCACCGATATATGATGACCTTTATGCACGTCTATATACTTTTTATGCTTTATATGTGTGCCTTTAAATATAGTAGGAAAAAGGGATAAAATTCTAAGCTTTGAAAGACCGTGCGCCACAACGACCGTTAGGGTTCCATCCTCGTTATTTCGGTCTTGATTGGGAGATATCATCATTCCGCCACCGAAATATTTGCCGAGCATTGTGGGTGTTAGCCATACCTTTTCATAGTGGTACTCCTTACCATCAATATTAACAATAGCAGATGTAGGCTTGTAACCGAACAGGAAGCCTTTAATTGCTACAAGGGTATAACTGGCTTTTTTGCCGAGCCCTTTGAGACGGTTTATTTCTTTACAGCAATATCCGTCGATACCGTAGCCGATACCGTTTAAAAATTTATAGGATTTATCGTCTATATAAACCTTTGGTAAGTTCTTAATATACTCGGTAATATTAATCGGAGAATTACCCTTTTTAAGACCGATGTCGTGCAAAAAATCGTTGCCGCTACCTGCCGCGAAATAAAATATTTCGTTTTTGTATGGTATACCGTCTATATGATTAAGGAAGCGGTTAAGCGTTCCGTCGCCACCGCAAACTATAAGCTTGTCCTCAGGCGAAATGCTTTCAAAAAAGGTATTATAATCTTCGATATCTTTTATATTATAGAGTTCCTTTTGAGCATTTTCGGGCAACTCAATATTATTTATGCTATTACGGTCATTCTGACTTTTACCTGCTAACAGATTATAAAGAATATGATATTTCATTTAAACACCTCTAATTCAATTCTTAGTATACCATTTTTTAGCACTCAATTCAAGAATTTTGTCGAACAAAGACCTTTGTATATCATATCCAAAGGGATTATTAGAGAGTGATTTTTTTAAAATAAAATATACTAATTAAAAAGGCGAAGCCTTTAATGCTCCGCCTTTTTAATTGAATTTTGAAATTATTCTGCGTTTTTCTTTTTGAGCTCAGCTAAGATTTCTCCTAAAAGTTCTTCGCTGGTAGGAGCAGCAGGTTCTTCTGGAGCAGCCTCTTCCTCAACCTTCTTTAAAAGCTTTGCTTCGGTAATTTCTTTAACCTTTGCAAAAATCTTAATCATTACAAAGATTGCAAGAGCAACGAAAACAAAGTCGATGATTGTGGTTATGAAATTGCCAAAGCCAATGCTTACGGCCTCTTTAACAACTTCACCGTTTTCCATAACTGCAGGGGAGATTTCAATGTTTAGCTTTGATAAATCATAGCCTCCGATAATAACGCCGAGAGCTGGCATAAGCACATCTGCAACAAGGCTTGCGGTGATTTTTCCAAAGGAAGTAGCCATAATAACACCTATAGCCATATCGAGAACATTGCCACGCATAATAAATTCTTTAAATTCGCCGATGAAACCTTTTTTATCCTTTTTCATTACAATTCCTCCAAATAAAATATCCACATTAATTTTACAATTTTTGCAAGTATATGTCAATAGCTAAAAATAATGTAAAATTAATTAAAATATAAATTATTGCTTGAATAGAAGCCTCAAATATGGTAAAATGAATTATCTATATTAGAAGGAGAAATGGTCTTGTCACAGGTAGGACAAAATGTTAATAGCTTTGATGAGCAGAGCGTGTTTGCATCACGCGTTAAAAAGCTTGCGTTTGAACGCTACGGATATGTACCGAAGGCTATGGTGGTTACCTTTGGCTGTCAGCAAAATGTCAGTGATTCTGAGCATTTAAAGGGTATGCTGTTGCTTATGGGTTATACTCTTACAGAGGTTATGACCGAAGCCGATTTTATTATATTTAATACCTGTGCTGTGCGAGAGCATGCTGAAGACCGCGTTTACGGAAATATCGGCAAGGTAAAGCAGATAAAAAAGGATAGACCGAAGACTATTGCTGCGGTTTGCGGATGTATGGCTCAGCAACAGATTGTAGCTGATAAAATCAAAAAAAGCTACCCATATATTGATATTGTTTTTGGAACTCAGGTGTCTCATAGACTTCCCGAATTTATATACCGAAGAATGAATGGCTCACCGAGAATATTTGAGCTTGAGCTTCAAAATAACGATATAGTTGAGAATATCCCTGTCAGCCGTGACGGTGATTTCAAGGGCTGGCTTCCAATTATGTACGGTTGCAACAATTTCTGCACATACTGTATAGTGCCTTATGTTCGTGGTAGAGAGCGTTCGCGAGACCCCGAAAAAATACTTGAAGAGGCGCGAGTTATGATAAAGGCGGGTTATAAGGATATAACCCTTTTAGGTCAGAATGTAAATTCTTACGGTAAGGGATGTAGCCACGGTGTCACCTTTTCAAAACTTCTCCGCATGATAAATGATATCGAGGGCGATTTTCGCATAAGGTTTATGACCTCGCACCCGAAGGATTGCACCATCGAATTGCTGGATACTATAAAGGAGTGCCCTAAAATCAGTCGTCATTTGCATCTGCCGTTTCAAAGCGGAAGTAGCAGAATATTAAAGCTCATGAACAGATATTACGATAGAGAAAAATATTTAGCGCTTATTAAAGCGGCTAAAGAGCGTATACCTGATGTGGCTTTGACGAGTGATATTATAGTGGGTTTTCCAGGCGAAACCTATGAGGATTTTAAGGAAACATTAAGTCTTGTTGAAGAGGTTGAATTTACATCACTTTTCACCTTCATTTATTCACCGCGAAACAATACGCCCGCGGCTATGATGCCTGACCCTGTATCGCGGGAGGAAAAGGGAAAATGGTTTGATGAGCTTTTAAGACTTCAGGAAAAAATAGCCGCCAAGAATATAGAAAGGCAAATAGGCAAAACCTACCGTGTGCTTTGCGACAGTGTTGGCTCTAAAGAGGGCTTTATGTCGGGGCATACGTCGGGTACTACGGTTATTGAATTTGAGGGTGGCAAAGAACTGCTTGGCAAATTTGTGGATGTGAAAATCAATTCATATACTAATGTGTTTAATGGCACAATTATGTAAATATAAAAATTATAAAAGAGGTATTTAAAATGGACGTAATTAAGGCAGTAAGAGAATTAGGAAAGGCTATTCAGCAGGATGAGCGTTTTGTAAGATATGCAAAGGCAAGGCTAGCTAATGACAGTGATACCGAGCTTCAAGCCGCTATTGGAGATTTTAATATAACACGTATGGAGCTTGACCGTGAGCTTAACTCAGAGAATAAGGACGAGACAAAGGTTGCAGAGCTTAATGAAAAGCTTCGCGGTGTTTATGCTAAGATTATGTCGGCTCCTGCTATGGTTGAATACAATACAGCCAAGGCGGAGGTTGACACTATGGTTGGTGAAATCAACACAA
Organism: Acutalibacteraceae bacterium; assembly: GCA_045637925.1. GTDB lineage: Bacteria > Bacillota > Clostridia > Oscillospirales > Acutalibacteraceae > UBA737. The sequence continues at coordinate 83,748 of JAZUAL010000042.1, read as the reverse complement.
TTATTTCAAAAAGTCTTGACGGTGAGGACCCCGAAACCTGTGAGGCTACATCGGGCTGTACGGGTAGCTGTTCTACTTGTGGTGGTTGCCACTAATATTCATTATTTCAGAAAGGAGCGGTAAAAAAATGGGAAAGTTATCCCCAATGATGCAACAATATATGGATATAAAGGCACAGAATGAGGATACCATTCTGTTTTTTAGGGTTGGAGATTTTTATGAAATGTTTTTTGAAGATGCCAAAACCGCTTCGGAAGAACTTGATATTGTCTTAACTGGTAAGGATTGCGGACTTGAAGAGCGCGCTCCAATGTGTGGTGTACCGTACCACAGTTGTGAAGCTTATATTGCAAGGCTTGTCGAAAAGGGACATAAGGTTGCAATATGCGAGCAGGTAGAAAATCCCGCTACCGCTAAGGGAATTGTTAAGCGTGATGTTGTAAGAATTATAACTCCTGGTACGGTTATTGAAGACAGTATGCTTGAAGAGGGCAAAAATAATTACCTTGCCGCTTTAAGTTTCGACAAGCAAAGCTACGGTCTTTGTTTTACAGATGCTTCTACGGGAGAATGCCATGTTACAAGCATAGCTCTTGATAAGGCAGAAAATAAAATATTAAACGAGTTGGCGCGGTTTAGACCACAGGAGTTGCTTATTGAAAAGAAGCTTTTAAAACAGCTGAAGTCGTTGAGTGATTTTATTGATATTGGTTTTTCGGGGGTTATAACAGAAAGGGAAGAAAAAAGCTTCAATCCTAAAAATACCGAGAGTAGAATTTTATCCCATTTTGGTGTTGTAAGCACCGAAAATCTCGGCGTTGAAGCGGGCGGTTCTGTTTCTGCCGCACTCGGTGCAGTGCTTGAGTATCTGTATGAAACGGGCGTAACGGGTAATATTTCAGTGAACAAGGTTAATGTTTATAATGATGACCAATATGTGCGCCTTGATATTACTGCAGTTCGAAATCTTGAAATAACAGAAACGATGCGTACCAAATCCAAAAAGGGTTCTTTGCTTTGGGTACTTGATAAAACAAAAACCGCAATGGGAAAGAGACTTCTTCGTAGTTGGCTTATTAAACCCTTATTAAGCATAACCCCAATAATCGCGCGTCAAAACGCGGTTGAAGAGCTTTATTCGGATACGGTGCTTCGTGGAGAGCTTGTAGAACATTTAAACGGAATTCGCGATATAGAGAGAATTATGACCAAGGTGGTTTATGCTACTGCCTCAGCAAGAGATTTAACAGCTATTGCTGATACTGCGGCCAAGTTTCCGCCCATTAAAAGTTTGTTAGCTTCGGCAAACTGCAAGATGCTAAAGGAAATTTATAATTCCATTGATTTGCTTGATGATATAAAGGAAACTATAGATAACGCAATCAAGGATAAGCCACCGTTAACCGTCAGAGAGGGCGGAATGATAAAAGAGGGCTACAATGCTGAGCTTGATATGTTGCGCAGTGCTATGACCGATGGTGCAGGTTTTCTTTTAAGCATTGAAGCGCGCGAGCGCGAGCGTACGGGGATTAAGAATTTAAGGGTTAAATACAATAAGGTTTTTGGCTACTATATTGAGGTCACAAATTCTTTTCTTGACAAGGTTCCTGAGGATTATATGCGTAAGCAAACCCTCACAGGAGCAGAGCGTTTTATTACAGATGAGCTAAAGGAACTTGAAAAGCGTATGCTTTCTGCTAAGGACCGTTCGGTTCAGCTTGAATATGAAATCTTTGATGAAATCCGCAAAAAAACTGCCGAAGAGCTTGTTCGTTTTCAGCAAACGGCGTCGGCTATTGCGATGCTTGATGTTTTGTGCTCTTTAGCTTCTGTATCGGCAGACAATCATTATTGCCGACCGCTTGTGAATAATAGCGGGGTGATAAGTATAAAAGACGGAAGGCATCCCGTTGTAGAACAGGTGATAAGAACTCCGTTTGTTGCTAATGATACATACCTTAATATGCAGGATGACCGTTGTGCAATCATTACAGGTCCCAATATGGCGGGTAAGTCCACATATATGAGACAGGTAGCTTTAATAACGCTTCTGGCACAAATCGGCTGTTTTGTGCCAGCACAATCGGCAGAGATAGGACTGGTGGATGCTATATTTACCCGTGTTGGCGCATCTGACGATTTGGCTTCAGGGCAGTCAACATTTATGGTTGAGATGAGCGAGGTTGCTGATATTCTTAAAAATGCAACCAAAAACAGTCTTCTTGTGCTTGATGAAATAGGAAGAGGCACCTCAACCTTTGACGGTATGTCTATTGCACGTGCGGTGCTTGAATTTGTTGCTGATAAAAAGAAGCTTGGTGCTAAGGCATTATTCGCAACACATTATCACGAACTCACTGAAATGGAAAATGAACTCAGTGGGGTTAAAAATTATAATATTGCTGTTAAAAAACGCGGTGACGATATAACATTTTTAAGACGCATTGTTCGTGGTGGCGCTGACGGTAGCTACGGTATTGAGGTTGCAAAGCTTAGCGGCATACCCTCATCGGTTACCGAAAGAGCAAAGGAAATTCTTAAAAAGACAGAGGAAGAGGGTGTTGTTACCTATAAAACAACCGCTTCCGCTGAAATGCAGTTACCCATTGAAATGTTGGGTGCAGAGAAATTACTAAAAGAGCTTAGGGCGGTGGATGTTAATACCTTAACGCCCATAGAAGCAATGCAAATATTATTCGACATTTGCAATAAAGCCAAATCTATTTAAATTTTAAAGGTGGTGTAGAAATGCCTAAAATTAATCTTCTGCCTAAAAATGTTGCCGAGCTTATAGCAGCAGGCGAGGTGGTTGAGAGACCGTCCTCGGTTATTAAGGAATTGGTGGAAAACTCTATTGATGCCGGCGCTACTATTGTAACTGTTGAGATACAGCGTGGCGGTATTACATATATCAGGGTTACCGATAACGGATGCGGTATTGAGCACTCAGATGTTCCAACGGCATTTTTACGACACGCAACAAGCAAAATTAGTTCAAGCGATGACCTTGATGCTATTGCCACTCTTGGTTTCAGAGGTGAAGCTTTAGCAGCGGTTTCTTCGGTTGCAAAGGTTGAATTGCTGACAGCCACAAAGGGTGCAGATTTCGGCACCCATTATCGCATAGAAGGTGGCGAAGAAATCGAATACGATGAAATTGGTTGTCCTGATGGCACTACCATAATTATAAGGGATATTTTTTACAATACCCCAGCCAGAATGAAGTTTCTTAAAAAGGATGTTTCAGAAGCAAATGCTTGTGCGGCGGTTATTGACAGAATAGCTCTGTCGCATCCTGAGGTCTCCTTTAAATTTATAAGAGACGGTAAGCAGACACTTTCAACCACGGGTGACGGTAAGATTAAGAGTGTGGTTTACAGTGTTTTGGGCCGTGAGTTTTCTAATTCGCTCATAGATGTTTCAGGTGAAAACCGTGGAATAACTGTGACAGGTCTTACGTGTAAGCCTGTTTTCTGTAAGCCCACAAGAAATAGTCAGTTCACATTTTTGAATAGCAGACTTGTTAGGTCGGGTACTGTTGTGGCGGCAGTAGAGCAAGCGTATAAAAACAGCGCAATGGTGGGTAAATTTCCAGGTTTTGTGCTTTATGTAACGGTGCCTTTAGATACGGTAGATGTTAATGTTCATCCTGCTAAAACTGAGGTCAGATTTTCTGATGAAAAGCTAATTTTTGACGCGGTTTACACTGCGGTAAAAAATGCTTTGTCTTCTGGTGACACAAGACCTGAAATAAAGCTGGGAAACCGTCAGTTTAATCCCTTTGAGCATATTTCCGCTAACGATTATAAGCAACAAAAATTTGATACTGAAAAAACTGTGGTGGAAAAGGCGTATCCAGAGGAACTTGATTTAAAAAAATATAAGGATTACAGTAATTTAAATTGCGATAGCATAGTGCTTCATAATGATGCCAAGCCGCAGTTTTTAAGCAAGTTATCTTACGTGGATGAGGAAGGTAAGAAGACAGAGCCGCTTACAGCCGAAGAATTTATTGTAAAGGTGCAAGAAAAGAAAGCTCAATCTCAAACAGCGGTTGCCGAAAGCTATACCGAAAAGCCAGTTTCGGTCGCTGCGAATTTCGAAAAAGAGCCTGAAAATCTTCCTGTGATACTTATAGGCGAGGCCTTTTCAACCTATATTGTAGCCCAGATGGGTGACAGTATTTTTATGATAGACAAGCATGCAGCACACGAAAGAATTATATTTAATAATTTACGAAAAAACCATAAGGTAGAGGTGCAACAGCTTTTAACTCCTGTTGCCGCTGTGCTATCTCCCGAAGAATATGATGCTATTATATCAAATAATGAGCTTTTGCAAAATAGCGGCTTTGAGGTTGAGGATTTAGGTAACAGCTCGGTGGCTATAAGAAGTATACCTTCCTTTTTGATTGGTGAAAATATACCCTCGATTATGTCTGAAATAGCTTCAAGTCTTATGAAATCAGGCAGTGTTGCGACCGCACGGGAGGATGATATTTTCCATACCGTTGCATGTAAGGCGGCTATTAAAAGCGGAATGAACACAAGCAAAGAAGAAATGCAAAGTCTCGCCCAAAAGGTGCTTTATTCGACCGATATTATGTACTGTCCTCACGGAAGACCAGTGGCCTTTGAAATCAAAAAGCGAGAGCTTGAAAAACAGTTTGGTAGGACACAGTAATGGTAAAAGCAGTATTTATTGTAGGACCTACCGCTTCGGGCAAAACCACGCTTAGTATAGAGCTTGCAAAGCGTTTCGGCGGCGAGATAGTATCTGCCGATTCTATGCAAATTTACAAGGGTATTCATATCGCCTCTGCAGCACCTGGCGAGGCTGAAAAATGCGGAGTACCCCATCATTTGATTGAATTTTTAGAACTTGACGAGGAATATTCGGTTGCTGATTATGTCGTGGCGGCAAGAGAATATATTAAAGAAATTGCTTTACGCGGTAAAATCCCGATAATTGTTGGTGGAACGGGGCTTTATATATCATCATTGCTCGATAATACCGAGTTTATAGGTGCGCCTACCGATTTTTCGTTACGAGAGCGTTTGGAAGAAAGATATGATGCTATAGGCGGCGAAAAAATGCTCGAGGAATTGGCAAATTTTGATAAAGAGACCGCAGACAGACTTCATTCTAATAATCGCAGACGTATTATACGTGCATTTGAGGTTTATGAGCTCACAGGAAAAACTATAACCGAGCAAAATGAAAATTCACACAAAAACGGAAATTTTATAGACCCTTTAGTTATAGGCATCAGCTATAGTGACCGAGAAAAGCTTTATGATAGAATTAATTTAAGGGTTGATATAATGCTTAAAAACGGTCTTTTGGAAGAGGCGCACAGAACCTTTCTTGCGGCTAACCGAAAGGGCGCTTTTCAAGCAATAGGGCATAAAGAATTATATAGCTTTTTTAAAGGCGAGGTCTCTTTAGAAGAGGCTGGAGAGCATTTGAAAAGGCAGACAAGAAGATACGCCAAGCGTCAGCTTACATGGTTCAGACGGGACAACCGAATTAATTGGATTTTTGTCGACCAGGTTGAAAATGTTTGTGATAGCGCAGTAGCTCTTGTGGAAAGATTTTTAAAGGAGGAAAACAGGTGAAGGCTACATCGCTTTTAAGATTTCTTATAATTTTGATTATAGTTGTGTTTTTAGGTCATCAGGTAATATCGGCTATTTACAACCCTGTTAAAACCGAAACTGCTAAGTTTTATACCGCAGTTGATGATTTTAATATTACAGGTCTTATTATCAGAAACGAAACACTTGTTGAATCAAACGATGGCGGTGTAAAGCATTTTGTTATTGCAGATGGTAACCGTGTTTCTAAGAACGGGGTTATTGCTAATATTTATGATAATGAATCGGCTTCTATAACGGTCACAAACATAGAAAGCGTTAAAAACAAAATTGCCGATATTGAAGATATATTAAGCTACAATGATATTGAGGCGGCAAATCTTGACCTTATTAACGCACGTGTTGAAGAGAGGGTAAATGAGCTTATTATGGCAACCTCTATAGGTGCGTATGACGGAGTGACAGAAAAGGCGAACAATCTGCTGTCATCAATAAACCGAAAGCAAGCAGCGGTCGGTGTGGCTTCCGACCTTACACCAAGGCTTGAAGCTTTGAAAAGTGAGTTGACATCACTTTCTTCGGCACTGCCCACTGTAAAGGGGCAAATAAAAGCTACACAATCGGGCTATTTTGTTTCTAAAACTGACGGATATGAGCAGGTTTTCAAAACAGATAATTTGGATGCTTTAACACCTGAATTTTTTAAATCTGCCACTGTAAAAGAGCATAGCGCTAACGTTATAGGCAAAATAGTTTCAGATTATGAGTGGTATATTGCGGCTGAGGTTTCGTTAAACGAATCCCTTAATTATAAAGAGGGAGAAAGGTTAATTATTACCACCTCGGTTAAGTCATCACCTGAGCTTTCTGTGAGTGTTAAAAAAATTAATATTTCAGAAAGCACCGCATCGGCAGTGATTATATTTTCGTGCAACGAAATGAATAGCGAATTAGCTTCAATGCGCAGCGGTCCGATGTCTGTGATTAAGGCAGAATACAGTGGGCTCAAGGTGCCGCGCAAGGCGCTCCGAGTGGTAGAAGGTGTCAAGGGTGTTTATGTTTTAAGCGGAATGCAGATTGAGTTTGTTCCAATTGAAATTATATATTCCTCCGACAGTTATATAATCTGTGAAAAGCAAAGTGAAAGCGGCGATGTTCTAATGCTTTATGATGAGGTTGTTGTGAAAGGAAAAAACCTTTATGATGGAAAAATTGTCAGCTAGAGAATTTGATGAAAATTACGAAAATATAATTAGCAGAATAAATACTGCTGCAAAAAAATCAGGTCGCAGCCCAGAGGACATAATTTTACTGGCGGCTACTAAGACTGTAGATATTGATACCATTAACTATGCAATAGGGAAGGGTATAAAATATATTGGCGAAAACAAGGTACAGGAGTTTCTTTTGAAGGATGACAGTGTAGATGGCGTTCATAAGCATTTTATCGGTCATTTGCAAACTAACAAGGTTAAGGATATTATAAACCGTGTTGAAATGATAGAATCGGTTGATTCCTTAAAGCTTGCCAGTGAGATTTCAAAACAGTCGGTAAAATGCGGAAAGACTATGGATGTGCTGATTGAGGTAAACATAGGTGGCGAGCAATCCAAATGGGGCTTTGCACCTAGCGAAATATCAAAAGCGGTAAAGAAAATTGCTGATTTGCCCAATATATATGTTAAGGGTCTTATGGCAATACCACCCGTATGTGAAAATTCTGATGAAAATCGCAAATATTTCCGCCAAATGTATAAACTGTTTATTGACATACGGGCTCAAAAAATGGATAATAGTAGTATGGATATACTTTCGATGGGAATGTCGGATGATTTTGAGGTTGCCATTGAAGAAGGGGCAAATTTAATCCGTTTAGGAACCGCCCTTTTTGGAAGAAGAAATTATTAATTATTATATAAAGGAGTATTAAAATGGGACTATTAGAAAGCATTAAAAATATCATGGCAATTCCGCCTGAGGACGAGTTCGAGGACGAGCTAGAAGAAATGGAAGAAAGAGAAGAACAGAGAAAACGTGTGGCTGTAGCAGAACAACCGAGGCGCGCAGAAACAACCCCTAGAATTTTAGGCGGCGGTAGATCGAAGACTGTAAGCTACAATCCCACTCAGATGCAGGTTGTGCTTGTTAAGCCTGAAAGATATGAGGATGTAACATCTATCGCAGACCATCTTAATGAAGGTAAGTCGGTTGTTTTAAATCTTGAATCAGCCGATAGAGAGGTTTCAAGAAGAATAGTTGACTTCTTGAGTGGTGCTACATATGCAAACCATGGTAATATGCGTAAGGTGTCTAAGGGTACATTCCTTATTGTGCCTCACGGTGTAGATATGATGGGTGAGCTAATTCTTGACGATTTTGATGACGGTAAGATGTATTTTTAATGGGAACTGAGCTTTTTATTGCACGTGTGGGCGATACTGCTGATATTTGTGAAAAAACCCTAAGACCTAAATATATGAGTTTTTTGTCAGCCGAGCAGGTAGTTTTAGCATCGGGAATACTATCAAAACGAGGGGTGGCTTTTGCCTTTTGGGGTGGCTATGAAGCTGCTGAAAGACAGGTTTTAGGCTGTTTTCCCGATTGGATGGAGGACAGGCCGTTCCCTATAACTCCAATAACCTTTAGCTTTAGGAAAAGCGACCTATTACGTCATAAAGATTTTTTAGGAAGTCTTATGGCTTTGGGGATAAAACGCGAAACCGTGGGAGATATTTTAATAGAAAAGGGCAGAGCGGTTATATTTGTGCTTGATGATATTGCCGATTATATTTTATCTGAGGTTTCGAAAATCGGAAGAACAGGTGTAACTGTGACCGTGGGTTTTGAAAAACCCTTGCCTCAAAGGAATGAGCTAAAGCAATTCACAGAAACTCTAGCGTCATTAAGGCTTGATTGTGTGGTTTCTGCGGTTGCGGGTATTTCGCGTTCGTCAGCTGTTGAAAAGATTGATAACGGGTTTGTTGCAATTAATTCAGTTATTGTGCAAAAAAGCACTAAAATTGTCTCGGACGGGGATATTATAACCGTTAGAGGTAGCGGTAAATTTATAATTGAGGCTTCCGCCGACCGCACAAAGAAGGATAGAATAATTTTAAAATATAAAAAGTATGTCTAAGGGGGCATTTTTGTGGTTAGTGCTACTGAGGTTAAGAATATTAAATTCAGCCGTTCTATGAGCGGATATAAGCAGGAAGAGGTTGACATTTTTTTAGACAGAATGGAAGCCGACCTTGCTGGGTACGAGCGTATGCTAGTGGAAATGCAGGCTAAAAATGAAGCTTTGACTAAGGAAATAGAAGAACTTAAGGCTTCCCAAAGCAGTATACAAAGCGTGCTTTTGAGTGCACAGCAGTTAGCAGATAGAATTGTTGGCGAGGCTAAGGAAAAAAGTGAGGAAATAATCCGCAATGCAGAAACTAACATTTCGGTTATTACTACTCGTGAAAAAGAGCTTTCTGCCACCTTTGAATTAAAGGCGCAGGAGAGAAAGTCGGCACTTGAGGCAGAGCTTAACGATATGGTTAAAAAGGCTAGGCTTAAGGCAGACAGTATTACTTCCGCCGCTGAGGACAGTGTGGCACGTCAACAACAGCTTTTTGATAGGCTTAAGCTTGAGATTGCAACATTTAAGAGCAACATATCGGCTAAATATAAGGAGCATTTGGAAATATTGTCTGTTATTCCTGACAGTGTTCCGGCTGACCCCTCTAAAATTGCAGAACTTGTTTCTGCCGAGATTGATAAAGAGCCTGATGTATCGGCATTTATAAAGCCAGAGGTTGCTGTGGAGTCTATTCCAGAACCTATTAATGATAATAACGGTTTTTTTATTAATGAGGAATTGCCTAACCTTGACGAGCAAGATGAAAATACTCAAATAGATTAATTTGGAGGCTTATTTTGTTTTCTTTGATAGTTGCAGTTTTGGGTGGTTTAGCTATACTTATTTTTGATCAGCTCACAAAGTATTTTATAATATCTAATTTTTCTTTGGGACAGTCGGCGGATTTCATAAAAGGTATAATAGACATTGTTTATATTCATAATGAGGGTGCCGCTTGGGGAATGCTTAGCGGTAAGACGTGGATGCTTGTGGCCGTTACAACAGTTGCAATGGCTTTTTGTGGATATTTCTTATGGAAATACGGTAGAAACAATAAGCTTATGCTTATAGGTCTTTCTCTTATTATTTCGGGCGGTGTAGGTAACCTTATTGATAGAATTTTCAGAAACGGAAAGGTTATTGATTTTTTACACTTTGAATTTTGGCCGCAATTTCCTGTATTTAATGTTGCAGACTGTTCGATTGTTATAGGCGTAGGATTACTCATTCTTTATTTCATAGTTGATACAGTTAATGAATACAAATCGAAAAAATTGGGACTAAAAGAAAATGAAGATAATTGAAGCGAAATTTTCAGATGAATACGGTAAGAGGCTTGATGTGTTTGTGGCTGAAACTGCTGACATTTCGCGTTCAAGGGCGGCACAGCTTATCGAGCTAGCTTGCGTTACGGTGAATGATAGTACCGCATCAAAGAATACTAAGCCTAAGGTTTATGATAATATAAAAATTCAGATACCTGAACCTGTTGAATATAGTGTAGAACCCCAAAACATTCCGCTTGATATAGTTTTTGAGGATGATAATTTGCTGGTTGTGAACAAGCCTAAGGGTATGGTTGTGCACCCTGCGGCAGGGAACCTTGACGGTACATTAGTTAACGCATTAATGTATCATTGTGGCAAATCACTTTCGGGTATAAACGGTGTTATGCGACCCGGTATAGTACATAGAATTGATAAAAATACAAGTGGTCTTTTAATGGTGGCTAAGAATGATTTTGCTCATAACCATTTAGCCACACAAATTAAAGAGCATTCCTTTACACGTGAATATGCCGCAGTGGTTTACGGTCATCTAAAAAACAGTAGTGGCACTATAAGTGCGCCTATCGACCGTCATCCTTTAAAACGAAAGCAAATGGCTGTAGTAGAGGGTGGTAGAGAGGCTATCACGCATTATGAGGTTTTGGAAGAACTGAAAGGTTTTTCATATCTAAAACTAATACTTGAGACGGGACGCACCCATCAAATAAGAGTTCATATGTCATATATTGGACATGCTGTAGCGGGAGATGAGGTTTACGGTCCTAAAAAGGTTATAACAGAGCTTAAGGGGCAGTGTCTCCATGCAAAAAAGGTTGGATTTATCCATCCAAAAACCAATAAATATATGGAATTTGATTCTGATTTGCCTCAGTATTTTGAGAGGTTCTTAAGGGGTAAACAAAATGGGAATATTTGATGGCTGTCTTTTGGCGTGTGATATAGACGGCACTTTAATGATTAGCGGATATATTAATCCAAGAAATGTTGAAAAAATAGAGTATTTTATGAGTGAAGGCGGCAAATTTTCTATTTCGACGGGTAGGTCTGTTTGTGCTATAGGGGATGTGCTAAGTCAGGTCAAACGTATTTCTCCGTCTATAGTGGCAAATGGTTGTATGATTTATGATTATAGCGAACAAAAGATTTTATATGAAAATATTTTGCCAGAAAGCGACCATCACCTTGTAGGAAAAATCATCAATTCTGGAATAAATGCAGGAATAGAAATACATTGTGGTTCAGATGCTTATACTGCAAATCGAACAGAGCTTGTTACCGAGCATCAGGTGTATGAAAAGTTTGAGGCTCCCGATGTCAATTATGAGGATATAACCGGATATAAATGGCATAAGGTCATCTGCACCTTGGATAGCGTAGAGGACAGGGCAAAACTCAAAGAGCAAATGCTTAAAGAAAAATCGGATTGCGATTTTATTGAAACCTGTGCTGTAATTGGCGGTCAAGTGCGCAATTATTTTGAGCTTGTGCCAAAGGGTGTTTCAAAGGCTACGGCACTTCAAGAGCTTTGCAAGCTTATGAAGGTTAAAAAAGACGGCTTATTTGCCGCGGGCGATTATTATAACGATGTGGCAATGCTAAAACTTGCCGATATCAGCGCTGTTCCTTGCGATTCGCCAGAGGATATCAAGGTGTTGGCACAGCATATTACCTGTAAGTGTGATGATGGTGCGGTTGCAGATTTCATAGATTACTTAACAAATTTAATGCGTTAGAGCATTTTATATGAAAGGATGAATTAAATGGATATTGCAGTTAAAAAAGAATTACAAAAAACTGCTATTAGGGTAAGAATGGGTATTATCGAAGGGGTACACGCCGCAAAATCCGGACACCCGGGCGGTTCTCTTTCCTGTACAGAGATTTTAACATATCTCTATTTTAAGCAGATGAATATCGACCACAAAAATCCAAAGATGGAGGGCAGAGACCGTTTTGTACTTTCAAAGGGTCATGCTGCACCAGCTCTTTATGCTGTTTTGGCTGAACGCGGTTTTTTTGATGTAGAGTTACTTAAAAAGCTTCGTCATCCCGGCTGCATTTTACAGGGTCATCCCGATATGAAGAAAATCCCTGGTGTTGATATGTCAACCGGCTCTCTCGGTCAGGGTATATCTGCCGCTGTGGGTATGGCTCTTTCGGCAAAGCATTTTGGTAATAATTATAATGTATATACCGTATTGGGTGACGGCGAAATAGAGGAAGGTCAGGTTTGGGAGGCAGCAATGTTTGCCGCTAATAAAGGACTTTCAAATATTACAGCTTTTGTTGACTATAACAATCTTCAAATAGATGGTACTATTGAAGAGGTTAATTCTGCAAAGCCTATTGATAAAAAGTTCGAGGCTTTTAATTGGCATGCAATTGTTATTGAAGATGGTAACGATTTCGACCAAATTGAAGCTGCTTTAAATGAGGCTATGACTATCGATAAACCAGTTGCAATCATTGCTAAAACCGTTAAAGGTAAAGGCGTTTCTTATATGGAAAATCAGGTTGGCTGGCACGGTTCCGCCCCTAACGATGAATTATACGAACAAGCAATGAGCGAGCTTAAGGCTGCTTATGCTGAGCTTCAGTAATAGGAGGATATAGTGTTATGTCAGATGTAAAAATGGTTGCTACCAGAGCAGGCTTCGGTGCCGCTCTTACAGAGCTTGGAGCTAAAAGAGATGATTTTGTAGTGCTTGATGCTGACCTTGCAGCAGCTACTCAAACGGGCGTTTTCAAAAAAGCTTTTCCCGAAAGATTTTATGATTGCGGTATTGCAGAACAGAATATGATGGGTATAGCAGCTGGTATTGCTGCCACAGGAAAAAAGGTTGTTTGCAGTTCCTTTGCAATGTTTGCAGCAGGCAGAGCTTACGAACAGGTAAGAAACTCTATCGGTTATCCTCATCTTAATGTTGTTATCGGCGCCACTCACGCAGGTATCTCTGTTGGCGAAGACGGTGCTACACATCAGTGCTGTGAAGATATCGCACTTATGCGTACAATCCCCGGTATGACAATAATTAATCCTGCTGATGAAACTGAGGCTAAGCTTGCTGTTGAGGCAGCGCTTGACTGTGACGGTCCTGTTTATATGAGATTTGGCAGACTTGCAGTTCCTGTTGTTTTTGGGGACGATTACAGGTTTGAAATTGGAAAAGGTGTTGAGCTTAAAGAGGGCAACGATGTTACAATTATTGCTACCGGTCTTATGGTCAACGAGGCTTTACAGGCTTATGAGCTTTTAAAGGCTGAGGGTATAAGTGCAAGAATTATTAATATCCATACCATCAAGCCATTGGACAAGGAAATTGTAATTAAGGCAGCAAAGGAGACAGGAGCTATTGTTACCGCTGAGGAGCATTCTGTTATAGGCGGTCTTGGCAGCGCTGTTTGCGAGGTTCTTTCCGAAGAATACCCGGTTCCTGTTATAAAGCTCGGAGTATATGATATGTTTGGCCATTCTGGTCCCGCGCCAAAGCTTCTTGACGAGTTTGGCCTTCGTGCAGTAAATATTGTGGAAAAGGCTAAAAAAGCTATTTCTATGAAAAAATAATCATTTAATAAAAAAGCTGTCTCACATCTGTTTAGTGAGACAGCTTTTTAAAATTATATCAGGTGCCAGCCATTTTCATAACAAGGCTGTGAGGCAGGATTTTTGCAACTATTCTATAAAATTTATAAAATGCAAGGTTAGTATATACCGATTTTTTCTTGGCTGATGCTATAAGTGATTTTTTTGCCATGGTTTTAGGATTTACTCGCGGTAGCGTATCAAAGGTGTGGCTTTTGCCTTTTTCAATACCCGCAACATCTAAAAATTCGGTGTCCATAGGTCCGGGACAGATGGCAATGCAGTTGATTTTGCGTGACTTAAGTTCACTTCTAAGTGCTCGGGAAAGGCTCATAACATAAGCCTTTGTCGATGAGTAGACAGCCATTCGTGTGTTGGGCGCAAAGGACGCTATTGAGCAAGAGTTTATGATTTCGCTGTTTTCGCGCATAAAGGGAAGAGTAAGCGATGTGATGACAGTGAGTGCCTCGCAGTTAAGTCTTATCATACCACCATTGTCATAAGGGGTAAGGGTATCAAAATCACCCAGTTTACCATAGCCTGCGTTGTTAATGAGCAGTTTAACATCGGGCTTTGCTTCCTTTAAGATTTCAGAATACTTTTCTAAGTCTTTGGATTTTGTTATATCAAGAGGTAGGACTTTAGCTTTTCCTTCAAGTTTCTTGGCAATTTCGTTTAATTTTTCCTCGCGTCTTGCAATAAGCCAGATTTCTTCGATTTCTTTTCTTTGGGAAAGCAATTCTATGGCAAATTCTGTACCAAGTCCTGAAGAAGCCCCTGTAATAATAGCGGTTTTCAAAAAAGACACATCCTTTATTTATAAAATATACAGTATTATAATATTACAAAACAAAATTTAAATCAAGAATAAAAATTTTTGTTGACATAGAGCTATAGTTTGAGGTATAATCTATAATCGATAGGTTATGTCATATTTTTATTTTTAAGATGTAATCGCCAATGTGAAAATAAGGGAGGTTTCATAATGAAAAGAACATATCAGCCCAAAAAGCTTCATCGTAAAAAAGAGCACGGCTTTTTAAAGAGAATGGCAACTGCTAACGGTCGCAAGGTGCTTGCACGCCGCAGAGCAAAGGGAAGAAAGCAATTGACATATTAAAAGCCACTAATGTGGCTTTTACTTTTATTGTGAAGATAAAAAGGTCAATTTATGAAAGAGCTTAATAAAATTAAAGAAAGCTATGTTTTCAGACGTGCCTATAAAAGAGGCAAGTCATTAGTATCGCCTTATGTTGTGGTTTATCTGCTTAAAAACCGTCGCAATAATATAAGGCTTGGTATTACTGCCGGAAAAAAGATAGGTAAGGCGGTGTCCCGTAACCGTGCAAAACGGGTAATATCCGCAGCTTTCAGACAGATATTACCACAAATTCCTATGGGCTACGATTATGTTGTTGTAGCCAGAACACGTATTTTAACTGTAAAGAGTACCGTAGTTGCAGAATCTATGTTAAAGCTTTTGCGTTCTGCCGATTTTGATGATATTTCTAATAGAAAATGAGTAGTATTTTAATCAAACTGATACAGTTTTACAGAAAACACATTTCGCCGTTTAAAACCCCTTGTTGTCGTTTTACACCAACCTGTTCGCAGTATGCTATAGATGCAATAAAGTTGCATGGCAGTTTCAAGGGTTCATTTTTAGCCTTGTGGCGAATTTTGCGGTGTCATCCGTTATGTAAGGGCGGCTATGACCCCGTACCACCTAAAAAGTGAGTATAACCATTTTATGTTTTGAGTGGATGGTGCACATAAATGCAATTTTTATTTGATATTATTAACAAACCTTTGGCATGGGTTTTACAGAACCTGGCATCTGTTTTCAGCGGAAATTTTGCTGCTGCAGTTTTTGTTTTTACCCTGCTTATTAACCTAGCACTTATACCGTTAAGTGTTAAAAGCCAAAAATCCTCTGTTCAACAAACGAGAATTAAGCCAAAGCTTGACGACCTTAAAAAGCGTTGCGGTGATGACCGCCAAAAGTATAGCGAGGGTATGCAGAAGCTTTATCAGGAGGAAGGCGTTTCAATGTCGGGCGGCTGCTTGCCCATCATTCTTCGCCTTGTTCTTATGATGAGTATTTACTGGCTTATTATGTCTCCTCTGACCTATATGTCAGGCGCAGACAAAGATAAGATTTCTAATGTTAATACTGTGATTACAGCAAGTATGAAGGAGCTTAAAAACGAAAACGAAGATAAGTATCTTGAATACAAAGAGCGTCTTAATTTTGACATTGAAAAAAGTGCCCGCAATGAACTTGGCGTAGTTAATATTGTTCGTGACGAAACAGGCATACTTGAAGAAATTTTATCTAAGAAAGAGTATAATAAAATTAAAGATGATTTGGCAGATATCAAAGCTAAGGATAGGGATAGCAATATAAATTATTCATTGTTTACCGATAAGCTTAATCTTACCGAATCTCCAAAGTGGTCGTGGAATATTTTTAACGATGCACAGCTTATATGGATATTGCCATTTATGGCATTTATATCTCAGATGCTTTCAAGTATCCTTTCTATGCGCATGCAAAAGAAAATCAACCCCGAAGCTCCAAATATGACAGGCATGATGCTTACAATGCCGCTCATATCTTTGTTTATAGGTTTCGGTTTCCCAGGTGGAGTTACGTTCTATTGGACCTGTTCATCCCTTATAGGCGGATTTATACAGTTAGGTGTTCAGAATTTTTACGGTCCGCATAAAATGCTTTCACGAGAGCGCGCTAAAGAGTTAGTAAAGCGTTGCGAATTTGAAGCAGAAAAAATCAATAAAACTAATTTAACAGAAAACGAAGAAAATTAAAGGAGGATATTCCCTTGATTAAGGAAGCAATAGGCTTCGGTAATACTATTGACGAAGCAAAGGAAAATGCTATTGCAAAATTAAATGTATCCGAGCTTGAAGATATACAGATAGATTTAATCGCAATGCCTAAAAAAAAGGTTCTAGGTCTTTTTGGCGGCTCACAAGCACAGGTTAAGGCTTATATTGAAATTGCTGATAAGAAGCAAAAGACCAATAATAAAAAATTACAGTCCAAAAAGGAAAAGGCACAAAATAGCCAACCCAAGCCACAAAAGGAAGCTTTAGTGAAAGAAAAGGCTGAGGAAAGAATTCAAAAAGAACAGCCGCAGTATAGTGAGGCTGTGGATTATACCGAAATTCCATCTGATTCACCCGCGGGTAAGGCAGTGGATTATATTAAATCCATTCTTACGGCAGTTGGTTGCAACGAAGTAAGTATTAAGGTTCAGAACCGTGAAAATGCTTCACTCATTCATTTAGAGGGTGAGGATTTAAATATTATTATAGGTCGCAGAGGCGAAACACTTGATGCTGTTCAGTATTTAGCAAACCTTGCTGCCAATAACGGTTGCGGACACCATAAGATTTCTCTTAATATCGGTAATTATCGCGAAAGAAGAGAGGAAACTTTAATCGCGCTTGCAAAAAGAATTTCGGCTCAGGTTTTAAAAACGGGTAAAAACCGCAGTCTTGAGCCTATGAATCCATATGAGAGAAGAATTATTCATACAGCAGTTCAGGGTATTGATGGTGTTGTATCAAATTCTTTTGGAGAGGGTAACAATAGAAGAGTTGTTATATCTGTTGAAGGTTCTGAGGTGCGTCCTCCAAGATTTAATGACCGTCGCAAATCTTCTAACCGTTCACGAAAAGCTCGCCCCAGTAATAAGGTTGAGGTTGCTCCCACAAGAGAGCCTAAGCGTGACAGTGATATACCGCTTTACGGAAAAATCAATTAGATTATATTTAAACGGTCGGGTTGCCGACCGTTTTTTAATTTTTAGATAGTTTATTTTGACGATTTTGATAATAAAAAATTGACAAATTCGGTAATACAAGGTATAATAAATAATGTGTTTTTTAGTTTGTTACTTGGGTAATATATAAAGGTGTAACAGGTCAAAAAAATTCTGTTGACGGGAGTGCCTTATTTGGAAAAGTTTGTAATTCACGGTGGTAAACCGTTAAAGGGCGAGGTTAGAATAAGCGGCGCTAAAAATGCGGCAGTGGCAATTTTACCTGCTGTTTTGTTGGCTGATGGTCCTTGCATAGTTGATAATCTGCCCGATATATCGGATGTTTCGACAATACTTAGCGCTATGAAATGCTTGGGCGCAGATATTCGTCTTATTAATAAAACCTGTGTTGAGATTGACCCCAGTCACGTAAATTCTTTTGTTGTTTCAAAAGAAATGGCTGAGGGTATGCGCGCATCAAGTTATTTTTTGGGCGCATTGCTCGGTAAAATGAATAGGGCTAGAGTGGCACCTCCTGGTGGATGTAATTTTGGTGTTCGTCCCATTGACCAACATATTAAGGGTTTTGAGGCGCTCGGCGCCAAAATGACTATCGAAAATGGTATGGTAGACGGTAAGGCGATGATGCTTAAGGGTGCATCTATTTATCTTGATGTGGTGTCGGTTGGCGCTACCATTAATATAATGCTTGCAGCAGTTAAGGCAAAGGGGCTTACTGTTATTGAAAACGCGGCGCGCGAGCCACATATTGTTGACCTTGCAAATTTCCTTAATTCTATGGGCGCTAATATTATGGGTGCGGGCACAGGCGTTATTAAAATCCGCGGTGTTGATGTCTTGCACGGAACTAATTACAGTATCATTCCTGACCAGATTGAAGCAGGCACTTATATGGCGGCAGCGGTTGCTACTATGGGCGATGTTTTAATAAACAATGTAACACCTAAGCATTTGGAATCAATCATTGCAAAGCTTAGGGAAGCGGGCGCCGAAATTACCGAGTTTGATGAGTCGGTGCGTGTCACTATGCGGACAAGACCTCATATGTGTAATGTTAAAACAATGCCGCATCCCGGTTTTCCAACCGATATGCAGCCCCAAATGGCGACAATTTTAACTGTGGCTGAGGGTACGAGCATTGTGACCGAGGGAGTTTGGGATAGTCGTTTTCGTTATGTTGACCAGCTAACAATTATGGGAGCTAAAATTCAGGTTGATGGTAAAATGGCTGTTATAACAGGCGTTGAGTCTCTGAATTCTGCACCTGTAAAGGCGGTTGATTTAAGAGCGGGCGCAGCAATGATAATTGCAGGTCTTATGGCTGAGGGTAAAACCGAAATAGAAGAGATTGACCATATAGACCGCGGTTATGAAAATGTTGTTGAAAAGTTTTCTGCTTTGGGCGCTGATATTAAACGTGTTCCGATTAATCCAATCAACACTTTGTATAAACAGGCTTAAATTAAAAATTTCGAGGGAACACATAATAAGTGTTCCCTTTATTGATAGGAGATAAAAATGTCAAAAATTTGTCCGCTTTTCAGTGGCTCTACAGGCAACAGTACATATATTGGCACTAAAAATGGCGGTATTCTTGTGGATGCAGGTGCATCTATGAAACGTATTTTTGAAGCGATGAACAGTGTTGGAAGTAGTCCTGAGGAAATTAAGGCTGTTGCTGTAACCCACGAGCATAGTGACCATATAACAGGGATAAAACCTCTTTTAAACAAATTAAAGGTTCCGCTTATTGCATCCGAGAAAACCCTCGAAAGCCTTATAAAATACGATAAAATACCAAAAGGCGCAAGAATTATTCCGATTTATGATGACGGTTTGGAAATAAACGGTATAGAAATTCACCGTTTTGCAACAAGTCACGATTGCATAGGCTCAAGCGGTTACGACTTTATTCTGCCTGATTATAAAAAGTTTTCGCTTTGCACAGACCTGGGAATAATAACTGAGGAGGTAAGACGGGCACTTGATGGCAGTGATGTTGTGCTGATGGAATCAAATCACGATATCGAAATGCTTAAAAAAGGTCCTTATCCGCCCCAACTCAAAATACGTATTATGAGTGATAGGGGACATATATCAAACCCCGTTTGCGCATCTGAGTTAGTAAGACTTTTAAAGGGCGGTACAAAGCGTTTTATATTGGGACATTTAAGTCAAAATAATAATACACCGCTTATTGCCCGCTCTTGTGCTGAGGGGGCTTTGATCGATGTTGGTGCCGAGAATGGCAAGGATTATCTTTTGAGTGTTGCAAAACCCACAGGAAACGGAGTGACAGTGATTTGATTAAGGTTACGCTTATAACTCTCGGCAGACTTAAAGAAAAGTATTTAAGCGAGGCTCAAAAGGAATATTCAAAACGTCTTTCCCGTTATTGTAATTTGGATATTGTCGAATTAGAGCCTGTAAGACTGCCTGACAATCCGTCTAAGGCAGAGATAGATAATGTGCTTGAAAAAGAGTGTGAAATTATTATAAAAAAAATCCCCTCAAACAGTAAAGTGATTAGCCTTTGTGTTGAGGGTAAAGGAATGGATAGTCCTGAATTTGCTAAAAAGATAAGCGAAATCGCTAATATGTGCGGTAGTATAACCTTCATTATCGGTAGCTCATACGGTTTATCAGACCGAATTAAAAAGCAAAGTGATATAAGGCTGTCCATGTCAGCCATGACCTTTCCTCACCAGCTTTTCAGAATAATGCTTTTAGAACAAATATATAGAGGCTTTAAGATAATTGAAGGCTCAACATATCATAAATAAAAGAGAGCAATTTATTGCTCTCTTTTCGTGTTTAGGGATTTTTTGTCGTCTAAATTGTAATACTCAGACCAATCATCACCTTGCAGAATTGTTTGATACACAAGTGCTTGATATATTTATTTCATAAATATCGTGGGTATAGCTGATGCCGTAAAGTATATCCCATAACAGATACACACAGCAGCATATTGTAAAAATTAAAGGTATTAAATAAATTATAAGCCTGTCGTTACTCAAGAAAATACCCCCTATAAATTAAAAAAGCACACCCCTGAAGAGATGTGCCAAAAAAGTGTTATGTCTTCGGTCGTTGCGACACGAACCGAACCTCACACGGAATTAAGACAAACACCTTTTTACTGGTATTTGACGTGTGAGGATAAAATATTCGATTCGTGTCGCAACATTATTTTATCATAGAGATATAAAAAGTAAAGAACAAAAAGTTGTTTTGCTCTACGGGATATTTTACTTGTTTTTTGAGGGGAAATGTTATATAATAAATTGATATATTATAAACAATGGGGTGTTGTAATTGTTAAGTGATTTGCTTTCGGGTAGAGCAGATTTTGCTTCCGCGATTATTTATATACTTTCAACCCTTGTGGTTATATTTTTAACACTGCCTATTCATGAGTTTGCGCATGGTTTCGCTGCTGTAAAACTGGGTGACGATACACCGCGATGGCAGGGCAGACTAACCCTTAATCCTTTTGCACACATTGATTATTTGGGCGCGCTTTGTATTTTGCTTTTCGGTTTTGGTTGGGCAAAACCGGTGCAGGTAAATCAGCGAAATTTCAGAAATCCTAAGCGCGATATGGCAATTACCGCCTTTGCAGGACCACTTTCAAATATTATTGTAGCCTTTATAGCATTGCTGATTTATAATATCTGCGAATTGGTTTTTGTAAATGGAGAAGGTCTTAGCTTTATATGGTTTATTGCGGTTTTTTTCTATTATATCGCGTCAATTAATATCGGTCTTGCGGTATTTAATTTAATACCTATTCCACCGCTTGACGGTTCAAGGTTATTATCCGCATTACTGCCTTATAAGTATTATTATTCTTTAATGCGCTATGAACGTTATATTTATTTCGGCCTTTTGGCGCTCATCTGGTTTGGCATTTTGGATGGTCCGTTGGCTTATCTTTCGGGCGGACTTATGAATGGACTTAGAAATGTTGCGGCATTACCTTTTAAAATTTTAGGATTTTTCGGGTGAATAAATGGAAAACATATTAAATTATAAAATTGAAGGCTTTGAGGGACCGCTTGACCTGCTTTTGCAACTTATAGCGCGAAACAAGCTTAATATTTACGATATACCCTTAACTGAACTCATAGACCAATATTTAGAGCAGATAAAGCTTTTTGAGCAAGAGGAAATGGAACTCGGAAGCGAGTTTCTCGAAATGGCTTCAAGGCTTATATATATTAAAACTGTAAGTCTGCTTCCTAAACATGATGAGGTTGTAAAGCTAAAGGAGGAGCTTACAGGCGAACTTCTTGAATATATGGTTTGTCAGCAAATGGCTAAGCAATTTGCCACTATGCAGAGCGGCTTT
The DNA here is from genome assembly GCA_045637925.1 of Acutalibacteraceae bacterium. Classification (GTDB taxonomy): domain Bacteria; phylum Bacillota; class Clostridia; order Oscillospirales; family Acutalibacteraceae; genus UBA737. Next base: position 61,992 of record JAZUAL010000042.1, on the reverse strand, counting down.
GATAAATTCGTAAGGAAGCCCTCTGAGGTTGATTTCGACAAAACCTACGAGCTTAGACATACAAGTGATGTGCTTTATTTATCCTATCTTTCGGCTGTGGGCAGAGGAAAACGGAGGCTACCGCCATCAACAGCTCCCTTCACAAAGATAGTGGCTAAGAAAATAGTTTCGGTTTCAACTAAGATTGTTTTTGTTATACGCAAGCTGTTTGGCGGAAAGCGTAAGCTTATTTCACTTTATAAGACTGCCGAAAACCGTTCTGAATTGGTAGCAACTTTTTTGGCGGTGCTTGAGCTTTGTAAGGCTAACCGCGTTAAAATAGAGGGTGATGCCGAAAATCAGGAAATTACATTAATTAAGGGGCATAATAAAAGATGAAAAGGGAAGAAATGATTTCTGCGTTTGAGGCACTGCTATATGCTAGCGGTGAACCAATTAGCATTGAGCGTGTAGCTCAGGTTTTTGAAATAGAGCCCGAAGAGGTTGTTTCGGTTATGGAAAGCCTTAGTGAAAGGCTTAAGAAGAATAAGAGCGGTTTAGAGCTAGTGAGAATGGAAAATACCTATCAGATGGCCACAAAAACCGAATATGCCGAATATATTAAGAGGGCTTTCGATATTAGGCGGAGAACACCGTTATCTCCAGCCGCTTTAGAGGTTTTAGCGGTTGTGGCATATAATCAGCCTGTAACCAAATCTTTTATTGAGCAGGTGCGCGGTGTTGATTGCTCAGGTGTGGTTACCACCCTTATCGAAAAGGGACTCGTGGAGGAACGCGGAAGATTAGAATTACCGGGAAAACCCTTGCTTTACGGAACAACAAAGAATTTTTTGCGATGCTTCAGCTTAAACGATTTAACCGAGCTTCCACCTTTGCCAAAGGCCGAGAATGATATAAGCGATGTTGGAGAACAACTGAAAATTGAAGAAGAAAATGTTGTAGAGGAGCAGGCCGATTGATAGCCTTGTATATAGTCGGTGTAATTCTTCTGATAATTGTTGGCATTTTGTTTTTGCCAGTTGATGCTTTTATAGATTTTAAGGATAAGCTACTTATAAGCATTAAATTTTCGGGAATTACGCTTTACAAATTTCGGGAAACAGTGGAATCAAAAAAACCTAAAACCGAAGTGAAAGAGTCTAAGATTAAAGAAAAGAAAAGTGAAGAAAATAAGCTTTCGGAATTTTATAAAAAGGCAAAAGCTAAATACGGCTTTTCAGGTGCACTCAAGCTGATTTTAGGTTTCATAAAAGATTTGTTCCCGCATATAAAAACACTTTTAAAGCATATTGAATTTAAAAAAATAGTTTTAGATATCGCTGTGGCTGAGGATGATGCAGCAAAAACTGCAATAGAATACGGAAGTGTATGCGCGGTCACTTACCCGTTGTTAGCAGAGCTTGGCGCCATAGCAAACATCAAATATAAAGCCATAAATATAAGCAGTGATTTTAAATCTGGCAAAGGCTCAGTTAGCTTTTCGGGTGCTATCAGAACAAGGATATTTTATTTGATTGCGGTTTTTTGGAAAGTATATTCAGAATATAAAAAATTTATAGTGAGGATTGAAGATAATGAGCGAAAGTAAAATTAAAGGCATTCTTGATACTACTATGGAAAAATTAAGAGGTATGGTTGATGCCGAGGTTATCACAGGAAATCCTATAGAGGTTGGAAATATCACACTTATTCCTGTTTCAAGAGTTTCTTTCGGACTTGCTACAGGCGGCAGTGATTTTCCAAGCAAGACAGGTGCCGAGCTTTTCGGCGGTGGCGGTGGTGCAGGGGTTACTGTAGCGCCCGTTGCATTTATAGTGATTTCGGGTGACAATGTTAAAATGATGCCTATTTACAACGAGTTAACAACCGTAGAAAAGGCAATTTCTATGACCCCTGAAATTATTGAAAAAGCAAAAGAACTTTTTTCTAAAAAGGAAAAGGACATTTAAGTAATAAAATATCCCTCGTTTTAATAAATTTAAGATGAGGTGGTGCAGTTGAGAAAAATAATTTGTATAGCGTTGGTACTCTGTCTGATTACACCTGTCGGTGTTTCTGCTGTTGGAAGCTCAGCAAAGGCCGCTATCGTTATTAACGGGGACACCGGTGAGGTTATTTATGAGCAAAATGCTGATACCCGTCTTCCTATGGCGAGCACCACAAAGATAATGACAGGTTTAATTCTTAGCGAAATAGGTGACCTTAATCGAGAGATTACCGTTACTGCCGAAATGCTGAGGGTTGAGGGCTCTTCAATGGGGCTACTTGCGGGAGATAAAGTAACTCTTCATGATTTGCTTTATGGACTAATGCTGGCTTCGGGCAATGATGCGGCAAATGTTATAGCTTTTGTGTTAGGCGGCACGGTTAACGGTTTTGTTAAATTAATGAACGAGAAAGCGCGCGCATTAGGTCTTGAAAATACTAATTTTGTAACTCCGTCTGGACTTGATGCGGACGGTCACTATACGACTGCAAGAGACCTAGCTGCATTGGCGAGAATTGCTATGCAAAATGAAACTTTTGCTAAGGCTGTTTCATCAAAATCGGCGACCTTGTGCTATGGTAATCCACCCTACAGAAGAACACTTACCAACCACAATAAAATGCTTAAAAATTTTAGCGGTGCAGTTGGAATTAAGACGGGCTTTACAAAAAAATCGGGCAGATGCTTGGTTTCCGCGGCAAAGCAAGACGGTAGGTTTGTAATAGCGGTAACCCTTAATGACCCAAACGACTGGGCAGACCATAAGGAGTTGCTTGAATACGGACTGGATATGATAAAAACCATCCAAATCAATCCGCCTAAAAGTGAATACAAAGTAGAGGTTGTGGGTGGCGTTGAAAATTCCCTTAAAATTAAGGTGAAGAGTGTTATGGCTAGCTCGCTTACAGAGAATGGTTTCAGTTGCACAGTTAATTTGCCACGTTTTGTTTATGCGCCTGTTAAAAAGGGTGAAAAAATCGGCACAGCGGTTTATATAAAGGGCGACAGTGTGATAGCAACAAAAGACCTTGTAGCAGATGCTGATATAAATCAAGAACGGTTAAGGAATAGTGCTAAGAATAGGATAGCAGAAAATATAGTATACATTTTTAAAAGCTTGTGGGAGAAATAAATGAAGGATAATAAAATCAGACTTCAAAAGCATTTGTCTGAATGTGGGATCGCTTCTCGCAGAAAGGCAGAAGAGCTTATAGAACAGGGCAAAGTGAGAGTAAACGGTCGGGTAGTGGCTTTAGGCGCTAAGGTTGATCCTAAGCGCGACAAGGTGACTGTTAGCGGTAAAAACGTTGTGGCGCAAAGCCAAAAAGTTTATATAATGCTTCATAAGCCTAGGGGATATGTCACAACCCTTAAGGATGAAATGGACAGAAAGTGTGTCAGCGATCTTGTGAAAGACGTCGGTTTAAAGGTTTTCCCCGTCGGCAGACTTGACCGCAATTCTGAGGGCTTGCTGATTATGACCAATGACGGCGGTTTTGCAAACGATTTAACCCATCCGTCAGCTCATGTCAACAAAACATACCGTGTTACCGTAAAGGGCGATGTTACTGATGAAAAGCTGCTTAAAATGAAAGAGGGTATATTGCTTGACGGTGTAAAAACATTGCCTTGCGATGTGTTTGTTGCAGAGCGCAAGGCGGACAGAACGGTACTTATATTTATAATTCATGAGGGCAGAAACCGTCAAATCAGAAGAATGTGCGAGACGGTGCAACTAGAGGTTTTACGCCTTAAACGTACCGAAATTGCGGGCGTTAAGCTCGGTATGCTGCCACAGGGCAAGTGGCGTCCTTTAAACGAAAAGGAAATGCGCAGACTTACAAATATAAGCTCAACACAAAAGGAAGAATAATTATGCTGATTTTAGCGCCTTTGATAAACAGACAGGAAATAGAAAATATTTTTTTAGAAAAAGGGATACAGTCAAACGAGTTTTCGGGCTGTGTCACTGCAAAGAACGGCGATGAGCTTTTAGGGCTTTGTCTATACGATTTAGATTTTAAAAAAATAACAGTTCGCTACATTGAGCCACTAAATGATATTCCCCTTATGGACGGTATTTTAAGAAGCACACTTCATGTTGCAGCAGAGCGCAGTGTTATGAATGCTTTTTATGAAGATACGGTACCTCAAGATTCCTTGAAAATGATAGGCTTTATAAAAAATAGCGAGGAGAAGAGCCTTAATATAGATAAACTTTTTAAAAGCTGTCACAGTTGCGGTAAATAAAAAAATTAAAAGGCAGAGGAGAGAGACACTTCGTAAAGAAGTTGTCTCTCTCGTTTTTGTCCGCAGGACAACTTCACTATCGCAGATAAGTATATAAAAAATCGACAAGCCACTGTTGAGACTTGTCGATTTTGGTGGCGCACACTGCTTAGCACACAAACTTACATCACGTGGTACAATTTTTAGTTTTGTAGCAGCTTGGACGGATTAGGTGCGGCAACCTATTTACAAAAAAATAAAGAAGATGTTACACGAACGCACGATGCCGACACAACGTCTCCCCGTACTACGTCCAAAAACGCATCCGTTTCTCCATCTTCTAACAGCAATATATCACAAGGCGAAAACGTTGTCAATAATAATATATCCACGGGAACGCTTTACGTTGGTTTATACTAATTTTATTGCATCTGCTTACGCAAGAAACATAAAACCATTAATTGAATATGCGAATGAAAATGATAGACTTCTTTATCAAAATGAAGATATAGAAAAAGTCAGACAGTTATTAACGCAATATGGGCTGCAATTGCCCACCCCGTTAAAACTATCTGACTCTGACATTAATATATCACAGAATGATACAGTTGTCAATAATAATATATCCACGGGAACGGAGAATAATTCCGATTTGCCTGAAAATGTTAAAAGCATAGCTTTAACAATCCCTGATAAAAAGAGGCATCACACAACTAATCTAACAATATCATACAACAATGTTGCATTAGTTTTTGTCGTCCCTACTATAATATCTGCAGAATATCCTCGATTCTCTATTTTAAAATCCACAACACCACTCGCAAACTCAATAAAATTATCTTTTCGCTGATGCTTGATTTCTTCACTTATATAATTCCGTGATACTTTTAGTAATTAATCCACATGATTAAACGCATTCGTTTTGTCAAAAAATGCTTGAGGAGAATTAGCCATTAAATATCGCGCATCTTTAGACCATTGCCGTTCTCTTGCTGTTCTATTATTAACACCTATTTTTTGACCTGATACATTTATAAAATCATTAAATTTGTTTTTAACAATATTAGATAAGGTTATGGCAAAATCTTTTGCACTAAGCGAAAAGATTCCGGATATAACGAAATACCACCCAAGCCGATTAAGGCTTAGGTGGTATTTCTTCAGTAAAGGCAAAGACGTTCTTTACAATGTAAAGAGTTCGTCTATGCGCGTTATGGTGGAGATGAGGAGAATCGAACTCCTGTCCGAAAATCTATTCATACCGGCGTCTCCGAGCGCAGACGTTTATTTAAAATCCCTTATAAAGACGCTAAACGTCAAGCTTCTTTACTTGGTAGCTCCCAATGCGTGACGGCGGTAGGAGCAAACCTCCGTTCACGTTCACCACTAAAATGACACCCTTGCGAAGTCGTGGTACTCTTCGGTCGGATGAGCAGCCAAATTAGGCTGCTAAAGCAACGTTATTGTTGTTAGTTAATTTTTTATGCGGATTTTAAAGCGGTTCCGCACCGCTGCTCGCTTCCGATACTTCAAAATCCCCGTCGAAACCTTTACATCCCCGTATATTAAGGTAAAAAGTAATAGGTAAGAGTGAAGAAGTGTAATGTTTTCACTATGCAAAAACAAATTTTAATTATGAGGACAGGCATCCTCTACTGTCCGTAAATTTATCTGTTTTGTTCTTTCATTGCTCTGTCAATCGCTCTCTCAGCGTCTCGTTTAGCGGCTGTTTCGCGTTTGTCGTGAAGCTTTTTACCCTTACAAAGACCAAGTTGCACCTTTACAAGAGAGCCTTTAAAATAAACCGACAGCGGTATTAAAGCTAAGCCCTCCTGCTTTACAGCTCCGAATAGACGCATTATTTCGCGCTTGTGCATAAGCAGTCTACGGTTTCTTGCGGGTGGGCGGTTAAATATATTACCATGGTCATAGGGACTTATATGCATCTGTTTAATTATCATTTCACCGTTATCAACACTGCACCAAGCATCCTTAAGGTTTACACCGCCTTGTCTTACCGATTTAACCTCGGTGCCTGAAAGCTCAATACCCGTCTCAAAGCTTTCCAAAACGAAGTATTCGTGGAAAGCTTTTTTATTTGTTGCGATAGTTTTTGTGTTTTCCACAAAATACCTCCTTTTTTAATTGACCATAATTTAGTGATAGGTGTTAAGTTCTGCCCTGACATTAATAATATTACAACTTTATCTGGGGATAAAAAATATAATTAATCATTGCTTTATTATACAATTAAAGATTAACTACAGTAATTATGGAAGATTATATCATATAGGATAAAACCTATCAAGAAAACTTTGTCGAGAAAATTAAACGCCCGTAAACTACGGGCGTTTCTGAGATTCTATTTTTTAAGTAAAAATTAATCCTCGGAAATAGCCTCAACAGGACAACCTGCAGCACAAGCGCCACAGTCAATGCACTTATCAGCATCAATTACATATTGAGTATCACCCTCAACAATAGCTTCGCAAGGGCAACCTGCAGCACAAGCACCACAGTTAATGCAAGCATCAGAAATCTTATAAGCCATCTAAAACACCTCCATAGCATATAGGCTGGCGGACATTTGCCCGTCGCAAATATAAAAGGCAAACGCCTTATACATATTGTAACAACAAATTCTTTAAAAAGCAAGCAAAATATTAAAAAGCAAAACGAAATTTATACTTTTTCGTCACTTTTTGCGGTTTCACTGGTGTTTTCTGTATTTTTGCAAAATTTGGAAACCATTTTCACATCATTTCTATGAATTTTAAAAGGGATAGAGTCACTGTCATTTAGCTTTACAAAAAGATTACCTGTAATCAAATTAACATCTGTGACAGTGGCGAGACCGTCCCTTGTTTTAACCGTTGCACCGACATGTGGGGTGTGGGCGTTAAGGTAATCGTAAGAATCCTGCTCATATTTAAGGCAACACATAAGTCTGCCACAGCTTCCCGAAACCTTGGTTGGATTGAGTGACAAGCCCTGTTCCTTAGCCATTTTTATAGAAACGGTTTGGAAATCGTTTAAAAAACGCTTGCAGCAGTAAGGCTGACCGCAAATTCCAAGACCGCCAAGCATTTTAGCCTCATCTCTTACACCGATTTGCCTAAGCTCAATTCTTGTGTGGAAATGTGCTGCCAGGTCCTTTACAAGCTCGCGAAAATCAACCCTACCGTCAGAAGTGAAGAAGAAAACAATGCGGCTGCAATCAAATGAATATTCGGCGCTTACAAGCTTCATATCAAGCTTGTGGCGGAGCACCATCTCTTCACAAACCTTTAATGCCTCTGCCTGTTTTTCTTTATTTTCTTCAACCTTTTTAAAATCCTTTTCGGTTGCCATTCTTTGCATTTTTCTGAGTGGTTGAACGATGTCCTCGTCCTTAACGGAATGGTTGCCCTCGCTCACATATCCCATTTCGCGACCGCTTTGCATTTCGACGATAACAACATCGTCCTTTTTTACGATATGTCCCGCAGGGTCAAAATAGTAGGCTTTTCCGCCGTCTTTAAATTTTACGGATATAACTTCTGTCATAAAGAAACTCCTATGAATTATTCATAATTTCTGTTGCCGCCGATATAAGCGTACAGAATAAAAGATTTAAATTAATATTTGTTACAAGTTTTTTTTCGAGGTTACACAGCTCAGTATAAAATTTAGATATAGCTGAAGAGTTGAAACTTTTAGGGTTTTGTTTCAAATGTTGTGCAACAGCATATTTCAAGTCCTTGAAAAAACGCTCGGCTTCCACACGGTTTTTCTCAAAATTTGCGGTGGTGTTGAGCATACCCCAATTATCGCCTCTAAGCAAGAACTCTAAAAACTCCTTAGCTGCGGCAGAGGTTTTAGTGTCGCATTGACCTCTAAGCAACATCAATGACTTTCCGATATTGTTTTGGCAACTTGCAAGTGCCGAAAGTATATCTTCCTTTTCATAGTTTTCAGTTTTGGATATATAATCAAAAGCAACACTTGTTTCGGGATTGCTAAGGGTAAGAACGATACATCTTGAAATAATGGTCTCAAGTAAGGTAGCTTTACTTTCTGCAATAAGTATAAAAACAGCATTTCCCGGTGGCTCTTCTAAAACCTTTAAAAGTGCGTTTTGGGATTGCTCATTTAGTGTGTCGGCAAAATCTATTATAAAAACGCGACACACAGCCATATGAGGTTTAATATAAGCTTCGTTTCTTAACGCCCTTATTTGTGAAACAGAAATATTTTTTTTATTTTCTTCGGGTGCTGTGAGCATAATATCGGGATGTGAATTTGCTTTATGAAGTTCACAGTTGCGACAGTCACCGCAGGGGGAGGCCTCATTGCAGCAAACTGCGGCGGCAGACAGATAGCTTGCAAGCGTGTGCCTTCCGCTACCGGTATCGCCTTCGATTAAGATTGCGTGTGGCAACCGTTTCTCTCGCAGTGCGTTTTCTACCGCAAGTGCTATTTTACTGTTTCCTACGAGTGGAAAGCTCATAGCACAAAACCAACCTTTTTCATAGCCTTAAAGTATGTCTTAGCGGCAACCTTTTCTGCCTTTTGGGCGCCCTCTCGGTATAAGGTTTCAAGAGCCCTTTTGTCCTTGATTATATCGTCATAGCGTTGCTTAATCGGGGCTAATGTATCAGCTACAGCCTCACCAACCGCTAATTTAAAATCACCGTATCCCTTACCTTCAAATTCCTTTTCAACCTCGGCTACGGTTTTGCCTGTAACTGTAGAGTAGATTGTTATGAGGTTGGAAATACCGGGTTTTTCATCCGACATAACTATTGATGAATCTGAATCTGTAACAGCGCGCTTGAACTTTCGGATAACGGTATCCTTATCATCAAGAATAGCAACCCAAGCGTTAGGATTTTCATCCGATTTTGACATCTTTTTAGTAGGATTTTGAAGGCTCATAATACGAGCACCGGTTTTCGGAATATAAGGTTCAGGAATTGTGAAAACATCACCGTAAATATTGTTAAAGCGCACAGCAATATCACGCGCTATTTCAAGGTGTTGCTTTTGGTCGGCACCAACAGGCACAAAATCGGGCTTGTAAAGAAGAATGTCAGCCGCCATAAGCACAGGATATGAAAACAGACCAACATTAACATTTTCCGGGTGCTTTGCTGATTTATCTTTAAATTGTGTCATACGCGACATCTCGCCAAACTGGGTATTACAGGAAAGAATCCAAGAAAGATTTGCGTGCTCTGGCACATGTGATTGAATGAATATGGTATTCTTTTCGGGGTCAAGCCCTAAAGCTAAAAGTAATGCATAGGTCGAATAAATCTGCGAGCGAAGAGCCGTGGGGTCTTGACGGACAGTTATAGCGTGAAGGTCGGCTACGGCAAAGGTGCAGTCGAATTCTTCTTGCATAGCAGTCCAATTCTTTAAAGCTCCTAAATAGTTACCGAGTGTTAACATACCACTTGGCTGAATACAGCTAAGCACACGTTTCTTAGGAGTTATTATATTTTCTTGACGCATAAATATCAGTCCTTAATCAATACGAAAATTAATATCAAATTATTTTATCATATTTTCGGTTATTTTACAAGTCATTATTTTCTTCGTCGAAGGCATTTGTATTAATTTGAAAGCCGCCTTCAAAATTGTTTTCAGCGGGTGGGATGGAAATATCGGGATTATCTTCATAAATATTTGGCTTGCGCCCGTTTCCTTTTTCTTTTGACTTTTCTTTTTCAAAATCAAGACGGAGTTCGTTTAATTCCTGTTCACCCCATGCTTTGAGCATTGCGTCACCCTCAGGGTATTTAAGGACGGGCTTATGATTTTTTCTGTAAATCATAAAGACTATCATATAAATTAAAAGCAGAGCGGCGCTTAGGGTAGTGATTTTAATACCGTCTAAAAGTCCGGGTGTCATATAGTTAAATCTGATTTCACTAGCACCCGAATTAACCTTAACCGCCATAAAGCCTGCGTTGACTTTTTCTATTTCTACAGGCTTACCGTTTACCGTAGCCGACCAGCCGTCATCATAAGGCACGGAGAAGAATACCAATGAGGCTTTATCCCTTTCTACTTTAGCTGTAAAACCACGGTTGTCTTTTTTAAAGTAGTAAGCCGAGGTTTTTGCTAAATTTGCGCTGTCAATAGCCATAGCATCATCTGAAATGCTTTGCGTGGTGGAGGTTTCACAGTCTTCGGTATAATGCGGTGTAATTTCAATATTTTCCATTAAATGACCGTATTTTTCTATCTGTTCATCTGTGAGCAGTATGGCTTTTAGCATAACTTTTGAACGGTTGGTTTCATCATAATTTCCGCAATACTCATAGCTCATATAGTAGTCATAAGAAAATCCGTAAGGAATATAATTTTCATTCTCGTAAATGTAGTATCCTCCCTCGGTTCTAAGGTAGGTATATCCTGGCATTTTCGTTTTGTTAGTATCATCAATAAAGCTGTCACCGTCGGTGCGGTTAATAAGATATTTTACCGAAAGCAATGGGCGAATACCGCAAACATCGGTTTCGGGGCGGCTACCCACACTGCGCTCAACACCTACATAATCATAGAATTCAAATATTGATGACGGTACTACAGAATGGAATGCGTTTATTCCAGGGTAGCCTAAATACATTGAGGTGTTATCCACTCCGTCATAAACATCTATACGGAAATTATCTTCATCACCTAATTCAACCCTTCCCTCTATAAGCTTGTCAATCATAACTTCCTTAGGTTCATAGGAATGCGAACGTCCGCTTGCGACGAATACATTTGCGTAAACTATTGCAATTATGCAAACAGTGGGTAGGGCTATTTTATAAAACTCTTTGCGGTTACGTTTTAAAAGCTTGATTAAAACGCCTAGAATTATAAGACTTATGATTGCTATAAGACAAGCGCCCCAATAGCGACCAAGATACATAATACGGTCTTCTCTATCGTCCCCTTGAGTGTGTAAACCGAATATCAGCTTGCCCTCATCGTTTTCTTGCGGAAACAAGCCGATAACAGCGGCTGTTGCAATGGTAATTCCTAAAACCCATTTATATGAAGAGGACCAATTAACCTCACTATCCTCAGTTAATACTACGGTAGCAAGGCACATCATAAGAATTGGCATATAAAACCAACGTGCATAGTAAGATGTGTTAAAGGCATAGAACGAGCTGTTAAGAAAGGGCACTAGTGCCATAAATATGCAAATCCCTATAACCCTTTTAAGCCAGTGGTTTTTCCTTTGTGAGAAAAACGCAAAAACACCGACCATACTGAAAAGCGGTAACCAACCTCCAAGAGAGGACCATTTAACTTCAGCACCAGGGAAGAAAACGGGACGTGCAGGTATATCGGGCGGAAAGAAGAAGCATTCCAAGATGTTTCCGTAAATCTGTTCTTTACCGTACATAATGGCATTCCAACCAAGCAGATAGCTGTCAATCCTGTAATTGTCTGCAATCGCAAGATAAGACGGTAAAAGCAGAAAAGCCGAAAGGGCAAGACCTAATAAAGCTTCAAATCCAAGTATTAAAAAGCGGGACACACTAAAGCTTACAGCCTTAGAGCTAACTCTAACAATATAATAAATGACCGTGAAAACAACCATACCAAAGAAGAAGAAATAGTTTGTGATACAGCATAGAAATACCATTAAAGCAAAAACAAATCTGCGGTTTTCGGTAATAAGCAGTTCTAAAGATAAAAGAAGCAAAGGAAATACTATAATTGCTTCGTGGAAATGGTTAAAGAATATATTGTAAACCGAGAAGCCCGAAAAAGCATAAAGTATGCCGCCAAGTCTTGCGGCATCAGAGGTTCTTGTGAAACGACGGATATAAAGGTATGCAGTAACTGCCGCACACGCGAACTTTAATATAAGCAGTGGTCCCATAAGGTAGGGAACAAAGCTGTTTGGGAATAAAAGAGTTAACCAGAAAAATGGGCTTGCTAATAGATAGAAGCTGTATGAACCTATAAAATTAGCGCCGAGGTCAGTAGTCCAACTCCAAAAAATATTGCCGTTTTTAAGAGCTTCATGGCATTGTTGATAAAACGGTATTTGTTGAACATTAAAATCACCGTAGAAGATAAAATAGCCCTCACCCATAATTATATACGGAACAAAAAATGCCGCAGCAACAAAAAGCGAAATAAAAAAAGTTGAAAAAAGCTTTTCTTTTTGAGGACGCAAAAGTAGAGATTTATGTTCGGAAAAATTCATCTAGTTACCTCATTTTAAAATTTTTATTGATATTATAGTATTTATATATTATTATAATAACATATTATATCAGTAATTTTTAGATTATTCAATAGTTAAAACATAATTTTAGAAGGCGTGATAATTATGCATAATCATTTTTTTGCTATGATGTCCAGAATGAAAAATATTTACCGTTGGGGTTTAATGAGAAATACTAGGCGAGAAAATTTGAGTGAGCATTCCTTAGAAGTAGCTCAAATAGCCCACGCTTTAGCGGTTATCAACCGTAAGCGTTTGAAAGGAAATGCAAATCCACATTTTGTAGCAACTGTTGCGATGTATCATGATACTTCGGAAATTATAACAGGAGATATGCCAACCCCAATTAAGTATTATAACAGTGAAATTAAGGCGGCATATAAGCAAATTGAAGCTGCCGCAGAAAAACAGCTTTTGGATATGCTGCCCACAGATTTTAAGGACGAATTTAATGTGATTTATAATCCTGATGAGCTGTCATTAAAGCTTGTGAAAGCGGCAGACAAGCTTTCTGCACTTATTAAGTGTATTGAGGAGCTTAATATGGGTAACCGCGAGTTTTTCGTTGCGGAAAAAACTATACGCAAGGCCATAGCGGATATGAATATGGAGGAAGCTAATATATTTTTAGAGGAATTTATTCCAAGCTTTTCACTTTCTCTTGATGAGCAGAGGAAGGGAAGTAACAATGAAAATTAACAGATGGTAATTATTTTGAATCAGTTTCTGATTTTCAAAAAATAATGCTTTTAATTTTTCATAATAAGTGGTATAATAACTCGAATATTTTGTTGAGGTAAAAGTAATATGAATTGGACTGAAATTACGGTAAATGTGCCAAAAGAATTTACCGATATAGCGGCGGCTATTGCGAATATGACCGTGCCTTACGGGATTTATATTGAGGATTATTCCGATTTAGAAGAGGCGGCTTGGGATATTGCACATATAGACCTTATTGATGAAGAGCTTATAGCGAAGGATAGAACCAATTCGGTTATTCACATCTATATATCCGAATGCGATAACGCAGCCGAGGCACTGGAATTCTTAAAAGAACGCCTTACCGCTGAGGGTGTGTCCTTTAATGTAGACGCGGTGGGTGTGGATGACAGCGATTGGAATGAAAATTGGAAAAAATATTTTCATACCATAGAAATCGGTGAAAAATTGGCAGTTGTTCCAAGTTGGGAGGAATACGATAATCCTAAAAACCGAACAATACTGTCTATAGACCCCGGCGCCGCTTTCGGTACGGGTACACACGCAACAACCTCGCTTTGTCTTGAATTACTTGAGGACAAGGTGGAAAGTGGTATTAAGATGCTTGATATCGGTTGTGGCAGTGGCATTTTGGCATTGGCTTCGGTACTTTTAGGAGCAAATAGCGCTGTTGGTGTGGATATTGATGCGCAGTCGGTTAAAACAGCAACCGAAAACGCAGAAATAAACAACATAAGTGATAAAGTGAAATTTTTGGTTGGCGACCTAGCAGATAAAATTGACGGTAAATATGAAGTTATCTGTGCCAATATAGTGGCAGATGTTATAATCAGGCTTCTGCCCGATGTAGACCGTTTTTTGTGCGCAGGCGGTTCGCTGATAGTCTCTGGTATAATTGATATCAGAAAAGAGGATATATTTGAGGCTGTAAAGCTAAACGGATTTACAGTTGCTGAAGAACGCTATAAGGATAATTGGTGTGCGTTTGTTCTTAGAAAAGGTAATTGATATACGGAGGAAAACTATGCTTGAATTTGAGCAACTAAGTCTAAGGCTTAATTCTAACGAAGCTGAGCTTCGCGATTTAAAGGATGCTTTGGGTTATGATAGATTAACAAGAGAAATAGAGGAGCTTGAAATCAAGGCTTCTGCTCCTGATTTTTGGGACGATATGGAAAAATCTCAAAAAATTCTTCAAAGAACCGGTAAGCTTAAAAATACAGTTGAAACCTATGACAAGCTTTGCACCACTTTTGATGATATGACCGTTCTTATAGAGATGGGGGATGAGGAGGGTGACCTATCCCTTGTTGAAGAAATTGAAAGTTCTATAGATGAACTTGAAAAAGAGTTGGCATCACTCAGGCTTCAAACCCTGCTTACAGGTGAATACGATAAGAATAATGTTATTTTAACCTTCCACGCAGGTGCGGGTGGTACTGAGGCTATGGACTGGGTTTCGATGCTCGTTAGAATGTATACCCGTTGGACTGAACGTCACGGTTTTAAGGTGCAGATGCTTGATTTTCTTGACGGTGATGAGGCAGGTTTAAAAAGTGCTACACTTCTTATTGAGGGTGAAAATGCCTATGGCTATTTAAAGAGTGAATCAGGTGTTCACAGACTTGTTAGGGTTTCACCGTTCGATTCTTCGGGAAGACGCCACACTTCTTTTGCTTCATTAGAGGTCATGCCGGAAATCGCTGACGACTCTGATATAGAGGTAAAGGAAGAGGACATCAAAATGGATGTATTCCGTGCGTCCGGCGCGGGTGGACAGCATATAAACAAGACCTCGTCGGCGGTAAGACTTACCCATATTCCTACAGGTATAGTGGTTGCCTGTCAGAACGAACGAAGTCAGTTCCAAAACCGCGATAAAGCAATGAGGATGCTAAAATCAAAGTTGCTCGAAATTAAGGAACGAGAGCATCTTGAAAAGATAGAGGATATTAAGGGCGTTCAAAAGGAAATCGCATGGGGCTCACAAATAAGGTCCTATGTATTTATGCCTTATACCTTAGCCAAGGACCACAGAACAGGTTTTGAGTCGGGCAACATTAACGCTGTTATGGATGGCGAGCTTGACGGATTTATAAATGCTTATTTAAAGGCGGCTTCTAACGGTGAGCTTGGGAGCGCAGAGGGAGAAGAAATATGAAAAGAGTATTAAGCTTAGGATTGGCTTTTGTGATGCTTGTGCTTGGTTTAACAGGCTGTGGGGAAAAGGAGAGAATTTTGTACAAATCTGTAGATTTGAAAAAATTCGTGGAGTTGGCTGATTATAAGAATATAAAGGTTGACACAACGTCAAAAGAATTTACAGATCTTTATGATGAATTAATACTTAATGATATTATTCAAAATGATTTTCGAGAAGAAACCAGTGTCACGGTTGGTGTGATTGCAGCTGGTGATACCGCTAATATTGACTATGAGGGCAAAAAAGACGGTGTTGCTTTTGAGGGTGGCACAGCCAAGGGTTATGATTTGGAAATAGGCTCAAACTCATTTATCGAGGGTTTTGAAGAGGGATTGATTGGTGTAGAAATCGGCTCCACAGTAGACCTTAACCTTACCTTTCCAAAAGATTATCAATCAACCGACCTAGCAGGTAAGGCTGTTGTATTTACGGTTAAGGTTAACAGTGCTAAAAAGGCTGAAAAACCTGAAGAATATTTTGAAAAGATGGGCTTTAAATCGGTTAAAGAATATAACAACGATGTTAAAGAGCGAGTGCTTAACGGATATCTTGTTAAAAAGGTATTGGAAAAATCAAAGGTTAAAAATTATCCTGAGGCAGATGTAGAAATACTTAAAGCAAAGTTTACTGATATGATGGAGAAAAATCTTCAGTCATATTACGGTATGACACTAGCTGATTATATGAGCCAAACAGGTTCGACACAGGAAGCTTTTGAAAAGCAGTTGCTCGAGGAACAGGTTTATCCTTTAATGAACGAGCAGATGCCCTTATATGCAATTATTGACGAGGAAAATGTAAATATAACAACTGACCAGATTGACGGTGTTGTTAAAGATATGCTCAAAGATTACGGCAAGGATGCAGGTGTAACAGAAGAACAACTCAAAGAATATTACGGGGAATATCACTTTGAGAATATTCTTGTTAGTGACAAGGCTATCGAAATATTAAAGAAATATGCTGATATAAAATAAATTTAAGCTGACATTAGTCAGCTTAAATTTTTGAGAGGAGTGGTAAAAATGCAGCTTAAAATTCAAAACGGAATAGTGGATTTATCGGGCGAAAGAATACTTAGTTCGGTGAATTTTGAGATTAACGATAACAGCCGAATAGCTGTTGTGGGACGTAACGGTTGCGGAAAAACCACACTTTTAAAGCTGATTGCAGGGGAATATGATATCGTAAAAAACGATAGTGATACCGACAGCTTTTTTACTGTTTCGGGAAAAACAAAAATCGGAACACTTTCGCAAATGGCCTTTGCAGATGACTGTGTTACTCTTTTAGAGGAAATACGAAGCGCTTATACCGAGATACTTGATACTAAACAGAAACTTGATTTAGCTCAAGCAGAAATGGAGAAGTCGCAAACCGAGGAAAATATCAAGCATTATACAAATCTTTTAGAAACCTTTACAAATTTGGGTGGTTTTTATTTCGAGCGGGAATATGAGGCGGCACTAAAGCATTTTGGATTCAACGAAGAGGAAAAGCACCGACCTCTTTATGAATTTTCGGGTGGTCAGCGCACTAAGATTGCTTTTTTAAAGCTTTTACTTTCAAAACCCGAAATCTTACTTTTGGATGAGCCTACCAACCATCTTGATATAGAAGCGGTGTGTTGGCTTGAGGAATATTTGAAGGAATATAAAAAGGCATTTGTTGTGGTATCCCACGATAGA
This sequence comes from Acutalibacteraceae bacterium, assembly GCA_045637925.1. GTDB lineage: Bacteria > Bacillota > Clostridia > Oscillospirales > Acutalibacteraceae > UBA737. Next base: position 44,938 of record JAZUAL010000042.1, on the reverse strand, counting down.
ATGTTTCTTGATAATGTTGTTAACGTTGTTTATGAGATAGAACGTGGAAAAACCTATAGATATGTAGGTAACTATACAAGGTTTACTGAGCTTAAAAAGCTTCAGCGAGAACAACAAAAAAAGGAATATTTGGCACAGAAAAAAGAAATAGAGCGCCTTAATGAATTGGTTGACCGTTTTAGATATAAGGCAACCAAGGCGGCGATGGCACAGTCGAAACTAAAACAGTTAGAGCATATCGTACCGATTGAAGCGCCTGAAAGCTATGATTTGCGTACTTTTCGGGCGGATTTTGAGCCTCTTGACGCGGGAGTTAAGGACATGCTTGAGGTTGAGGGCTTAACTGTTGGTTATGATAAACCTCTTTCTACCGTCAACCTAAAGGTAGAAAAGGGCGACAGAATAGGCATTGTCGGCGGCAACGGTCTTGGAAAGTCCACATTCATAAGAACGCTGATGGGTGATGTCAGAGCGCTCGGCGGTGGCTTTAGATTTAGCGGACGGGCAAGTATCGGATATTTTGATCAGCAGATGGCACAGTATGAGAACAACTGCACTGTTTTAGATGATTTTATGAATGAATTTTCAAGCCTTACAGAGTTTGAGGCCAGAAGTGCTCTGGGCGCCTTTTTATTTTCGGGTGAAGAGGTTTTTAAAACCGTTAATGTGTTGTCGGGTGGAGAGCGTGTTCGCTTGGCACTGTGCAAGATATTCAAAAGAAGGCCGAATTTTCTTATTCTCGACGAGCCTACAAACCATATGGATATTATAGGTAAGGAAACGCTTGAAGAGATGCTTTCGCATTTTTCGGGTACGGTTATTTTTGTTTCACACGACCGATATTTTATCAAGAAAATAGCCACAAAGGTGCTGGATTTCAAAAGAGGTGAAACCGAACTTTATCCTTATGGATATGAGCAGTATCTTGAAAAGCAAAGTGCTCCTAAAACAGATGATACGGTTAAAACAGAAAAAAACCAAAAAGCGAAAAAGGGATATAGCACACCAGCCAAGGAAAAGGCAAGACTGGAGCGTGCGGTTAGAAAGGCTGAGGAAAAAATCGCACTTTTAGAGGAAAGACTAGGCGGTATTTATACCGAGCTTACTTTAGAAGAAAATATATCAGACTATATTAAGCTTTCCGAGTTTCAAAAGGAACAGGAAGAGCTTGAAACAGAACTCGATGCCACTATGAACGAATGGGAGAGGCTTTCACAAGAGCTTGCTGATAATTTTAATTGACATTGAGTATAAATAGTGTTAAAATGATACCGCTTAGCAAAGGCTGGCGGTATCTTTTGTTTTCAAAAAGATTTAAATTGGAATAGAGGTGCAATTCCTCTGCGAACTCGTCGCCGTGATTTGTGTTAAGGTTTGCAATATGTCACTGTACTGAGTATGGGAAGGCGCAAACCGTGAGGCCCCCCGAAGCCTCGCACAATAAGTCGGAATACTTACCGTCAGATGGGGTTGTTTACCCGCCAATACAAAGTGTCACGAGTAATTGACTATGTATGTTGCAGCGTTTAGCCGAGTATTGCGGCTTTCTTTTGCGCATATAAACTTCTTTGTGTTGGTCTTGTTAAGACACAATACAAAGGAGTTTTTTTATGAAACAAAAAAGATTATTAACAGTTTTTTTGGCAGTGCTTTTTATAGTGTTAGCAGTTTTTACTGCGGGCTGTAATAAAGCGGATGACAGCTCTTCAGCCACCTTGAAAACAAAGGAAATTTCGGTAACAATAGTATTTCAAGATAAGAGAGAAAAGGTTATTGATATTGAAACCGAGGCAGAGTATTTGGCAGATGCTCTTTTTGAAAAAGGCCTTATTAAAGAAGACGAATACAAATCAGGCTTTTATACATATATAGACGGTGTTCGCGCCGACTATAATGAGGATAAGGCTTGGTGGTGCGTAACAAAGGGCGGCGAAATGACAAACAAGGGTATGAACGATTTACCCATTGCAGACGGTGACCGTTTTGAAATCACACACACGCCGAGTTAATCTATTAGAGGTGCTTATCCTCACCCTTTTAGGTGTGCTTATGTATGTTTCACAAGTGGTGATGGCGGCACTTCCTAATATAGAAATAGTATCCCTGCTTATAATAGTTGTTACACATAAATTCGGGGTAAAGGCATTGGCTTCGGTTTATGTCTTTGTTATGTGTGAAATTATGACCTACGGACTTTCAATGTGGGTTATAAACTATTTATATGTTTGGGCGATTTTGTGTATTGTGATTTGCTTTATAAGAAAAGTGGCTAATACTTTTTTATACACTCTTGTGGCAACAATTTTTGGTATTGCATTTGGTGCACTTTGTTCAATACCATACTTTTTTATAGGCGGAATTTCAATGGGGGTTTCTTATATTATTGGTGGATTGAGTTTTGATTTACTGCATTGTGGCGGAAATTTAATAACCACCTTGCTTCTTAGCAAACCGCTTATAAAAGCTATGGATATGGCGATAAAACCGTCTGAGAAGTAGCAATTCTATCCGTAGTAGAGTTAGAAATTTTAACTCTACTGCGGATGTTTTTTAATTAGAACAGGAAAAATCTTCGGTAGGTTGCGCCAACAGAAATTATTGTTTATAATTGACACATATTTAAAAAAGGAGTTTTGTTATGTCTTTTAAAATTGTTACCGATTCCTGTGCTAATCTAACCGATGCGCAGATTAGGGAATATGATGTCGAAATAATATCGCTCAAATACCGTATCGGAGAAAAGGATTACGACAGTTATATAAAGGGCGAAAAAACCGATTTCTCCGAAACCTATCGTTTGCTTAGGGAAAAGGCAGAAATCACAACCTCGCTTGCGAACCGTGGCGACTGTGATAAAGTAATACCTAAAATACTGGAAGATGGTGAGGACGTACTTATCCTTAGCTTCTCTTCAGGGCTTTCAGGCACATGCCAGAATATAATGCTGGCGGCGGCGGATTATAAAGAAATGTATCCCAACAGAAAAGTAATTGTTGTTGATACTCTTTGCGCATCTTTGGGACAGGGAATGGCGGTTCACTATGCAGTTAAACTTAAGAATGAGGGAAAAACAATAGAGGAAACAGCCGAATGGCTTGAAAAAAACAAGCTTAATATTTGTCATATTTTTACGATTGATGATTTGTTTTTCTTAAAACGCGGCGGTCGACTTTCGGGTACAAGCGCGGTGGTTGGAACCCTTTTAGGCATTAAGCCTTTATTACATGTTGCAAATGACGGTAAGCTTTATGTGACAGGTAAAGCGCGAGGTAGAAACGCTTCAATAGAGCATCTTATAGCATCTTTAGGTGAAAAGGGAGCAGATATAGAAAATCAGGATATTTTTATTGTTCACGGTGACTGCGAAGAGGATGCTAAGCATATAGGTGAAGAGGTTAAAAAGCGTTATAAGGTCAAGAATGTTGTATACAATTTAATAGATCCTGTAATTGCTGCGCACGCAGGACCTGGCACACTTGCAATTTTCTTTATGGGGAAAGAACGTTAAAATTAAAAGGCTTTCAGATGAGTAATCTGAAAGCCTTTGTTTATGTAATACTTGTTATTCTTCAACAATAAAATCGAAGAAACGGTTGTGACCCTCGCAAGCGGTAATACCAACATGAAATTCGTCGGGAATATCAGGGTGCGAACAGGAAACAACGTGACCGCCGATTTCGGCAGTGATAGTTTTATCTTTAATTTCAACCTTAATATCAACAATCTCATCGGGTTCTATGCTAAATTTAAGCTTGCCTATAAGGGTTGGCTCAATGGGACGGTCGGTTTTTTCAGGACAGGGAATAATATGCCAAATATTAATTCCTCTTTCGTAAGCAACAATCTCATAATGAAGCTGATAGATGGGCGCACCGTCAGTATCTGTAACAAAATCGTTACAGAAAACAAGTAAAGGAGCACCGAATTTAACAAAATTGCATTTGGTAGAGAATTTAACGCCGCTTTTATACTTCTTCTTGGTTACCATACTTATATAATCATAGGCAAAAATATCATCATGACCTGTTTCGCCTGGTGTGAAGTTAGCAAGGCAATCGTCAAGTTGGGTAAATTCTTTATGCTGTTTTGCGGTAGGACCGTAGGCATAGAAGAAATCCTCTAAATTGATTTCATTTGCTTTAAAACTGTATACCATAAAAACACTCCTTAGGAAAAATTATTTTATGGCAATTATAAGATATATTGATAATTTTTGCAACACTTTTTTAAAAAATAAAAAAATGCTTGCAAATCAGGAGACTTTGTGATATAATTTATCAGCTATTTATGAAATAGCAAATAAATAACACACATTCCGCTGTCAAACGGGCAGGTGTCACCTATACTACGGGGTGATTTCCGCAAACGAGCGGGATGGAGGTAAAACCTTAGGAGGAAATTAAAATGGCAGTAGTATCTATGAAACAGCTTCTTGAAGCCGGTGTTCATTTCGGACATCAGACAAGACGTTGGAATCCGAAAATGGCTGAGTACATTTTCACAGAGCGTAACGGTATCTATATTATCGACCTTCAGAAGACCGTTAAGAAGCTCAATGAGGCTTATATGTTCGTTCGTGACATAGCAGCCGAAGGCGGAGACATCCTCTTCGTTGGAACAAAGAAACAGGCTCAGGATTCCGTTAAGGAAGAAGCAGAGCACTGCAGCATGCCTTATGTTAACGCTCGTTGGCTTGGCGGTATGCTCACAAACTTCACAACTATCCGTACAAGAATTGCTCGCTTAAATCAGCTTCGCACAATGCGTGACGATGGCACATTCGAGCTTTTGCCCAAGAAAGAAGTTATTAAACTTAATCTCGAAATCGAAAAGCTTGAGAAGTTCCTTGGCGGCATTCAGGATATGAAGAAAATCCCATCAGCTATGTTTATAGTTGACCCACGCAAAGAAAGAATTGCAGTTGCAGAAGCTAAGAAGCTTGGTATCCCGATTATCGCTATTGTTGATACCAACTGTGATCCTGATGAAATTGATGCAGTTATCCCTGGTAACGATGATGCTATCCGCGCTGTAAAGCTTATTGCTGAAACCATCGCTGCCGCTGTTATTGAAGGTAGACAGGGCTCTGAAATGGGCACTGCTGCTGTAGAAGAGGCTGAAGAAGAGGTTGCTGAGGAAGCAACTGCTGAAGCCGAATAATAATTATAATCGGAGGAAATAGAGATGGCTTTTACTGCTAAAGATGTACAGGCTTTAAGAGAAAAAACCGGTTGCGGTATGATGGACTGTAAAAAAGCTCTTGTTGAGACTAACGGTGATATGGACGCAGCTGCTGATTACCTTCGTGAAAAGGGTCTTGCTTCTCAAGCTAAGAAGTCTACCCGTATCGCAGCAGAGGGTACAGTGTGTGCATATACAAAGAATGGTGTAGGTGTTGTTGTTGAATTAAACAGTGAGACCGACTTCGTTGCTAACGGTGACGGCTTTAAGGCTTTGGCACAGGAGGTTGCAGAGGTTGTTGCAGAGCAGAATCCTGCTGATGTTGACGCTCTTCTCAAGTGCACAAAGGACGGTCAAACCGTTGAAGAGAAGGTACAGGAGTTATTCCTTGCTATTCGTGAAAATATTAAAATCCGCCGTTTTGCTCGCGTTGAGGGTAAGGTAGTAACCTATGTTCACGCAGGCGGCAAAATCGGTGTTATGGTTAACTTTGATACCACAATAGATGCTGACAGTGCTGAGTTTGTTGCTATGGGTAAAAATGTTGCAATGCAGATTGCTGCTATGAACCCAAGCTACTTAGATGAGGCTTCTGTTCCTGCAGAGGTTATCGCTAAGGAAAAGGATATCCTTATCGCTCAGATGAAGGAAGATCCTAAGATGGCAAACAAGCCTGATGCTGTTCTTGGCAAAATCGTTGAGGGTAAAATCGGTAAATACTATAAGGAAAACTGTCTTGTTGAGCAGGCTTTCGTTATGGATGGCGATGTAAATGTTGGTAAGTATGTTGCTAACACAGCTAAAGAGCTTGGCGCTGAAATCAAGATTGCTTCTTTTGTTCGCTTTGAAAAGGGCGAGGGCATTGAGAAGCGTGTGGACGATTTCGCTGCTGAGGTTGCGGCAATGGCTAAATAATTTTTAAAAAAGTAATTTTTTAAGGCTGTTTCTTTTTGGAACAGCCTTTTTTCAAATATTTTAGAGTGGAATATATTTTAACTAGGAGTGTACGGAAATCCACTGCTTCAAAGTAAAATTCGCAATAGAGGAAGATTGGAATTGGCTAAAATTTATACATCAGCAGAACAGTTAATAGGTAACACACCGCTTTTGCGACTTAAAAGATTAGAAGAAAAGCACGGTGTGAAGGCGAAAATTATAGCAAAGCTAGAATATCTTAATCCTGCGGGAAGCGTTAAGGATAGGGTTGGTAAAGCTATGCTTGATGATGCTGAAAAAAAAGGAATTTTAAATAAAAATTCGGTAATTATAGAGCCAACATCGGGTAATACAGGAATAGGTATTGCGGCTGTTGCTGCTCAGCGAGGTTACCGCACAATCATAGTTATGCCAGAAACAATGTCAGAGGAAAGGCGCAAGCTTATGGTAGCCTTTGGTGCAGAATTAGTTCTTACTGACGGAAAAAGGGGAATGAGAGGCGCTATAGAAAAGGCTGAGCAGTTGTCAAAGGAGATACCAGACAGCTTTGTGGCAGGTCAGTTTGAGAACCCAGCTAATTGGCAGGCACATTTTGATACAACAGGTCCTGAAATTTTAAGAGATACTGACGGTCAAGTGGATATCTTAGTTGCAGGTGTTGGTACGGGCGGTACTATTACGGGTACGGGTAAATTTTTGAAATCAAAGCTTCCCAACATTAAAGTTGTTGCGGTTGAGCCTGCAACATCACCTGTTTTATCGGGTGGTAAAAGTGGTGCACATGCAATCCAAGGCATTGGTGCGGGCTTTGTGCCTGATGTGCTTGACACCGGTGTTTATGATGAAATTGTAACTGTGGAAAATGAAAAAGCTATCGAAACCGCTAGATATATGGGACATACCGAAGGCTTTTTGGTTGGTATTTCATCGGGCGCGGCACTAAACGCGGCAATAGAAATAGGCAAAAAAGAGGAGAATAAGGATAAAAATATCGTTGTGATATTGGCTGATAGTGGCAACCGTTATTTGTCTACCGAACTTTATGATTTTTAATATTTTAAGCCTTCATCAATAGGTGAAGGCTTAAATTTTTAAATAATATTTAAAAAATAGTGGAAAAACCGAAAAATATAATGTATAATAATATAATAATATTTTATTAAACAGGTGTTTGAAATGAGAATTGTTATAAAAATAGGAACATCTACCTTAGCTCATAGCACAGGAAGGCTCAATATTCGTCGGGTTGAAGAACTTTGCAAGGTTATGTGTGACCTTAAGAATGCAGGAAATGAGATTATATTGGTTTCATCAGGTGCTATTGGCATGGGTGTGGGTAAGCTCTCCTTACAAGGCAAACCTACTGATATTCCAACGAAGCAGGCTGCTGCGGCTGTTGGTCAGTGCGAGCTGATGTATGTCTATGATAAGCTTTTCTCGGAATATAATCATACTGTAGCTCAGATACTTGTGACAGGCGCTGATATTGAAAATACAGAGCGCAAGACTAATTTTGAAAATACTATGCGTCGTCTTTTAGAGCTTGGCGTTTTACCGATTGTTAATGAAAATGACTCTATAGCAACCGATGAAATTGTAATTGGTGATAATGATACCTTAGGTGCCATTGTTGCAACCACCTTAGAGGCAGATTTGCTTGTGATACTGTCTGATATTGACGGTCTGTTCACTGCCGACCCTCACAAAAATAAGAATGCTGTGCTTTTACATACAGTTAGTGAAATCACACCTGAAATTGAGGAAATGACGGGTGGCGCGGGTAGCAGTTTCGGTACCGGTGGAATGCATACTAAAATTAGGGCGGCAAAAATTGCAAATGCCTCAGGCACCGATATGGTTATAGCAAACGGTGAGAACCCCGATATACTTTATGATATTGTAGCAGGCAAGGAAGTGGGTACACGCTTCCTTGCACGAAAGGCAGATAAATAATGATAACAACCCAAGAACTGCTTATAAGGGCTAAAAAAGCCTCAAAAAATGCTCCTCTTAGCGAAGAAATTAAAAATGATGCCTTAAAGGCAATGGCAGCCTCACTAATAAAAAACAGTGAGAGCATATTAAAAGCAAATAAAGAAGATATTGAAAGAGCAAGAGGAACAGTATCGGATGTTATGCTTGACCGCTTAAGGTTAACATCTGAGCGCATTGAGGGAATGGCAAAAGGCATTTTAGATGTAGCAGAGCTTCCTAATCCAGTGGGAAGAATTATTGAAACCACTGTTCATAAAACCGGTCTTGTGATTGAAAAAACCTCAGTACCTTTTGGAGTGGTGGCAATTATTTACGAGAGCCGACCAAATGTAACCTCTGACGCGGCAGCGTTAAGCTTTAAAAGCGGAAACGCCTGTGTGCTTCGTGGTGGCAAGGAAGCCTATGCTAGCTCTCAGAGTATAGTTAAAGCGTTGAAAGAGGGGCTTAGAAGCTGTTCTATTGATGAAGATTATATAAATCTTGTTGAGGATACTACAAGAGAGAGTGCTAACGAGCTTATGGCAGCGGTGGGACTTGTTGATTTACTTATTCCACGTGGAGGCAAAGGGCTTATTAAGGCTTGTACTGAGAATGCAAAGGTTCCTTGTATTGAAACTGGAACAGGTATTTGTCACATTTATGTTGATAAGTCTGCAGACTTTAAAAAAGCTCTTGAAATTATAGACAATGCAAAAACAAGTCGTCCGTCGGTTTGCAATGCCGCAGAGGTATGCCTTGTTAACAGGGATATTGCAGAGGAATTTTTACCCTTGCTCTATAAGGCTTTTTATTCGTCGGATAGGCAAAATACCGTTGAGCTTATAGGCGATAGCGAGGTTCTAGAGTATATTAATGTGTCCTCTGCAGACGAAGGCTCGTATGATACGGAATTTTTGGATTATAAAATGGCGTTAAAAATTGTGGATGATGTTAAAATGGCGGTTTCGCATATATCCGAGCATTCAACACACCACAGCGAAAGTATTATAACTGAAAGTAAGGCTAATGCGGATTATTTCACTGCTATGGTGGATTCCGCGGCAGTTTATGTCAATGCTTCAACACGCTTTACTGACGGTGGAGAATTTGGACTTGGCTGTGAAATGGGCATTTCCACCCAAAAGCTTCACGCGAGAGGCCCGATGGGGCTTAGAGAGCTAAACACATATAAATATGTAATTAAGGGTGACGGTCAAATCCGTTAATATTTAGAAAGGTGCGTTAAATATGTCATCTGTGAAATTTGGCTTTATTGGTGCAGGTAATATGGGAGGTGCTTTAGCAAGGGCTGTTTGCAAATCTCAAAATGTTAAAGAAATTTTGCTTGCAGACCGAGCCGAGACCAAGGCTCAGCTTTTAGCAAATGAGCTTGGCTGCTCCTACGGGGATAATACTGCTGTGGCAAGCTCATCAAAATTTATATTCTTAGGAGTCAAGCCTCAGGTGATGAGGGAAACGATTGAAAGCTTGTTGCCAACACTCCAAAAGCGAAGTGACAGATTTGTTTTGGTAACAATGGCGGCAGGTCTTAAAATTTCGGATATAGCCGATATGTGCAAGGCTAACTATCCAATAATAAGAATTATGCCTAATACTCCTGTGGCTGTGGGCAAGGGCATGATACTTTATACAGCCTCTAGTGAAGTGTTTATGGACGAAATCGGTGAGTTTTGCGATGCACTAAAGTATGCAGGTAGGGTAGACCGATTGGAAGAAAAGCTTATCGATGCTGCAAGTGCGGTTTCGGGTTGCGGACCCGCCTTTGTGTATCTGTTTTGTGAGGCTTTGGCTGACGCAGGGGTTGAATGCGGACTTCCGCGTCAAAAAGCGTTGGAATATGCCTCTCAAACCCTTTTGGGTGCGGCTGAGCTATTGCTTAACTCTGGTAAACACCCGGCTGTATTAAAGGATGAGGTTTGCAGTCCAGGCGGCACTACAATAGCAGGCGTTCACGCTTTAGAGGACAATGGTTTCAGAGCGGCGGCAATGTCGGCTGTAAAGGCGGCGTTTGACCGAACAAAAGAACTTAATAAGTAACAAATAATTCTAAAAAAACAGCTCATAGCTTTAAAAACTACGGGCTGTTTTTAATTATTTGTTGTGGGGGAAGGTGTTTTTTAAAGCTAACCCACATATAATCTTCTATTTTGCTACTTTTTTAACATCTTCCTTATGACCTAACACTAAAAGATGTTCATTTGTTTTAAAAGTATAATCGGCTGTGATGTCGGGATGAACATCATCACCGATTTTGTATGCAATTATATTCAGATTGTAGCGATTGCGAAAATCGAGGTTGACAATAGTTTTACCAATCCATTTATCAAGAGGCTCAATTTCGAAAATAGCATAATCTTCTGAAATATTAATACAGTCAAAAATGCTATTTGAACTTTCCATACCTGCAATTCTGCGCGAAATATCCTGTTCGGGATAAATTATTTTATCTGCCCCATTTCTGAGTAAGAATTTAGCTTCTATATCGCGGTCTGCGGCACTGTAAATCTTTTTGGCTCCGTAGGTTTTCAAAAGGTCGGTTATTTCAAGACAGTTTTGAAAAGCATTGCCGACACAAACGAAACAAGCATCAAATTCTTCAACCCCAAAGCTTTTGATAACCTCTGGATTTGTGCAATCGCAAACCTTTGCTGAAACTGCTATCGGTAAAATGTCATTTAATGCAGATTCTTTCATATCTGCAACCATAACCTCGCCGCCTACATTTGTAAGTTCGCGGCATAAATGCTTTCCTAATGAACCCATACCAATTATAAGAAATGATTTCATATTAGTTCACCTAACCTATCGTTATATTTTCCGTCGGGTAAGATACCGGCGGTACTGTTCTTTTTTCAAGAAGCGCTAATGCAAAGGTAATACTTCCAACCCTACCGCAATACATCAGAAAGGCTGTGAAGAGCACAGAGGCTGTATTCAAATCTCTTGTGATGCCTGTGGTCATACCAACGGTGCCCATTGCTGAAAAGGCTTCAAATAGAGAGTCGGTTATAGGAATGTTGTTTGTACTGCAAATTATAAATGTGCATGTAATCGCCAAAATTAAATTTATGGATATTACGGTAATCGATTTTTTGAGCGCGGTATCATGTAGCTTACGTCCGAAAGCATTAGGCTCTTTACCACGCATAAATGCGAGCAGATAAATTAATATAACTACAATAGAGGTGGTTTTAACGCCGCCGGCTGTTGAGCCGGAGTTTCCGCCTATAAACATAAGTATTGAGGTAAAAAACTTGCTACTGTCCGAAAGGGCGGCTGTATCTGTCGTGTTAAAGCCGGCTGTTCTTGCTGTGACCGAGCCAAATAGTGAGGTTAATATTTGTTCTTTTACAGTCATATCCTTGCAAATACCATAAAGTTCAAAAAGCCAAAGCATAAAAGCACCGCCAAAAACTAAAGCCAAGGTAGTTATAAGAACTATCTTTGTGTGCAAGCGGTAATTTTTAAAGTGGAAGTGGTGGGTGATAAGGTCTTCCCATACGAGAAAACCTATACCGCCTATTATAATAAGCAACATAACTGTGACATTAACAAGAATATCATCGGAAAAGGCGGTAAGCGATGAATATTTTCCTGAATAACTGCCAAAAAGGTCAAATCCTGCGTTACAAAAAGCTGATATAGAATGGAAAACCGAGTAATATATTCCTTTCAAAACTCCAAACATTGGAATAAACCTTATAGATAAAAGAGCGGCGCCACTCAGCTCCACTATGGCTGTACCCGTTATTATTATGCGTACAAGACGTCGCATTCCACCGAGGCTTTCGGTATTTATGCTTTCGGCTAAAAGGGCACGTTCTCTAAGACCGGTTTGTTTTTTGAAGAGCTGAATAGCAAAAAGAGTTACCGTCATAAATCCGAGACCGCCGAGCTGTATTAGGGCGATAATAATTATTTGACCGAAAAGCGACCAATAGGTAGCTGTATCGTGAAGTATAAGACCCGTAACACAACTGCTTGAAACAGCTGTAAATAAAGCTGATATGAAGCTTGCACCCTCTCCGTCACGCGTGGAAAAAGGAAGTGTTAGCAAAAGAGTGCCAACTGCAATTATAATAAAAAAACCCAGAGCTATGAATTGAATGTGTGAAAGCCGTCTTTTTTTCATATTTTACCGTTCCTTAAGATATATACATATATTGTATTACAGTTAGTCGATAATTTCAATCTAAAATTAGTGAATATTAAAAAATGTTCCTGCAAAAAACAGGAACATTTAAGGTTAGCTTTTAAAGATGAGCTTTAACCAACTTTTAAGGCTTACGAGCCACATATGATTATGTTCAGTTATATCGTTAACCTTGTCAAGCGTGTGCTCGTCGCAGGAAGACATACCGTGGAAACCGTAAGGATATATATGCAGTTCGTAAGGAATGTTATGCTCCGTTAATGCATTGGCGTATAAAAGACTATTCTTAACGGGCACACTGGCATCCTCAGCGGTGTGCCATATAAATGTGGGTGGAGTATTTTTATTAACCTGACATTCACAGGAAAAATAATCCTGTTCTTCTTTGCTTTCAGGAGCATGCCCAATAAGGTTTATAAAACTTTTTTGGTGTGTTTGTTTAAAATCGGCAGTTATTACAGGGTAGGAAAGTATAGTAGCATTTACAGGCTTGCTATCAGGAAACACATCGCGCACCTCATTGCAGTCATACATTGTTGAATAGTGTGCCGCTAAGTGTCCGCCTGCTGAGAAACCGATAATAGCAATTTTTTCTGTATCGCAATGCCAAACTTCCGCGTTTTTATAAATAAGCTCCATTACTGCGGCAACTTCGCGAATCTGAGTGGGGAATTTGTTGGGTGCTACAGAGTATGTAAGTACAAACACGTTATATCCCTCGGGCAAGAAATTAAGGGCTATAGGCTCTGCCTCTCTGGGACAGCAAAAGCTATATCCACCGCCGGGGCAGATAAGCATACTAGGTCTCTTTTTAAAACCCACATTGTCATTTGGCATAATATCTGGAAGCATAATATCTAAAATGGGGTTGCGACCGTTTTCGCCTAAAAAAGTAAAATAATTTTTAAGTTCAATTCTTTTACATACCATTTAAATTACACTTTCTATGTTTGAATTTATTTCATTTTAGCATTATATTATTGGGCAGTCAATATCTATTTTAAAAAACAAGCCTGATATTAAGGTATGATACTTTAATATCAGGCGTTCAAAAATTTATTAATTTTCTCGGTTGTATATATATGCTCTATTAGAATATGTATTAGCAGAGGAAGATTTCAAAACCCTCAATCTGCGGCGACGGATAGCAGATATCAAGCCCTTTTCAAAGGCAATTAGTTTGTCCTCATTAAAGATGCCCCAAAAAACTGCTGCAACCAAAAGAATTTCAAAAATTGTTGTTAATGTAAAAGCTACTGACATGATTTTTACCTCCCGAACATTTGTTCGTTATCCTTATTATAGCCTAAGGAGTAACGATTGTCAAGTGTTTTTTTAGATTTTTTACATTTTTTATTTTAAGGGTTTTGGTGTCCGTTAAAAAGGACAATGATTGTTTTTTGAATAAATCATAAAAGAATATATACTAAAGCAAACAGAAGCAGCTTATCACTCTTTTCGCTCATAAGAAGTAATAGCAAACCGAGTATAAGTGTGGAATCGCCGTCGCTTAAAAGTGAATCTAAAAAAGGAATGTTAAAACCGTTTGAAAAAGAAGTTGTTTGTTTCGGTTGATGATTGTTTTTGGGAGTTTTATCATTCTTTTCATTCGGTGGCGGTTGATTTGTTTTTCGGTTGCTGTTATGGTGCTGACTGTTTTCATTAAGGCGTACGAAGGAGGGAACAGGCGGCATTTTGTGTGAGGTATCTTTGTTTATCTGTGCACGGGAATTCATTTCTCTCATTCGCTCTACCGCCGCTTGCTGCTCACGCATAAATTCGTTTTTGTTCAAACCGTTTCCTCCGTTTCAAAGCTTTAGTATACCGCTGTCCTTTAAAAGCGGTAAAATTTCAATCACCTTTAAAATCTTTATTGCGGTGTCCACCTTTTCGCGTCTTGGCTCGCTAAGGTGTGGCTTTAGTGCAGTAAGCAATGCGGTGCGGTTATCACCGCCTGAATTGTTGAGCTTACCGATTATCGAAATGATTGACTGCATTTCATTAGCACCAATCATACTGCCGATATTATCTAGCGTATTTGTTGGTACTTCGGTTTTTTCGTTTTCGCCAACCAAAATATTCTCTGCCATTTGGCGAACGCGGTTCATAGCTTCGGGGTCGTTTAGTATTCCTGCAAGCTTTTCGCTTATATCATCCATTCTTACCGCCGCCCGAAAGCATTTTTAAAATAGCCGCTGCCTGCGGAGATTTCAGCACCTCGGCTATGGCATTTTTATCATTTAGAATTGTGTTGAGCTTTTGCCTATCTTCAGCAGAAAGGCTGTTTATGAGTTTATCGGTATTTCCGCTTTTGGCGGCTTCGCTTATAGTCTTTTTGTCAACATTACCGCTCATGCCGAAAAACATATCGTTAGAGTTTTTGCTGTTTTGATTATTATTCATTGAATTTTCCTCCAAAATCTGCTTTAATATATAATATGATAATAAATGAGAATTAGAATAGGTGTAGGAATGAGAATTGTAGTAATTTCGGATTCGCATAAAAGAACAGATGTTATAGATAAAATATTATATGCTCAAAAAGAGGCTAAGCACGTCTTCTTTTTGGGTGACAATGTGGCTGATATTGAGGACTTCGAGTTTTTATATCCCGATAAAAATTTTTATTTGGTTTGCGGAAACTGTGATTTCGGGTCGTGTGTTCAGTCGGTAGGTCTTGAGATTTTAGGCGGCAAAAGAATATTTTATACCCACGGTCACAATTATAATGTCAAATACGGTTTGACAAGGCTTTTAGAGACCGCTAAGGCGAATAATTATGATATAGCGCTTTACGGACACACGCATATTGCTAAAACATTATATGAGGACGGTATCTATATTGTGAATCCAGGCTCTTGCGCTCAGCCAAGGGGTAGCAGTAAACCGTCTTATGCTGTGATTGACATAGTAGAAAACGGTGTGATGCCAACTATTGTTTATTTATGATAAATTAAAAATAATCTTGACAAATTAATTGAAAGATGTTATAATTCTTTGGTAAAATGCGTTGAAGGAATTATTTTCTGCATACATTCGCTTTAGAGAGTCGGCGGTTGGTGTAAGCCGATGTGGTGGTGCGGTTAAAGTCTCATTCCTGAGCAGAGCGGCAGAATTTTAGTAAGTCGCTACGGTTTGCCCCGTTATCATGGCAGAAGGCTTGTTAGAGTCTTATCGAGTGACCGTTTATACGGTAATCAGGGTGGTACCACGGATTGTTTATTCGTCCCTGAGATTGCAATAGTGTGCAGTCTCAGGGCTTTTTTATTAGCTTTTCTGCACAAAGTTAGAAAGGAAAATGAGTAGTATGAAAAACATTAAAATTTCGGATATGACGTTATGTCGCAACAAGGCATTGAGCTTTAAGGAGCGCATTGAGATTGCAAGACTTTTAGAGCGTCTTAATGTTCACACAATAGAGATGCCTAAAATTGATAGTGTTAAGAGTGACACTTTGCTTGTGCGCACTATAGCATCCTTTGTAAAGGAAAGTTACCTTTCTGTAGCTTGCGGTTATACTCTTGAAGGCGTAGAATATGCCGCCGCAGCTTTAAGCAGCACTAAAAACCCCGAAATCAGAGTGGAATTGCCACTTAGCCCTGTGGGCATGGAATACACTTGCCACAAAAAAGCACCCGCAATGCTAGAATTAGTTGGCAAACTGGTTTCCGCCGCTAAAGAAAAATGCGCTAATGTTCAGTTCTGCGCTATTGATGCCACTCGCGCAGAAGAACAGGTTTTGGCAGATGCAATAACCATAGCTATAGAGTCGGGCGCTACTTCCGTAACCGTTTGCGATACTACAGGTGAAATGTTGCCTGATGATTTTGCAGGTTTTGTTTCAAAACTTATTTCTGAGGTGCCTACTCTTAAAAATGTTGCTTTCGGTGTTCAGGTTGAGGATAAAAACGGAATGGCAACTGCGGCATCCATATTAGCAGTAAAGTCGGGAGCGGATATTGTTAAGGTTGCTACTTCAGGGGGTGTTACCGAGCTTGAAACCTTTAGCGGAGTTGTTAAAAACTGCGGCAACACCTGTGGCTTTAGTTCAAATATTAAATACACCGAGATTGGAAGAATTGTAAAACAAATTTCAAGAATTACATCATATAATATAGATACATCTGCTCTGTCAGTAAGAAGCGAGGCTGAAAATCAGATTCATCTTGATGCAAACGATGACCTCGAGGCAGTAGCTACAGCTATTAAAACCTTGGGCTATGATTTATCCGATGAGGATATTGCCAAGGTTTACGAGGAATTCAGCCGCATAGTTGCTAAAAAGCGTGTTGGAGCCAAGGAGCTTGATGCTATAATAGCCAGCACCGCGTTACAGGTTCCGCCAACCTATAAGCTTGTGAGTTATGTTATAAACAACGGTAATATTATATCTTCGTCGGCTCAAATCCGCTTGTCTAAGGGTGATACTGAAATTGAAGGTATTTGCATTGGCGACGGTCCTGTGGATGCCGCTTTCAGAGCTATCGAGCAGATTATTGGCAGACACTATGAGCTTGACGATTTCCAAATTCAAACCGTTACAGAGGGCAGAGATTCTATGGGCTCGGCTTTAGTTCGTCTTCGTGAGGGAGGCAAGCTTTATTCGGGCACAGGTATTTCTACAGATATTTTGGGTGCAAGTATTAGAGCTTACATAAATGCACTCAATAAGATTGTTTATGAGGAGGCTAACTAATTATGAAGTTGTCTTTTTCTACTAAGGGATGGCATAATAACTCTTTTGATGAGTTTTGCGCCATTGCTAAGGATTTGAAATTTGAGGGTATAGAGCTTCATAATATTCATAACCGCCTTTTTACAGATAAGGACGGTGCTTTTCACGATTATACCGCCGCGGCAACAGTAAGAAAGCTTTACGAATTAAAGCTTAGTATTCCTTGTATTGATTCTATATGTGATTGCGGTAAATCTGCTGAAAAAGAGGCAACCTTAGAGGAAATCCGCGCTTGCATTAATATTGCTAAAAACTTAAAAATTCCTGCTGTCAGAGTACGCGCGATAGGTGACGGCGATGATAGCACCGCATTTGCTTGCGCAGAGGATGTACTTAGAGCAGTACTTTCTGATGCAGAAAATTCGGGAATTTGTATTTTAGTTGAAACTTCGGGTGTATTCTCTAATACAGCAAAATTATTAGAGCTTCTTAATACCTTTGCGTGTGACAATGTTGCGGCCTTGTGGGATATGTATTCAACCTATTTTTTGGGACATGAGGATGCCGAAACCACCATTAAAAATTTAGGCGCTTACGTTCGCCATGTTCACATAAAGGATGCTGAAAAGGTGGGGGAGGATATAAGCTTCTGCCTTATGGGTGAGGGTGAGCTTCCTATTGAAGAGATGATGCTCGCACTTCGTTCGGTTAACTTTGACGGATTTGTATCTTTAGAGTGGCACCCCTCCTGGTGTGAGGAGCTTGATGATATGGAAATCATCTTTTCGCAGTTTGTAAACTTTATGAAGCAGTTTGGCGATACCTCTAAAAATGAGAGCGCACTCTATTACAATAGGGCGCATACGGGCAAATATGTATGGGAAAAGGATTTGCTGATTGATGCAACCTTTTCGGATGTTTTGGACCGTATGGTTGAGGAATTCCCCGACCAATATGGTTTTAAATACACCACGCTTGACTATACAAGAACTTATAGCGAATTTCGTGACGATGTTGATACCTTTGCACGCTCACTTATAGCTTTGGGCGTAAAACCTGGTACACATGTGGCGGTCTGGGCTTCAAATGTTCCGCAGTGGTATATTGCATTTTGGGCAACCGTTAAAATAGGCGCTGTGCTTGTAACTGTCAATACTGCTTACAAAATTCACGAAATTGAATACCTTTTAAAGCAGTCGGATACACACACTCTTATTATGACCGAGGGCGCTAAGGATATTGCTTACGGTGAAATTGTGGCTGAGCTTTGTCCCGAACTTGAAACTTTGAAGTCGGGCAAGCCACTGCATGCAAGACGTCTGCCTTTTCTTAGAAA
This sequence comes from Acutalibacteraceae bacterium, assembly GCA_045637925.1. Lineage (GTDB taxonomy): Bacteria > Bacillota > Clostridia > Oscillospirales > Acutalibacteraceae > UBA737. The sequence continues at coordinate 26,662 of JAZUAL010000042.1, read as the reverse complement.
TTGCATAACTGTTGGCTTTAAGCAAAAGGGTTGTCTTACTTGGGAAGATGCTTTAGATAGAGCGTCTCAGGTACCTGTGAGCGAGGTTTATAGGCTTGCTGCCTTAGTTGATAAGGACGATGTTTGCAATATGCAATATACATCGGGTACAACAGGTTTTCCAAAGGGCGTAATGCTTACACATTATAATGTTGTAAATAACGGTAAATATATAGGTGACCATATGGAGCTTTCAACAGCCGACCGTATGATGATTCAGGTGCCTATGTTCCATTGTTTTGGAATGGTACTTTCTATGACCGCATCTATGACACACGGTACTACTATGTATCCTATGCCTTATTTCTCACCAAAACCGTCACTTGCGTGCGTTCATAATGAGCATATTACAGCCTTTAACGGCGTGCCTACAATGTTCATTGCTATGATGCAACATGCAGATTTTTCTAAAACCGATTTTTCGTATATGCGCGTTGGCATTATGGCAGGCTCTAACTGTCCCGCTGACCTTATGAAAAAGGCTACTGAGGTTATGAATATGAAGGAAATTGTATCTGTTTACGGTCAGACCGAGGCAAGCCCCGGATGCACTATGAGCAGTTACTATGATTCCTTAGAGGTGCGCACCGAAACAGTAGGTTCTGCATTTGCTAATGTTGAATGTAAAATTGTTAATCCTGAAACAGGTGAGGATTGTGCCGATGGAGAAAACGGTGAATTTGTGGCACGCGGTTATAATATAATGAAGGGCTATTACAAAATGCCTAAAGCCACCGCAGAGGCCATTGACGAAAACGGTTGGCTTCATACGGGTGACCTTGCTTGCAGAGATGCCGACGGTAACTATAGAATTACCGGCAGACTAAAGGATATGATTATTCGCGGCGGAGAGAATATTTATCCAAAGGAAATTGAGGAATTTATCTATACCTGCCCTAAGGTGCGTGATGTTCAGGTAATAGGAGTACCTGATGAGCAGTATGGTGAAGAAATTATGGCGTGCATTATTCTTAAAAAGGGCGAGGAAATGACTGTAGAAGAAATGAAGCAGTATATAGCTTCGCACATGGCGCGTCATAAGGTGCCTCGTTATATCGACTTTGTAACCGAATTTCCGATGAATGCAGCAGGTAAAATTCTTAAATACAAGATGCGCGAAGCCGCTACAGAGAAGTTAGGACTGAAGAAATAAATGGTAAATGGTATATATACTATTGATGCGCATTGTCACATCTACCCCGAAAAAATAGCCGCTAAGGCAGTGGCGGGAACCGATAATTTTTACGGTGTGAAATCGCATTGTGAGGGTACTGTGGCTGACCTTATAAAAAAAGGGACCGAGGCGGGAATCGATCGTTTTATCGTGCAGTCTGTTGCAACCACACCGAAACAGGTGGCAAGTATTAATAATTTTATAGCCGATGAGGTTTCTAAAAACCCCGAAAAGCTTATAGGTCTTGGCACGCTTCACCCCGAAAGTGAAGATATTAAGGCAGATATTGAGAATTTGGTATCTTTGGGTTTAAAGGGAGTTAAGCTTCACCCCGATATACAAGCCTTTAAAATTGACGATTACAGATGTCTTAAAATCTACGAGCTTTGCGAGGAAAAAGGTTTAGTTCTTCTTCTGCACACAGGCGACAATCGTTATGATTATTCAAACCCCAACCGTCTTTTGCCAATTCTTGAAACTTATACTGATTTAAAGGTTATAGGCGCCCATTTTGGCGGTTATTCAATCTGGGAAGAGGCGGTAAAGGCATATAGTGGAATACCAAATTTTTATGTTGACTGTTCTTCGAGTATGCCGTGGCTAAGTCGTGAAACCACACTCAACATAATCCGAACCTACGGTGCCCAAAGGGTACTTTTTGGAACAGATTATCCTATGTGGGAACCAAAGTTGGAAATTGAAAGTATTTTATCTCTCGGACTTGACGAACAGGAAATTATGAGTATACTAAATATGAATGCTAAAAAACTTTTTAATTTGGAGTGACCGAAATGAAAATAGGTACTAAATGTGTTCAGGGTGGTTACACACCGGGTAACGGTGAGCCGCGACAAATTCCAATTATTCAGAGCACAACCTTTAAATATGCAACAAGTGAGGATATGGGCAAACTTTTTGATCTTGAGGCGAGCGGATATTTCTATTCAAGGTTGCAAAACCCAACCTGTGATACCGTAGCGGCTAAAATTTGCGAGCTTGAGGGCGGTACTGCCGCAATGCTTACTTCTTCGGGTCAGGCGGCTTCGTTCTATTCAATCTTTAATATTGCATCCTGCGGTGACCATATTGTTTCATCCTCAACTATTTACGGCGGAACCTATAACCTTTTTGCTGTGACTATGAAGAGAATGGGTATAGAATTCACATTTGTTTCTCCCGATTGCAGTGAGGAAGAGCTTAATGCTGCCTTTAAAGATAATACTAAGGCGGTGTTTGGAGAGACTATAGCAAACCCTGCTCTTAATGTGCTTGATATCGAAAAGTTTGCGAACGCGGCGCATAGCCACGGCGTTCCGCTAATTATTGATAATACGTTTGCTACCCCAGTTAATTGCAGACCTTTTGAATGGGGAGCTGATATTGTAACCCATTCAACCACAAAGTATATGGACGGTCACGGTTCAGGCGTGGGTGGTTGTATTGTTGATTCGGGAAAATTTGATTGGACTAAGTATCCTGAAAAATTCCCCGGTCTTTGCACACCTGACGACAGCTATCACGGTGTAACATATACCGAGCGTTTCGGTCTTGAGGGTGCTTATATTACCAAGGCTACCGCACAGTTAATGCGTGACTTTGGCTCAATTCAGTCTCCGCAAAATGCATTTCTTATCAATTTAGGGCTTGAAAGCTTGCACCTTAGAATGAAGAGACACTGTGATAACGGTCTTGCTGTTGCAAAGTTTTTAGAGGCTGATGATAGAGTGGCATGGGTGAATTATCCCGGTCTTGAGTCAAATAAGGACTATGCTTTAGCACAGAAGTATTTGCCCAATGGCAGTTGCGGTGTTGTAAGCTTTGGTGTAAAGGGCGGCAGAAAAGCGGCCGAAAGCTTTATGAAGAACCTTAAAATCGGCGCTATTGAAACCCATGTTGCAGATGCACGCTCGTGCTGTTTGCATCCTGCAAGTGCAACCCACCGTCAAATGAATGAGCAGGAGCTTATTGATTGCGGCATCTCGGGTGACCTGATCCGTTTTTCTTGCGGTATTGAGGATGCTGAGGACCTTATAGCAGATATTAAGCAGGCACTTGATAATATTTAATGAAAAATGAATGATGAAAAATGAATAATTAATGTGTTTTGGCTATGCCAAAACTAATATATAATGGTTCGCATAGCGAAACACCATAATTATTCAATATTCATTATTCAATATTCATTTATTTTTATTAAATTTTCAAAAAGGAACAACGGTACAATTTATGCCTATTAAAATTCCAAACGATTTACCAGCGGTAAAAACGCTTAATGATGAAAATATCTTTGTTATGACCGAAACCAGAGCCATAACACAGGATATACGTCCTTTAAAAATATTGCTTCTAAATCTAATGCCTAAAAAAATAGAAACCGAAACTCAGCTTTCGCGTCTTCTTGGAAACTCTCCGCTTCAGGTTGATTTAGAGCTTATACACACCAAAAGTCATAAATCAAAAAACACATCAGCCGAGCATTTGTTAGCCTTTTATAAAACCTTTGAGGATGTTAAAGACCGCACCTTTGACGGTATGATAATAACAGGTGCCCCTGTTGAACTAATGGAGTTTGAAGAGGTCGAATATTGGGAAGAGCTTTGCGAAATTATGGAGTGGACTAAAACTCACGTGCATAGTACCTTCCATATTTGTTGGGGTGCGCAGGCAGGTCTTTATTATCACTTTGGAATTAATAAAAAGCCGCTTTCTGAAAAAATGTTCGGTGTATTTCCGCACAAGGTGGATTATAAAAAGTCTATACTTTTCAGAGGCTCTGATGATGTATTTATGGTGCCTCATTCAAGGCATACTACTGTTGATATAGAGGATGTAAAAGCAGTAAAAGAGCTTAAAATTCTATCCACCTCTAAGGAAGCGGGGCTTTATGCAGTATCAACTAAAAACGGTAAGCAGATTTTTATAACAGGTCATTCCGAATATGATGCAGACACCTTAATGAATGAATATTTAAGGGATGTTTCACAGGGGCTTCCAATTGAAGTTCCAAAGAATTATTTTAAGGATAATGACCCTAAAAAGAAACCCGTAGTTACTTGGCGTTCACACGCTAATTTGCTTTATTCTAATTGGCTTAACTATTTTGTTTATCAGACAACACCTTATGATATAGAAAAAATCAAGAAATAAAAAAAAGTCCGATTTTTATCGGACTTTTTTTGTTTCGCTATGGATTAGCATCCGCAGTTGTTGTCACAACCACAGCCGCAGCCATTGTTGCAACCGTTGTTGTAGGAACCGTTGTTACCGCAGCAGCAGAAGAGGATGATGATGAGGATTATAATCCAAGAACAGTTGTTACCGCCAAAACCACACATTCGTGAAGACCTCCTTCTTTCGTTTTCATCACATACTATGCAAAGAACGGCGGTTGTGTTACAGAATATAAAAAAATTCAAGGTTAGTCTTAGGGGCTTTTGCATGAAAATTAGGATGAAAATCAAAGGTATGACGAGTTGCGAAAAAATAACTTGACTTTTCCTGACTTTCGTGTATAATTAAAGTCAGGGAAAGTCAAAGAAAGAGGTGCTTTAAATATGAGAATGAGTGATTTGATAACACGTGAAATTATAAAAAGGCTAAATGAATCGGAAGAAAATACTGCCGAAATACAGCGCAATGAATTTGCGGGTGTTATAGGTTGTGCACCAAGTCAGATAAATTATGTGCTTGCATCACGCTTTACACCTGAGCACGGATATATAATTGAAAGTCGCCGAGGCGGAGGGGGATATATCAGAATTAAGCGTGTTGTACTTAACTCTTCATCTGCATTTATGCACATTATAAATTCTATCGGTGATAGTATTGATTCAATGAGCACGAGGATTGTAATCGAAAACTGCCTTGAAGCAGGGCTTATTTCAAAGGAGACGGCTCGTATTATGGCGGCGGCGGTATCTAACACTGTTATGCAGTCTGTACCTCCTGTATTAAAGGATGCGCTAAGGGCTACAATATTAAAGCAAATGCTTTTGACGCAGATTTAGAAAAACAAGAAAAAACAAAATATATTATCTGGCGTGACAGGTTTTATTAAAGGAGAAATTCTTATGTTATGTGAAAAATGTGGAAAGAATAATGCTACAACACATATCCATTCGGTTGTGAACGGTGTGGCAAAGGAGCTTAATCTTTGCGGTTACTGTGCCGCGGAAGAAGGATATACAGGTATTACTCACAATAGTCTTGCAGGAATGCTAGCATCGATGTTAGGCGAGACTGCCGACCGTTATCTTGCAGCAACTACCACTAAATGTGCTGTTTGCGGTGCAGATTTTCACACGATTGCCGAGAGCGGAAAGGTTGGCTGTGCTGAGTGTTATAAAACCTTTGAAAAGGAATTATTGCCGTACTTAAAGCGTGTTCACGGAAGCACCCATCATACAGGTAAGGTTCCAAATAAAGCGCCTTTAGCGGTTATCCCTAAAACAGAAACGGTGGAAAGCCTAAGAAATGAGCTTAATAGACTTGTTAGTGAGGAAAAATACGAGCAAGCAGCGGTTATAAGGGATAAAATCAAGAAAATGGAGGCAGAAAACAATGGGTAGTTGGTACAAAGAAAAAAATTGCTGTGACGATATTGTTGTAAGCACAAGAGTGCGCCTTGCCAGAAATCTGAGTGATGTTCCATTTCCATCCCGAATGACAAAAGAGCAAAGGGAAGATTTAAAGCTACGCGTAAAAGAGGCAATTTCAGATAGCCACACTCCTTTTGCCAAAAATCTTAAATATATAGATATGAAAAGCATTCCTCAAAATGAAATTTATGCTATGGTGGAGCGCCATATAATTAGCCCTGAATTTGCAAAGAGTAGCGAAGGCAGAGCTATCATACTGTCTGATGATGAAAGCATAAGCATTATGATAGGTGAGGAGGACCATATAAGAATACAGGTTATTTTAAGTGGCTTGAAGCTTGAAGAGGCCTACGATATTGCTGAAAGTCTTGACACCTTGCTTTATAATAAGCTGCAATTTGCTTTTGATTCTGATTTAGGTTACCTTACAGAATGCCCCACAAATCTTGGAACGGGGCTTAGAGCGTCGGTTATGTTGCATTTACCTATAATAGAATCTAAGGGTGAAATTTCTACTCTTAGTGATACAGTAGGTAAAATCGGTTTTACGGTACGTGGAATGTACGGTGAAGGCTCTAAGTCAATAGCATCTTTATATCAGGTTTCTAATCAGATTACATTGGGAATAAGCGAGAAAAATGCTATAGATAATCTTAAAATTATAACAACTCAGCTTATAGAAAAGGAACGTAATGCCCAAAAGGCACTTGATAGTCTTAAGGTTGAGGATATGTCATACAGGGCAGTAGGCACACTGAAATATGCTCGCGTTATTACAAGCGAGGAGGCAATGAAATTACTTTCAAGGATTAAACTTGGTCAAAACCTGGGTATAATTAAAGGGGAGATAAACCCCATAGAGCTTCTTATTGAGGTTCAACCCTATATGCTTATGCGTAAAAAAGGTGAGATGGAGCCTTACGAAAGGGATGTTTCGAGGGCTGAGTTTTTGCGTAGTGAGATAGATGACTTTTAGGGTGATAATGTATAACCGTGAGGGAGGTTAAGGTTATGAAATATAATTTTAACGGATTTACTTCAAAGGCTAACGATGCTTTAAATCAAGCAATAGCCTGTGCTGAAAAATTTGGACACACCTATGTTGGAAGCGAGCATTTGCTTTTAGGACTTCTCAAAATAGGTGGTGGTGTAGCTGCGGCGGTGCTTAATAAAAGAGGAGTGACTGCCGAGAAAATAGAAGAGCTTATACGTGCTCAAATAGGCACGGGAACACCGACAAGGCTTTCTCCCGATTATTTTACTCCTAAGGCAAAACGCGTTATTGAAACTGCCATTAGCGGATGTAATAATATGGGCAAAAAGTTCGTAGGTACAGAGCATATTCTTATAGGTATTTTAAGCGAGGGCGATAATTATGCTATAAGGTTTATAGGAAGCATTGGTGTTGATGTGGCATTTCTTACAAATGAGGTGCTATCGGCATCGGGTATAGACCCTGATTTCAAGCAAGGCGGTGATAAGGGTGCAGGCGAAAGGGGAAACGGTAGGACTGAAAATCTCTCAAAATTTGGTATAGATTTGACCGAGGAAGCCAAAAAGGGCAAGCTTGACCCTGTAATCGGTAGAGAATGTGAGATTGAAAGGGTTATACAAATTCTTTGCAGAAGAACAAAAAACAATCCTTGTCTTATAGGAGAGCCGGGTGTGGGTAAAACTGCTGTGGTAGAAGGCTTGGCTCAAAAGATAGCAGATGGGAATGTGCCTGACATTTTGCAAAACAAAAAGCTTTTTACTTTAAATCTCACAGGTATGGTTGCCGGCACAAAATATCGCGGTGACTTTGAGGAACGAATAAAGGCTGTAATTGATGAGGTTACAAAATCTGGCAATATAATTTTATTTATTGATGAGGTGCACACAATTATAGGCGCAGGCTCTGCTGAGGGCGCCACAGATGCCGCAAACATTTTAAAGCCGGCTTTGGCTAGAGGTGAGTTTCAGCTCGTGGGTGCTACCACTATTTCAGAATATCGAAAGAATATTGAAAAGGATTCAGCACTTGAAAGGCGTTTTCAACCGGTAAATGTGGGTGAGCCCTCCGAAGACGATACACTTTTGATTTTAAAGGGACTTAAGGATAAATATGAGGCACATCATAATGTGACCATTACAGAGGATGCGCTTAGTGCCGCAGTGAAGCTTTCAGCAAGATATATAAGCGACAGATTTTTACCCGATAAGGCGATAGACCTTATAGATGAGGCAGCTTCAAGGGTAAGGCTAAAGGCTTCTTCTGCACCGCCCGAATTTAAAGAGCTTGAAGAAAAAATTGCAGATATCGAGGATGAAAAAAACGAGGCAATTTCGTCACAGGATTTTGAGCGCGCGGCATCGCTTAGAGATACAGAAAATGATTATAAGCAACAGCTTCGTGAGGAAAAGGAAAAGTGGCAGGATAAAAACGGTCATTCAAGCGGCGAGGTGACGACTGAAAATATTGCAGAAATTCTCTCTAATTGGACGGGTGTTCCTGTTTCTCAGCTTACTGAGGAAGAAAGTGCAAGACTTCTAAGGCTTGAGGAAGAACTACACAACCGACTTATAGGACAGGATGAGGCAGTAACGGCTATTGCTAAGGCTATCCGTCGCGGCAGAGTAGGGCTTAAAGATCCTAAAAGACCGATCGGCTCATTTATTTTTTCGGGTCCTACGGGTGTAGGCAAAACCGAGCTTTGCAAGGCACTTGCTCAAGCGCTTTTTGGCAGCGAAAATATGATGATAAGACTTGATATGTCAGAATATATGGAAAAACATACAGTATCACGTCTGGTTGGCTCACCGCCTGGATATGTCGGCTTCGAAGATGGCGGGCAGCTTACAGAAAAGGTGAGGCGCAACCCATACTCTGTTCTGCTTTTTGATGAAATTGAAAAAGCTCATCCAGATGTTTTTAATATGCTGCTGCAAATTTTGGAAGACGGAATATTAACCGATTCACAGGGGCGTAGGGTGGATTTTAAAAACACAGTAATTATTATGACCTCAAATGTAGGCGCCAGAAAAATTACCGATAAAAAAATCAGCTTTGGTTTTGTAGAATCGACCGATAGCAGTAACTCCAATATCAAAGATGCGGTTTTGGGTGAGCTTAAAAGCACCTTCCGTCCGGAATTTTTAAACCGAGTGGATGATATTATTGTCTTTTCAAAGTTGACATGTGATGAAATAGAGCAAATAGCCGATAAAATGCTAGAGGCATTAGGAAAACGTCTTTTAAACCTTAATATAAAATTCAGTTGGGATGAGAGTGTTAAAAAGGCATTAGCTTTAAAGGGCTTTGATGACACTTACGGTGCACGTCCCTTAAGACGTGAAATTCAAAGTAAAATTGAGGATGCTTTAAGTGAAAAAATCCTTGACGGTAGCATTAAAAACGGTGATACCGTAGCTTGTATCTTTGTGGATGGCAAATTTGAGTTCAGACCGAATCAACCTTAAAGGACGGGTTTCAGACGATTCTTGGTTAATAAAAAAGTGGGCAATCGCCCACTTTTTTAACATTTGACTGGGTGCTATAAAAAATCAGTTTATAAAATAAAATGTTTAATGCTTGACTTTAGAGACATACTAATTTATAATAGTTAGCAAGCTAACAATCGGAAGGGCGGTGCTATATTGGGGCGCGATACTGAAATTTGCTTTGCGGTGCGAAGGCTATTTAATGCTATAAAGCGGGACATTGAAGCTTCTAATGAAAAAGAGGGTATTGAGCATATAAAAGGCATTAACGGTTGGGCGATAAACTATTTTTATGAGAATCGTGATAAAGATGTTTTTCAGCGAGACTTTGAAGAGCGTTTTTCTATCAGGCGTTCTACCGCATCGAGAATGTTAAAAACCATGGAGCAAAAGGGCTTTATTGAACGCCTTGCGGTTAAGAATGATGCGAGACTTAAAAAAATTGTGTTAACCGATAAGGCTATAAAAAACCACGAACGGATTCTTTCGGGCATAAAGAAAAGGGAAGAGAGATTAAAGCTTGGTATTAATGATAGTGAGCTTGAACTCTTTTTTAATGTGATGAAAAAGTTAACGGCAAATATGGAGGCAGACAATGATTAAAACCTTGGCAAAAAGTATAAGAGAATATAAGTTACCGTCAATTCTCACCCTTATTTTTATTATGGGTGAGGTGCTAATAGAGGTTGCTATTCCATTTATAACAGCAAATCTTGTTAATGATATTAAATATGGCGCGCCAATAGAAGATATTATTAAGACGGGTTTAATGTTAGTTTTAATGGCGGTAATTTCCTTGGGATGTGGAGGTATAGCCGCACTTACCTGTGCTAAAGCATCGGCAGGCTTTGCTAAAAATCTTCGCGGTGATATGTTCAGAAAAATTCAAAGCTATTCCTTCTCAAATATTGATCGGTTTTCTTCAACCTCTTTGGTAACAAGACTTACAACTGATATTAATAATGTGCAGATGTCTTATATGATGTTAATTCGTGTTGCAGTCAGAAGTCCTATGATGTTTATTTTTTCAATTATAATGGCTTATAAAATGGGAGGCGCATTGGCTACAACCTTTGTTGTAGTAGTTCCTGTGCTGATTTTAGGACTTTTATTTGTAGCAAGAAAGGCGATGCCCGCTTTCAGACGTGTATTTAAAAAGTATGACAAGCTTAATGAATCTATAGAAGAAAATGTAAGAGGTATGCGTGTGGTAAAGGGCTTTTCGCGAGAGGAATTAGAAAAGGAAAAGTTCAATTTTGCATCTGACGATATTTGCCGCGATTTCACAAAAGCTGAGCGCATAGTGGTGCTTAATACACCGATTATGCAGTTTTGTATGTATTTTAACACGGTAGGAATTTTAGCTATCGGTTCTTTTCTTGTTATTACTACGGGTGGAAGCTCTGTAGATGTAGGACAGATTTCGGCAATGCTTACCTATGGAGTGCAGATACTCATATCTCTCATGATGCTTTCGATGATTTATGTTATGCTAACAATGTCGATTGAATCTATGAAGCGTATTTGTGAGGTGCTAAATGAAGAACCCTCGCTAAAAAATCCGGAAAACCCTGTAACAGAGCTTTTAGACGGTACCGTTGAATTTCAAGATGTAAGTTTTAAATATTCAGAGAAGGCTAAAAGATACGCTCTAGAGGATGTTAACCTTAAAATTAAATCGGGTATGATGGTAGGTATCATCGGCGGCACAGGTTCTAGTAAATCTTCCTTGGTGCAGTTAATTCCCCGTCTTTATGATGTAACCGAGGGTAAGGTTTTGGTTGGCGGAGTGGACGTAAGGGATTACGATATCAAAACACTTCGTGACGGTGTTGCAATGGTGCTTCAGAAAAATCAGCTTTTCTCAGGAACAATCAAGGAAAATTTGCGTTGGGGTAACGAGGAAGCTACTGATGAAGAGCTTATAGAGGTTTGCAAGCTGGCTCAAGCAGATGAGTTTATAGAGAATTTCCCCGATAAATATGATACTTATATTGAACAGGGCGGTACAAATGTATCGGGCGGTCAAAAGCAGAGGCTTTGTATTGCCCGTGCGCTTTTAAAGAAACCGAAGATTCTTATTCTTGATGATTCGACCAGTGCGGTTGATACAAAAACCGACGCATTTATACGCAAGGGCTTTCGTGAATTTATACCCGAAACCACCAAAATTATAATTGCGCAACGAGTAGCCTCTGTTGAGGATGCTGACCTTATTATTGTTATGGACAACGGTAAAATTTCTATGGCTGGCACACATGCTGAATTACTCGAAAGCAGTGCAATTTACCGTGAGGTTTACGAGCAGCAGATAAGCGGAGGTGAGGATAATGAGTAAGCAAATGCCTATGGGCAAAGGTGCTAATATGGCCAGGCCAAAGCCCAAATTAAACCCTGACACATTAAAAAGAGTGCTTAAAATGCTATATGAAAGTTATCCTGTGCTCTTGCCGATAACTTTAGTTTGCATTGTTTTTTCTGCAATAGTAAACACTATGCCTGCGATTTTTAATCAGCAGATAATAGCGCTTATTGAAAAGTGGTATGTAAGTCGTGACTGGGCTTCGGCTAGTGGCGAAATAATACCTAAGATTATCACCTTGGCTGTGCTCTATTTAATATCGCTTGTATCTTTTTTTGTTTATACTCAGCTTATGGCAATCATTACACAGGGCTTTTTGAGTAAGGCTAGAAAAAATATGTTTGCAAGTATGCAGAATTTGCCGATTAAATATTTTGATACCAATAAGCATGGCGATATTATGAGCCACTATACTAATGATATTGACACATTGCGTCAGTTGATTTCACAGGCAATACCATCTATTTTGCAAGCAGGACTCATAGTAATTACGGTATTCTTTATAATGCTTTGGTATAGTGTATGGATGACACTTATAGTAATTGCCGGCGTTTTACTTCTTATGTTTGTTACTAAAACTGTGGGTGGCGGTTCTGCTAAATATTTTATACGTCAGCAAAAGGCGGTAGGTAAAACTGAAGGCTATATTCAGGAAATAATGAACGGACAAAAAGTGGTCAAGGTTTTCTGCCGCGAAAAGAAGGTAGCAGATGAATTTGACCAAGTAAATAATGCTCTCTTTGAGGATAGTAAAAGAGCACATAGCTATGCAAATATTTTGGGACCAATCAATATGAATATAGGAAATATCCTTTATGTTTTAATAGCTACTGTAGGCGGCCTTTTTTTACTGTCAGACGGTTTCACAAATATAAGTCTTTCGGCGGCATTTGGGAAAGAGGTCGTTTTCGGTATAAGTGTGGTTATACCGTTTCTTAATATGACCAAGCAGTTTACAGGAAATGTAAATCAGGTCTCACAGCAGATTAATTCGATTATTATGGGTCTTGCAGGAGCAGACCGTATATTAAAGCTTATGGATACACAGCCTGAAATTGACGATGGATATGTAACCCTTGTTAATGTTGCTGAGAATGAGGATGGCTCGCTCACCGAGACTAAAGACCGCACAGGCATATGGGCTTGGAAGCACCCTCATCACGACGGTACTACTACCTATACAAAGGTTATGGGTGATGTAAGACTTTTCGATGTTGATTTCGGTTATACTGAGGATAAGGTTGTTCTTCATAACATTGATGTTTATGCAAAACCGGGTCAAAAGGTGGCTTTTGTTGGTGCTACGGGTGCGGGTAAAACCACTATTACAAACCTTATCAACCGTTTCTATGATATTGCTGATGGTAAAATCCGTTATGATGGAATTAATATCAATAAAATTAAAAAGAGCGACCTTAGACGCTCGCTTGGTATAGTTCTTCAGGAAACAAATCTTTTCACAGGCACTGTTATGGAAAATATCCGTTACGGAAGACTCGATGCTACCGATGAAGAATGTATCGAGGCGGCTCGCCTTTCGGGTGCAGACGATTTCATTTCCAGACTTCCAAACGGTTATGATACCGAGCTTTCGAATAACGGTGCAAATCTGTCTCAAGGTCAACGTCAGCTGATTGCAATAGCACGTGCTGCTGTTGCAGACCCTCCCGTTATGATACTTGACGAAGCAACCTCAAGCATTGATACCAGAACCGAGGCTATCGTTCAAAAGGGTATGGACAGACTAATGCACGGCAGAACGGTGTTTGTAATAGCGCACAGGCTTTCAACCGTAAAAAATTCAGATGTTATTATGGTATTAGAGCATGGTAGAATTATTGAACGCGGAACCCACGAGGACTTGATTTCAGTGAAGGGTAAATACTATCAGCTATACACAGGAGCATTTGAATTAGAATAAAAATATTATCATAATCCTCTCTTTAAATGAATATTATTTAATGAAGTAATCAGAAAATATTATTCAAAGAGAGGATTTTTTTATGGAACAAAAGTGTTTAAAAACGAGCATTTATATTAATGATATCATTTTCAATGAGGCAACAGAACAGGCAATTGATGTTGATTTCACCTTGCCCGACTACTGCCCTGATATTTCAAAGATTTTTAAATGTCAGGCGGTACCGAGAATTGCATCAAAGGGGATAAACGGCAGAACGATTACGATTGACGGCGCGGTTCATATAACCCTGCTTTATGCCGACCGTGACGGTAAACTTTGCTCTTATGAGTATCAGTATCCTTTTTCTAAAAGCCTTGAAATGAGCAGCGAATGTGCAGGGGCAAACCTTTGCTGTAAGATACGCAACGAATACATAAACTGCCGCGCGGTTACAGGCAGAAAGGTGGATATTCACGGTGCGGTTGGTATTTATGTAAAGGTGTTTAAGCGCAAATGCACCGATATTGTATCCGACTATGATGATTCTAATATTGAGCTGCGCAGAGGTATGGCACCTGCAACAGTTCCTATGGGTTACGCTGAAAAGTATCTTATGCTTGAAGAGGAAATAAGAATAGGTGAGTCGCAACCAAATATCAGAAACATTCTTCGTTGTGAAGCAAATCCACAGGTTAAAGAAACTAAAATTATAAATGATAAAGCGGTTGTTAAGGGAGAAATGAATCTTTGCATCATTTATTGCCCCGAAAATGACGGCAACCCGCAGTGCGTAAAAACAGTTATACCCTTTAGTCAGATAATTGATATTGACGGTATCACCGAGCTTTGCGAATGCGAGACTAAATCACAGTTAGCATTTTTAGAGGTTAAGCCACGTATGTCTTCAGGCGGAGAAAACAAGAGCTTTTTGCTTACCGCTAAATTACTCCTTACCGCAGAGGCATATTGCAGTAACGATATTGCGGTTATTATGGATGCTTTTTCACGAAAATATAAAGCAGATATAAAAAGAGAAAAGGTTTGCTTTGAAAAAATCACACATAATGTTACCGAAAAATATCATTGCAAGAAAACAGTTCAGCTAGAGGATAATATCAGTTCACTTATTGATTTATGGTGCAATGTTCAAAATGTTACCACAAAATTTGAGAGTGGAAATATGGTTATTAGCGGAATTGTTATGGCGGGAATGATTGTGGTAAACGAAAATGGTAATGCGGTATATTGTGAGAAACCGATTGATTTTGAATATAAATATCAACTTGAATGCAAATTGGGCTCGCCTCATGCAGAACCGCAGATAGAGATACTTTCCTGTTCTTATACCATAACTTCGGCTGACAGTATTGAAATCAGAATGGATATGGCAATAAATGCGGCGGTTTATGAGCGGTGCGATGTATCATTAATTTCAGATATGCTTATTGATGAAAACGAAACCGTTGCTAAAAAGACAAAGGGCGCAATGACAATTTATTTCCCATCTAACCACGAGTGTGTATGGGATATTGCACGCATATACAATGCGAGCGTTGAAGAAATAATGCGTATAAACGAGCTTGAAAGCGAGCAGTTAATAGCAGGTAAAATGATTTTAGTTCCTGTGATGTAAATAAAAAAGCCTTAGGATTTTCCTAAGGCTTTTGGCATTTTTAAAGGAAAAACATAAGTGTAAAGAAAAAAGCTTGACAGATGACAGAAGTTATGTTATACTATGTGCTCGGTGAGGTGTGTTTTGTGAAGGATTTATATGTTTCCGCTTTGCTTGATGTTTACGGTTTTGCTTTAAGTGAAAAGCAAAAAACACTTACCGAGTATTATTATAATGACGATTTATCGTTATCCGAAATTGCTGAAAACGAGGGTATAACCCGTCAGGGAGTTAATGACCTTATAAAAAGAGCTGTAGCACAGCTTAAATTTCTTGAAGAAAAGTGTAACTACTGCGAGAATTTTTTAAGGCTTAAGGAATTAGCGGAATCGGTTAAAAACGGTAATAAAACAGATGTAGATAAAATTATTTCGATTATAGATAATTTATAAGGAGTGAACGGTATGGCGTTTGATAATTTATCCGATAAGCTAGCGTCTGTATTTAAGCGCCTGCGTTCTAAGGGTAAGCTTAGTGAGTCGGATGTAAAAACCGCAATGCGCGAGGTAAGACTTGCTTTGCTCGAAGCCGATGTTAACTATAAGGTTGCTAAGGATTTCACTAATTCTGTCACCGAAAAATGCATTGGCGCTAATGTTATGGAAAGCCTTACAGCGCCCCAAATGGTTATTAAAATTGTTAAGGAAGAGCTAACCGTCTTAATGGGTAGCGAACAGGCAAGACTTAACATTTCAAATAAACTTCCTACCGTGATTATGATGTGCGGTCTTCAGGGCTCAGGTAAAACAACACATTCGGCAAAGTTGGCAAAACTTTTAAAGGCGCAGGGACATAGGCCAATGCTTGCCGCCTGTGATATTTACCGTCCTGCCGCTATTGAACAGTTAAAAGTTGTTGGAAAAGCGGTTGGGGCTCCTGTTTTTGAAATGGGCACCGAAAAGCCTGAGATAATTGCAAAAAAAGCAGTGGCTTATGCAAAAGATTACGGTCACGACTTTTTGATTTTAGATACAGCAGGTCGACTTCATATTGATACCGAGCTTATGGATGAGCTAAAACGCATCACAGAAGCGGTTGAGGTTCATAATATTCTGCTTGTAATCGACTCTATGGTCGGTCAGGATGCGGTTAATATCGCTAAGTCCTTTAATGAGATTTTAGAGCTTGACGGTGTAATCTTAACCAAGCTTGACGGTGATACAAGAGGCGGTGCGGCACTGTCTGTTAAGGCGGTTACGGGTAAGCCCATTATGTATGCGGGTGTTGGCGAAAAGCTTGATGAACTTGAAGAGTTCCATCCCGACAGAATGGCATCGCGTATACTCGGTATGGGTGATGTGCTATCTTTCATTGAAAAGGTCGAAGCCGATATTGATGAGAAAAAGGCCGAGGAAGCGGCAAGGCGTCTTCAGGAAAACAAGTTTGATATGAACGACCTTCTAGACCAGTTTCATCAGATTAAGAAAATGGGCTCACTCAAAAGCATTCTTTCAATGCTTCCAGGTATGGATAAACAACTTCGCGATGTTGATGTGGATGACCGTCAGCTCCTTAGAATTGAGGCAATAATTACCTCAATGACTAAGAAAGAACGTGCTAAACCAGATATTATAAATGCTTCAAGGCGTAAGCGTATCGCGGCAGGCTCAGGAATGAAGGTTGAGGATGTTAACCGTCTTCTAAAACAGTATGAGCAGATGAAAAAGATGTTCAAGCAAATGAATTCAAAGGGTAGCAAGCGAAAGCTTTTAAAGGGTATGAATTTGCCAGGCGGCAATAATTTCGGTAATTTTGGTTTTTAGGTTTTAAATTTAAAACATAAAAAATATTTTTTAATTCTCTAAACGGAGGTGTAAAAGACAATGGCAGTAAAAATCAGACTTCGTCGTATGGGTGCAAAGCGTGCTCCTTTCTACCGTGTAGTTGTTGCTGATTCGAGATATCCTCGTGACGGCCGCTTCATCGAAGAAATAGGCACCTATGATCCTACTAAGGACCCCGCAGTCGTAAACATTGACAGCGAAAAGGCTAAGAAATGGATTTCTAACGGAGCTCAGCCTACCGATACCGTTAAGGCTTTACTTAAGAAAAACGGTGTTCTTTAATTTTAAAAAGGTGGTATTAAGCCACCGTAATTAGTGAGGAAAGTTTAAATGAAAGAGCTTCTTGTATCACTGGCTTCGGGATTAGTTGAAAATCCTGAGCAGGTTGTTGTTACTGTTGACGAGCCTAACGAAGACGGTGTAATTGTTTACCATCTTCATGTGGCAGAGCAGGATATGGGCCGCGTTATTGGTAAGCAGGGCAGAATAGCCAATGCTATCCGTGTTGTAATGCGTGCCGCTGCAAATAGAAACAACCAGAATATTTCGGTTGAAATAGACTAAATATTAGCGGCATCGCCTTTGCGGTGCCGCAGTTTTTTAAAAGCTCGGAGGTGAGCAGATGAATTTGAATAAAGAGGGTGTTTTAAAGCATCTTTTAAACCCCGAACGATTTGAAGTTTCGGTTTATGATACGGTTTGTTCTACTAACGACCTTTTAAAAGAAATCGCTAAGCAACAAGGTGAAGAGGGTACTGTGATTATTGCTGACAGTCAAACTGGCGGTAGGGGACGGTATGACCGCAAATTCTTCTCACCCAAAGGAACTGGAATTTATATGAGTATTCTTTTAAAGCCTCGCCTTATGGCTTGCGATTCAGTGCTGATTACTGCCGCCGCGGCAGTAGCTGTTAACGATGCGGTGCAAAAGCATTGCTACAAGCAAACAGGTATTAAATGGGTGAACGACCTATTTTTAAACGATAAAAAGGTTTGCGGAATACTCACCGAGGGCTCACTAAACGCCAAAACGGGCGGCTTTAATTGGGCGGTTCTAGGAATAGGAATTAATGTGTATGAGCCTAAAAATAAATTTGACAAAGAAATCAAGGATATAGCAGGGGCTATTGAAAAGGAAAAGCAAAAGGATTTGCGGAATAGACTTTGCGCGGAAACTATCAATCGATTTTTCTATTATTATGAAAATCTTGAAAACAGAGAGTTTTTAGCCTCTTATCGTAAAAGCTCAATAGTGATAGGAAAAGAAATTACGGTAATTAAAAACGAAAATAATATTAAAGCTATGGCTTTAGATATTGACAATGACTGCCGATTGCTAGTGAGCTATAATGACGGTAGTCAAGAATATCTTTCTTCAGGTGAAATAAGTATAAAAATGATAAAAGCTTAGCGCGTGCTAAGCTTTTATCATTTTTATAATGCTTTTGAAAGTTCGTTTACAAGGTCGGATAATTTCTGGCCTTTATTAAGTCTTATTGTATATACAGGCTTGTCGGTGGCATTAAGCATAAATCTGTTGCCAAAATATCCTGAAAGCTTGGACATAACCTCGGGCTGTATTGAATTTATATGAAGAATAACCGTGTTATTAGTGCCGGTAATTTCGGCAATTTTGGCATTTGCTGCTTTAGTTCTTAACATAGAAATATCAATAAGGCCCATCACAGCGCTTGGCGGCTCGCCGAAACGGTCACAAAGCTCATCAATAACATCACTTGCATCGTCATCGTTTCTTATGGCGGCAATTCGTTTGTAAATGCCGAGCCTTGCGGGTAGGGATTCAATATAGCTTTCGGGAATATGTGCCGAAACGTTAAGGTCAACGGTGCAGGGGATATCGTCCTCAGGAATAGCGCCGTTTTCCTCGTTAACCGCCTCGGATAACAGCTTTAGATACATATCATAGCCTACCGATTCCATATTTCCGTGTTGGTCGCCGCCTAGGATACTTCCTGCGCCCCTTATTTCAAGGTCGCGCATCGCAATTTTAAAGCCCGAGCCAAATTCGGTATACTCGCGTATTGCTTCAAGTCTTTTTGCGGCAACGTCAGAAAGCTGTTTGTTTTGTCCAAAGCAAAAATAAGCATATGCTCTTCGAGGCGAACGCCCCACACGGCCTCTTAGCTGATGCAACTGGCTAAGCCCCATACGGTCGGCATCCTCAATAATCAAGGTGTTGGCGTTCGGCACATCTACACCTGTTTCTATAATAGTTGTGCAAACAAGTAAATCAATTTCATGCTCTAGGAGGTTGCGCCATACCTTTGTTAGTTCGTCCTCAGTCATTTTACCGTGAGCTATTCCAATATTAACATCAGGTAAATATTGTTTCAGCTTCGCGGCTGTGCGCTCTATAGTATCAACCCTATTATGCAGATAATATACCTGTCCGCCACGGCGGATTTCTTTTTTAATGGCATCAATTATAACACCGCTATTGTATTCCAGAACATATGTCTGAACTGGGTGGCGGTCACCTGGCGCCTCGTCTAATGAGGACATATCCCTAAGTCCCGACATTGCCATATTTAGCGTGCGCGGAATAGGGGTTGCACTAAGGGTTAAAATATCCACGTGCGGATAAAGTTCTTTAAGCTTTTCCTTTTGCGCCACTCCGAAGCGTTGCTCTTCGTCAATTATAACAAGACCTATATCCTTGAATTTAACATCCTTTGAAATGAGCCGGTGTGTTCCAACGACCATATCAAGCCTGCCACATTTGAGGTCTGTAATTATTTTTTCTTGTTGTTTGGGTGGCACAAATCGATTGAGTAGCTTCACTGTTACAGGCATATCACCGAAACGACGCAAAATAGTATTGTAATGTTGCATTGCGAGTATGGTGGTAGGTACCATAAGTACACACTGCTTACCCTCGCTTATACACTTAAAAGCGGCTCTGAGAGCTACCTCGGTTTTGCCAAAGCCGACATCTCCGCAAAGTAAACGGTCCATAGGAATATCGCGTTCCATATCACGCTTTATTTCATTAACACATCGCAGTTGGTCCTCGGTTTCATCGTAGGGGAAACGCCGTTCAAAATCGTTTTGCAAATCGGTGTCAGTACAAAAGGCATAGCCTTTAACACTCATTCTTTTAGCATATAGTGCGGTAAGCTGTTTTGCCATATCCTTAACAGCGGCTTTAACTCGCTTTCGGGTTTTCTGCCATTCGCTACCGCCTAGGCGGTGAACCTTTATTGCACCGTCCTCTGTAGCAGCGCCTATATAACGCGAAACCAAGTCAAGCTGAGTTACAGGCACATATAAAACATCGCTTTTTGCGTATTTGATTTTAATATAATCCTTAGTTACACCTTGGTTTGTGATGCGGTTAATACCGTCAAAAATTCCGATACCGTGCGCTTCATGTACAACATAGTCGCCTTGGCGTAATTCGTCTAGAGAACCTATTTCCTGTGCGTTTTTAGGTCTTTTGCGCGGTTTTTTAATATCCGAATTAATATGCCTGTGGGTTATGAGAATAAAACTTTGCGACGGTATTTCAAATCCGCTTGATAGACCTCCTAAAGCTACAGTGATACCGCTCACCAGTTCTGTCGGTTTTTCGGTGAGTATTGCGGATATACCGCGTTCGTTAAGCTCAGCAGTAAGCACCTTTGCAGCCCTTTGCTCGCCCGCAAGTATAACCACACTGCCTTTTTGTTCGGCTATATATCCAATATCTTCTAAAAGAACATTTATATCTCCGCCCCAAGCGGTCGAACGCTTGAAATTAAAGTTAATTATATTTTTAATTTTAAGTTCATAAGAGGTGCGTGGAAAGTTTTCGAGTATTACAGCATTTTGAAGCTTGCCCCAGAATTCAGCAGAGCCAATCCATAGCATAGATGTTGCCTCAGATAAAAAGCCTTCGGTAAGATAGCTTTCTACATCCTCGGATTGCTGAATAAATATGCTTTTAAGTCGTTCGGTAATGCTTCCGCTTTCTGATACAAGGGTTAAAGTGTCTCTTAGATAATCGAAAACGGTTTCACCGCCCTCATAAATCAAGGGTATATATCGGTCTGCATGAATACCAATTCCGTTTTCAAGCGCTGCGATATCTATGTTAAGTCTTTCGCGTTGATTATCTGTTAATATTTTAGCCTCATTTAAATAGCTTCTAAGCTTTAACACAAGGTTGTTTGGGTTATATAGAATTTCACAGGCGGGTGTGATTTCAATGAAATCTGTGTTTTCGGTGCGACGCTGACTTTCAGTGTCAAAAAGACTTATGCTGTCAATCTCGTCTCCCCAAAACTCAATTCGGTAGGGGTATTCAGAATTAACGGGGAATAAATCGAATATTCCTCCACGCACAGAAAACTGACCTTTACCCTCGCAAATTTCACTACGCACATAGCCTGCGTTTAAAAGCATTTCCGATAAGGAACTGATTTCATAACTGTCACCCATCTTAATACTAAAACGTGCAAGCTCTAAAACTTCGGGAGGCACGGTTAACTGACAAGCTGCATCAACCGATATTATTGCAAGCTCAAAATCCCCATCCAAAAGCTTGGATAGGGTGTCGGTTCTTTTGTGCTCATATTCTTTTGAGTAGCCGCTATAGTCACCGATACAGTAGTCCCTTAAAGGAAATGTCACCGCATTTATTTCAAGTGATACCGCATCCTCGAAAAGCTCTGCTGCAGAGGCTTCGTCGTGGGTTATAACAGTGATTTTCCTTTTTGTGTGCTCTAGCAGAGCTTTAAGTATCGTTGCCTTATGAATTAGCGATAGCCCTGTGCAAACAGTTGGCAATCTATTCTTATTTATTTCATTTAAAAGTGCGGCATAGTCAGGGTCTCTAGAAAGTATTTTACTTAAAAAATCCATTGCTTCCTCAACTGCTGTATTTATTCATTGCAGAGTCAATGCCCCTTGCAATAATTTCATTAACCGCTTTAACTGATTTTTCAATAACCTTTGAAAAATCCTCTTTTTGTCCGGCAGGTATTTTGCCCAAAACCCAGCTTGCCATATCATAATCGGGGTGGGGCTTTGCGCCTACGCCGATTTTAATACGCATAATATCCTCGGTGCCTAAAAGCTCGATTATATCTCTGACACCCTTTTGACCTCCGTCGCTGCCCTTTCGTCTTATACGAAGCTTGCCAACATCAAGGGCAACGTCGTCCTGAATTATAATAATTCGGTCAGTAGGGATTTTATAAAAGGCTGAGATTTTAGAAACCGCAGAGCCTGAGTTATTCATATATGTTTGCGGCTTTATAACAAGTATACGCAAATCCTTTATTTTAAATTCACCAATCAAAGCATCAAACTTATTTTTGCTAAGACTGAACTTTTCGTCCTCACACAGCCTGTCCACCGCCATAAAGCCTGCATTGTGGCGGGTGTTTTCGTACTGTAGACCGGGGTTGCCGAGACCTACTATCAGCCAATCATAAGTAGATTTCATTTTAAATAGCATTTCATCACCCAAACAATTATTTCCATCAATAAATAATATCACAAATTTTTGAATTTTACAAGTGAATTGTATCCAAATAATTAAGCGGCAGTTAAACAGCCGCTTAATTATGTAAACCTAGCCATTTAAAATCCAAATAGCAAAGGTTAAATATCCCGCAAAGGTAACCCATAAAAGATAAGGAATTTGCAGATATGCCGCTAAAGGATTTATTTTATAATATTTGGTTATTGTTCTGACTATAAGATAAAGCAAAAGTAATAACCATATAAATGCAAAAAGGAAGGCACGTATATTAAAGAAGATTATACTCCAAAAAAAGTTCACAATAAGGCTTAAAGCGTATGTATAGAGCGCAGATTTCTTTTGAGGTGCGGGTGCGCGTCGGTCAAGATAAATCATAGCAGCGCTTATACCCATTAATATGAACAGTACGGTCCACACAACAGGGAAAAGCCATGAGGGAGGAGAAAGCGGTGGCGTTACTATTTTCTCATATAAATTCATACTTCTTCTTGTAAAAAATGCAGATAGTCCACCGACAGCCAGTGCTATTCCTATAGAGACAAGGTATACTTTTATTTTTTCTTTCATAAAAAATCACCTACCGTTTTAAATATATAAAATATTAGGGATAAATATACTGATTATATTTCAAAAAACGGGCATAATTAAAAAGGGAGTGTGAAGTTATGATAGAACAAGATACAATAAAGCTTTTAAGAGAATGTGACGCGGGTGTTAAAATGGGCGTGTCGTCCATAGATGAGGTTATGGAATATGTCAAAAATGAGAAATTTAAGGGAGAGTTGAATGACTGCAAGGATGAACACGATAAGCTAAACCTTGAAATTGAGGAACTACTTCAGAAATATAAAGATGACGGTAAAGAACCTAATCCTATGGCTAAAGGTATGTCTTGGATAAAGACTAATGTTAAACTTGCAATGGATACTTCAGATAATACGGTAGCCGATTTAATAACCGACGGTTGTAATATGGGTGTTAAATCACTTAATAAATATCTCAATAAATATGCCGCAGCAGATGAGGTTTCTAAGGATATATGCAAAAGACTTATTAATCTTGAGGAAAAGCTTGCAATACAAATTCGTTGTTATCTATAAACGGTTTTAAAACTCCAAATCATCAGATTTGGAGTTTTTGTTGTGAATACTGTTTTTTTATGATACAATATATAAAAATAAAAGAAGAGGCTTAATATGAATTATAACGAAACTCTTGATTATATACATTCTTTGGGCAATTTCTCGTTGCCACCGACACTCGAAAGAATTAAATCGGTTTTAGCAAAGCTTGGCAATCCTCAAAGAAAAATAAAAGCAATTCACATTGCAGGGACAAACGGTAAAGGCTCTGTTTCGGCAATGCTAGCATCGGTTTTTAAAGAGGCAGGATATAAAACGGGACTTTTTATTTCACCTTATATAATTGACTTTACCGAAAGAATTCAGATAAACGGAGAGTATATCGAAAAAGAAAAGCTTTGTGGCTTTGCCGATAGAGTAAAAGAAACGGGCGTTGAGCTAACGGAATTTGAATTTATAACCGCTTTAGCATTTCTCTATTTTGCAGAACAGAATATCGATATTTTAATTTGTGAAACAGGACTTGGAGGCAGATTGGATGCTACTAATTCGCTAGAAAATAAGATAGCAACCGTTATAACTAAAATAGGGCTTGACCATACCTCTGTGCTTGGAAACACTATTGAAAAAATTACATCGGAAAAATGCGGTATTTTAAAAGATTGTCCAACAATAACATCACCCTGTCAGCCCAAAGTGGCTTTAGAGATTATAAAGCAAAACTCGAGTGAGTTGATTGTGCCCGAATTTAATGAGTTAAAAGTTTTAAAAAATAAAATATGCAACACCTTTATCTATAAGGGAGAATTATATAAGATAGGTCTTTTGGGTGAATATCAGATAGAAAATGCAATAATCGCAATAGAGACAGTAATCAATAGCCAATATAATATACCTTATGATATTATATATAAGGGGATTAAAAACACTTCTTTTCCTGCTCGGATGGAGGTTATATCAAAAAAACCTTTAATTGTGCTTGATGGAGCGCATAATCCTGACGGTGCGATTGTTTTGGCAAATGAGCTTAAAAAGTATAACGGTAGTGTTACTGCGGTAATCGGTATGATGCGTGACAAGGATTGTGATAAGTTTTTAAAAACCACACTTAAGTTTTGCAAAACTGTAATAGCAACAGAGGTCATAGGTATGCCGCGTTCCCTCAAAGCAGAACAATTAAAGGATTTGGCAAAGGTGTATTGCGACTGTGTTGTGGCAAACGATTATGATACCGCTATCAGAAAGGCAATCGATTTGTCTTTTGGCGAACCTATTTTTGTTTTTGGGTCTCTCTATCTTGCGGCGGCAATAAGACCGTATTTGAAAGAAAAATTTAAATAATTTTTTCCTTTACTTAATATGACAATTTTTTTAAGGATAAGCACTTATTATATATAGGGGCTTGTCCTTAATTTTTTTAGGAGTGTATAAAATGTCAGTTGAAATTAATGTTACAGGCGAGGTTGTAACAGCACGTCTTATAGGTGAACTCGATCATCACTCAGCCAAGGGTATGAGAGAGGCTATTGATAATGCGGTAGACCTTAATATGCCGTCACTTTTGGTTCTGGATTTTGGTGAAGTAAACTTTATGGATAGCTCAGGCATAGGTCTTGTTATGGGACGGTTTCGCAATATATCCAAATCTGGAGCGGAGCTACATATAATAGGTGCCTCTGCTCAAATTTACAAAATGTTAAAGCTTGCCGGTATAGAAAAATTAGCAAGACTTGAAGGAAGGTAAATGATATGAAAACAAACAACAAATTCACAATGACACTTATATCACGCTCTTCAAACGAGGGATTTGCCAGAACCTGTATTTCCGCTTTTGCGGCACAGCTGGACCCGACGCTTGAAGAGATAAGTGATATAAAAACTGCGGTGTCCGAGGCTGTGACCAACTGTATAGTTCACGCTTATAAAGAAAAACTTGGAAACATCTACATAACTGCTGAATTGCTAAGTGACAATTCTATCAAAATTAAAATTCGTGATAAGGGTTGCGGTATAGAAAACGTAAATAAAGCTATGGAGCCTCTTTATACAACCGTCGGCGGCGAGCGTGCGGGTCTTGGATTTGCGGTAATGCAAAGCTTTATGGATAAAATAAAGGTGAGTTCTAAGCTTGGCAGTGGCACAACAGTTACTATGATTAAAAAAATCAGACCAAGGTTTAGCGTCAATGCTTAAGGAAATGAATGAGCGCGATACTTTTATCGAAAGCAATTTAGGACTGGTGCACTCTATCTGCAAACGCTTTTGCGGTAGAGGTATAGAGTATGATGACCTGTATCAATCCGGCTGTATGGGGCTGGTTAAGGCGGCTGATGCTTTCGATAAAAGCCGTGGTTTGATGTTTTCCACATATGCGGTGCCTGTTATAATGGGTGAAATACGCAGACTGTTTCGAGATGGCGGTGCGGTTAAGGTTTCTCGCTCGGTCAAGGAGCTTGGTTTAAAAATCAATAGGGAAAAAGCACTGTTGGAACAAAGGCTGTGCAGAGAACCAACTGTAACCGAAATTGCTGAGGCGGTCGGTGTTGGAACTGAAGAGGTGGTTGAAGCGCTGTGCGCACTGCAAAACACAGTGTCACTAACTCAGGGTGGTGAAGACGGAATAAAAGAAACCGACTTACCTACAATGAGCACTGATGAAGAAATTTCCAACCGCCTTATATTGCAAGAAGCGTTTGAAAAGCTTGAAACTAACGAAAAGTTAATAATGGAATGCAGATATTATAAATATATGACACAAAGCAGCACAGCTAAATGTTTAAATATGACTCAGGTGCAGGTTTCACGTGCAGAAAAGAAAATACTTTTAAAATTAAGGGAGTATTTGGGCTGAATAGAGCTTTCTGTTGTCGAAAACCACAATTAAAGACAATTTGTTGAGTATTTTTTAGGGATAAAATACGATTAAAAAAATTTTTATTTTTTTTTGAAAAAAAGTGTTGACAAAAGGTAAAGGTTGTGGTAATATAATCGAGCGCCCTAAAGAGAGGCGCATAAAAACGGACCTTGAAAATTAAACAACGAAGAAATAAGGACCCGACGATTCTTAAGAGAAATCTTAA
>JAZUAL010000041.1:0-24002 GCA_045637925.1 Acutalibacteraceae bacterium | reverse complement strand
TGTTTTTTTGTTTTTGTCAATACTAAAATACATTATGGGGTGATACAAAATGAATGATAAATCCTTGAAAATCAAAAAGCGTGGAGAAGATGGCAATAAAATTATCTCAGTACGTATACGCGAAGAGACTTTAATCGAATTAGACAGAGTATCTAAAGAATGTAATTATTCAAGGAACGAGTTAATCAATTTAATCCTGAGATATGGCATAGAAAATTTAGAAATAATACAGTAAAAAGCGAGGTGAATTTCACCTCGCCATTTTTTGTCTATATATAGTTTTTGTAAAATTTCGTTTAGGTGCTTTTAAACCTTTATTTTAGCTTTTCAATAAAGGTTTTTGATATGTGTTTGAGTGCAAAAACGACCGAACTAATAATCACAGAAACAAATAGACTCAGCAAAAATACTATAAAAACCAAACTAACGGTGTATAAACATTCCAAAACGAAACCTTCTGTGTAAAATGATAGGCGCTCAAAAAACATAGTGGGTATTCTATAACGCTTCAGCAGTCCTATAACTAGAATATGGACTAAATAGATAAAGAAGGTATACCTTGCCAACCAAGCGATTAAAGAAGAAATCACCTTTTTGTTTTTCAACCAATTACCGATAGTGTAGGATAATATAAACACAAATATTCCGCACATCAGTCCAAAAGAAGTAAACCAATATAATACCGACCTACTATTCGTTTTCAGAATAATGAACATTCTAAGTATATTAAGCAATATAAAGCATACGCTTGCTATCAACCACAGGAATTTCTTATTAAATAAACGCTCTTTGTTCCTATACAAAACATTTCCCCAGATAATCACAATTGCAGACGGAATTGCAGCATTTAACCCGTGATGTGAAAAAGCAAGCGCTTGGTTTCCTGTGAAATCATTAAACACCAGAAGAGAAAAGCTAATAACGCAAAACCAAATTTCGCGCTTCTTTTCTTGTTCCATCCACTGCACGAAGGCTTTAAGCACAGGAAATACCAGCATTACAAGAGCGTATGCATAACAATACCACAAATGAAATGTGTTCGGGATAGTTTGCTTTAGCCAAAATATATCCTTCAAACCCTGTAGGTATTCTGCATAAGTAGTGTAAACACTCCGGAAAATTTGGCCTCCGTTTTGAATGTGTTGCGAAAAAAATACACAAAATACACTGTATATAGCCATCGGCAATAATACAGAATTTGCTGTGCGTAGCAAAACTTTTTTATAGCTTACAGAATGGAATAAAAAGCATCCTGTAATCAGCCAAAAAACAGCTACACCGTCCGCCAAGAAGCAATTAATAAGTCCTCGGCTCGAATCATAGGCACCGCCCACAACATCACCTAAGCTTAAGTGGACACCGATAACAATTAAGCAACCGAAAACGCGCGCCAGCTCTATTCCTATGTCTCTTGCATTTGCTTTTTTGTTCACTTTCTTCCTCTCCCCTAAAAACATACAGCGTTTTAAGATAACAAAAGAATATCATGTGTATAACTAAAATGCAAGCTTGACTTTTTTATTATCATAGTTTAATATTTGACATAGAAAGTATTTTTTAGTTTATTATTCTAAAAGGGGTAGAAAGGGCTTCATGAAAGACGCTAAACCGAATTTTCAAAAAACAGTAAGCTTAGTGCTTGCCTTTATAGCAACGCTATGTACGCCATACATTTTCAAAGACGAGTTAGTGAAATTTTCGTTGAGTAACAGCCTTTTTTCTATCCTGATTTTCATCGCATTTTTCTTTTTATTGCGATGCGCCACAAAACATCTCGAAAAAACAATGCTTGTGTTTGTATCTGTGTTGGGATTTGTGTTTTCAGCCTTTATGGTTTTCGGCAAAAATATTTACACAAGCGGTTCGGTAAATATACTGCTGCCAAAAACCTGGGGAATGATTTTTGCTTTTTTACCGATTTTCTCCGCGTTAGTAGTGTTATGTTTTCACTATTTACCAACGCTATATGCAGAAAATGAGGCTGTTAAATTCGGCACTACGGACAAAAAGCGGTTCTTCATTGTTTGGGGTCTTATTTTTTTAGCATGGTTACCCGTGCTTTTGGCGTCATATCCCGGTGTGTACGGATATGACAGTGTGTATCAAATCAATTACTATCTTTCCGGAAACTTTTCTCTTCATCACCCTGTTGCCCATTCCTATATGTTAGGTTTTTTTGTTATAACATTAGGAAATCTCTTGGGCGGATATGAAGCCGGAATGTGTTGCTATTCTGTGTTTCAAATGCTTTGTATGTCTGCATCAATGTCAGTCTTGTATAGCTTTTATATTTCGAAAAAATGCAGAAAATCGGTAGGCATAGCGATATTGCTGTTATTTATGTTTTTGCCCACCAATCCAATTATGGCTATATCTGCTACAAAAGACGTGTTGTTTGCCGCACTGATTGCATTAGCAACCATGCTTCTGCTTATGCTTTCTGAAAATCCTGAGCGATTGAAATCCGTTAAATTTGATATCACTTTAACAATAGTATTTTTATTGATTTCTGTTTTTCGCAATCAAGGAAAATATATTATTATAGCAACCTTTGTTTTTGCAATACTCCTTTTATGGAAATACAAAAAGCAGTTGTTGGCAATGCTTTTAGCTTTCATCGTAATATTAGGCGTTTATAATGGGCCTATGACCTCCGCGCT
Organism: Acutalibacteraceae bacterium; assembly: GCA_045637925.1. Lineage (GTDB taxonomy): Bacteria > Bacillota > Clostridia > Oscillospirales > Acutalibacteraceae > UBA737. Next base: position 21,342 of record JAZUAL010000041.1, on the reverse strand, counting down.
AAACGGTGTGCCCGCAAATTCTCTGCGAGAAATGATGAGCGTTCCTTGTATGCAACTGTCACGGGCAGGTGTCTACGGCAAAGACCAGTTGACCGACAAAGAAATTAAATCTATTAAAGAATATATTAACAGATATGACGAGTATTCCGAATGTGCGGGTACTGCTGACCCTTTCAAAGGCTCGCTTAATACTTCCAAATTGAAGAAAAATCCCTTGGAGTTTATTCGTTTATGGCTCAAGGTCGGTCTCAAATGCCCAACCGTATATATAGATGCTTTCGCAAGATTAACCATTGGATATTGGTATCCGGATATGAATTACCGTGACCCTTGTGCATACCATCCGTATTGGGAATATTCCCCAACCGGCTCTACTAGGTATTTTGACGAAACGGAATATGTTTTGTTAAAGCAAACACCAATAAAAGGCTTTGAAGCTTTACATGATTGGTTATACAATCTCACTTACAATAACAGTTATCAAGCCATACCGGTGATATCTATGCTGTTTAGTTCCGCATTGCCCCTATGGTGTGTGCTTATAGTTTTGGCTTATATGCTATATAAAAAACAGTACCGTCACCTAATTCCACTTATGTTTATACTAATGTTTGTGGCAACCTTGCTGCTCGGTCCTGTGGTACTTTACCGATATATCTACCCGCTTTATCTTGCAACACCATTATTAATTTGTTGTTGTGGAAAAAAATATAAATATGAGAAGGATGGAAAATAATATGGATAAAATCGCTGTTTTAATCCCTTGCTACAATGAGAGTAAAACAATAGAAAAGGTAATTACCGATTTTAAAACAGCCTTACCCGAAGCGGTTATATATGTTTATGATAACAACTCTTCGGACGGAACAGACGAAATCGCTAAAAAAGCCGGTGCTGTAGTGCGATATGAGTACAAACAGGGCAAGGGCAATGTTATAAGAAGAATGTTTCGTGAAATTGATGCCGAATGCTATGTTATGGTAGACGGTGACGATACATATCCTGCCTCTGCTGCACAAGAAATGGTCAAGCCCGTACTAGAAAGAAAGGTTGATATGGTGGTTGGTGACCGTTTGTCATCTACCTATTTCACCGAGAATAAGCGTCCCTTTCACAATTTCGGTAACAAAATTGTTCGTGCCGGCATTAACACTCTGTTTAAAAGCAATGTGAAGGATATTATGACCGGTTACCGTGCTTTCGGTTACCGCTTTGTTAAATCCTTCCCTGTTTTATCAAAGGGCTTCGAAATTGAAACCGAAATGACCATCCATGCCATCGATAAAAATATGGCAATACAGAATGTGATTATAGAGTATAAGGACCGTCCTCAAGGCAGCGAATCTAAGTTGAATACCGTCTCCGACGGTCTAAAGGTTCTCAAAACGATTGTTCGGTTATGGAAGAACTATAAACCCTTCAGCTTCTTTTCTGCCCTAGCCGCTATTTTAGCATTAATTTCGGTAGCCATTTTCATCCCGTCAGTGCTCATACCCTTTATAAATACAGGTCTTGTGCTTCGCTTCCCCACACTAATTGTTTGCGGATTTGTAATGATTGCTGCCCTTCTTGCTTTCTTTAGCGGTATGATATTAGATGCTATTGTGCAAAAGGAAAAACGCGAATATGAGTTCCGTTTGCAGCTTTTGGAGAATTCGAAGAAATGATTGATAAGTTCAAAAACCTGTTTATACAAATGATAAAATTCGGCGGCGTTGGTATTATCTGCTTCATAATTGATTTTGCAATACTGCATTTGCTAACCGATTATGTGCATCTGCATTATCTTTGGTCGGCCGCTATTGCCTTTTTTATCTCGGTGCTTGCAAACTACTTTCTTAGCATTCGATTTGTTTTCCAAGTCAACCCAAACAACAATAAAACTCGCGTATTTATGGTATTTTTAATTTCCAGCATCGTAGGTTTAGGATTAACCGAACTGTTGATGTGGATTGGTGTTGACATTTTGTTTATGAATTATATGTTGGTCAAAATATTTGCAACTGCCGTCGTAATGGTATACAACTTTATAACACGAAAAATATTTTTAGAAAAATAGCTTAAAAAGCGAGGTGAATTTCACCTCGCTTTTTCTGAGTATGTTTCCTTTTATGCAAATTTTATGTTTACATTTTAAAATGGATATGATACAATTAAAAAGCTAAAAGGATGTGATTTTTTGAAAAATAATTTTTCTTTTTTCCAAAATCATGAATGTGAATATTTTCCGTGCCACAAGTTAAATGAAGATGATTTCAACTGTTTGTTTTGCTACTGTCCGCTATATGCACTCGGCGACAAATGCGGCGGCAACTTCAGTTACATAGAGGGCGGTATAAAAGACTGTTCGAACTGCACACTGCCCCACACAAGCTCTGGATACAGTTATGTTGCTTCTAAAATCGAAGGTATTCTCGACATCGCAAAAAAAGACAAATAATTTAAAACCGCTACTTTGCCCGCACTCCATAAGGCAGTATTTCCTTATGAAGTGTGGGCGTTTTTGTAGCAGTTTTTTTATTTTATAGAATGAATGATTATAACTTGTTTTTAAAAAGACATTTCTAAGTTGTTGTTATAATCTCGAAAGAAAATATGTGACTGCCAAAAGGTCAGCACATCCTCCCGCCGATAAATTTCGGTCTATAAACTCCCTATCAAGCTGTTCCATCTGCGGTATTGTTGGAAAATCAGAAAATTCAATAAGTTCTTTAGCTCTGTTTTTAGCAAAATCGGCTCCTTCTTTTCCGCCGCGATTATAAATGTTGGTGTCTTGGACCTCACTAATTAAATGGACAAGGGTTATTGCTCCCGCTTCATTCCGTGAAAAACCGTTATTCAAAGCCTTTAAAAACATCGGCAAGCCTATTTTTTTGACCGACAAAAAACCAGAAGCCACCTCTGCTCTAATTCCACCTATTTGATGCTCACGGTATAGCCTTCCGCCTGCGGTAGAAGTGTTTATATTTGCAAAATCTTCTTCCACTGCCTTTTTTGTTAAATCAGAACAAAGTGCCAAAACATCTTCAATTTGATTATCGGGATTTTGGGCGGTCCATAGTCTTCCGACCGCGCCGCAAAGCACACCTAAAGAAAAAATTGCGCCTTTGTGGGTGTTTACCCCGTCGGTCGCCTCAAACATAGTCTTTTCGGCTTCTATCCCCGCTTTTCGCAAAGCTTCAAAGGTTTTATCACAAGCCGAATTTCGAGTTTTGTTGCCAATCTCAAAGCAAAGCTGAAAATATGGCTTTAAAACGGTTGCGCTTTTTTCAAAAAGCGCAACGTTCATATCGGTATGACTACCGTTATTATTGCGGTCAATAAGCCCCGCTTTTGGCGTGGTATATACCTCTTCCAGAAGACTTTCACAAGCCAGATTTCCAAAATAAGCAGAAGCTTCCACAAAAAAGTAATCACTGATTATTTTGATTGTTACTTCTTGCAATTCTTCTACCGTATGCAACCGTCCTGCAGCGCATGCACGGCCTTCCTTGCCGCAAACAATACATCCGCGCAAATCTTTGCGGCTCAATTTTTCACCGTCTGCAGCAATAACATCCATATCAAAAAGTCTTCCGAGCGGATGACTGTCCTCTATATCGGTTGAAATCTTTTTAACCTCATCTGCATTCATAGAAACACAAAACATTGCCTCACAACCTGTGACCGCTATGTTTGTTTCACTATGAACTATATATCCTTCAAACCGCTCTTTTAAAAGCTTGACACCCTCATAAAAAGCCCGTTCAATAAGCGGTGTGATTTTTTTAGGTCCCGCAATATTCATTGTAAAACAAATGAGAGAGGTTTTATATGCCATAATCAAATCTTTTTGCAATTCAACCCGTTTTTCACGCGCACGGAGAATTTGTAAAAGCGTAGCTTCCGGCATTTTCTTCACCTCTCTCAAAATATTTATTGCAACTGTATTGTAAGGTCAGACTGTTTCTTCTGTTGCTTGTCGAGAAATTGCAAATTCTTTTCAGCATTTTTTCCCACACAACCGATAAGCAGATACTGATGTTTAAAACGGTCATAAATAAAGTGGTGAAGTAAATGGAAATTCTCGATTTTGCCTGTATGTGAAACATGAATTCTCGGACCTGTGCAAAAATGCTTTCTTCCGTCAACCGAAATATGCGTATTGTCAACATATGTGACGGGCAAATTTGCGGCAATCATTTCGTTTACCTTCTTTTCGATTGTCGGTATATCAAAATCGGGCGCTTTTTCAGGGAAGGTAATAACAAAGCCATGCCTAACATCATCGTGGCCGCAACGTTCCATTTCTTCCTTAGGCATACAAAGCTCACACAAGTCCTCCGCAGTATGCGACATAAGACGATAGTAAAGTGACTCATAAACCCTATCGCGCAGTTCTTGTGGCTCTGGGCCGAAAATGGTCGGACGAGAGATGAGTATTTGCTCACCCACACCTATCAGTAGGTTAGCATTAAAACCAAGTATAGGATAAACCAAATCGAAATGCTCTACAATAACACGTTTACCATTGTGCAACGCCTCGCTTATGGCATCAGCTAAAACCGACATATTTGTGAAACCGTTTTCAAAACGGATGTCAAGATGGTATGTGTGTGGCTCGAAAAAGCCACCTCCTTGGTCCAAAATCGGCAACGGACGCACATAAACGCCGTCATCATCATTGGTAAGCTCAAGACCTGGAAACATTCCGCGAAGCAACGCGCTTTTACCCGAACCTGCATCACCGATAATACCTATAAGCTTATCAAACGGTGACAGATAAAGATGTGCCAACTGCATACCAAGCGAGTACATTCTCTGGTGTCCGCGCGGTGCAAAATAACTACTTAAAATATGACAATCCTGTCTTTCTAGCATATCAAACTCTCCTTATGGTCTTTAGATATTCAAATGTGGTTGGCGGGACAAGTGATTTCACGCCCTGCATATCATTATTATCCAACAACTCACGAACTCTGCTGGCGCTTATAACGCCACCCTTAGCTTCAATCCTTGGAATTTCAAATACTATTATTCCGCTATCCTTCAAGCCTACTTTTAATGCCTCGTTATATTGCTCTGTGACCTGTGACAAGGGTTCAGTGCCTACAAAACGGTAATTTATAGAAAACTTAGGCACAAAATATTTCAAGAAAATCTCGACATCTAAATGGCACTGCACTTCGGTAGCGTTTTCGCGCTGTTTTAAAAAATAGGTCGGGAAGGTGGCGCTTGATACTAAATAGGGTCCCGTTGGCAATACCGTAACATTAGCGATATCCTCCGTACCAAGCTTTACCATCTCAATTCGGTCGCTTGCACTAAAACGACTTTTTTCTTCGGACACTACAAACACGTATAACCTATCGCATTTTTTTGCAGAAGTTTCAACTAAATAACGGTGCCCCAAGGTAAAAGGGTTGGCATTCATAACAATCGCGCCTACCGTACCCTTTGGCTTTTCACAGTGAATTTCAGCTAAAAAATCCTCTATTCCGTCTTTACGGTTTTCCATTAAAAGCACCTTGTCGGTCTTTGCTACTGTATAGAAAAAAAGCGAGCTGAACATCTTTTCATTTTGAGGTTTTGTGTAAACAAACAGGTGGTCATACCCTTCCATAAACGCTTCCTTTTTAAGCTCGGAAAGTATAACCGAGGTTAAGTCTTCGCCCTGTCTCTCTTGCGATATAGCAATAAGTTTTAGCAAATTCCCGTCGCGAGACCCCGTGCCCACAAGATGCTCTTCATCCCATAACAATACCGTCTCTTTCACATCTTCCTCTGCACAAAGCCCCGCATTTTTAAGAAAATCCTGCCAAATTGCTTTTTTTCGCTTATCAAATTGTCTTACCAATTCAATATACATAACATTTCCACCAAATTTTTAATCTTTAATTAGATTATAACCCATTATACCCTCTAATGTAAAGTGCAAAAAACAAAACTTGCTTTTTGATAAATTGTGTTATATAATAATAGCAAATTGTTACTATAACATTTCTCTGCTTTTAAAGGGGTTTCAAAAAAATGTATATCCAAAAAAATGCTTTTTCGGGGACACTCGAATCGAGTGATGCCTACATAGAAATTGAACCGTCAAAAAACGGAATTTCAATTCACCTTGAATCTATTGTGGAAAAACAGTTTGGTGAGCAAATCAAAGCCGCTGTTTTGTCTGTTTTAGATGAGTTTGAGGTTGAAAACGCAAAAGTAAAAGTGCTTGACCGCGGTGCGCTTGAATGTGTAATCCGTGCAAGAGTTGAAAGTGCTATTCTTCGTTCAAAGGAGGAAAACTAATGCGCCGCAGTATGTTATTTATGCCGGGAAACACCCCGAATATGCTCATAAACGCCGCTTATCTCGGCGCCGATTCAATCATATTTGATTTGGAAGATGCTGTTTCTCCTGCCGAAAAGGATGCCGCACGTATCCTTATAAGAAATACCATTCGTCATATGGATTTTGAAAATCAAGAGGTTATTGTAAGAATAAACTCTATTGATACTCCCTTTTGGAAGAATGATATTGATACCATACTTGCCGAAAAGCCAAATCTTTTGCTTTTACCCAAGGCCAATCTCCCCGAAGATGTGCTTTTGGTTGACGAGTATATGACCAACCTTGAAAAAAAGCTAGGGCTTGAAGTTGGAAGTATAGGGCTTATGCCGCTTATTGAAACCGCTTTAGGTCTTGAGAACTCATTTTTGATAGCAAGCTGTACTAAGCGTGTGAAAGCCATGCTTTTAGGCGCTGAAGACTTAACAGCCGACCTTCAATGCACCCGTACAAAAGAAGGCAAAGAAATTGAATATGCTCGCGGACGTATTGTTGTTGCTGCCCGTGCCGCAGGTATCGATGTATACGACACCCCTTTTACCGACGTAAACGACGACCAAGGAATTATAACCGATACTAAATTTGCTAAAAGTCTTGGCTTTACGGGTAAGGCTTCTATCTCTCCCCGTCATATTGAGGTCATAAACAGCATATTCAGTCCCACACAGGCCGAAATAGATTATGCTTACGAAGTTATGGACGCTATCTCACTTGCCAAGGAGCAAGGAAAAGGCGCTATTGCTTTGCGCGGAAAAATGATAGATGCTCCCATCGTAGCCAGAGCAGAACGTACAATTATGACCGCAAAAACTTTAGGGATAGCAAGGAGCGGTGAAGATGAATAAGTTAGTCAATTCCATTAAAGAAGCAATAAAACTCTCGGGCCTCAAAGACGGTATGACCGTTTCTTTCCACCACCATTTACGAAACGGTGACCATGTGCTGAATATGGTTATGGAAGAAGTTTCTAAACTTGGAATTAAAAATCTAACCGTCAATGCAAGTTCTCTTTTTGATATTCACAAACCAATCATAAACCATATACAGAATAAAACTGTAACCCAGATTGCAACCGATTATGTTTCAGCCAACCTAGGCAAAGCTTTTTCTGAGGGAATTATGGAAAACCCTATACAATTCCGCACCCACGGAGGTCGCCCTGCCGATATTGCGTCGGGTAAAACCCCCATTGATGTAGCCTTTATAGCAGCTCCGACCTCAGATAATATGGGTAACTGCACAGGTAAATTCGGCAAATCTGCTTGCGGAAGTTTAGGCTATGCTTTTGCCGATGCTATGTATGCCAAAAAGGTTGTGGTTATTACCGACAACCTTGTAGATTATCCTCTTGCCGACTGCTCTATCCCTGAGAAGTATATAGATTTTGTTGTAAAAGTAGACGCCATAGGCGACCCGAAGGGTATTGTTTCGGGCACCACCAGAATAACACGCGACCCGATAGGTCTTATAATGGCTTCACACGCCGCAAGGGTAATTGAAGCTTCAGGACTTTTAAAAGACGGTTTCTCGTTCCAGACCGGCGCAGGCGGTGCATCACTTGCCGCCGCAAAATTCCTGAAAGATATTATGCTTAAAAAACAAATTGAGGGCAGCTTCGGACTTGGTGGCATCACAGCATATATGGTAGATATGCTTAAGGCTGGCTGCTTTAAGGAACTATTGGATGTTCAGTGTTTTGATCTTAACGCTGTAGAGTCTATTCGCGAAAATTCCTCACACAAGGAAATCTCTTCTATAGAATACGCATCACCAAACAATCCTGATGCCGCAGTCAACAAGCTTGATGTTGTGATTTTAGGTGCCACCGAAATTGACACTGATTTTAACGTGAATGTTCATACCGATTCTAACGGATTTATGATGGGCGGTTCGGGAGGTCACAGTGACACCGCCGCAGGCTCTAAGCTCTCAATGATAATAGCGCCTATGTTTAGAGCAAGACTTCCTATTATCACAGACCGAGTAAACTGTATTTCTACACCGGGAAAGGATATTGATGTTTTAATAACTCAGGGCGGTATTGCTGTCAACCCCAAAAATGAAGAGCTACGCCAAAGACTAATTGATGCAAAACTTCCGATTATCGATATAAATGATTTAAAGAAAAAGGTTGAAACCATCACAGGTATTCCCAACAAGCTTCCAAAAGGCGACCGAAAGGTTGCTACCATTATCGGAAGAAACGGTGATATATTAGACAACATATATAACGCAATATAAATTTGGAGAAAAATTATGCGTACAATTAATGCAAAAATTATTACGAACACAGTTAAAAAACTTTGTGTTGAGGCCAACTGTTTTTTAAGCAGTGACATAAAAAACTGTATCACAAACGCCGAAAACACAGAGCCTTGGCCGCAAGCCAAAGAAATCCTTGGACATATAATCGAAAACTACGAGATAGCAGAACAAAAAAACCAACCCGTTTGTCAGGACACAGGGGTTGCCTGTGTGTTCTTGAAAATAGGTCAGGATGTTCATATTGACGGTGACATCAATGCCGCTATAAACGAAGGTGTGCGCCAAGGCTATGCTGAGGGGTATCTTAGAAAAAGCGTCGTGGCAGACCCTTTAAACCGAGTAAACACAGGTGATAACACACCGGCAATGATTTATTTTGAGCTTGTTGCAGGTGACAAAATCGAAATTACCGTAGCACCTAAGGGCTTTGGCAGTGAGAATATGAGCCAAATAGCAATGCTGCGCCCGTCCGACGGTATTGAGGGTGTTAAAGAATTTGTAAAACGCACAGTTCTTGAAGCCGGTCCAAACCCCTGTCCCCCAATAGTTGTAGGCGTCGGTATTGGGGGAACCTTCGACAAGGCAGCATATCTTGCCAAAAAAGCATTACTGCGCCCTGTGGACCAACCAAACGACACACCTTTTTATGCACAGCTTGAAAAAGAGCTTTTAGAAGAAATCAATGCTTTGGGTATAGGTCCACAAGGCTTCGGCGGAAAAACCACCGCTCTAGCTGTAAACATTGAATATTTCCCCACACACATCGCAGGACTTCCCGTTGCAGTTAATATAAACTGCCATGTCACAAGACATAAAACTGAGGTGATATAGATGGCTGTAAAAATAAACACACCGCTTACTCGCGAAATGGCTCGCAATTTAAAAGCGGGTGACAGTTGCTTGATTTCGGGTGTAATTTACACCGCGAGAGATGCAGCTCACAAACGCTTATGCGAACTGATTGACCAAAATAAACCCTTACCTTTAGATATAAAGGACAGTATAATTTACTTTGTCGGTCCCACCCCTGCGAAACCGGGCCAAGCCATCGGCTCAGCAGGACCCACCACCTCCTACCGTATGGATGCTTACAGCCCATCCTTGATTGAACTCGGCCTTACGGGTATGATAGGCAAAGGCAAACGCGGACCTAAGGTTATAGATGCTATGAAGGAATGCGGCGCTGTATATTTCGGCGCTATCGGAGGCTGCGGCGCTTTGCTTTCGAAATGCATCAAAAAAGCTGAGGTTATTGCTTATGATGACCTTGGAGCCGAGGCAATAAGAAGACTTGAGGTTGAAGATTTCCCTGTTATTGTCGTGATTGACAGTGAAGGCAACAATCTTTACGAAACAGGTCCTACCAATTATCTTGAAAGCAATAAATAAATTCACAAAATATAACATACAATATTTAGAACCCCCCTTAGCAAGCGGTTACAATTATTACATAATAATTTTAATGGTGATAAAAAATGGAATATATAAATATCAATCCAGAGCTTAAAGTTCCGATTTATCAACAGCTGGTAGACGCAATTCGGGTTGCTATAAAAAAAGAAATACTAGTTTCGGGTCAAAAATTACCCACCGTACAGGAAATGACCGATAGACTGGGTATTGCAAGGGGTACAGTTAAACGTGCCTATGATGAACTCGAACACATAAACCTTATAGAAAAGGTGCAGGGGCGTGGAACTTTCGTAAGCTATAATCGGGACAACTCTGCTAACCGCAAAGAAAAGGCTATGACTGCCATTGGCAAGACTATAACTTATCTTGAGAGCATTGGACTTTCCCCTCAGGAAATCAACATTTTCATCAACCTAAAACTTCGCGAGTGCTTTGAGAAAGGCGCTAACATTAAGGTGGTTGCGGTTGAATGCAATCTCGAAAATCTTTCTGGGATTTCTGAACAGCTTCGCCACATAAACGGAATTGATTTATACTCCTTTATGCTTGACGATGTAAAGCAATATCCCTACAAATTAAATGAGGATTTTGAAATTATCATAACAACCGCTTCCCACGCAGAATACTTAGAAAGCGTTGCCCCCATTAAAAACCGCATAATCCGCGTTGCACTTCGCCCCTCAACGAGAAGCCTTTCAAAGATTATAAAAATTGGTCCTCGAAAAAAAGTGGGCATTATTTCAGCAAGTCGCCGCTTCGGTGAACTGCTATTTGAAACCTGTAATATATACTCAGAAAATGTTACGGTAGATAATCCTCATATCTGCTCCGAAAATGAAGATATTGCTAATTATATTAATGGCAAGGATATTCTTATTTTGCCTAAAAATTATAAAAAGCATTTAAGCAATAATGCTATAGAGCATATATCAAAATTCAGAGGAGAACTTATCGAATGTTATTATGAAATGGACGAGGGTTCTCTGCTTTATTTAAAGACCAAAATCAAACGCTTACTCGACAAAAAAACCGTTTAAAAAACCGCTCAATACAATTTGGGCGGTTTTTCTTTGATTTATTGAACAAAACATTCAGAAAGGCAAAATATAGCTTGACAAAAGATATATAACCATATATCATATAGTTATATAACAATGTTGTACTATGGGGTGTAAATTATGAGTAACAACAAGAAAAAAACATTAGTTATGGGCGTTATAGGTGCCGATGTCCACGCTGTCGGCAACAAAATCCTGCAACACGCCTTTACCGAAGCGGGTTTTGAGGTTGTAAACCTTGGCGTTATGGTGGCCCAGGAAGAATATATCTCCGCCGCTATTGAGTCCGGTGCCGATGCGATTGTAGTTTCTTCGCTTTACGGACAGGGCGAACTTGACTGCCGCGGTATGCGTGAAAAATGCGATGAAGCGGGCCTTGGCGGTATTCCCCTCATCGTAGGCGGTAATATTGTTATAGGTAAACAAAAATTTGAGGATGTTGAAAAACGCTTTAAAGCCATGGGCTTTGACCGTGCTTTCCCGCCTGGAACAACACCCGAAACCACTATACAGGCTCTACGCGAACTTTTAAATATTGCCGAGGAAGACTAAATGAAAAATGTTTTGTTGATTGATTTCGGCAGTACATACACAAAACTTACGGCTGTAGATATTGACAAACAACAAATACTCGGAACTGCAAGTTCATATACCACCATCGAAACCGATATAAATGACGGACTGAATGAGGGCATTAAAATTTTAGAAAGCAAAATCGGTGAAACCGAATTTGCCGAATGTTATGCCTGTTCTTCCGCCGCGGGCGGTCTTAAAATGGTAACAAGCGGTCTTGTGCCCGAGCTCACGGGCGAAGCCGCAAGACTTGCCAGCTTGGGCGCAGGAGCTAAAGTTGTTGGGGTTTATTCTTTTGAACTGACCGACGAGGATTTGGCTGAAATTGAGAAGTCCAAACCTGATATATTCTTATTGGTGGGCGGTACCGATGGCGGTAACACCGAATGTATTTTGCACAATGCAAAGGCATTAGCAAAGATGAAGCCCACATTCCCCATCGTAATTGCAGGAAACCGCAGTGCCGCAAAAGAATGTAGTGAAATTCTCTGCGGCTTCGAAGTTTATGTTTGTCCTAATGTTATGCCAAAATTCGGCGAGCTTAAAATAGAAGCTACTCAAAGCCGAATAAGAGAAATTTTTTTAGACCGAATTATTCAGGCGAAAGGCTTAAGCCGTGCTACAAAGCTGTTATCCGATATACTTATGCCAACCCCCGCCGCAGTTTTACAGGCGGTAGAACTCCTCTCAAAAGGTTATGAGGATGAAATAGGCATAGGCGAGCTTATTGCGGTTGATGTCGGCGGTGCTACAACCGATATTTATTCAATTGCTGACGGTATGCCCGAGCATATGAACACGGTATACAAGGGACTTCCCGAACCATACGCCAAACGCACGGTTGAGGGCGATATCGGTATGAGATACAGTATCCAAGGTATTGTTGATACCTCGGGAACAGATAAGATTTGTGCCTTGTCAGGTTTAACAGAGGATAAGGTTTTAAAACTGGTTGAGGATTTAACCCAAAATCCCGATAAAATCCCAAATAGTGATAATGAGATTGAAGCTCTCGATTTTGCACTTGCAAGTTGCGCTGTTGATGAAGCGGTTACTCGCCATGTGGGTACAATTTCAGAATCCTACACCCTTTTGGGTAAAGTTTTGGTTCAAGAAGGGAAAAACCTTACCGGCGTTAAAAATATTGTCGTAACAGGCGGTAGCCTTATCCATTCGAAGAGGATAACCGAAATAGCTAAACACGCACTATATTCGGTAGAAAAACCCTCTTCTCTTCGTCCCACCGCAGCTGATGTATGGGCCGATAAAAAATATATATTAGCAGCAATGGGACTGCTTTCATCTAATTATCCCAAAACCGCACTCAAGATAATGAAAAAGGAGCTTGAACACTATGGAAATACAAAATAAGCGCATTCCAGAAGCCGAATTTATGCGTCAAAGGGAAGAAGTTCTAAATCAATGGCCAACAGGCAAAGATGTTGATTTGAAGGAAGCTGTAGAATATCACAAAGCTATGCCCGAGTGTAGAAAATTCTCTAAAAAACTCGTTGACGCGAAGTATAGCAAGCGCACTCTTATTCAACCGCGTGCAGGTGTTCCTGTTGTTGAGGAACAAATCAAATTGATGCAATTTTTAGAGCACTCAGGCGAGGCAGATTTGCTCCCCGCTACAATTGACAGCTACACCCGTCAAAACCGCTACGAAGAGGCTGAAAACGGTATCTCGGAATCCTTGCGTCTTGACCGCGCTATGCTCAACGGTTTCCCTGCAGTAAACCACGGTGTTGCAAAATGTCGTCAGGTTATTGAAAGTGTAAATGTGCCTATGCAGGTACGCCACGGCACACCTGATGCACGTCTTCTTACCGAAATCACCTATGCAGGCGGTTTTACAAGCTATGAGGGCGGCGGTATTTCTTATAATTTACCCTATTGCAAAAACATCCCAATGGAGCGTACAATCCGCGATTGGCAGTATGTTGACCGCTTAACAGGTTTATACGAAGAAATGGGTGTTTCAATAAACCGTGAGCCATACGGTCCTTTGACAGGCACCTTAGTACCCCCCTGTATTTCCCACGCTGCCGCAATTATCGAAGCTCTTCTTGCTGCAGAGCAAGGTGTTAAAAATATAACCGTGGGATACGGTCAGTGCGGAAACTTAGTGCAAGATATTGCCGCTATACATACCCTACAGGAGCTCACCGATGAATACTTAAATAAGTATGGCTACAATGATGTTGAAGTTACAACAGTTTTACATCAATGGATGGGCGGTTTCCCCGCCGACGAAGCTAAGGCATTCGGTGTTATTTCTTCGGGAAGTTTGATAGCCGCGCTTGCAAAAGCAACAAAGGTTATTGTTAAAACTCCTCACGAGGCTGTCGGTATTCCTACAATGGAGGCAAATGCTGAGGGCTTGCGCTGTACCAAACAGGTTGTAAATATGTTAAGCGACCAGACATTCCAGGATAAGCGTCTGGATGATGAAAAAGAAATCATTAAATTGGAGACACGTGCTATTGTTGATAAATGCTTTGAACTCGGTAAAGGAGATATTGCAGTCGGTGTTTGCCGCGGTGTTGAAGCAGGTGTTTTAGACGTACCGTTTGCTCCTTGTCGTTTCAATGCAGGTAAAATGTTACCTTGCCGCGATAACGACGGTGCTGTTCGTATTTTAGATATAGGTAATCTTCCTTTCTCGAAAGAACTAAAAGATTTCCACAAATCAAAAATTGAAGAACGCGCCGCATTTGAAAAGCGCAATGTTTCTTTCCAAATGGTTATTGATGATGTTTATTCAATCGGTAAAGGTCGTTTGGTAGGTCGTCCTAAATAATAATTAAATTTCAGCGTGCCACTCGCAAGCATAGTGGTAAACTCGGCACATTTGTTATAATCACCGAATATGTGATTATTAATCGTTTTTGTGTCCCAGAAAGGATATAGTGATTATTATGAAAATTATTGATGTTGTATGTTCTGCAGGTCGCACAGGCTTTTATTTTGACGACCAACGCGCAATAAAGCAAGGCGCTGACCACGACGGTGTTTTCTATATAGGTTCCCCCGTAACCGAGGGCTTTACAGCTGTTCGCCAAGCAGGTGAATCTATTTCGGTAATGTTGGTTTTGGAAGACGGTCAGATAGCATTTGGTGACTGTGCTGCAGTTCAGTACTCAGGCGCCGGCGGACGCGACCCACTGTTTCTTGCCAAGGACTTCATACCCGTTATTGACAAGTATATAAAACCTCAGCTTATAGGTAAAGAAGCTGATAACTTCCGTGAACTGTGTGCCATGATGGAGTCCATCGAAATTGACGGTAAACGTCTTCACACCGCAATCAGATACGGTCTATCCCAAGCAATACTCGACGCTGTTGCAAAGGCATCAGGCAGAATGATGTGCGAAGTTGTTGCCGATGAATACGGATGCAAAGTTTCAGATACTCCCATTCCGCTCTTCACACAGTCGGGTGACGACCGCTATGACAATGCCGATAAAATGATTATAAAGGGCGCTACCGTGCTTCCCCACGCTTTGATAAACAATATCGATACAAAGCTCGGCAGAAAGGGTGAAAAGCTTGCTGAATATGTGGCTTGGTTGCGCGACCGTATCTTAAATAACCGCTCAAATGCCGATTATTCTCCCGTAATGCATATCGATGTTTACGGTACCATAGGTGCGGCATTTGGCAACAACAATTATAAAGATATGGCAGATTATATTGAAAAGCTCGGTAAAATTGCAAAACCCTTCAAGCTCAGAATAGAGGGCCCTATGGACTGCGACTGCGACCGCGAAACACAGATAACCGCTCTTGCAGGTCTTACAAAGGAGCTTGACAGCCGCGGTTGTGATGTTGAGTTAGTTGCAGATGAATGGTGCAACACTTTAGAAGATATCAAACTTTTTGTGGATAATAAGGCAGGTCACATGGTTCAAATTAAGACCCCCGACCTCGGTGGAATAAACAACACCATCGAAGCCGTACTCTACTGTAAAGAGCATGGTATAGGTGCTTATCAAGGCGGTACCTGTAACGAAACCGACCGCAGCGCACAAGTTTGTGTTCACTGCGCTATGGCAACCCAGCCCGTTCAAATGCTTGCAAAACCTGGTATGGGTGTGGATGAAGGTTTTATGATAGTTTACAATGAAATGAACCGTATTCTTGCAATCAAAAAGGCGAAAGCAAACTTATAATTATATAAAAGCGAGGTGAAATCACCTCGCTTTTGCTTTTAATTTATCAAATTGCTGTACATTCACATCTTTCGAACACTGCATTAATATAAATCATTTACATATACTAAAAAAAATGTGAAAGACAGGTATTTATATATGTGTGGAATCGTCGGCTTCTGCGGAAAAACAAGTGCATCAGAATTTTTACTTTCGGGCTTGGAAAAGCTTGAATACCGCGGCTATGATTCGGCAGGTATAGCACTATTAGAGGAGAAAAGGTTTAAAACCTATAAAACCGTTAAGCGTATTGATGCTCTTTTATGGGATGTTGAAAGGAATAATAAGTCAAACTGTAATTTAGGAATAGGCCACACCCGATGGGCTACCCATGGTGCACCTTCATTGCTTAACTCTCATCCCCATTTAAGTAATGATGAAAAATTTGCTGTTGTTCACAACGGTATCATAGAAAACTATGCTGAATTAAAGCATGAGCTTTTAGATGACGGTTTTAATTTTAAAAGCGAAACTGATACCGAGGTTATACCTCTGCTGCTTCAAAAATATTATAAGGGTGATATCAAAGCGGCAGTTTTTGCCACCCTTAAAAGACTTGAAGGCTCATTTGCTTTAGGAATTATATGCACCGACTGTCCCAACACTGTAATTGCCGCAAAACGTTTCAGTCCGCTTATCATAGGAATAGGCAACAGCTATAATATGATAGCTTCCGATGTCACTGCACTGGTAAGCCACACCAAAAGTGTTATATATATTGAAGACGGTGAAACCGCCTTTTTAACCCCAAATTCAGTAGAAATTTTCGATAACAACAGGGCTATGACAAACAAAAGAATTTCAATTATTGATTGGGATATTTCATCTGCCCAAAAGGGTGGCTATGAGCATTTTATGATGAAGGAAATTATGGAACAGCCGGACTGTATTTCAAAAACACTTGAAGGATATATAAAACAAAATAGAGTGGAGCTTGAAAGCATTAAAATCAGAGACCAAAAGCTTAAAGAAATACGAAAAATAGAAATTATAGGCTGTGGCTCGGCATATCACGCCGGAATGGTTGGAAAATATGTTTTAGAGGAGCTTTTAAGGCTTCCTGTGAATGTTGATTTGGCAAGTGAATTTCGTTACCGTAATCCTATTACCGACGAGGACACCCTTACTATTGCTATAAGTCAGTCGGGAGAAACCGCAGATACCTTGGCGGCAATAAAAGAAGCTAAAAAAAGGGGCTCGCATACAGTAGCTATCGTCAATGTGGTCGGTAGTTCTATTGCCAAGGCGGCTGATGATGTGCTTTTTACCCGAGCAGGTCCCGAAATTGCAGTAGCAACAACCAAAGGCTATTCGACGCAGTTGGTTATGCTCTACCTTTTCGGTATCTGGGCAGCGGAAAAATTAGGCACAGCTAAAGCTGAGCGTTTAAGCCAATTGCTGAGTGAGTTGCGCTTCATTCCAAAAAAAATCGTTGAAATTCTTGACCGAAAGGAAGAAATCTATAACTTGAGCCTCGAACTTAGAAATCCTCAATCGGTCTTTTTTATAGGTAGAAATATTGATTATGCGGTTTCGCTTGAAGCCTCTCTAAAGCTTAAAGAAATATCATATATCCATTCAGAAAGCTATGCCGCAGGCGAGCTGAAGCACGGCACAATTTCCCTAATAGAAGATGAGGTTCCTGTCGTAGCCCTTTGCGGTTGCAAAGAGGTTTTTGATAAAATGCTAAGTAACATTAAAGAGGTCGTTTCCCGTGGTGCTAGGGTTTTAGCCTGCGTAAACCACAGTGATATAGGACTTTTCGACCAAAAAATCAAAATGCTGACCATTCCCGAAACCGACCGGTTACTGCTAGCTTCATTAGAGATTATTCCCTTTCAGCTTTTGGCATACTATGTGGCTCACAACCGTGATTGTGACATTGACAAGCCCAGAAACCTTGCAAAGTCAGTAACGGTTGAATAAAAACGCTTATTTTTTAATTATTTTCACTATATTATTAAACCTTAAAATAAATTTTTTTGAAAAAATTAGAAAAAATTTTTCTGATATTAAAAAAATTTTTTCTATACTATTGCAAGCGAAAAAAAAATCGTATATAATATTCTAGTATTGGTGTTTCACTATATTAGTGTTTTCGCTATTTAATTTTGAGAGGACGATTATTATGTCAGACAACAACCGCCGTGTAGGTACTGTTTCAAGAGGTATGCGTTGCCCCATTATCCGTGAGGGCGATAACCTTGCAGAAATCGTTGCGAACAGCGTGCTCGAGGCCGCTGAGATTGAGGGCTTCAGCCTTCGCGACCGCGATGTTATTTCTCTTACCGAATCTATAGCCGCTCGCGCACAGGGCAACTATGCTCATATTAATGATATTGCCGCAGATGTTAAGGCAAAATTTGGTGGCGGTACTTTAGGTGTTATTTTCCCTATTTTATCTCGTAACCGCTTTGCAATCTGCCTTAAAGGTATTGCAATGGGCGCTAAAAAAATTGTTCTTATGCTTGCATACCCCTCCGACGAGGTTGGCAATGAGCTTGCTGATTGGGACAAGATAGATGAGGCAGGCATCAACCCTCATTCAGATGTTTTAACTCTTGAACGCTACCGTGAAGTTTTCGGTGTTCATCCTCTTGAATTTACAGGTGTTGATTATGTTGAATACTATCAGAATTTAATTAAGGACTGCGGCGCTGAGGTTGAAATTATCTTTGCAAATCAGCCCAAAGCCATTCTTCAATATACCGACTGTGTGCTCAACTGTGATATCCACACAAGAGCGCGCACAAAGCGTCTTTTAAAGGCTGCAGGCGCTAAAATTGTTTACGGTCTCGATGAAATTCTCAACACCTCTGTAAACGGCAGCGGATATAATGAGAACTACGGTCTTTTAGGCTCTAATAAATCTACTGAGGACAAGATTAAGCTCTTCCCACGTGATTGTAAGCCTTTAGTCCTTGATATCCAAAAGCGTATTTTTGATGCAACAGGTAAAAATGTTGAGGTTATGGTTTACGGTGACGGCGCCTTTAAGGACCCCAAGGGTAAGATTTGGGAGCTTGCAGACCCCGTTGTTTCCCCCGCCTTTACCGACGGTCTTATCGGCACACCTAACGAGCTTAAGCTGAAATACTTGGCAGATAATGACTTTAAGGACCTTTCGGGTGATGAGCTTAAAAAGGCTATTTCCGACAGTATCAAGGCGAAATCAGGTAGCCTTGTAGGTAATATGGCGGCTCAGGGTACAACTCCCCGTCAGCTTACCGACCTTATCGGTTCGCTTTGTGACTTGACAAGCGGCTCTGGTGACAAGGGTACGCCTGTTGTTTTAGTTCAGGGCTACTTTGATAACTACACTAACTAACGGGAGGAAAATATAATGAGCAGTAACGTACGTCCCGAAAATATGGAGCGCATTACCACAAAAGAATTAGCAGAAGCTTTTATTGCTGAGCAAATCGCCGAGGTTCGCGCTCAAGTCGGCGATAAAAAGGTGCTTTTAGCGCTTTCAGGCGGTGTTGACTCTTCAGTTGTTGCCGCGCTTCTTATTAAGGCTATAGGCAAACAGTTAGTTTGCGTACACGTTAATCACGGTCTTATGCGTAAGGGCGAAAGCGAAGCAGTTATTGAAATGTTCGGTAACGAGCTTGATGCTAACCTTGTTTATGTTGACGCTACCGACCGTTTCCTAGATTTGTTGGCAGATGTTTCCGACCCCGAAAAAAAGAGAAAAATAATCGGTGCAGAATTTATAAATGTTTTTGCAGACGAAGCTCGCAAACTAGAGGGAGTTTCATACTTAGCACAGGGTACAATCTACCCCGATATCCTCGAAAGCATTAAGCAAGCAGAGGGCAAAAAGGCTGTTAAATCTCACCATAATGTTGGCGGTCTCCCAGAGGATTTACAGTTTGAGCTTGTAGAACCTATAAAGCTTTTGTTTAAAGATGAGGTTCGCGTTGTAGGCGAAGCTTTAGGTCTTCCTCACTCGATGGTTTACCGTCAACCCTTCCCAGGTCCAGGTCTCGGTGTTCGTTGCCTTGGTGCAATCACCCGCGACAGATTGCATGCTCTCCGCGAGGCTGATGCTATCCTCAGAGACGAGTTTGATAAAAACGGTCTTGCCGGTAAGGTTTGGCAGTATTTCGTAGTAGTTCCCGATATTAAGAGTGTCGGTGTAAAGGACGAAAGCCGCTACGAAGGTTGGCCCGCAATTATCCGCGCGGTAAACACAACCGATGCTATGAGCGCAACTATTGAAGAAATCCCCTATAACATTCTTCACACAATAACTAAACGCATAACAACAGAGGTTGAGGGCATAAACCGAGTTCTTCTAGACCTCACACCTAAGCCTGTTGGAACAATTGAATGGGAATAATCCTACACCTCTGAAAACCCCTGATTTCAAGGGATTTTACAGTTCTCGTTTTGCTATTGACAGCAATATGACAGCAAAAATATTGAAGATGCTCTGCTTTTTACGGCAGAGCATCTTTTTGTTTACCAAGTTCTGACAAGACCTTTTGCGGGGGTCACTCTTATGCCAATCGAACCTATTTCAGACCAGAATGAGACGTCTCGATTAACCACATAGGCGATGGTTTCGCCGTTTCTTATGAGTTGCTGGTCAGCATCCCATTCGTCTCTGTGCCTGCTCACATACAGGTAAGCATCCATCGTACCGTATTCGGTATAACTACGGACAACCATATAGACACGAGCACCGTGCTCTGCTTCCCAAGACCTGATTTCTTCCAGTTCTTTGTCGTCGACCCAATAGAAAGCACCAAGAGGTGGTTCGCTTCTGCTGATACGACCTTCTTCTGCAAACTGTCTGATGGTTTCTTCGTGAACACACATCAACCACATTCGCTTGACTGCCTCGATGTGAATATCATCGACCTCGAAGGTCAGTCCGTTTACTTCAACTGTCACTTGCATCACCCCCCTTCGTCTGTCGGAGAGAGTTTCGCAATCAACTCTAACAGGTATTTAATGTTTTCGAGTACATCGGTGGACTGGTCTATCTGTTCCAGTCGTTTCAGTTCTTCGGTGAGACTTACAAGGTAATCACCAAGATACTTCTGAACTCGGATGTTGGGATGCACTACGATGTCCTCACAGAGCAATCGTTTGGTGCAGTAGTCTTGCTTGGTAAGTCCCGAAGTCAGCACCATCATATTGATGGTGTCTGACTCTTGCGGGGAAACACGAAAGCCAACGGTAATACTTCGCCATCTTCGCTTATTATCACGGTTCTTTTTAGACATTTGCAGCACATCCCTTCACTTGTTCCAAAGCATTGACGAGAAAATCGCCACTGTTCTTGTAAGAGTGAGAGTAGTGCAAACTCTGAAGGAATTCACTGTGACCGACTTGGGTAGAAATGGTGGTGTAAGGTATGCCGTTATAGACACACATACTGATGTAACTGTGTCGCAGGCAGTGCACGCAAATATCCTTGACACCTGCCTCCTTGGCACCAGCATGGAGGTGTTTCAGCAAAGATGTCTTGCTTGTCTCAAAGATACGAG
>JAZUAL010000040.1:0-41408 GCA_045637925.1 Acutalibacteraceae bacterium | reverse complement strand
GTCCGTGGGTTACGGGTATTGTAGCTGATAAATTCGATTTAAATAAGGGATTTTTACTGTCGGGAATATTCCCACTTATAATGATTTTTGTAATAATCTACCTTATTAAAAAAGATTCTATTGCCAAAACGCGTTAAATGTATTAAAATAGGTATGTACATATTATTTCAAGGGGTGTTTTGCTTTGAAGAGAGAAACATATCTTAATTGGGATGAATATTTTATGGGTATTGCGCTTTTATCATCACAGCGCAGTAAGGACCCCTCAACACAGGTTGGCGCTTGTATAGTAAATTCTGATAAGAGAATACTTTCTATGGGATATAACGGAATGCCACGTTGCTGCAGTGACGACGAATATCCTTGGGATAGAAATGAAAACGCTTTAAATTCTAAATACCTCTATGTTTGCCATGCTGAGCTTAACGCTATCTTAAACTGTGCGGTAGGCAGTGTTAGGGAATGTACTGTTTACACAACCCTTTTCCCTTGCAATGAATGTGCAAAAGCTATTATTCAAGCAGGAATAAAAGAGGTTGTATATATGAGTGATAAATACGCTGAAACCGATAGCGTGATAGCCTCCAAAAGAATGTTTGATACAGCAGGAGTTACATATCGTGCTTATAATAGCAGCAACAAAGAAATTAAAATTAAACTGTAAAAAAAGAGCCCTTTGGGCTCTTTTTTTGTATGTATAAATTCATTTATTAAATCCACCTGTGAAATCATTATCAAATGTAATAACACAGGTAAATGTAGGATTAATGAGCTTAGCAAGGCTTTTAATTTTTTCTTCAAGCTCGTTAATTGGAATTTTTAAGCCGCTTGGAATAACCACATCAAAAATAAGATTAGTTTGATGGTCGGTCAGTGGTGTCATACGGAAATCGTGAAGTGAAAGTCTTTCGTCAATAATCGTTAGTGATTCGGACAGTCTTTGCTTTGTTTCATTTATTACTTCATTATCAACATCAATAGGGTCCATATGCATTACCACCGAAATGCCAAGCTTTTCCTCCAATACCTTCTCGCAAAGGTCAATTTGTTCATGGGTTTTAATAATATCTGTATTGTGAGGAACCTCAACATGAACCGAAGCAAACTGTCTGCCAGGTCCGTAATTATGTACAATTAAATCGTGAATGCCGATAAACTCCTCAAAGGACATTATGGTGTTCTCAATATCCTCAATAAGCTCTTTCGGTGGGGGTGTTCCTAAAATATCATTAAGGGTGTTTTTAGCAGAGGAAAAACCCGAATAAAGTATAAATAAAGCCACTAGAATACCCATAACAGCATCAAGGTTAAAGGGTAGTTTTATAAGCATCGAAACAGCAACAGAAATTAAAATCACGGTAGTAGCAATAGAATCGTTAAAGGAATCCTGTGCGGTAGCTAGCAGAGCCTCTGAATCAATTTTCTTGCCGAGTTTTCGGTTGAATAAGAACATCCAAAGCTTAATTAATACAGAAACCAACAAAACAATTAAGGATATTGCGGAATAAATAGGTATAGCGCTATTTACGGTTAAAGCTGAAAAAGAAGATTTTAACAGCTCAAAGCCGACAAGTAAAATTAGTATTGCAACAATAAATGCAGACATATATTCAATTCTGCCATGACCAAACGGATGGTCGTTGTCGGCGGGTTTTCCAGCCATTTTAAAGCCAATCATTGTGACAACAGAGGAACCAATATCCGAAAGGTTGTTAAGACCGTCTGCAGCTATTGAAATACTGCCAGAAATTAAGCCTACAGTGATTTTAAGGGTGCAGAGTAGTAGATTGCATACAATACCAACAACACTTCCTAGAGTGCCGTAAGCGCCTCTCACATAATTATCCTTAACATCGTCGGGATTTTTAATAAAAAGCCGAATAAGCAATGAAGAAATCATAGTTTACCGCCTTTGGCACCTTTACTGCCGCCAAGAGATACGCCAGATAGGATATTTGTATCAATAGTATAGGTGATGTTTTCGCGGTTGCGCTGTCTCTTGAAAGCCAAATCTATAAGACGGTTAATTAACTGCTTATATGGAACACCTGTGGCATCCCAAAGATAAAAGGCAAGTGAGCCTGGAATTGTGTTAATTTCGTTGGCATAAACAGTGTTTGTGGCATTGTCAATGATAAAGTCAATTCTAACAACACCGCAAGCGCCAATTGCTTTGAAGATTTTGCAGGCTAGAGTACGTATTTCATTAGATTGTTCTTCAGTTAAATCAGCTGGGATTTTGCGTCCTAAGGAAGCCATACCCTTACTTTGCCCGCCACTTTTAGAATTGCTTAAATATTTGTCTTTGTATGAAAGAATTTCATCATTCATAAAGGGCTCTTCACAAACGCTAGCCTCACAGCTGTCAGCGTCACCCAAAACAGAGCAGTTGATTTCTCTGATTTCAGTGACTGCATGCTCAACAAGAATTCTATCGGCAAAAGAAAAGGCGAGAGTTAAAGCCTCATCAAGCTCAGCTTCGGTATTCACCTTTGAAATACCAACGCTCGAGCCTAGGTTTACAGGCTTAACTATAAGTGGCAGACCAATTTTTTCTAGAATTTGTTTGGTCTTATCTTCTTTATCAGACATATATTCGCGCGCTCTCATACAAATGCAGTCAAGAACAGGGAGACCTGCATTTTTAAGCACATCCTTAAAAACAGCTTTATCCATACCAACAGCAGAAGAAATAATATCACAGCCCACATAAGGTAGGTCTAAAAATTCAAAGAATCCTTCTATGGTTCCGTCTTCGCAGTTAGTTCCGTGAACTATCGGGAAAGCAACATCAATGCTAACAGGCTTTGGCTTAGAAAAAAAGCCGTTTTCCTGAGCTTTCATTAAAACCTTACCGTTTTCTCTGTAAAAATTCACCTTTGTACAAGCCTTTAAAAGCTCAGGCAGATTTCTGTATTCCTCAATGGTAAAAAGTTTATTTCCGGTATACATTTCACCAGATTTTGTAACATAAATGGGTGTTACATCATATTTTTCGCGGTCAATAGCATGCATGGCCTGAACAGCTGAGATAATAGACACCTCATGCTCAACCGAGCGGCATCCGTAAAATACAGCAACATTAGTTTTCATAATTATCGCCTCTAATTCAAATAGTTATCGGGTAAATCGTTTTCTATGAGCAAAGCAGTATTACTATCAGCAAATCTTGCGTAAATTTCCATTGCTTCCATAAAACTACCCACGATAAAGAGATTTTCTTTGTTAAACTCGGTAGAATTTACACCGTCAGCCAGTGGCTTAGAACGGTTTTTACCCACAAGGAATATTATATCACAAATTTTTGCAGCTTCAAGACCTAATCTGTAATTATATTCATATTCTTTGCTTCCAAGCTCTATAAGACCAGGGGTTATGATGACCTTTTTCATTCCGTCGAACGAACCTAAAACTCTTACAGCCTCTATTGAGCCTTCGGGGTTGGCATTATAAGCATCGTCGATCATAATAGAACCATTAACAGAAGATTTTATTTCAAGCCTGTGCTCATAGGGTTTGAGGGAAGCAACAGCAAATTTTATATCTTCATCTGAAACCCCAAGCTTGTGTGCAATACCCACAGCTCCAACAATATTTATAATGCTGTGCATACCTAAAAGACGAGAAGAGAGGCTTATTTTTTTACCGTCAATTGTGATATCAAACTGTGAGCCATTTTTACCGTAAGCTATATTCTGGGCACTGAAATCAAAACTTTTATTTGTACCGTAAACACAAAAATCTTCTGTTTTTATTCGGTTTAATATTTCGGCACTGTCACCGTTTACAAAGCATATACCATTGTTTTTTGATACGGCATCTGCCAATTCAAATTTGGTTTTAAAGACATTATCTACCGATTTGAAGGTTTCTAGATGCTGAGCGCCGACCGAGGTAATCATAGCAAGCTGGGGATTTACAATATCGCAGATTTCCTTGATATCACCAACATTTTTGGCGCCCATTTCGCAAACGAAAATTTCGGTTTGTGGCTTCAGCATTTCTCTGATTGTTTTTACAACACCCATTGGCGTATTAAAGCTTTGGGGCGTGCAGACAGTATTGAATTTTTCAGAAAGAATGCGTGTTAAAATAAACTTTGTAGTGGTTTTTCCGTAGCTGCCTGTAATTCCAATAACCTTTAAATCAGGGCGGCTTTTAAGAATTCGTTTTGCATCGTTTATATACCATCTTGTAAAACCTTTTTCAATAGGTAAGGTAATACCCCAACTAATAAATGTGACAACCGGTGGAATTAATGCTACCAAAAACAGTAATACCGTGGAAATATTACCAATTAAGCTTTGCGGAGCTATTGCGTAAATTAATATTAGTATCAAATTAACACTGATAGCTGCAGCATATAGTCGTTTTATTCGGGAGGTAAAAACCAGTTTTTTAATAGAATTTTTTTGAATGCTGATAGTCGAAGAAACTGAAAAGACTAGTACAATACCGATAAAAAGCATTTGAACTAAATAAAGCTTTAAGCAAAAAAGAACTGAAGATATGAAAAATATAAAGAAGTGAATATAAGGAAAATTGTCTTTCAACCATTTTGTATAGCGCGAGGGGAAATAAGAGTTTTGCTGTAGCATTTGAAACTGTCTTGTAATATTAAAAACAGATGTGGTAGCAGCTAAAAGCATAGTTATTAATAAAAAAATTTTCAAAATTTTCCCTCCGTTCAATTTAAAAAGCTATTGAGAATTGCTATGGTTTTGTCCATTTGCTCAAAGAAAGCGAAGTGTCCCGCATTTTCATAAACGCAAAGTCCGCAGTCTTTTATAAGGCTTTCAAGTATTTTAGCATCTGATAGTGGTGTATCGGTATCCTTATCACCCCAAATAAGCAAGGTAGGGCAGTTTATGTTATGAACAATGTCTCTAAGGTCGGTATTAACAAGAGACACCAATGTCTGACGCAATACAAGTGGGGCGGCATTATAGTCAGCAGAGCCGTAGTGATTGCGTGCCATTTCCAAAAGACTGCCGCTGTGGTTTTTAATGATAGGTAGTGTCAGAATGTTTTTAATTGTCTTAAAGCTTTTAGCTCTGAATTTTTGCTTAAAGCTCTTTTTAGGGATAAGTCCTGCCGAATCCAGCAAAACTATTTTTGGAGGCTTTACAAGGCCTGTAGCAGCTAACTTTAATATAACTCTGCCACCATGGGAATGTCCTATTAAAATTGGATTTACTATTTCCTTAAGGTGCATAAATTTGAGCACAAAATTACAGTAATCATCTAAATTCCAAGGGCTTGGCATTGTCTCTGAATTAGCACAACCGGGAAAATTTACTGCAACAACGCGATAACGGTCAGACAGAGCCTCGATAATAGGCTCATAAAATTTATAAGAAGAACCCCAACCATGAAGTAATAAAACGGGTGTACCTACTCCTTTTTCGGTATATTCTATATTCAGACCAGCAACGTTTATATTCATTAAAAATAGCTCCTTTAAGAGTTAAACACATATTTATACTCATTATACCAAATATTTAATTAAAAAAGAAGAGTTTTTTGAAATTTATCCAATTTTTTTAAAAAAGAAAACTGTCGACATCAAATCATATGCCGACAGTCTTTGATAATATTTTTCAGAAAGTAAAATTACTTGTGGTTCTGGTCGTTACGGTTTTGGTTGTTATTCTTGTTCTGGTCATTTCTGTTCTGATTATTTTTATTCTGATTATTTCTGTTTTGGTCGTTTCTGTTCTGATTGTTGTTTTTGTTCTGGCTGTTGTAGTTCTCCACTTGAAATCACCCCGCTTTCACAAATATTATCTGTGAAAACGGAATGAAATATACTAAACTCCAAATAATTCTTTTGCGTTTTTAAATGTTAAATTTAAAATATTTTCGGTTGTAGTGTTTCTGAGTTCTGCTATTTTTTGGGCGGTAAGATATATCATGGCTGAATTATTAGTTTTTGCTCTGAAAGGAACAGGTGCTAAATAGGGTGCATCTGTTTCTAGCAAAATTCGGTTATCAGGCAGCATTTTAACAACTTCTGGCAATTTTTTTGCGTTTTTAAAGGTGATAACACCGCCGATGCCGATATAAAATCCGAGTTTCAATAGCTCCTCAGCCATTTCAGGACTTCCTGAAAATGCGTGAATAACACCGCTTGGTTTATAGTGCTTTAAGATTTCTAAGGTATCAGCGTGGGCTTCTCGGTCGTGCACAATTACAGGCAGCTTATATTCAAGACTGTTTTCCAGCTGTTTTGTGAACACCTTTTTTTGCAAAGGTTTATTGTCGTCTGTCCAGTAATAATCCAGTCCTATCTCTCCGATAGCAACACATTTACTGTGAGAATAAAGCTTTTCAATTTCGGATATTTCATCAGGATTTTCCATATTACCAGGATGGATGCCTAAAGCTGCATAAATAAAAGAATTTTCTTCAGCCATTTTGAGAGCAAGCTTTGAAGAGTTTAAATCACAACCGCAGGTTATGATACCGCCGACACCGTTTTTATGAAGAATATCAAAAAGCTCTTTTCGGTCTTCATCGAAACGTTTATCGTCATAGTGAGCGTGGGTATCAAAAATTAGCGGTTTTTTAAGCGGAGTATCATTAACAAATTCTATCATCTTATCTTACTGCCTGCAGGGATATTATCAATAAACAGAACTTTAACATCATCCTCACTGCAATCAGCGGCTAAAATCATACCTGCCGACTCAACACCGCAAAGCTTAGCGGGTTTAAGGTTCGATACTAAAACAACAGTATGACCGATAAGGTCCTCAGGCTTATACCATTTGGCAATGCCCGAAGCTACAGTACGTTCCTTGCCACTACCGTCATCAAGGGTAAGCTTCAAAAGCTTTTTAGCCTTTGGCACAGGCTCACATTTGAGTATTTTAGCAGCTTTAAGCTCAACCTTCATAAAATCATCGATAGAAATTTCTGCCATAGTAGCAACATTTTCAGCTTCAGCAGACTTTTTAGCGGCTTCTTGTTCTGCGGCAATTTCCTCTAATACTTTAGCACTGTCAAGTCTTGCAAACAAAGGAGTAGCCTCGCCCACAGAATATTCGGTAACTGCACCAAAGCAAAGCTCTAAATTTTCTGTACCGAGTTGAGCCTTAATACTGTCACAGCTTGTTGGAATGATGGGGGAGAGCATAATGCCTAAAAGTCTTATGCATTCGAGTAGATTATAAAGAACTGAGCCTAGTCTTTCACTATTTGCCTCATCCTTAGCTAAAGCCCATGGGGTTGTTTCATCAATATATTTATTACAACGCTTGGCAAGGTTCATTATAGCTTCGCAGGCATCACCGTTGTGGTAAATATCCATATACTTATAATAGCTAACAATAGTTTGCTCGGCGGTTGCTAAAAGCTCCTTGTCACATTCCTCAGTAATAGAGACTTTTTTCACCTTGCCACCAAAATATTTATTGGTCATAGCTATAGAACGGTTTACAAGGTTTCCAAGAGTATTTGCAAGGTCGGCATTAAACTTAGTGATAAAGCTTTCGTATGTGATAGTACCGTCCTGTGTGAATGGGATTTCGGAAAGCAGATAGTAGCGTACAGCGTCAATACCGAAACGCTTTGCCAATTCATCGGCATAAATAACGTTACCTTTTGATTTGCTCATTTTATCCTCGCCAACAAGCACCCAAGGATGTCCTAAAACCTGTTTTGGTAAAGGAAGACCTAAAGCCATAAGAATAATGGGCCAATAAATCGTGTGGAAACGAACGATGTCTTTACCGATAACGTGTAGGTCAGCAGGCCATAGCTTATCAAACTGCTCACTGCTACCGTCGGGGTCATATCCAACACCAGTAATATAGTTAGAAAGTGCATCAATCCATACATAAATTACGTGGTTATCATCAAAGGTAACAGGGATTCCCCATTTAAATGATGTACGGGATACGCAAAGGTCGGAAAGACCTGGCTTTAAAAAGTTATTAATCATTTCGTTTTTGCGAGAGTCGGGTTTGATGAAATCGGGATTTTGCTCGTAATATTCAAGTAATTTATCCTGATACTTGCTGAGTTTTAAGAAGTAAGCCTCTTCTTTGGAGTCTATTACTTCACGTCCGCAGTCCGGACATTTACCGTCAACAAGCTGAGAAGCAGTAAAAAAGGATTCGCAGGGAACACAGTATTTTCCCTCATAGTGTCCCTTGTAGATATCACCTTGCTCATAAAGCTTTTTGAATATTTTTTGCACTGTTTTTTCGTGATAATCATCGGTAGTGCGAATGAATTTATCATAGCTGGTATTTAGGCTGTCCCAAACCTGTTTTATTTCCCCGGAAATATTATCAACATATTCTTTAGGGGTGATGCCTGCTGCTTTTGCGTATTCTTCGATTTTTTGACCGTGTTCATCAGAGCCAGTCATCAAAAACACATCAAAGCCCATTTGCTTTTTATATCGTGCAATCATATCCGCAAGCACAATATCATAGGCATTGCCGATGTGCGGCTTGCGCGATGTATAGGCAATGGCGGTTGTAATATAAAACTTTTTGTTTTCAGACATAATTATTCTCCTCCAGATATACTGACAACTCAATGCTATGGTCGTTCAGTCAAATAAATCAAATATGAAATAACGGTTGAAGCTAATCCGTAAATTAACAGCATAGCACCGCTTATAAGTGAGCCAGAACCACCAAACGAGGTGTAGGTGAACACTAATATTCCAATCACTGCAGATAGAATGTAAATTATTGTTAGCAGTGTGTTTGAACGCTTAATTTTATTGGCGGAATTTATAATTGCCGCAAGGGCTAAGGAACTGCCCTTGTACGCGGCAGGTGCTGAGGTTGATTTAATTGGTGCCGCAGTGTTTTTATACATATGACAGCCTGCAGCAGACATAACCTTTACAGAATCGTCATAAAGACCAAAATAATCGCAAATCATTTCCTCAGTTAGATTAGGGTCGGTATTGTTTATAAGTAATGTTACACCAAGTTTAGACAGATTTCTAAGCTCGTTCGCTATTTTGCGTTCAATACTATACTGTATTATTAGCAATGCGCAGGCTTTATCTCCTGTTGCAACATAAACAGGGAAGAAGCCCTGACGCAAAATTTTTCGGTCAATTTCAAGGTTAGGAACTTCAATACCGTGGGCTTCCATTAAAGTGCGGTTGCCAATAAATAACAGCTTATCATTAACCCAACCCGAAATACCCATTCGGTCTTCGTATTTAACAGTGTCAGTATCAGGTAAAACATCAATGTTACCGCTTATTGCGATTTGTTTAAAAATCGGGGCTAATGTACTGCTCATATATTCTGTAAGTGCGGCGGCGCGCACTAAAGTATCATCGAGCATATTTTCGGATAAAACCTTCATTTGATGTAGGGTAACGGTGCCATTTGGGAAAAGATCGTTAGAGTTTAAAACTGTGGCATTTGCCATTTCTAAGTGTTCGGCACCTACTTTACCCATAATCATTGCGTCAAAACTGTTAAGTCTTTTAGAAGCGCGGTAAATTGGTAAAATATCTATAAAGAAAACCGAAGGGAGAGCGGTAAAAAGTTGTATTGCAGTTGCAGCATAAACACCGTAGAAAATATCATCGAAATAAGCGGCACCCGAAACTGCGGAAATTAATGAAAGTACAAGTGAAACCACCGTTATAATAGGTAGTCTGCCCCAAAGGAAAGAACCGTAGGTTGAATATTTCATAAAGTCGGCAATTTGTTCGGTTTTTTGTGCGCCGGCAATCAGCACATCGCCCTCTATGGAGTTTTTAGCCATTGCGAAGGTTATTGCAGGGTCATTTATCAGCTTAACAGCCTTTTTTTGTTCAGCCATGCATATCTGCAGAAAATTACCAAGCATATAGGAAGCTTTAAAAAATTTGCAAAGACTTCTCATAGAAAGAATTATGCCTAAAAGAACTAAAACATCTAAAATGATTTCTGATTTTAGTATGCCCACAATAGCATAAGTAACAGTAAAAATACTAGCAAATGAGGCTGTAATATCGGGCGTACAGTTTTTGCTAAAGATTTTAGCAAAGGATAAGAACATATCTATATTAATTAGAATTGTTATTACTGCTAAAGAACTGCAAACTATCATACTGACTGTTGTATGAGTGAGCAGTATATTCGACATAAATGGTAGCTTTGCAAAAGCCAAAAGTATTGTTATAAAAAATGTAAAGACAGTGGTTAAAAAAGCATTCTTCTTTTCTATAAAGAATTTTCTGCGAAGCATTTTTGTGTCTTTAGGGGATGTGTATTCGGTTTTTGGAATAAACTCTTCAAAATCATCCTGTTCTAAGTGGAGTTCATCGTCGGCAGGCATTGGGGACTCTGTAGGTATTTTAACAAGCTCGTTAGTGAGGTCAATTGACCTGGTTTGAGTAGATACTTTTATCATAGACTCCGAATTATCGCCACTGCTTACAGGGGTAAAGGTTATTGTGGCATCAGGTTCTAAAGATACAAATGGAGGTGCTGCATTAGGGATATCTGTATAGTCAATATCAGAAATAATCTTAATAGGCGTTTCTGTTTCGTTTTTTGTTTCTTTTTGAAAAACCGAAATATCGTCCTCGTTGGTGGTTGAAGATTGCTTAGGGGTTGTTTTTTGCGGTTTACTGTCAAAACTTTCAACCTCTATATCAATTTCATAATTATGATATAATTTTTCGATAAATTTTTCGCTATCGGCTTTTAAGATTTCTGCAACACTTTCTAATTGGTATAGCGGTTCAGGAGTGGGTAGGGAATCGTTACCGTCTTTATCAACCAAATATGGCTTGCATTTATCTAAAAGGGATGGTGACGCCGGTTTGTTGTTTTGCACGTTATTTATATTTTCAGAAGCCAAATTTGTTTCTTCAAAATCATTAAACGCTTCTTTTTCATTTAAACTCACTTCAGCGTTTACTATTTCTGTTTTTGTTTTGGTTTCCTTTTCTTCGGGCAAACCATTTTCTAAATTTGCATTTGAAAGTCTTTTTTTAAGGGCTTCTAAAGCACCTGTAGAATCATTGTTAATTGGAACTGTATTATTAACAGCAAAAATTTCTTCGGTTGTCAATGCATTTGGAGAATGTGTAGCACTGGTAGTTGATGGGAGTATATCCTCAAAAATCAACTGAAAAGTGTCGTTTTCTTCAATTTTTTTCTTTTTGAACAAACTCATTTTATTCTCCTTCTTCTTACAACCTCATACATAAGCACTCCTGCAGCAACCGAAGCGTTTAGCGAATTAATCTTTCCAAACATAGGAAGACTTATAATTCCATCGCACTTTTTTGCAGTTAGTGTGCCAATACCGTTACCCTCGTTTCCAATAACAAGAGCACAGGGAATATCAAAATCGGTTTTTGTGTAATCGTCACCGTCCATATCAGCGCCGAATACCCAAACACCGTTTTCTTTCAAATAGTCAATAGTATTTGCGATATTGGTAACGCGTGCCACCTTCATATATTCAAGAGCGCCACTAGCAGATTTTGCAACAGTAGCATTTAGTGAGGCACTTCTTCTTTTGGGAATTATAATTCCGTGAACACCGCAAGCTTCAGCGCTTCTGATAATTGCACCTAGGTTGTGGGGGTCCTCAATTTCATCGCAAATTATAATAAAAGGTTTTTCGTCCCGTTCTTTTGCCAGTTCTAAAATTTCTTCGGGTGTGGAATATTCTTGTGATGCTACCATAACAGCGACACCCTGGTGATTGGCGCCACCACAATAATAATCAAGCTTTTGAGGGCTGATTTCTTTGATTAAAATGCCTTTTGCTTTGCATTTTGCAATAATTGCGGTAATGCTTCCGCCACTAACACCGTGTGCGACTAAAAGACGGTCAATCTCTCTGCCTGAGCGCACAACCTCTAAGACAGGGTTTCTGCCGCAAATTACACTTCCAAATTGTTCTGAATTTTTATTTTCCATTATTTTCAACTCAATCTTTACATAATAATACTTATATAGTATAACATAAATATATCGTAAATGAAATAGTAAATTTAAGAAATATTCGTAAAATTTTGGTAATAATAGGGTTGGAGGGATAATTTTATGACAGAAAACAGAATTACAAAGGTAGAGGGCTTTGAATTAATGGATTCTCGAAGCAATCCAACCGTAGCTGCAAGGGTAACGCTTAGTGACGGAAGTGTAGGTTTTGCTATAGCTCCGTCGGGGGCCTCTACGGGTGAATTTGAGGCACACGAAAAGCGAGACGGTGATGACAGCCGATACTGTGGAAAAGGTGTACTTGGTGCGGTTGAGGGAATAAACAACGAAATAGCACCAAAGCTTATAGAGGCGGGCACAATCTGTCAAAGAGAAGTTGATGAAATTTTAATAAACCTTGATGGCACAGATAATAAATCAAGGCTTGGAGCTAACGCAATATTAAGCGTTTCTTTGGCGGTAGCAAAGGCGGCGGCAAATTCATATAAAATGCCATTATATAAGTATTTAGGCGGTATAGATGCTACTTTGTTGCCAAGACCTATGATGAATATTTTAAACGGCGGCGCACACGCATCAAATAATATTGATATACAGGAATTTATGATTATTCCTGTGGATTTTTGTTGTTTTTCAGAGGCTTTACGTAAATGCAGTGAAATATATCAAACATTAGGTAAACTTTTAAAGAAGCAAGGAAAAACCACGGGTGTTGGCGATGAGGGTGGCTTTGCTCCGGATTTAAACTCGGATGAGGAAGCAATAGAATTAATTGTTGATGCAATCTCTAAGGCTGGATATACAACCGAAGAGATAAAGATAGGACTTGATGTAGCATCGAGTGAATGGTATAAAGACGGGGAGTATTTGTTACCGAAAAGGAATAAAAAAATGACTGCGGAAGAGCTTATAAAATATTATGAAATGCTAATAGAAAAGTATCCAATAATTTCTATTGAAGACGGTGTTGCCGAAGAGGATTGGAAAGGTTGGCAAATGTTGACCGAGCTGTTAGGAGAAAAAATTCAGTTGGTAGGTGATGACCTGTTTGTCACAAATACCGCAAGGTTAAAAAAGGGAATTGCACAAAAGGCGGGCAACGCTATTCTTATTAAGCCAAATCAAATTGGAACATTAACCGAAACCTTGGACGTTATTGAATTAGCAAAGGAAGCAGGATACTCTGTGGTGGTTTCACACCGCTCAGGCGAAACAGAGGATACAACGATTTCTGATTTAGCTGTTGCAGTTAATGCCGGTCAAATCAAAACAGGAGCGCCTTGCAGAACCGACCGTGTAGCAAAATATAATAGATTGCTTCTTATAGAAAAGGAACTTAATTAAAAAAACAAAGGCTGTTCATTGAACAGCCTTAAATTTTTATTCTTTAATAAATTTTAGTATTTCACTTATGACCTCTTCTTTGCAGGTGTCGTTTAATATTTCATGTCTGCAATTTGGGTAAAGCTTGAGTGTTGCATTAGCACCGCTCTTTTTCAAATCACGGAATACCTGTGTAACACCCTTACCGTAATTACCAACAGGGTCATCCTGACCTGAAATAAGAAAAATAGGTGTTGTTTTAGAAATTCCTTTATACCAACTCTTTTTGTTGCAGACAGAATTTAAGGTTATAAGGTCGTGCATTGCCGATACAGTAAAAGAAAATGTGCAGTATTTATCAGCAGCGTATTTTTCGATGATAGATTTATCCTTGGTAAGCCAATTATGTTTAGAACTGTCACCAAACCTTTTGTTGTAGGAACCAAAAGCCATATTAAGCACTGTTTTTGAAATATAATGCTTATTTTTTACTGACTTTAAAAAGGAAGTGAGCAAAAGGCCAATATTAGCAAGAGGATTTTTGCCACCTGTACCGCAAATAATAAACTTTTCGTATAAAGTATTAAAGCTTATAGCGGCCAAGCGCACTATAAAAGAACCCATCGAATGACCGAAAAGGTAAAATGGCTTATCAGGGTATATGCGCTTGACAGAAAGAGCAAAGGCTTCAACATCATTCACAAGGTATTTCCAACCGTCCTTGGTGGCAATAAAACCAAGCTCGCTATCTTCCTTGGCGGTTTTTCCGTGTCCAAGATTATCATAGCCGAAAGCAACAAAACCGTTTTCTGCCAGGGCAGACATAAAATGATCATAGCGGTTAATGTGTTCTGTCATTCCGTGAACTATCTGAACAACGCCCTTAATATCACCATCAGGTATATATATTCTTCCTACAAGCGTATGGATGTTATCGGTGCTATAGGCGGTCATTTCTTTTATTTCAAATGACATGCTATCACTCTCCAAAAAAGTTTTAATCAGGTTTAACTCTTGTTATCCTAATGGCTGTTTTCCAACCGTTTAAGAGTTCGTTTCGCTTATCATTATTTATTGTAGGTGAAAATTCTGTTATTGCGGTAGGAATTTCCAGAAGCTCAGATTTATCTTTCCAAAAACCTACTGCAAGACCTGCTAAAAAAGCGGCTCCCAAAGCAGTGGCTTCTGAATTTTTTGGGCGTATTATAGCGGTGTTTGAAATATCTGACTGAAACTGCATAAGAAATCCGTTTGCAGAGGCTCCGCCATCTACACGCATTGAGCTAATATCAATTCCGCTGTCAGCAATCATTGCGTTTAAAAGGTCATTAGATTGATATGCTATTGCTTCAAGCGCCGCTCTTACAATATGCTTTTTATTACTGCCGCGCGTGAGACCGATTATTGTTCCCCTTGCATACATATCCCAATATGGTGCGCCAAGACCTGAAAAGGCAGGAACAATGTAAACACCGCCATTTGACCCTGCTTCTAAAGCATAATGCTCGCTGTCTGACGAATTTTTAAGAATACCTAATTCGTCACGAAGCCATTGAATTACTGCGCCTCCTATAAAGACACTGCCTTCAAGAACATACTGCGGTTTTTCATCACAACCAAATGCACCGATAGTAGTAATCAGTCCGTTTTTGCTATTGACAGCTTTTTCACCTGTGTTCATAAGCAAAAAACAACCAGTGCCATAGGTGTTTTTTATATCACCCAAATTAAAGCAACGCTGACCGAATAGAGCGGCTTGCTGGTCACCGGCAATTCCGGAAATTGCGATGTTTTCGCCCAAAATATTTATTTTTCCATATATTTCACTGCTTGATTTAACCTGCGGCAACATATTTTCGGGTATGTTTAGAAGCTCTAAAAGTTTTTTGTCCCAACAAAGTTTATGGATATCAAAAAGCATGGTTCTAGAGGCGTTTGTATAATCAGTAACATGGATTTTCCCACCCGAAAGTTTCCAAATAAGCCAAGTGTCAACCGTGCCGAATAGAAGCTCGCCCTTCTGAGCTTTTAGACAAGCACCGTCTACATTGTCAAGTATCCATTTAATTTTTGTTGCGCTGAAATAAGCATCTATAGGCAACCCAGTGGTTTTTCTTATGTATTCCTCTAAGCCTTTGGATTTTAAATCTTCACAGATATCAGCAGTTCTTCTGCATTGCCAAACAATAGCATTGTATATTGGTTTTCCAGTGTTTTTATCCCAAACAACAACTGTTTCACGTTGGTTTGTAATTCCAACTGCCGCAATTTCTGAGGGCTCTGCACCGATTTGTGCAATAGCTTCGGTTAAAGCAGAATACTGTGCAGAATATATTTCTAACGGATTATGCTCAACATATCCTTCTTTAGGATAAATTTGCGTAAATTCATGCTGACTTACCGAAACAGCATTTCCAGTTTTGTCAAATAAAATGGCACGTGCACTGGTTGTGCCTTCATCTAATGACAGAATATACTTCTTCATTTTTCTATCCTCGGCACTCGTGGAGAAATACCGCAAATGATTTCATAATTTATTGTACCGCAAAGCTCAGCTAACATATCAACCGAAAGCTCTTTGCCAAACAAAATCACCTCGTCGCCCATCTTTGCACTTGGAATGTCAGTGACATCAACAGATAATTGGTCCATACAAACTCTGCCTAAAATTTTAGCTTTTTTACCGTTAATAATTACGTAGGCTTTGTTTGAAAGAAGTCTGGGATATCCGTCAGCATAACCTATCGAAACAGTAGCTATACGCATTTTTTTATCGGCTTTAAAGGTTCTTCCGTAGCTTACGGTATCGTCTTTATCTATTTCTTTTACCATTGTAACAACCGATTTTAAACTCATAACAGGCATAAGGTCGCACTTAAGCTCTGAAGTATCGGACGGAGATAAACCGTATAAAATAATACCAGGTCTTGAAATGCTAAGATGCTTGCGGTAATCAAGAATAAGCGCCGCAGAATTGCAACAGTGACAGTGCTTTGGTGATAAACCCACATTTTCAAAAAATTCTATAGCTTTTTGAAATCTTTTAAACTGTTCGTCGGTAAAACCGTCATCTGTAGCGATGTCACGGTCAGATTCGGCAAAATGAGTAAACAAGCCTTCGAGATTAAAACCTTCAAGTTGTGCTGCTTGGATTGCCTCATTAATTCCCGAAAGCTTAGAATTTCTGCAGTTAAATCCTAATCGTGACATACCGGTGTCAAGTTTAATATGAATATTCAAAATAGAGGAACTGTCAACTGCCTCTTTTGATAATTCTCTGGCATATTCTAAAGAATAAACGCATTGTGAAATATTATTGTTATATAAAGTTTTAGCAAGCTGAGGCAGGGTATATCCTAAAATCAAAATAGGCTTTTTAATACCGATTTCACGAAGCTGAAGAGCTTCGTCAATGTTAGAAACCGCAAAGCTATCAGCACCGTTTTTTTCTAAAACGGGGGCTATGAGATTAGCACTGTGTCCATAGGCATTTGCCTTTACAACAGCCATAATCTGAGAGTTCTGAGATTTGGATTTTATGATATTAAAGTTATGTACAAGGGCATTAATATCTATTTCAGCCCATGCTCTGTGTGAAAATATCATCATTATACACCTTTACAAAAAAATTATTTTTTGAGCTTTTTACTTACTAAACATGCAAAAGGGATAAATATAATACTTATTCCAAACCAAAAGAATGAATATAGGGCACATATCTGACCGCAAAGATTAAGAGGCATTTTGCTGTAATCCCAAACATTCTTCTTTAGTATTATATTAAAAAACAAACCGAAAATAAACTCGACAGTGGTAATAAAAGCACTACCTAAGATGGCTTTTAGAAAAAGAGCTGTGTTTTTGAATTTTTCGCCAATTCTTGCGAAAAATATAAAGCACATACCACCGGCTGTCAGCATAGACCAATGGGTATATCCTCGCCAAAGTATTTCCAAAAGGCCATATCCAATAGCGCCCACCCCGAACAAAACGATTCGCTCTTTGCTAAATCTCACAAAACCACCCTTAAATATTTTGGGTGGTTATAACGTGTTTTATACGTTAAATCTGAACAGAACTATATCGCCATCATTCATAACATATTCTTTGCCTTCACTTCTTACCAATCCCTTTTCCTTAGCGGTAACCATATTGCCACCGCATGATATAAAGTCATTATAGGAAATAACCTCGGCACGAATAAATCCGCGTTCAAAGTCGGAATGTATTTTACCAGCGGCTCCAGGGGCTTTGGTGCCTTTTGTAATTGTCCATGCTCTGACTTCGGGTTTACCGGCGGTAAGATAGGAAATAAGACCAAGAAGCGAATAACATTTTTGTATCATACGGTCAAGACCTGACCGTTCAAGACCGAGTTCTTCTAAGAACATTACCTTTTCATCATCGCTAAGACTTGAAATTTCTGCCTCTAAAGCGGCGCAAATTGGTAAAATTTCGGCTTTTTCGCGGTCAGCAATTTCCTTAACCTTTTTATAGTTTTGGTTGCCCTCTATACCTAAGGAGAAATCATCCTCACTCATATTGCAGGCATAAATTACAGGCTTAGCAGAAAGTAGTGCGGTTGTGTTAATAACATCCTGCTCGGTTTCGTCATTTATTTCAATGGAGCGTGCAGGCAATCCGCTTTCAAGGTGTTCGATAAGTCTTTTGAGAAAATCAACCTCACCCTGAAGCTTTTTGTCCCCCTTTAGAGCCTTGCTTGCCTTATCCAGTCTGCGCTGAGCCATTTCAATATCTGAGAATATAAGCTCTAAATTGATGATTTCAATATCTCTTTCGGGGTCAACGGACCCTTCAACATGGATTATATCATCACTTTCAAAGCAACGCACAACATGGACTATAGCGTCGACCTCACGAATATTGCTCAAAAACTTATTGCCGAGACCTTCGCCCTTTGAAGCTCCCTTAACAAGTCCTGCAATATCAACAAATTCTATAACGGCAGGGGTAAATTTATCGGGGTTATATATTTCTGCTAACTTTTCAAGACGCTCATCTGGAACGCTTACCATACCCACATTTGGCTCGATTGTGCAAAACGGGTAGTTTGCCGATTGAGCTCCTGCGTTAGTTATTGCATTAAACAGGGTTGACTTTCCCACATTCGGAAGCCCTAACATACCAAGTTTCATACTTAATTACATCCTTTAAACACTATTTTTTTACAATTATATAACTTTCGTCAAATATTATCAAGAAAAAACTTATAATTTAATATAAAAACCTTTGCTTTTATAGGGGAATTATAGTATAATTTATTATGTAACTTTATATCCTTTAAGGAGGTTGTGCGGTGAATACGAAATACACAGTAGCTTTAGCTCGTATTATTAAAGAATTTTCGCTTGAAGTTTTGAGCCTTGAGGGGTCGGCTGATGATATTATGATTTCTTCAACAGAAGTTAACCGTCCCGGTCTTCAAATGGCAGGTTATTTTGAATTTTTCGACGAGAATCGAATTCAAATTATTGGCAAAAGCGAGCAAAGCTTTTTAGAACGCTTTACCGAGGAAAATGCTGAGAAGCGTCTTCGCGATTTCTTTTCGCGCAAGCCCTCGGCAGTTGTAATTTGCCGAGATTTAATAATCAGTAATTTATATATAGAAATTGCAAAGGAATTCGGTGTTCCGTTGCTTCGTTCAAAGGAATCAACTTCAGATTTTACCGCGGCATTAATAGCTTTTTTAAGCCTACAGTTAGCACCCCGTCTAACTCAACACGGTGTTTTGGTTGAGGTGTACGGTGAGGGTATTTTACTTCTTGGTGAAAGCGGTGTCGGTAAAAGTGAAACCGCTATCGAGCTTGTGAAAAGAGGTCACCGCCTTATTGCCGATGACGCTGTTGAAATAAGACGTGTTTCGAGCAAATCGCTTGTTGGTACAGCACCGGATAATATAAGACACTTTATTGAGCTTAGGGGTATTGGTATTATTAATGCCAGTCGTATTTTTGGTGCGGGTTCGGTAAAACTAACAGAAAAAATCGACCTTGTGATTAACCTTGAACAATGGGATGTTAATAAGGTTTATGATAGGATGGGTCTTGATAATCAGACAACCGAAATTTTAGATTTAGCTATTCCGTCTCTTACCATTCCTGTAAAACCGGGACGAAATTTGGCAGTAATTATAGAAGTTGCTGCTATGAACAGTCGCCAGAAAAAGTTGGGTTATAACGCGGCAGAGGACTTACTGAAACGCCTTGGCATGACCGATGATAACAATATTGAGGATAATGAAACTGCATTTGTTAATCCTTTTTAATAAAATTTGAGGAGTTTTTTAATTAATGTACAGATTAGGAATTGATTTAGGTGGCACAAATATTGTGGCCGGTGTTGTTGACGAAAACTATAAAATTATTGCCACCGCAAAAAGAAAGACCAACTGTCCTCGTCCTACAGAAGCTATTGTAGATGATATGGCGGCTGTGGCTATGGAAGCTATTGAAGCGGCAGGTCTAAAAAAAGAAAATATTGCGGTAGCAGGTGTCGGCTCACCAGGTGCTATTGACCCCAATAATGGTATTGTTTGTTTTGCAAATAACCTCAATTTCTTTAATGTACCTATGACGCAGATGTTAAAGGATCGCACAGGAATTGATTTCTTTGTTGAGAATGATGCTAACGCTGCGACATACGGCGAATTTGTAGCAGGTGCAGGTAAGGGTACTAACAATTTTGTTATGATTACCTTGGGTACAGGCGTTGGCGGCGGTATAATTATAGGCGGCAAGCTTTATTCAGGCTCTAACTATGCGGGTGGAGAACTTGGTCATACGGTTATTAATATGGACGGTGAAATGTGTGGTTGCGGTAGGCGTGGTTGTTGGGAAGCTTATGCTTCGGCTACAGCACTTATCCGTCAAACAAAACAAGCTATGATTAAATATCCAAATAGTGCTATGTGGAAAATTTGTAATAATGATATTAATTTGGTTAACGGAATAACTGCTTTCAGTGCGATGCGCATGGGTGACGAGGTGGGAAAGCAGGTTGTTGATAAATACATCGATTATTTATCTGTTGGTATAGCAAACCTTGTCAATATTTTTCAGCCCGAAATCATATGTATAGGCGGTGGCGTTTCTAACGAGGGCGATAATCTTATTATACCTATAGAAAAATACGTAAAGGTCGAAGATTATGCTCGTAATATTGAAAACAGATGTAAAATCGAAACAGCACAGCTTGGTAACGATGCTGGTATAATAGGTGCTGCATATATCTGCGATTTGTATAAATAAGTTATATATTTGGAGGATACGCAATGGATTTTAAAGCTTTTGAAGTGTTTTGTGGTTTAGAAAAAATCGAATATAAGAAATCTGAGCCTATGTGCTGTCATACTAGCTTTAAAATAGGAGGACCTGCCGATTTCTTTATAACGATAACAAATATTTTACAGCTTAAAAGGACTATAGTAAAGCTTAAAGAACTTGAAATTCCTTATTTGATTATTGGAAAGGGTTCTAATTTGTTGGTGTCTGACAAGGGAATAGAGGGCGTTGTTATAAGCCTTTTGGCAATGAACAGTGTTGAGGTGCTTGAAGATATTATCATAGCCGATGCAGGCGCCTCATTAGCATCGGTTTGCATGACTGCTGCAAATAATTCTCTCACCGGTTTAGAGTTTGCCTACGGTATTCCTGCATCTATCGGCGGTGCACTTTTTATGAACGCAGGTGCTTATGGCGGTGAAATGGCAGATGTTGTTTTAAAGGCAGAATTTGTTGATACAAGCGGCAATTTGGGTGAAATTTCAGCCGAACAAATGGAGCTTGGATATAGAACAAGCATTTTTAAGAATAGTAATAAAATAATTACCCGTGTTTATTTCAAACTAAAAAAGGGAGCAGAAACCGAGATACGCGCTGCTATGGATGATTTTTTTGGTCGCCGCAAATCAAAACAACCGTTAGAATTTCCAAGTGCAGGTAGCACATTTAAAAGACCTATTGGATACTTTGCAGGCGCACTTATCGAGCAAAGCAATTTAAAAGGATTTAGTATCGGCGGCGCTATGGTGAGTGAAAAGCATGCAGGTTTTGTTATAAATTATAATAATGCAACCTGTGATGATGTTAAAAAACTTATAACACACATTAAGGATACCGTCTATAAGGCAGATAAGGTTGAACTTCAGCCTGAGGTTATTTTTGTGGGCAGATAAAAGGTGAAAAGATGTCTTTTTGTGTACAGGTAAAAAACGAATTAATTTCAATAAGACCGTCAGGCTGTTGTAAACCGTCCTTAGTTTATGGTTTTATGCTGTTTGGTAGGTCTTTTTCTTTAAAGAGCATTAGTTTACAAACTGCAAATGAAAGTGTCGCAAAAGCATACTGTGATTTTGTATATTCGGTATATAAAATCAAACCCAGTCTTAAATGTGGCGGCAGTGTTAAGCCTACATATAAGGCAGATGTTATGTCGGAAACAGAGAGGCTTAAAATTTTAGCAACGGTTGATTTCGGTGTGGGGGACAGTGTTATTGATAAATCTTTTTTTCTTAGAGATTGTTGTCCTCAAAGCTTTATCAGGGGGGCTTTTTTAGCTTGCGGTAATATTAATGACCCTGAAAAAGAATACCGCGCCGAGTTTAACGTTAAAAATCAAAAATTAGCAGAAGAGCTTTGCGAACTTTTGGCAAATTACGGAATTGTTATGAAAAAATCCATAAGGTCCTCGGGTGTTCAGCTATATGTAAAGGATAGCGAAAGTGTTGAGGATTTGCTAACTCTTATGGGTGCCGGTAAAAAAACGCTTGATATTATTGATACTAAAATTATGAAAGAGGTAAAAAATAATATTAACCGTGTAGGTAATTTTGATAGCGCCAATATTTCAAGGACGGTTGAAGCATCTATTAAACAGCGTACCGCGATTGAGTATTTAGAAAAAATAGACAGGCTTTTCAGTCTTCCGCAAGAACTGCTTGATGCAGCACTTCTTAGAAAGAATAATCCAAATGCCACACTAAAGGAGCTTTGTCGGCTGTCAGACACTGCACTTACGGTTTCGGGGCTTAATCATAGACTTAAAAAAATAGTTAAAATTTATGACGAAATAAAAAAATAAGTTATT
This sequence comes from Acutalibacteraceae bacterium, assembly GCA_045637925.1. Classification (GTDB taxonomy): domain Bacteria; phylum Bacillota; class Clostridia; order Oscillospirales; family Acutalibacteraceae; genus UBA737. The sequence continues at coordinate 19,050 of JAZUAL010000040.1, read as the reverse complement.
TGCTTAAAAAAAGAAAGGTGGTTAGGTTTATGGAATTTACTCATTTACACGTGCATACTGAGTATAGCTTACTTGATGGCTGCTGCAGAGTTAAACAGTTGATAGATAGGGCGGCAGAGCTTGGTCAAAAAAGCCTTGCCATAACCGACCACGGTGTTATGTACGGTGTTATTGATTTTTATAAATACGCACTGTCAAAGGGAGTCAAGCCTATTGTTGGATGTGAGGTATATGTGGCGCCAAGAACACGTTTTGATAAGCAAAAGGGAATTGATAATTCGTATTCTCATCTGGTTTTGCTTTGCAAGGACTATAACGGATATAAAAACCTTATTAAAATGGTCTCGGCAGGCTTTACAGAGGGTTTTTATTCAAAGCCGCGCATTGATAAAGAATTGATAAAAAAATACAGCGACGGGCTTATTGCTCTTTCCGCTTGCCTTGCAGGCGAAATCCCCAAAAGACTATTGAATGGTGAATATGATAGAGCAAAGGAAATTGCTCTTTGGTATAAAAATACTTTTGGAGATGGAAATTATTATTTAGAAATTCAGGACCATGATATTAGGGAACAAGCTATAGTTAATCCTCAAATTATCAAGCTATCAAAAGAAACAGGAGTACCGCTTGTTGCAACAAATGATGTGCATTATATTAATGCAGAAGATTATCGTATGCATAAGGTGCTTCTTTGTGTTCAGACAGGAACTACCATTAATGATGAAAACGCAATGGAGTTCAAAACAAACGAGTTTTATTTAAAAACAGCAAAGGAAATGCAAAAACTGTTTTCGGATACACCTGATGCTATAGAAAACTCTTTAAAAATTGCGGAACGGTGTAATATAGAATTTGAATTTGGAAAAATCAAGCTCCCGCGTGTTGATATTGGGAATAGCGACCACTACGAATATTTTAAACAAAAGTGTACTGAAGGTATGCTTAGAATTTACGGTGCCAACCCAGATAAAGCGGTAACCGACCGTTTGGATTATGAATTGTCGGTTATTAAGCGAATGGGTTATGTGGATTATTATTTGATAGTTGCTGATTTTGTGAATTATGCTAAAACCCAACAAATTCCTGTGGGCCCCGGTCGTGGTTCGGGTGCCGCCAGTCTTGCGGCTTACTGCATAGGTATTACGGGTATTGACCCTATAAAATACAATCTTTATTTCGAGCGTTTTCTTAATCCCGAAAGGGTATCAATGCCTGACTTTGATATTGATTTTTGCTATGTTAACCGTCAAAAAGTAATAGATTATGTTATTGAAAAATACGGTACGGATAGAGTATCTCAAATTGTTACCTTTGGTACAATGGCGGCAAGGGGTGCTATAAGAGATGTTGGCAGAGCGCTGGACATTCCTTACGGCGTTTGTGATCGAGTTGCAAAGCTTATCCCTCAAACTGTAGGAATGACTATTTCAAAAGCGATTGAAGGCTCAACTGAGCTTAGAAATCTTTATGAGAATGATACGCAGATTAAGGAACTTATTGATATGTCCCTGCGTCTTGAGGGAATGCCGAGGCATGCTTCCACACACGCTGCAGGTGTTGTTATTTCGGACAGGCCTGTAGCAGAGTATGTACCGTTATCGGTTAATGACGAGGCGGTTGTTACTCAGTATACAATGACAAGCCTTGAGGAATTAGGACTTCTGAAAATGGATTTTTTAGGGCTTAGAAATCTTACGGTTATCGCCGATACTCAAAAGTATATAAGAAAGTATAACCCACAGTTCGATATTGAAAAAATACCGCTTGATGATGAACCAACATATACTATGATGGGTAAGGGTCTTACAGATGGAGTATTTCAATTTGAGTCGGACGGAATGAAAAATGTTCTTCGCCAGTTCGGACCGCGAAGTATAGAGGATTTAACAGCAATACTGTCACTTTATCGTCCAGGACCGATGGATTCTATACCAAAATATATTCACAATAAGCATAACCCACAGGATATAACTTACGATACACCACTTTTGAAGCCTATTCTTGAAGTAACATACGGGTGTATTGTTTATCAGGAACAGGTAATGCAGGTTTTCAGAGCATTAGCAGGCTATTCTTTAGGCCGCGCTGATATTGTTCGTCGTGCTATGGCTAAGAAAAAGCATGAGGTTATGAGAAAAGAAAGAGAATTTTTCTTATACGGTGAAAAGGATGAAAACGGTAATATTATAACCGAGGGCGCTATAGCGCGTGGTGTGAGTGAGGCGGCAGCAAACAGAATTTTCGACGATATGTCAAGCTTTAGCTCTTATGCCTTTAATAAAGCACATGCGGCGGCGTATTCTTTTGTTGCGTATAGAACAGCATACCTTAAATGCCATTATCCTTCTGAATATTTTGCGGCGCTTATGACAAGTATGATGGATAGTATGTCAAAAATTTCACAATATACCGCAGAAGCTAAGAAAAACGGGGTTAAGGTTTTACCACCGTCAGTTAATTATAGCAACAGCGGTTTCACGCCGGACGGTAAAACAATACGTTTTGGTCTTTTGGCTGTTAGAAATTTAGGTATTGGAATTATTGAAAAGCTTATAAAAGAACGTGAACAAAACGGAAAATATACCTCTATGTATGATTTTTGTTTGAGAAATTATTCAAGGGAATTCAACCGAAAAGCTCTTGAAGGTCTTATTAAAAGCGGTGCTTTGGACGGTTTAGAGGATAACCGCAGGCAAATGCTTTATAATATTGAAGGGGTTCTAGCCGCTGTAGAAAACGAAAGGCGCTTTTCTGCAGAGGGACAGTTAAACCTTTTTGATGAAATTGATATGCCTAATGAATTTGTTCCCGAAAAAATGCCCGAAATGGATGAGGACTTAAAACTAGAGCTTGAAAAGGAGGCAACCGGCCTTTACCTTTCAGGACATCCGATGGAAAAATATTCTGCATTTTTATCTAATGCGGGCTATGCTTCAATTTCGGATATACTAAATGGTAAATACTCAGATGCCCAGCGGGTAACAATAGCCGGAATAATAAGCAGATTAAAGGTGAAACAGCTCAAAAACAACAGACTGTTAGCTTCTGCTGTTATTGAAGATATAACAGCTTCCTTGCCTATTACAATATTCTCGAAGGCATATAATGAGTATAAGGAATTATTATCATCTAAAGACCCTGTTATTCTTACGGGTAGAATTGCCGAAAGGGAAGACCGGGATACCGAAATTTTGTGCGAGAGTGTGCAGATGATACCTAAAAATATTGCACTTCAGATGAAGCCTAAAAAAAACTTGAAAAAAGGTCTTTATTTAAAGCTTAAAAATATTGATGATGATGTGTTTTTAGCGGTCAAAGAACAGCTCGCAGAATACAGTGGGGATATACCAGTAATAGTTTACCTGACAGATACGAATAAAAAGCTTGAAGCCCCTCGCAACCTTTGGGTAAGGGAGGAGGAAGCTTTGATTTTCTCATTATTTAATATTTTGGGCAAAAAAAATGTAAAACTTGTGAAATAATGATTGAAAAAGCAGACTTAATAGTATATAATATATTCTCAAACGTTGTCGTTTAGGTTATTGGCTAATAAGGATGTTTTATAACTATTTTATATTTAAGATATAGGTTTAGAGAGGAATTTATATATGAAAACTATCGGTGTTTTAACAAGCGGCGGAGATGCTCCGGGTATGAATGCAGCCGTGCGTGCGGTGGTAAGAACAGCTCTTTTTTTGGGACTTAAGGTTAAGGGAATAAGACGCGGTTTTAACGGTCTTATTGACGGTGATATTTTTGATATGGATATTCGTTCTGTTTCAGATATCATTCATCGTGGCGGCACAGTGCTTTTTACTGCTAGAAGCCCTAAGTTCAAGACCGAAGAGGGTATTAACGAGGCTGTTGAAAACTGCAAAAAATTTGGTATTGACGGTATCGTTGTAATTGGTGGTGACGGTTCTTTCAGAGGCGCCAGAGATTTATCATTAAAGGGCGTTCCTTGCGTTGGCATACCGGGTACTATTGATAACGATATTGCTTCTACCGATTATACACTTGGTTTTGATACCGCTATGAATACTGTTCTAGAAATGGTCGATAAGATTCGTGATACCTGTCAGTCGCATGACCGCTGCAGTGTTGTTGAGGTAATGGGCAGAAGAGCGGGTCACGTGGCGTTGCAGTGCGGTATTGCTGTTGGTGCTACTGCGATTATGTTGCCTGAGATTGAAAGCAATATAGATGAGGTTGTTGATAAAATTAAGAACACCAAAAAAACGGGTAAAGAGCACTTTATAATTATGGTTGCCGAGGGTGTTGGCGGTGTTGAAGAATTGGCTAAACAAATAGAGGAGGCTACTGGAATTGAAACCCGTGCCACCATTTTAGGCCATGTTCAACGTGGCGGTAATCCTACTGTGCGTGACCGTGTTCGTGCAACACAAATGGGCTATGCCGCTGTTCAACTTTTAAGTAAGGGTATAGGCAATAGAGTTATTGCTGTTAAAAATAATGCTATCATTGATTACGATATATATGAGGCGCTTAGTATGGAAAAGCCTCTGGATATGAAAATGTATGAAATAGCAAATACTACTTCTATATAGGGCGGCACTCTGCTGTCCTATATTTTTTAGTGAGGTTTAGTATGCTATTTGCAATAAATTGGAAACAGTGTAAATGCTTAAGGATAGGTGATTATTATGGCTAATGAAAAGGTTTTAGTTGGAATGAGCGGCGGTGTTGATTCTTCTGTAACCGCAAGTCTTTTAATCGATAAGGGCTATACTGTTGCCGGTGTCACATTAGAGTTGTGCGATGGTGAAAATGAGCGTAATATACGGGATGCGCGTGCTGTTTGTGACAGGATGGGCATTGAGCATTTTGCGGTAAATTTAAGAAAAGAATTTAATGAATTTGTTATTAATGATTTTGTAGCACAGTATAAGAATGGTAATACACCTAATCCTTGTATTGTATGCAATAAATATATCAAATTTGGAGCAATGCTTGATATTGCAAATAAAATGGGATATCAAAAAATTGCAACAGGTCATTATGCGAGGGTAAAGCAAGCTGAGAATGGTAAATTTTTACTTTTAACAGCACTTGATGAAAGCAAAGACCAATCTTATGTGCTTTATAACTTAACCCAAAATCAGCTCAAACAAGTTTTATTTCCATTGGGAGAGCTATCAAAATCTGAAGTACGTGACAGGGCAGTTCATGAGGGATTTATTAATGCTGACCGACCTGACAGTCAGGATATTTGCTTCATTCCTAACGGTGACTATGCAAGCTTTATTTCAGAGTATGATAACTATAAGGCACCTATTGGTAATTATGTTGATATAGACGGTAATGTTTTGGGTAAGCATATGGGTGTGATAAATTACACCATAGGTCAACGAAAGGGCTTGGGTATAGCCCTTGGTAAGCCAACTTTTGTTATTGAAAAAAATGCAAAAACAAACGATGTCGTTTTGGGAGATGAAGAGCATCTTTTCAAAAAAGAGGTTATTGTGAGAGATGTTAATTTCATTTTTCTTGATGCGTTGTCTGGAGAAATGCGCGTTACTGCAAAGCTTAGATACAGGCACAAGGCGGCTCCTGCAACTATTTTACCGTTAGCAGATAAACGGGTAAAAATTATTTTTGATGAGCCTCAGCGTGCTCCAAGTATGGGTCAGGCGGCAGTGTTTTATAACGGTGAAATTGTGATTGGCGGCGGCACTATAGAGTGACAGGTTCTTAATATCATTATTTTTAAATTTTTATGTGTATATTTGAATTTATTGCGAGCAAACTATTTTCATAGGAGGCGAATTTCTATGAAAAAAATATTATCAGCTTTACTTGCGTTATCGCTTGTTTTCACATTTGCCGCTTGCAGAGGCAATACCGATAAGGGAAACAATAACAGTAACGGTAGCAGCTCTAACAATAGCGGTATTACAAGCAGTGGAACAACCAATAGTAATAATGATGGTATGATAGGCGACAACAGTGATAATAGCAGTAGTCATAATAATAGCTCCGGCAGAAACGGTGCTGTCGGCGATTTAATTGAATCTGTTATGCCTTAAGTGAAAAGCAGACTATTTGACGGTGAAAAAGCCGACTTACTTTAAAAAGTGAGTCGGCTTTTTTATCGCTATTTGTTTTGTGAATGCTAAAGAGGTTATTTAAAAAATAACGGTAATTTTTCAAGAAAAATAATATCGTCACGGTCGGCAGCATCGCCCTCGGCTAAAAAGGCACAAGCGGCTGCTTCAATACCGCCAGCTTTTTTAACCAATTCTCTTACTGCAGCCAAGGATTCACCTGTGCTTATAACATCATCAATAATAAGCACTCTTTTTCCTTTAATTATATTAACCTCAGTTTCACCTAAATAAAGTTTTTGCTCATTCTTGGTGGTAATTGAATTAACACAAACCTCAATTGAATTTCGCATATAAACCTTTACACCCTTGCGAGCAATAACATAAGGCTTACCTGTTTGTCTAGCCATTTCGTATGCCATAGGAATACTTTTGGCTTCAGGGGTAAGAATTACGTCAAATTCAGGAACCTTCTTAAGTAGTTCTTCGCATCCCTTGATGGTTAACTCTACATCACCGAAAATGATAAAAGCGGCGATATCAAGCTTATCGTTTACGGGAAACTTTTCGAGATTTCTCTCAAGACCTGCAATTTTCATAGTGTAAAACTCTGACATAACTTTATTCTCCTTAAATTATGGGGGTTAATCAACCAGGGGGCCAGGCAAGATTTCTTCTGGCTAGTAGATGGAAGTGGATGTGGTGAACGGTTTGTCCGCCATCCTCACCGCAGTTGTTTACAATACGGTATCCTTTTTCCAAATTCTCTAATTTAGAAATTTTAGCCACAGCTTCAAAAACTTTAGCAATCAAATGGCTGTTTTCGGCAGTTACCTCATCGGCAGAAGAAATATGCTCTTTAGGTATTATAATAGCGTGAAAGGGGGCTTTAGGGTCGATATCCTTGAAAGCATAAACAAACTCGTCTTCATAAATTTTTGAAGAGGGAATATTACCTGCAATAATTTTGCAAAATAAACAATCGTTCATTTTTATGCTCCTATCTGTGATTTTACAATCTCACTTACTGATAACAATGCCTCATCGATTTTTGATGCATCCTTACCACCTGCCATGGCGCTGTCAGGCTTGCCGCCACCATTACCGCCGCAAAGCTTTGCAATTTCACGCACAAGGTTACCCGAATGAGCACCATTTTGAATAGCAGTTTTTCCGCAAGCTGCACAGAAGGTGATTTTTTCACCGTTTGCCGCAGCTAAAACAATTACAGTATCATCGTTTTCAGCTTTTACGGTATCGGTCATTCTGCGAAGCTCGTTAGCATCCGTACCATCAAGACGGGCAGTAGCAATTTTGATATTTCCAATAGTTGTAACATTCTTTAGGATGTCATCAAGCTTGCCACCGGCAAGTTTAGCCTCGGCTTTTTCAAGGGCCTGTTTGGTTTCTTTTAACTCATTCATAACAGCAGTAGCGCGCTTTGCAATTTCAGCAACGTTTTGAGCTTTTAAATTTATTACAGTTTCGTTCATAAGTGCGGTGTTCTTATAAATAACATCCATAACGCCAAGACCTGTAACTGCTTCTATTCTGCGCACACCTGCCGCAACGCTAGTTTCAGAAACAATATGGAAAAGACCTATTTTAGCAGTATTGTCAACATGTGTACCGCCGCAAAGCTCAACAGAGGTATCATCAGCTGCTACAACACGAACTATATCTCCATATTTTTCGCCGAAGAGAGCCATTGCACCGAGCTTTTTGGCCTCATCAATAGGCATTTCTTCATTCTTTACGGTAATTCCGCTAAGAATGGCATTGTTGACAAATGCTTCAACCTTTGCGATTTCTTCGGGAGTTAAAGCAGAGAAATGTGTGAAGTCAAAACGAACTGCCTTTTCGTTTACAAGCTGACCTGCCTGTTCAACGTGTGTTCCGAGAACTGCTCTTAAACCTGATTGTAAGAGGTGGGCCGCTGTATGATTGCGACGAATAGCGTTTCTTCTATCAATATCTATAGAAACTGTTACGGTGTCACCAATAGCTAAAGCACCATTCGTGATTTTACCACTGTGTGTAAAAATACCGTCAGCTGTTTTCTTAGTGTCAGTAACAGCGAAAGTGAATTCACCGTTGCTGATGTAACCTGTATCGCCAACCTGACCGCCGCTTTCAGCATAGAAAACAGACTTATCAAGCACAATAATTGCATCAGCACCGTTTTGGGCATTGCCGACATGCTCACCCTCACTAACTATATCAAGAATAGTAGCTGTGCAAATATTTTCGGTATATCCTAAAAATTCTGTAGAGGCTATGTTATCAAATGCAATTCCATCACTCTTCCAACTTTCACCGTCAGAAGCTTTACGTGCATTTCTAGCCTTTTCACGCTGTTCGTTCATGCACTCTTTGAATTTTTCTTCATCAAGTGTCATACCTTTTTCTGCTAAAATATCCTTAGTTAAGTCAACAGGGAAACCGTAAGTATCATAAAGCTTGAAAGCATCCTCACCTGAAAGTATACCGCCATTTTTGGTAAGTGTTTCGAGCATATTAAGTCCTTGGTCGATAGTTTTATTGAAGCTTGCTTCTTCGTTGGTAATAACCTTTGCGATAAGCTCTTTCTTTTCGATAAGCTCGGGATAGCCAGCTTTATTTTCATTAATAACAGCATCGCAAAGCTCCATAAAGAAAGGACGATTAATGCCGATAAGCTTACCGTGACGTACAGCACGACGGATTATACGACGCAATACATAACCCCTGCCTTCGTTTGAGGGAATAATACCGTCACTAATCATAAAGGTTGCAGCACGCGCGTGGTCGGTGATAGCACGGATAGAAATATCGGTGTTATTATCCTTACCGTATTCCTTGTTAGAAATCTTGCACACAAGGTCTAATACGTTTCTGATGGTATCAACCTCGAACATATTGTCAACCCCCTGCATAACACATGCAAGACGCTCAAGGCCCATACCTGTATCTATGTTTTTATGTTCAAGCTCGGTATATGTGCCATCACCCATATTGTTAAATTGAGAGAACACGTTGTTCCAAATTTCCATATATCTGTCGCAATCGCAACCGGGCTTGCAGTCGGGACTTCCGCATCCGTATTTCTCACCGCGGTCAAAATAAATTTCACTGCAAGGACCGCAAGGACCTGTTCCGTGCTCCCAGAAATTATCTTCCTTACCCATTCTAACAATTCTTTCTTCAGGAACACCGATAACATCACGCCATAGAGCGTATGCCTCATCATCCGCTTCGTAAACAGAAGGCCAAAGAAGTTCTTCAGGGATTTCAAGGGTTTTGGTTAGAAACTCCCATGCCCACGGAATGGCTTCATTTTTGAAATAGTCACCGAACGAGAAGTTACCGAGCATCTCAAAAAATGTGCCGTGACGGGCAGTAATACCAACACGCTCAAGGTCAGGAGTACGTATACATTTTTGACAGGTTGTAACTCTGTTGCGTGGAGCTGTAACCTCACCTGTGAAATATTTTTTCATAGGCGCCATACCCGAATTTATAAGAAGCAGAGATTTATCGCCCTGTGGGACTAAAGAAAAGCTTCCTAAACGCAGATGACCTTTTTCTTCAAAAAAAGCAAGATATTTTTCTCTTAAATCGTTGAGTGAAGTCCATTTCATAATAAAACATCCTTAGTTTATAGTTTTAAAATAATTGTTATAAAAAATATTAATATTAGAAAATAGCATTATTTTGTTTTTTCAGTTGCTGAGGCTTCGGGATTTCGTTTTGCAACCTCTTCGGGCGAATAGAAGTTTTCCTCAAATATAAAGTCTTTTATCTCTTTTGTGGCGGCTTCAATATCAAAAACATAATACCATACACCGCGAATTATTTGACCTCTACCTTTAACATTATCATTTGGCAAACTGATTTGTTCAAATTCGGGGGTATTAATAAGCGCCCAAGTGCCTATATCCATAATATCATTTGTAGTAAGTGAGGTTTCACATTCACTAAGCACCAGCTTTGCAACCTCAGGGAGCTTTAATGGATTCATTGTTTTTACGGCATCGAACATTGCAGTCAGCACCTCTTTTTGACGGTTACCGCGCTCAACGTCACTGTCAGTATGACGGACTCTGGCATAGCAAACCGCCTGCTGACCTGAAACCTTTTGAATACCAGCTGATTTGATTTTTTCGCACTTTGTATCACCAAAATTGGCATATGGAATTATATTGGTATTAAGCTCTTTCATTTCGCGGCTGTCGATATCAAGTGTTATACCGCCGAGATAATCAATGATACGGGCAAGACCGAAGAAGTTTATTGTTGCATAATCACTTATTTCAAGGTGTAGGTTTTGGTTAAGTGTTTTAACCGCTAATTGCGACTTACCGTAAGCATATGCGTGGGTAAGCTTGTCCTTACCGTGACCTTCAATAGCAACATAGGTATCACGTGCGATTGAGGTCAGCTTGATTTTTTTATGCTTTTTGTCAATTGTTAAAATTATATTGGCATCTGAACGCCCAGAATCATTATCCTGTCGGGTATCAATACCTAAAAGGGCAATATTTATATAATCATCGAAAACATTTGTTGTAATACCAAGGTCTTCTTCGTTGAGGGTTACATGATTTACTTCTTTTAACAGATTATATGTGTATACATAAAAAACACCGCATAGTGTTATAATTACTGCAAGAATAATTGCAAGAATTATTAATAATTTTCTGCTCTTTTTCTTCTTTTTCTTTTTGGCATAATGTTTGCCTTTTTTAGAGCTTGAAGTAATATCTGTATATTCTCTTGAAGAGGAGATATCTTCAAACTGATCATATATGTTTGGGTCATTATAATCAATTTTAATGTTAAAATTATTTTTATTTTCCATTTTTTATACTCCTATATATAAAAGGGTAGTATTAAACTACCCTATTATATACCAAAAAGATGAAATTGTAAAGTTAAAACTATTATTAATTATTAATTTTTAATCAGAGTTTTCAACTATAGTACCTCTGACAATACTTTTTTTGCCGAATTTTTTTCTAAGATTATATAAAGAGACATCAATGCGTTCAAGCTCAAGATTTAGTTCGTTCTCACCAAACATATCCTGTTGAATAGCAATTCTTGAGTCTTTAATATTGATTGCTCTAAGGCCTACCGAGCGCAGCGGCTCGCCAAAGGTGTAGTTTCGGCAGAATAAATCGAAGCCTCGCTTTGCAAAGGTAAGAGAACAGTTAGTAGGCTCATTGAAGCTGTGGCTGAATTCTTTTACCGAAAGGGCAGAGGTTCTAATATGAACTTGAACGCCGCCAGCGTATAAATCTTTTTGTTTTAAAATATCACAAATATATTCAGAAAACGAAAGAAAGGCTTTCCAAACCTCATTGTTATCAACAAAATCCTTGGCGCCTGTAAAGGATTTACCAATACTTTTAGGCTTATCGCTTTTACTGGGGGTTATAACAGGGGAATGGTCCTCACCCAAAGCACATTTTTTTAAATCAATACCGTTCTTGCCAAGCAATTTTTTAAGGGTAATATCATCACAATAGGTTAAATCACCAATATTATGAATACCGCTTGATTTTAATTTTTCACAGGTTTTTTTGCCAACGAAAAGCATATCTGAGATGGGTAAACTCCAAATTTTTTCCTTATAGTTTTCCCGATTTATAACTGTTACAGCATCGGGCTTTTTCATATCAGAGCCAAGCTTTGCAAAAACCTTATTAAAGCTTACGCCTATCGAAACCGTAATACCAAGCTCGTTTTTAATATCATTGCGAATTTTTTCTGCTATTTGCTCACCGTTGCCGAAAATCACTGTACTTCCCGTAACATCAAGCCAACATTCATCAATGCTAAATGGCTCAATCATATCGGTATAGCGTTGGTAAATTTGAAAACCTAATTTAGAATATTTTTCATATTCATTATACATCGGTGGCAGAGTTATAAGCTCAGGACATTTAGCCTTGGCTTCAAATATCGGCTCGGCAGTTTTAATTCCGAATTTTTTGGCAATTTCATTTTTTGCAAGCACAATTCCATGACGACTTTCCTTGTCACCGCAAACAGCAACAGGTAGCTCTTTTAAGGTGGGGTTATGAAGAAGAGAAACAGAAGCAAAAAAGTTATTAAAATCGCAGTGTAAAATAATTCTGTCTTTAATATAAATCCCCCCGAAACATTTGTTCTTTAATATTATACCCTAAAATTAATTTATTGTAAAGCTTTAAATCACATAACAAATTTTTCTAATGCCTTGCGATGAAGCCGTTCGGTTTGGCGCTTACTATAGTTAATTTTATATCCAACCTCCTCTAGATTAAGACCAAAAACATATTTTTGAAATAAAAGCTCTGATAAAACATCATCATCCATAGCAGAAATTTTTTCTTCTATTTGTAAGCGTATTTTTTTAGCATTTTCAATTTCCTCGGCATAAACGCTTTGCTTTTTAGGATTTTTTTCTATCATAAGCAATAAACGTTCAATTTTTGATTGTTGTAAAAGATAACTGCTTAAATATTGCTTTTTTTCTTCGAACATTTACTATTCCTCCTTTTCATAAAAATAAGAGATACATATTGACCGTAACTGTAGTCGGTACCGTTTTTAAGATTGTATTCTTTTAATTCTCTCAAAATAATATTTATCGGGCTGTTATGCTCTGTTTTTAATTTTTCAAATTGCTGTTGCCAAAGCTTTTCGCCTTTTGTTTTACAGCTACTGCTACAGTACTCCGATTGCGATTTAATAAGCAAAGCACCACAGCATCGGCAATGTGTGTGGGCGACCTCGATAAAATCGGTTGAGTTACAAAACGGACAAATGCTGATTTTTTCATAAGGCGGATTTGATAATCCATGGGTTTCATAGCTTTTTTGCGGTGTGTTAAATTTCCTACCGCAAGATTTACAGTAATACATAATATAAATTTCTCCTTTAAATAAATTTGCCTTACACTTTATATAAAGAAAAAAACCTAAAATTTGTAAACCTGTATTATAAAAAAATATTAAAATTTATAATTACAATATTAACTGTGTATATTTGGGGCTGGGAGTAATAAAATTAATGTTGACAAGATAGATGATTTGTTTTATAATAACAAGCAGAGAATTTGAGTGCACTTGTTCTTATGGGATGAGTGCTTTTTTTATACAAATTGGAGGGCTAACTAAATGGACATCAGACAAAAATCGTTAAAAAAGCATTACGAGTGGCAGGGTAAAATTGAGGTTATATCACGTGCGCCAATTAATTCGCGTGAGGATTTATCCCTAGCATATACACCGGGTGTCGCTGAGCCTTGTCTAATGATAAATAAAGATATAAACAAATCTTATGAATTAACACGACGTTCTAATCTTGTCGCAGTAGTCACAGATGGCACTGCAATTCTAGGACTTGGAGATATCGGTCCCGAGGCGGGTATGCCTGTTATGGAGGGCAAGTGTGCGCTATTTAAAACTTTTGCAGATGTTGATGCTTTTCCGCTTTGTATTAAATCTAAAGATGTTGATGAAATTGTTCGTACAATCTATTTGTTATCAGGTAGCTTTGGCGGTATAAATCTTGAGGACATATCAGCTCCCCGTTGCTTTGAAATCGAGCAAAAGCTTAAGGAAATCTGCGATATCCCTATTTTCCACGACGACCAACACGGTACAGCTATCGTTGTTGCCGCCGCGCTTATAAACGCTTTAAAGCTTGTTAAAAAGAAGATTGGAGCGGTTAAGGTTGTAATTAACGGTGCCGGCAGTGCAGGTATTGCAATTGGTAAGCATCTTATGAATATGGGTGTTAAAAATCTCACATTCTGTGACCGTTTCGGTATTGTTTGCGAGGGAGATGTAAATAACAATTCCGCCCAAGCGGAAATTGCAAGGGTTACTAATCTTGAGCACAAAGAGGGAACACTTGCAGATGCGCTTTGCGGTGCGGATGTATTTATCGGAGTTTCTGCGCCTGACCTTGTAACACCCGAAATGGTGAAATCAATGGCAAACGATGCTATTATGTTCCCAATGGCTAACCCCACACCCGAAATTATGCCAGATATCGCTAAAGCCGCAGGAGCAAGGGTTGTTGGAACAGGTCGTTCTGATTTTCCTAATCAGATTAACAACGTTTTAGCTTTTCCCGGTATTTTCCGCGGTGCACTTGATTGCAGAGCCTCTTGTATTAACGAGGAAATGAAGGTTGCAACCTCTTATGCGTTAGCCTCACTTATTCCCGATGATGAGATTACCGAAGAAAATATAATAGCTACCGCTCTTGATAAGCGTGTGGCGCAGGTTGTTTCCGAGGCTGTTATCAAAACCGCCAAGGAAACAGGTGTATCAAGAATTTAATTGCTTAAAATTTAAAGCTGTCTTACAACTAGGATAGACAGCTTTTTGTTTATACAAAAAAGCGAAGCCTAAATATTAGACTTCGCTTTCAAGATATTATCTAAAATGTAGTTCTTCAGGCATTTTTTCAATTTCGGGCCATAAGTTTTCCTCGCCGATTGCATCAACAAATTTCGCTTTTTTCATAGCTTTAAGCGGTTGCTCATTAACACCTGCAAGCATTAGCGTTAAACCGTTATTCTTGCAACGATTTAAAATAGCAAATAGATTTTTGGTAGCGCTTGCATCAAGGAAAGTTACAACGCTTAAATCAAGAACTATTATATTCGATTCATTAAGGGGTTTAATGTCAGACCACTTGTCAGACGACGCAAAGAACATAGGACCTTTTATCTTGTAAATGGTCATAATCTCGGTGGTTTTTGCTTCGGTGGTAGTGGTATCGGTCATACTTTTGAGGAATAATACAACTGCCATTACCATACCAACTGCAATAGCTACAACAAGGTCAAATACAACTGTTAAAATAAAGGTTGCAATAAGCACTAAAATATCAGTTATTGGTGCAGTTTTCAGAAGTTTGACAAAGCTTCGCCATTCGCTCATATTGTAAGCAACAATAAATAGAATAGCCGCAATAACAGGCATTGGTATCCAAGCGGCATAGGGCATAAGAACAACTAAAATAAGCATTAAAACTAATGCGTGAACAATTCCGGAGATTGGAGAACGGCCTCCGTTTTTAACATTAGCGGCTGTTCGTGCTATAGCGCCTGTTGCGGGTATGCCGCCAAAAAGACCGGAGCATATATTACCCATACCCTGTGCTATAAGCTCAGTGTTTGAATTGTGCTTATCACCAATCATTCCGTCAGATACCACACAAGATAACAGTGATTCTATTGCCGCAAGTATTGCTATTGTAAATGCGCTGGGTATTAGCTGAGAAACACTTTCGAAACTTATTTGGGGCAGATTAAAGGTCGGTAGGGAACGACCAATGCTGTATAAGTCTCCGATTGTGTTAACAGGTAATTGGAAAACCTTAACAATGGCAGAGCCGACGAGCACCGCAATAAGTGAGCCGGGGATTTTTTTGTTTATATAAGGCCAAATGATAAGGATTAAAAGAGCAATGGCACCTACAAGAAGTCCCCACCAATTAATTGTGGTAATAGATTTTATAGCTGCCTCGGCTTTTTCCATTGTCTCAACCGCATGGGTGCCTTTTGGATATGTAAGACCTAAAAAGTCCTTAATCTGACCTACTGCAATAGTCACAGCAATACCGCCTGTAAAGCCAACGGTAATGGTTGTGGGTATGTATTTAATAAGCGAACCGAATTTTAAAAGCCCCATTAGTATTAGCATAGTGCCTGCCATAAGGGTGGCAATTACAAGCCCATCTATTCCGAACTCTGAAACAATTCCTGCAACAATGGTGGCAAATGCGGCTGTGGGTCCAGAAATATTTACCCGACTTCCGCCAAGCAAGGAAATAACAAGACCGGCAACAATAGCGGTATAGATACCCTTTTCGGGCGATACACCGGATGCGATTGCCAAAGCAATAGAAAGGGGGAGAGCAATAATTGCAACTATAAGACCGGCAACAAGGTCAGAAGCTAATTGCTTTCCTGTATAGCCCTTTAAAGAGTCGATAATTTTCGGTTTAAAAATCTTTTCCATAAAAACATTCCTTTTAATTTATGATAATTAAATTATTACCTAGCAATTCTACCAAAACGGGATTTTATTGTCAATAGTTTGAGTGCGACAAATTGTTTGTACTCGAGACTTCACAGTCCCGAAAGGCTATCGCGCCTTTCGGGCTGCTTCGACGAACCCAAGGGTTCTCATCCCCTCAAATATAAAGAAAAACCTGAAACACCCTAAAGGGTATCTCAGGTTTTTGGTGATCCATCGGGGATAAATCCGCTTCGCGTATTTCGTACTCGGCGACCCAAAGGCTTTGCCTTTCGGTACCCGCCTTCGCACTTCGTCGCTAAAAACAGTACACTGTACTGTTTTTTTACGCTCCTCACCCTCTCAGGGTTCGAATCCCCTTAAACACATAAAAATCAAGAAACCGACCAAAAGGTCGGTTTCTTAATTTGGTGATCCATCGGGGATTCGAACCCCGGACACCTTGATTAAAAGTCAAGTGCTCTGCCAACTGAGCTAATGAATCAAATGCCACCTTTAATTTGACAGCTTAACCATTATATCAAGAGTGTTCCCCATTGTCAATAGAAAGTTTCGTTTTTTAGGAAAAATTTTTTAAAAAAATTATTATTAAAGCAGATTGCACAAAAATTATAAACGGTAGGCCTATCATAAATTTGGTATGCTTGGTTTTGTGTCGTATAATCTTCATTGTAAAATACATAAAAACACTGCCGCCGAAAATACTTATAAATATTAATGTTTTTTCGCTAATTCTTTGACCGCCTCGTATGGCGCTCAGTTTATCAAAAACACATATAAGTGTTGCAAAAATGTTAATTAATATAAAATAAACCGTTAGTATTTCAAAAAGCATTTTAAACATCCTTTCCTTTAAATAATATCATCTTTATGTCGCTTTTTCAATTTGTTTTTTTAGCTTCACAATAATTCTTTTTTCAAGACGAGATATATACGATTGCGAAATTCCCAGGGTATCAGCAACTTCTTTTTGTGTGTATTCCTCATATCCGTTCATACCAAAACGCATTTCCATTATCTGCTTTTCTCTATATGGCAACCCGTTTACAAAGTTATTTAACTGACTTCGTTCATCCTCTAGCTCAACCTCTCTGCCGATTTCGTCTCCGTCGCTACCTAATACGTCCGAGAGTAAAAGTTCATTGCCGTCCCAATCAATATTTAAAGGCTCATCAATCGAGATTTCGCTTTTATGTGTTGAAATTTTCCTTAAATACATTAAAATTTCGTTTTCAATGCACCGTGAGGCATAGGTTGCCAGTTTAATATTGCGGTCACAGCAAAAAGTGTTAACAGCCTTTATTAGACCTATTGTACCGATAGATATTAAATCTTCAATACTTACACCTATCGAGTCAAATTTACGGGCTATATATACAACAAGTCTTAAATTATGCACTATTAATTTATCACGCGATTTATCGGTATTCTGTTCGAGTAAAGAACGCTCTTCTTCGGCAGAAAGAGGTGGCGGTAAAACTTCCGGTCCGTTAATATAATATGTAGGTTTTACCAAACCTATTTTTAAAAATATTTTGAATAACAAGTTCGAAACATTCATAAAATTACCGCCTTAATTGAAAATTTTTGGGTTTATAATAGCTTCATAATCATCGTTGATTGCTTGATTTGATACAGCAAGTATAGGCTTTTCTAGGGTAATTATTTTAGATCTACCCTTGATATAAGCCTTATCGCATCTATAACCGTCTAGTGTTGATGAGCCTGTAACAGTATTACAGGGGATAATTCGGTAACGCTTTTTAAGTTCATAATCATTTTTTATATCTTTTTCCCCGAAAAGCAAATAAAAAACACTTTTTTCTGCAATTATTATTTCTGATTTTCCGAATATATCTTCTAGGGAATTTCCCGTATCAATAATAGCATCAAAACTGGCGCTTTTTTGGTCAGCAAATAGTGTGACCTCGCATCTTTCAGCAGTTTTAGAGCTATTTGAAAAAATTTTGATGCAAACTGTGAACAAAAAATAGAAGAACACTGTAAAACCTATTAAAAACAGAGGAGATATGTTAAAATAAACTACTGCATTATTTATTATCATTCCGTTGGGTTTGAATATATGCCATATTGCTATCATAATTCCTGCATACAAACAGGTTGCACCAAACAGTGTAAAAAAAGCTTTTAAAAATTTTTTGAGTGATTTGTAACCAAAGGTGATTAATGACATTAAAAAGCAGATAAAAAGTTTTATTAATAAATCTACGAGCTTGTTTTGGGGTGGTATAAATATGTAAAGCGAGAAAACAGCACCTATGGCTGATGATAAAATTAAACGGTATAATTTTGTGCTGACACCGTTAATATTTTTTACGGTTAAAAGCAAAAAATAATTTACTAAAAAATTAAGCAGTATCAGTATGTCAGCATATACAATCATAAAATCACCTATCATATTATACTGGTTTTCTACTGCAAAAAATGTCAGGTTTAAGGCGTTAAAAAAATAACTTATCAAATAAAACCTTTCTTAATTTATTATATTAAAAAAAGACAGGAGCAATATGCTCACTGTCTGTTTTTTGGCACCCCGAGTAGGAATCGAACCTGCATCTAAGTCTTAGGAGATACCGAGGAAAACGATAACGGCATCCCTTGTAATGCCTAAAAATCCCCTGCTGTCAGGGGATTTTTAAGATTAAAGTGTTATCTTGTGTTACGCCGTTATCGCTGATTTTATACTGTTTTTGCTTGTTTGATTAGCAGGCAATTAGCAAAAACTATAATTTTAGGGTGGCGATAATAGGTGTGTATTTTGTTACTATGTTACCGCTTATATTAAGTTGTACGCCTTTTGCAAAGATTTTCTATCAGTTTTGAAACGACTTACTGGTTTTTTGTCAATAACAAATATATCTATGGGTTGTTCTTCGGGCGCAAATGTATCTTCGATATGCGCTTTCAATCCGCAGAGCACTTCTTCTTTGTTTTTGTTG
>JAZUAL010000039.1:0-73113 GCA_045637925.1 Acutalibacteraceae bacterium | reverse complement strand
CTTTTAGGCTCAGGGCCTATTATGAAGGTTAACCTCACAAAAAGTCCTAAAAAGTTCATTGACAGAGCGGGCAGAATTCCAGCCCCATTGCAAAGCCTTAAAAATTAAAACGATATATAAAAAAAGACTATTCCATAAAATCGGAATAGTCTTTTTTGATTTTAAACTAATATATAAAGAAAAATTGCAACAAACTGTAGAAGTGAGCCTATCAGAACAAAAATATGGAAAACCGAATGCATATATCTTACGGTTTTTCTACCCGCTATACCATATAGCACAGCGCCTATCGTGTATGCAATTCCGCCTGCAAGCAACCACAAAAAGCCGCGATTTCCTATTGCCGCTAATGCCCATTTTCCCGTAAGAACAATGCACCAGCCCTGCGCAAGATAGCATATAATCGAAAAGAGGCTATATTTCTTCAAGTCGATTGCATTAAGGGTAATTCCTAAAGCCGAAACACCCCACACTACACCGAAAACAGTCCAACCTAGTGCGGTACTGTATTCTCTAAGCGCACTTAGCGCTATCGGTGTATATGTACCCGATATTAATATAAATACAGAGCAATGGTCAATTACCTGCATCACCTTTTTAGCCCTAGGAGGCTTTAAACCGTGATAGACACTCGATACGGTATAAAGAATTATCATCGAAAACCCATATATAAAAGAGCCCACTATCTGATAAGCATCATTATTTAAGAAGGCTTTAATAATGCAAAGAGAGCATATAAGCACCCCTGCGCCGCCCCCTACAATATGGGAGACCATATTGAATATTTCCTCCCCTCTGGTATAATCGGGAAGCAAGCGGTCTATAAGTTTTGTTCGTTTCATTTTTCACCTTAAAAAATTAATTTTGCTTAAGCCGATAAAATCGGCTTGTCGAAACACTTTTTAGCGTTTCAACTTTCTACAATCATTATTAAATAAATAGGAGATTTTTATATGTTTTTTAACCCGAAATTCATTAGAATACACAAAAAAATATGATGTCGAAATTTGTAGAATTGATTTACATAAATTGATGCACTAATAATTCACAATATGGTAGTTATCCAACTTATCAACAGGGTTTTCCACCAAAAAAAGCCCCTTAAAGCCTATTTTAATGAGGACAAGCCACCTAAACGGTGGATAACTTAGTGGATAATGTGAAAAACTTTTATGGTTATCAAAGTTTACATAACAACATTTTTTGGGGTATTTTTTCGGAACAGTAGCTCTTTAACCGAGTTCTAAAAGCTTGTTCATTATGTCGGGTCCGTGAGCCACAAATTTGCCTGTCTTAGCGCAAGCCTCTTCGGTAAAGCTTTCCACACCGTTTTGAGCATTTGTGCTGTCAAAAATAAGGTAAGGAACGGGCTTGTTTGAATGGGTCATAGTGTCGAGCGGAGTTGGGTGGTCAGGCATAATAAGAATACGGTAACCTTCACCACAGCCCTCTAAATATTCAAGAAGAAGTTTTAACGAACGGCTGTCTATCATTTCAATAGCCTTTACCTTGTTTTCTGCCTCTCCCCTATGTCCGCACTCGTCGGGCGCTTCAAAGTGAAGATACACCAAATCTATTCCTCTTTTGAAAGCATCGATGCCTGCATTGGTCTTTGTCTCAAAATCGGTATCTATGTAACCTGTGGCGCCCTTTACCTCGGGAGTTTCGGTCTCGGCGCAAATTCCAATACCTTTAAGCAGGTCAACCGCGCTGATAATTGCGGCTGAAACACCGTTTTTCTCCCTAAAATTCTGTAAAACAGGCTTGGTTCCCTCACCCCAAAGCCAGATAGAGTTGGCCTCATTTTTGCCCTCTGCTCTGCGTTTAAGATTAACAGGGTGATTTTTCAAAATTTCATAGCTCTTTTTCATAAGCTCAATTAAGGGTGCGGCATTTTCGCTTTTGCTTAAATATTCACCCACAACCTTACCGCTTATATCGTGAGGCGGTGTCATTTCACCGAGGTCGGTTGTTCCGTTTGCAACCACTAAGCAATGGCGATAGCTTACACCGCCGTAGAATTTATAAATATCTGTGCCGAGTTTTTCTTCCACGGTTTTTATAATTTCGTGAGCCTCTTGGGTTGAAATATCGCCCGCGCAATAATCGACCATTGTTTTATCCTCGTAATTTCCCTCAGAGGATAAGGTCACCACATTACAGCGAAGCGCAACATCGCTATTCTTTAAATCAACACCGATTGATGCTGCCTCTAAGGGTGAACGACCTGTGTAGCAAACAAATGGGTCATAGCCCAAAACCGAAAGATTGGCAACATCGCTTCCCGGTTTTAAACCATCTGCTACCGTGCGGCACATACCAACCTCCGCCTTCTTTGCCAAACTATCCATATATGGCTTATTTGCCAACTCCATAGGGGTTTTGCCGCCCAAAATTTTTTCGTTTTTGGTATCTGCCATACCATCACAAAGTAAAACCAAATATTTCATTTTTTTACCTCTTAATCCATTCATATTGGTTATTATAATTATAACAACTATAAAGAGCTTTGTAAAGTGATTAAGCGCAAATTCCACTCTAAAAACAAAAAACCGCATTCTACCCATACAAACTGACGGTAGAGTGCGGCTAATATCAAAAAAGAGTCGGTCGGTAAGCCGAGTTCTGTCGTGGACGGTTATCTATCTAGGTGTAGGATTGCTCCCACACTCAAGCCGCTTTTCGTGGCACATCGGGCAAATGTATAGCCACACTCAGCGTTGCTCCGAATAGGGTTTACAGGGTCTTGACGTTCCCGTAAGACCGGTGAGCTCTTACCTCGCCTTTCCACCCTTACCCCACAGCAAAAACTTGTGTGAGGCGGTATATCTCTGTTGCACTTTCCCTAAGGTCACCCTCGGCGGCCGTTAGCCGCTATTCTGCCCTGCGGAGCTCGGACTTTCCTCAGACATTACTGCCCGCAACCGTCTGACCGACTCTTATCATATTATATTATATATTGACGTCGGTGTCAAATTGGAATTTACGGAATAATATGTAATGTTCTTAAATTTTGAAAGTGTGGCGGTTAATTTGCAAAAAGAATTAAAATATTTTTTAGCGGCAAATTCTGGAGCTGGCTTCATCTCGATGTTTGATGCCTGTTACAACGCAAAGGACGGTTGGAAAGCCTACATAATCAAGGGCGGACCGGGCACAGGAAAATCTTCCTTTATGAAATATACGATTAAAAGGGCTGCGGAAAAGGGCGAAGATTTTATATCTGTTCCTTGCAGCAGTGACCCGAACTCACTCGATGCAGTAATTTTTCCTAACAGGAAAGCGGTTATTATGGACGGTACTTCTCCCCATACCGTTGACCCGAAATATCCTGCTGTTTGCGAAGAGATACTCGATTTCGGAAGCTTTTGGAATGAAGCTGAGCTCACATCGCACAGCCATGAAATAATAAGTCTTACCGATAAAAACAAGCATCTTCACAAAAGAGCTTCGGGCTATATTAAGGCGGCAGGGCAGTTCCTTTATGATAATCTCAAAATTGCCGATACCCTAACCGATGATGACAGGCTGAGGGTGTTTGCCAAACGCCTCTGCAGAAAACGTATCCCCCCAAAAAACATACTCTCATCAGAAAGAGAGAAAACCATATTTTTAAGCGGAATTACCCCTCTCGGTATAGTATCCTATCCTGATACCGTAGCAAAGCTGTGCCAAAAAACTGTTATAATAAGTGATGAACAAGGCAGTGTGGCCAATAAAATTTTAGAATATATACGCAATTATGCAAGAGAGAGAGGCTATGAGGTTATAACCGTTAAAAATCCAATTTTACCCGACTGCTTGCTTGACGGAATTATATTACCTGAGCTATCTATTGGCTTTATAAAAGAAAATGAATTTTTCAAAGTAAACAGTGAAACGAGAAGAATTCACGCAAGGCGTTTTATTCGCACCGAGCAAATATCCAAAAACCGCGGACGGATAAAATTCAATAAAAAAACCGCCGAAACCCTTTTGAAAGGCGCCATAGAAATTCTTAGAGAGGCAAAAGCTATCCACGACGGGCTCGAAAAATACTATATAAAAGCAATGGATTTTGATGCGCTGAACAAATTCAGAAAAGAATTTACCGATAGAATTTTCTATTAAATAAATTGAAATTTTCATAACAGATATGTTATAATTATAATGTTAAGCCGTCTAAAAATCAGGGTGACTAGAGGAATGTTTATGAAAAATTTGGAGTTTGGGGAGATTTTATCCCCTGTAGGAAACCGAGAAATGCTCGAAGCCGCTGTTAGAAGCGGTGCAGATGCTGTATATCTTGGAGCCAAGTCTTTTTCTGCTAGGCGTAATGCCGAAAATTTCGATGCCGATGCTTTGAGAGAGGCTATAGCATACTGTCATATACGCGGAGTAAGGGCTTACCTCACCCTTAACATATTAATAAAGGATGCCGAAATGAAAGAGGCCTTTTCCTTAGCGCAATCAGCGTATAATATGGGAATTGACGGAATAATAGTTGAAGATTTGGGGCTTGCGCGCATTTTACACGAAAAAATACCAAATCTAAAGCTTCACGCATCAACTCAAATGTCCATACACTCACCATCGGCTTTACCGCTGCTTAAAGCTCTCGGCTTCACACAGGTGGTTGCAGCAAGAGAAATGTCAAAAGCAGAGCTTATAAGCCTTTGTAAAAAGGCAAAGGAATTGGGGATTGTTGTTGAGGTATTCGTTCATGGCGCGCTTTGTATGTGCCTATCAGGTCAGTGTCTTTTATCCGCATTTTTAGGTTCAAGAAGCGGCAACCGCGGACTTTGCGCAGGTCCTTGCCGCTTACCTTTTACGGTTAAAAACGGTACGGGCTACGACCTTAGCCTTAAAGACCTTTCCTTGCTCGATTATATAACCGAGCTTTACGAAATGGGAGTGCGCTCATTTAAAATAGAGGGCAGAATGAAGCGTCCCGAATATGTTGCCGCCGCCACCGCAGCCTGCAGAGAAGCGCTTGACAGCGGAAAGGTGGGCGCTGAGCTTTTGAGCACCCTTAAAAATGTTTTTTCCCGCTCGGGCTTCACCGACGGATATTATAAAAATAAATTAGGCAAGGCCATGTTCGGTATCAGAACTAGGGATGATGTTGTTTCTGCCGATAATGCTTTCCCCTTTCTCCACGAGCTTTACCGCAACGAGAAAAAGAGTGTGGCTATAAGTGTAAAGGCTGAAATATGTAAGGAGAAGCCAATTTCCCTTACCCTGTCGGACGGTGAAAATACCGTAAAGGTTACAGGGAACATACCTCAAACCGCGCGAAACCGTGAGCTTTGCTATGAAGACGCTCTAAAAAACCTCACAAAATTCGGCGGCACTCCCTATTATAATGCGGACGACAGCATACAGCTTGAAGATAAGCTGTTTGTATCGGCGGGCGAGCTTAACGCTTTAAGGCGCGAAGCCACCGAAAAGCTGAGCGAAAAACGGGCGGAAATAAAGGTTTTGCCATCAAAAGAATGCTATGAACCTGCACCTATTGCTATAAAAAACACCTCGCCAAAGCTTATTGCCCGTTTTGAAAATGCAGGTCAGATACCCGACGATTTGAGTGGCATCTCAGCCATAGCTTTCCCCTTGGAAAACGAGCCCGATTTTAAAACCCACCTACCTCTTATTGCCGATATTCCGCGAGGGATACTAAGTGAAGATTTCATTTCTACCCGACTTAAAGAATTTAAATCAAAGGGCTTTAGCGCTGCCCTTTGCGGAAATCTCGCAGCGGTAGAAATAGCAAAAAGTGTGGGACTTTTGGTTATTGCTGACACAGGACTTAATATTTCCAACAGCGAGGCTGCTAAAACCGTGCAAAGCTTAGGCGCCACAGCAACTATCATCTCTGCCGAGGAAACCGTAGCCAACGCTAAAGCCATTTATTCTCCAATTCCAAAGGGTATAATCAGTTACGGAAGCATACCGCTTATGATATTTAAAAACTGCCCCTTAAAAAACGGTGCTTCCTGTAAGGACTGTGATAAAAAAGGGTTTATCACCGACCGCCTGGGCGTTGAGTTTCCGATAGCCTGCCGAATGGGCTACAGTGAGCTCTTAAACAGTTTGCCAATATGGCTCGCCGACCGTAAGGAAGAGCTGTTGGGCTTTGATTTTTCTATGCTTTATTTCACTAACGAAACCAAAGCGCGCGCCACCGAGATAATAAAGGCTTACCAAAACGGAATGGCACCCGATATTAAATATACACGCGGTCTGTACTACCGCGGAACACTTTAGCATTTAAACCTCACCCAATGATTTTTTCATTGGGTGATTATTTTTTAAACTTTACTTTCCCTAAATATTTATACTCATTAACGGTATAATAATTTGGGGTGATTATATGTCAGGCGGACTAAAAGATTATGAAAATACTTATCTATCGGGAAATCTTGAAAAGGATATCGCGCTTTTTAAAGAAATATTCAAAAAGGATTGTATACTACGCATAAAAAGGATAACAAGAACCAACCAAAACCCCTTAAAATGCGCCCTAATATATCTTGACGGGATGGTAGACACCGAGCAGGTCAACGATGCCATAATCCGACCTATTCTTACGGTCGCGTCCATAGAGGATACCATATCTGTTGCCCAATGTCTTGAAACAAGGGTGCTTTTTGCCCGCGATGTGAAAAGGAGCAGAAATGTTGCCAAAATCCTTGAGGGCGTTTTATATGGCGAGGCGCTGTTACTTATTGATAAAAGCCCCGAAGCTATTACAGCGGATGTAAAGGGCTGGCGCACAAGAGGAATAAGTGAGCCTGAGGACGAGCGTATTCTGCAGGGTCCTCGCGAAGGCTTTGAAGAGGCTGCGCTGCTAAATATCGCCATGCTTCGACGCAGACTTCAAACGCCCGACCTTTGCACCGAGATGCTAAGAGTTGGCAGAAGAACAAACACAATCGTGTTTATTTGCTATCTTGATACTCTGGCCGACAGCAAAATGCTAAATGAAATAAAAAAACGAATTAAAAAAATCAATATCGACGGTATCATAGACTCTAATTACATCACCGAGCAGATACGCGATAGCAGATACTCGCCCTTTAAGACTACAGGAAGTACCGAGCGTCCCGATATAGTTGCCGCCCGTCTTTTAGAGGGCAGGATTGCCCTTATTGTTGACGGTTCGCCCGTTGTAGTAACTATTCCCTATCTTTTTTCCGAAAACTTTCAGTCGGATGAGGATTACTATATAAATTTTCTTGTAAGCAATGTGGGTAGAATTATTCGTTATATTTGTTTTGCTATTGCTATCAGTCTGCCCGCAATTTTTATTGCTGTTTCGGTATTTCACCGCGAGTTGTTGCCAACCTCACTTGCAATCACTATATCCGAGCTTCGAGCGGGAGTGCCCTTTTCACCTCTTACCGAATGCTTAATTCTTATATTCATATTTGAGGTTTTAAGGGAAACGGGTATCAGAATGCCACAAAGCCTCGGTCATGCGCTCAGTATCGTTGGCGGATTAGTAGTAGGACAGGCGGCGGTTGACTCGCGGATTATAAGCGCACCTATTCTTATAGTAATTGCCCTTAGCGGAATTTCAGGACTTATGGTGCCCCGTCTTAAAGGGGCAGTATTCTATTTTCGTATTATCTTAGTTCTGCTTAGCTCTTTTTTGGGACTTTACGGATATATAGCGGGCATAACGGTAATTTTGATGCACATTTTTACCCTTAAATCCTTCGGCACAGATTATACGGTGTCTCTCAGAAGAATTGATTACGCCAGTCTTAAGGATACCCTTATCAGAGCGCCCTGGAGCAGTATGAAAACCCGCCCTCTTTTTAACCGAAATAAAGTTCGTATGGAGATAGTAAAAAAATGCAAAAAATAACCGCTTTCGCCCTCTGTTTTATCTTACTTTTTTCCCTTTGCGGTTGCTCCATAGGTGCAACCGCAACCGAAAAAGGCTTGGAATTTTTAGTGTCGGCTATAGGCTTTGACCAGCAAAACGACCTTTTTTCAGTGGCTATTGAAACCATTAATGTAAATTCCGAGGATGCCGAATCGGATAAAAAGCTAAGCCTAATAAAAGGCACGGGTAAAAACCTTAACGAAGCCTTAAATAACGCTACCCAAAAAAGTGTGAGGCCTTTTATGTTCAGCCATTGCGCCGCGGCGGTTATCGGCTCAGGGGTTAGTGAAAAGGGCTTTCGGAATATATGCACTTTTCTTTATGAAAAGGACGAAATAAATCTTTCCCTCAATTTCATCAGCACGAAAAATGCCGAAAAACTTCTCTCCTCAGAAACCGTGGCATCTGTGGCTGTGGGCTATGATTTAACCGATATGTTGGACCGCCAGAGTAACTACAGCGGTATAAAATATAAAAACCGATTTTATGAAATAGAGGAGGCAAGAAAAAATCCCACAAACATTTTTTCACTGCCGCGGTTTGAAACTGAAGAAAAGGGCTATAAATTATCGGGGCTTACCGTCTTTAGAAACGATATTCCTGTGATGGAGCTAAACCAAGAGCAAGCCTTTGCGTATTCTCTGGTAACCGACGCGCAAAAAAAAGGTACGGTTTTAATTAACAATCAAAAATACCTCCTCAAAGGTTTTAACCGAAAGCAAAGCTTTGAGCTTGACAAACGGCTTGGCATAACCCTCACGCTTGATATAACGCTAGACGGTAATAAAAATATAAAACCACAAATTTCTAAAACCATAATTCGCCTTTTCACCGAATCGCAAAGATTGGAGACCGATATATTTATGTTTGGTAACGAAATCTACCGAAAAAAGCCAAAGCTTTGGCAAAAACTTCGCCATAATTATGCTACGGTTTACAAGAATTCAACACTGGCGGTGACAGTTAAATGAAAAACTCCGTATCCTTTAGCTTTCATGTAACCGCTCTCGCCGCCCTTTTTATTCTCGGCAACGGGGTGATTATTTTTCCGACCGCCACCGCAGACGAATACACCTTTTTAGCCTATCTTTTGTGCTCAGCCTTAGTTTTTTTGCTTGCAGTTTTCTTTTGGAAGCCAATAGATAAAGCATATTCCTATACTCCCACCGCCGATACAAAGCCTTATAAAAAAGCTCTGCTTACTATTTTATACTTTGTCACTGCAGCAATAACGCTTTATTATATGATAAAAGCATTTTGCGATTTTTCGCTTTTTGTATCAGAGCTGGCACTAAAAGATTTCCCTATAACCGTAGGCTTTATAGCCTTTCTGGTAATGGTTGTTTTTTTCGCATTGTGCAAAAATGAGGCTTTTTTCAAATTTTCTGTTATAGCCTTTTTCTTTATGGCATCAGTTATCGCTTTTTTCTTTTTGGCGTCCTTAAAAAACTACAAAATAGGCAATATTTTTATTTTTTCACTTCCTCCCATAAAAGCCTTTATTCCCCAACTCAAAGAATATTTTTCAGGGCTCTTGTTACCGGTCTTGCTTTTCTTATGTTTTAAGGCATCGGTTTTTAAAAAGGTTTCAAAAGGTTATACCCTTTTGGGCGCTCTTTTAGGCGTTGTTTTTTTAGCTCTCTGTATTCTTAATTCTGTTTTGCTTTTCGGAATCCGATTTTCCGCCACACTCGATTATCCCTACGCCTCAGCGGTAAGCACCGTCACTATAGGCAGACTGTTTACACGTCTTGACGGTTTTTCCTATTTTGTATATTTTGGAGCGGCGATTACCCGAATTAATGTTTGCATAATTTTAATAAAAAGCCTGTTCGCAAAAATAGATTTTTTGTTCAAAAGTAATTGACAAAAATAGCCTTTTAGTGTAATATATAAGGTACTGGGTTGCTTTAGATTTTAGCGATGTCCGCGTCTGCTAAAATTCGACCTAAATTTTTTCATTCACTTAAAGGAGTTGGTTTTGTGGACGACAGTCCGGCGGGGAATATTATTTTTTTCGCACTGCTGATTTTTTGCAGCGCATATTTCTCGGGCACAGAAATTTCTTTGGCATCGGTCAACCGAATTCATATGATGAGCAGAGCCGATAAAGGTATTAAAAGCGCTAAACGAGTTCTTAAAATACTTGATAATTTCGATGAGGCTTTGTCGGTGCTTCTTATTGGAAACAATATTGTAAACATTGGCTGCGCCACGTTAGCCACCGTAATAGTCGCCAATTCCTTTGGCGAAGAGTGGGTTTCGCTTGCCGCAGTTCTTACTACTGTTGTTATTTTTCTTTTCGGTGAGATATTGCCAAAAACGTTCGCACATTCCTGTAACGAGCATTTTGCCGAAATGGTTTCTGGCTCGCTTCTTTTTTTAATGAAGATTTTAAAACCGTTATCCCTGTTATTCACAGCCCTTTCGGCGCTTGTATCGCGGCCATTTAAAAAACACACCGAAAATCAGGTCACTATGACCGAGGATGAGCTTAACGATATTGTTGAGAACATCTCCTCTGAGGATGACTTTGACGAAGACACCGCAGGTCTTGTAAAATCTGCCCTTCGTTTTTCGAATTCTTCTGTCTTTGATGTTATGGTGCCTTGGGATGATGTGGAAAAAATTTCTACCGTTAATAAAACCCCGCAGATACTTGAGATTGTTAAAAACTCGGTTCATTCAAGAATACCGGTTATTGACCGTGACGGTAATCTTAAAGGAATTTTGCAAATTCGCAAATTCCTCAAAGCATATATGAGGCTCAACCATAATGTGATACTCGCAAGTATTATGGACTATCCTTATTTCGTAAGTGCTGACGACCCGATTGACGAGGTGCTTACCGAGCTTAGCAACCATAGAAGAAATTTGGCTATCGTTAAAAACAGCGATGGTAAAATTGTGGGTATTTTAACCGTTGAGGACATTCTGGAGGAGCTTGTCGGCGAAATCTATGACGAGGACGACATAGGAGGTGCCGACAGTGACTGAATCTTTTAGACTAGTTGCAATTTTTCTGCTGATTTTAGCATCTGCTTTCTTTTCTGCAACCGAGATAGCCTTTGCCAGCGTTAACACAGCAAGGCTTAAGTCACGCCGTCAGGAAAGAGACGGTCTCTCGCTATCCTTAGCCATAAAAATTGCAGATAATTATGACAGCACATTAAGTGCTATACTTATAGGCAACAATCTTGCGAATACCGCATCTAGTGCTATTGCCACACTTATTGTATTGGATTTAAAGCTTCCCTCATGGACAGCTACTATTGGTATGACCCTTTTGGTTTTAACCTTTGGCGAAATCATACCAAAGGTTCTGGCAAAGCAAATGGCAGAGGGCTTTTGCGTTTTAACCGCAATCCCAATTTACATACTTTCTGTTATTTTGAGACCGGTTTCGTGGCTCATTTTAAGTTTAGTAAAACTGTCATCAAAGCTCTGGGAAAAAAATGTTGCAGATAGCGATTCGGTATCCGAGGATGATTTTGAAAATATCATCGAAATCGTTGAGGACGAGGGCGTGCTTGACGAAGAGCAATGCGACCTTTTGCAGAACGCACTTGAATTTGACGAGGTACTGGCCTACGAAATCATCACACCGCGTGTTGATATGGATGCAATCGATATCCGCGACCCTTATGAAGTAAACCTCAAAAAAATCGGTGAAAGCACCTATTCACGTCTTCCCGTATATGAAGACACGCCAGACAATATTATAGGCATTTTACACCTTAACCATTTTTACAAAGAGCTTGTTGATAATGAGCGTGTTAATATACGAGAGCTTTTGCTTCCTGTTTCACACGTTCATAAAACAATGCCCTTGCCGGATGTTCTTGAAAAAATGAAGCAGCGCAAAACCCATATGGTTGTAGTGCTTGATGAGTATGGCGGTACTATGGGTATTCTCACTATGGAGGATGTGTTGGAACAGCTTGTCGGCGAAATTTTTGATGAGGGCGACGAGATTGAACGCGAATTTATATGTATAGACGATACCCATTTCGAAGCCGACGGCGATATGCGAATTTATGACTTTTTTGACGAATTCGATATCGACATAGAAGAGGACGAGGATATAGAAATCGATAATGCCACCTTAGGCGGATGGGTTACAACTATGCTTGACGGTGAAGCCGAGGAGGGCGATTCCTTCACCTTTGAAAACCTTGTTTTCACGGTCAAAAAGACCGACGGAAAGAGGATTGAAAAGATTTATATTGAGGAACTTATTATTTTAGAGGAAGAAGACCGAGACGATTAGTATTAAAATCGGCTCAGAAATTGATTAATTAAAATTTTATGCTTATGTGCCTTCTCTGCATAAGCTTAAAAAAATATAGGAGGAACAAAATATGAAAGAAAATCGTAACTGGGGTAGAGTAACCGTCCCTACTGATGTTGACGTTATACCCCAAACCCTTGAAATTATGAAGAGACTCGGTGCAGACGCTGTTCGTGACTGCGACGGTACCGATTTCCCACAGGAGCTTCGTGAGGTGGACGCTAAGATTTATTCTACATACTACACCACCCGTAAAGATAATGCCTGGGCTAAAGCCAATCCCGACGAGGTTCAGCAGTGCTATCTTATGACAGGCTTCGTACCTGCAACCAGCGATACCTTAAGTATCGAGCTTATGACAGGCATAAGCCCTGAGCTTATGATTGTAAACGAGCGCGATGATATGAATCGTTGGTGGGAGGTTATTGACCGTACTACAGGTGAAGTAGTTCCCACAGAAAATTGGGAATAT
Source organism: Acutalibacteraceae bacterium (assembly GCA_045637925.1). Classification (GTDB taxonomy): domain Bacteria; phylum Bacillota; class Clostridia; order Oscillospirales; family Acutalibacteraceae; genus UBA737. The sequence continues at coordinate 60,477 of JAZUAL010000039.1, read as the reverse complement.
GATTCGGCTACAGGCTCTGTTAACATTAAAAATGCAACACCTTTCCACGAATATACCGTAAGCTTTTTGGCTTACATAATTTGGGACCCCGTTCATATGTACAACGCTGTTACTAATGAATGGAAGGATTTCGAGCATCAGATTACCTTTGATGTGCGTCAGCCCAAAACCCATAAATTCACAATGGAAAGACTTCGCAAATTTATAGCTGACCACCCCTATGTAAACGTTATTCGTTACACCACCTTCTTCCATCAGTTCACACTTGTTTTCGATACACTTAATAGATTTAAGTTTGTTGACTGGTACGGTTATTCTGCTTCGGTTTCTCCATATATTTTGGAGCAGTTTGAAAAAGAGGTTGGATATAAATTCCGCCCCGAATATATAATCGATCAGGGCTATCATAACAACCAATACCGTATTCCTTCTAAGGAATATAAGGACTTCCAGGCATTCCAGCGCAGAGAAGTAGCAAAGATTGTTAAGGAAATGGTTGATATCACACATGAGCTTGGCAAAGAAGCTATGATGTTCCTTGGCGACCACTGGATAGGAACTGAGCCTTTTATGGACGAATTCAAGTCTATCGGTCTTGATGCAGTTGTTGGCTCTGTAGGTAACGGTTCAACTCTTCGTCTTATTTCTGATATACCCGGCGTTAAATATACCGAGGGTAGATTTTTACCCTACTTCTTCCCCGATGTTTTCTGTGAGGGCGGCGACCCAATAAAAGAAGCTAAGGAAAACTGGGTTACTGCAAGAAGAGCTATTCTTCGTAAGCCTGTTGACCGTATCGGCTATGGCGGATATCTGAAGCTCGCTTTACAATTCCCTGACTTCATCGACTATATCGAGTCTGTTTGTAACGAATTCAGAGAGCTATATGATAACGTAAGAGGCACCACTCCATACTGCATTAAGACAGTAGCTGTACTTAATTCATGGGGTAAAATGCGTGCTTGGGGTTGTCATATGGTACAACACGCAACATATTATAAGAAGAATTATTCCTACGCCGGAATTATAGAGGCTCTTTCGGGTGCTCCGTTCGATGTTAAGTTCATCAGCTTTGACGATATCAGAGAAAATCCTGATATTCTTAAGGATATTGATGTTATTATCAATGTCGGAGATGCTGATACCGCACACACTGGTGGCTACGAATGGGAAGACCCCGCTATCACAGCAGCAATCCGCGGCTTTGTTCATAACGGCGGTGGCTTTATCGGTGTAGGTGAGCCTACAGGTCACCAATATCAAGGTCACTTCTTACAGCTCGCTACCCTTATGGGTGTTGAAAAGGAAACTGGTCTCACCATTAACTACTATAGATATAACTGGGAGCAGAAGCCTGACCACTTCATTCTTGCTGACTGTACAAAGGAAATCGACTTTGGTGAGGGCAAGCAGGACATTTATGCTTACGATGGCACAGATATCCTCGTTGAGCGTGATAATAATGTGCAGATGGCTGTTAACAGCTTTGGCGACGGTCGTTCCGTTTACATTTCGGGACTTCCTTATTCATTCGAGAACAGCCGTATTCTCTACCGTGCAATCCTCTGGGCATCACACGGTGAGGCTGACCTTAACAAGTGGTTCTCTGAAAACTTCAACGTTGAGGTGCACGCATTTGTTGAAAATGGCAAATACTGTGTTGTTAACAACACCTATGAGCCTCAGGATACCATTGTTCACACCGATAACGGAAACAGCTTCCCACTTCATTTAGAAGCAAACGAAATTAAGTGGTATAATATTTAAATTTCAATAAATATAAGCTGACTGTAGCGGGCTGCTAATGTTTAGCAGCCCGCTATTTTTAATTACCCGCGCCAAGAGTTCGCGAACTCGAATAATTTTTAAAATTCTTAAAAATTATTATTGACATTACAACAGCCTTTTGGTATAATACTTAGGCGCGATAAAAAGTCGTTGCTATAATATGCGAGTGTGCTGGAATAGGCAGACAGGCACGTTTGAGGGGCGTGTGTCAACGACGTACGGGTTCAAGTCCCGTCACTCGCACCAAATTCCCAAAGCAGACCGAAGGGTTTGGTTTGGGAATTTTTTTGTTTGTTTTGTGACGGGACTTGAAGCCTAAGAGGGCTGCGAATGCCCGGAAAAACAGTCCGGTGGACTGTTTTTTAATGAGCAGGTGTGCAGACGGGTACTGTTGCGAAGCAACGGTCGTCAAGCAGGGCAGATTGCCGAAGGCAAGGTGCGTCCCGTCACTCGCACCAAATTCCCAAAGCAGACCGAAGGGTTTGGTTTGGGAATTTTTTGTTTTGTATTATTTATTGCAAATTAAAGTGTTGCATTTAATGAAATTAAATGTTAAAATATAGACAATGTAATGATTGGGGTATTCAAACCTCTGATATTACAGTCAATAATTTATTTTATTAATAAAGGAGTAGGTTTTTATGGCAAGTAGATTTGTACTTAACGAAACCAGCTATCACGGCAAAGGTGCGATTAATGAAATTGCCACCGAAATTAAGGCGAGAGCGTTTAAGAAGGCTTTCGTTTGCTCTGACCCCGACCTTATTAAGTTTGAAGTTACCAAAAAGGTGACCGATATTCTTGATGCCGCAAATATCGCTTATGAGATTTACAGCGATATTAAACCCAACCCCACAATTGAAAACGTGCAGAACGGTGTTGCTGCTTTCAAGGCAAGCGGAGCTGACTGTATTGTTGCAATCGGCGGTGGCTCTTCTATGGATACCGCAAAGGCTATCGGAATTATTATCGAGAACCCTGAGTTCGCAGATGTTCGCTCATTAGAGGGTGTTGCTCCCACTAAGAAGCCCTGCACACCTATTATCGCTGTTCCTACCACCGCAGGTACTGCTGCTGAGGTTACAATCAACTACGTTATAACCGACGTTGAGAAAAATCGCAAGATGGTTTGCGTTGATGTTCACGATATCCCCGTTGTAGCAATTGTTGACCCAGATATGATGGCTTCTATGCCTAAAGGTCTTACTGCCGCTACAGGTATGGATGCTCTTACCCACGCTATTGAGGGTTATATAACCAAGGGTGCTTGGGAAATGAGTGATATGTTCCACATCAAAGCTATTGAAATTATCGCTAAGAGTCTCAGAGGCGCTGTTGATAACACCGCAGAGGGCAGAGAGGGTATGGCTCTCGGTCAGTATATTGCAGGTATGGGCTTCTCGAACGTTGGTCTTGGTATCGTTCACTCTATGGCTCACCCCCTCGGCGCTTTATATGATACACCTCATGGTGTTGCAAACGCTATCATTCTTCCTACCGTTATGGAATACAACGCTCCTGAAACAGGCGAGAAGTATAGAGATATCGCAAAGGCTATGGGTGTTGAAGGCGTTGACGCTATGACACTTGAAGATGCAAGAAAGGCTGCTATCGAGGCTGTTAAGAAGCTTTCCATTGATGTTGGCATTCCTGCTGACCTTAAGGAGATTGTAAAGAGCGAAGATATCGACTTCCTTGCACAGTCTGCATTTGACGATGCTTGCCGTCCTGGTAACCCTAGAGACACAAGCGTTGAAGAAATCAAAGAGCTTTATCTTAAGTTAATGTAATATGTGATAAAAAAACACAACCCCAATTCCGTTTGGAATTGGGGTTGTTCTCTATTATAAAATTAACTTCTTTCTTATAATTATATTAATCTATTAAATCATCAAAATTTGAGGTTATTGCTGTAAATAAATAATTAGTAACTGTTCGGTCGGTATCATATATGTAAAAAGATACATTTCCATCGCCTTTTAATGCATTTATTACTTTTGCTGTGTCTTTAGAATCTATTACAATTCTATCACCATCCGAATACATGTGTCCGTTTAAATCATATTTGTTGCCACTTTCATCTTTCATTGTAATTGTGTACTGATTAGCATCGGAAAAAGCGTTTTTAACTTGTCTATTTGCATATTCATATAAGATAATTGCAACACTTTGCATTAGAAGCAAAGCGTTCCTTATCGTGCCGAAGGCACACTTCACGTCCGTAGGATGCTTCTCGCCGAAGGCACTTATCGTTTCGCTTGCGAAACACTTAGTTCCACCAAACAAAAGAGACCTGCCGTAGCAAGTCTCTTTTGTTTGGTGGGAGAGGACGGATTCGAACCATCGAAGCGAAGCGCAACAGATTTACAGTCTGCCCCCTTTGGCCACTCGGGAACTCTCCCATATTAAGTTTTGCTTGATGCCCAAAAACTTGGAGCTGGTGGACGGACGCAACCTTTTTTTCAAAAGTTTGCAGTGCTTGCGGCATAGCCGCTTCGCACTTCGCGACTAAAAACATCACACCGTGATGTTTTCTTAACGCCGCTCACCCTCTCAGGCTTCGAGTCCGATTAAGGACTCTTAAAAACTTGGAGCTGGTGGACGGACTCGAACCCCCGACCTGCTGATTACAAATCAGCTGCTCTACCAACTGAGCTACACCAGCATTTTCAAGCGCCTAAATAATATACCACAACTAAAGGGTGTTGTCAAGATATTTTTTTATTATTCGCTAAAATTCTTTCGCAGACTTTAGAAATTTAGCGAATAATAGTTCTTATCGGTTTTTATTTCGCATAATGCTTATATAAGTCAATTTGTCCGTAAAACGCAGGCCATCGCCCTGCATTTCCCATAGTGACAACGATATATTCCTTATCGCTCTCATTACCCTTTCCATAGGATGCAATACAATAGCCGGATTCATTAACAAAGCCTGTTTTTCCGCCGAGAATGGTGGCGGTTTCGGGCTCTGTACCGTACATATAACTAAAAAGCGTGCCCGAAAGCTCTATTCCCTCAGGATGCTGAGGTGTTACCGCTGTTTTATATTGATATGTGGAAAGAACCTTTTTACAGGTCTCATTCTGCAAAGCCGCATCAAGTATCACTGCCATATCATACGCAGAGGAATAGTTTTTTTCGTTATGCAGACCTGTGACATTGGTAAAGTTGGTGTTTTTAAGGCCGAGTTGCTTAACCTTTTTGTTCATCAGCTTTACGAATTCATTTTCACTGCCCGCAACCGAAATGGCAAGCCCCATTGCAGCATCTGCTCCCGACGGTAAAATAGTACCGTAAAGCAAATCGGTCATACTCACCTGCTCACCGTTAAGGAAACCGGCAACCGAAGCCTCTGCTACAAAGAGAGGATCGGTGATGTCTAGCGTCATTGTAAACTTGGCGTCCCAATTTTTTATATTCTCGACCGCCACAAGTAACGTCATAATCTTTGTGGTAGATGCGGGATATTCCCTCGCGTGCATATTTCTTGCAGCGACAACCGTGTTTGTAGACTTATCAACAATAATTACGCTCTTGGCGTCATTTTCCGTAACAACATCGCTCACATCTTTAGGAACGGTATATGATATAGGCTTTTTATCCTCTATTTGGGTTTCGATTTTCTCCGTATCCGTAACCTTCGGTTTTGCTTCATCTGCTTTTTTGTTGACCGTGGCTATTATTACAGAGCCTACAATCGTAAAAACCAGTATACAAGCTATCGCTATAACCGATTTGCGAAGCCTTATTATCTTATAGACACCCCTACGACGCTTAGCATTTGCTTTGGGTTTTGATTTCGTTTCTATCTCACTTTTAGCGCCGGAGCGTTCACTGTTTAATTGCTTTTCTAAGGCTTTAAAATAATCCTCATAGCCCTTGTTACTAAAATTATCTGACATAACAACTCCCAACAAAAAAGTTTATCTTTGTTAAACTTTTTTAAAGTAATAAGTAAGGAGTGTCGCAGAGCGGCACAATATATAATTGTTTGCATAGCAAACACATTACTTATTACCTCTTCACTATTACCTTTTACCTCAAAATAAGGTTTGACATTGTCAAACCTTATTTAAAATCCTCTTCCTGCTCCGCCTCCGCCGAAGGAGCCTCCGCCGCCTCTGAAACCGCCAAAGCCGCCCGACGAACCGCCGCCAAAGCCGCCGCGTCCGCCAAATGAGCCCGGACCTCCGAAGAACCAGAAAAAAGCTCCGCCACGACCGCGACTTAATAACGAAAGTATAATTAATATAATAATGAGCGCGAGCCAGGAAACAGCAACCTTGCCGCCCGAGGCTTCAAGACTATCGTTTATTGCCACATTATCTATAGATACATATCCGTTTTGAGGCGTTAAACCGTATTCAATATAAACCTCGTTTATTATAGCATTCGTAACCGCTGCTATACCCGCAGAAAAATTATCAGATTTAAAATGTTCAAGACCGTAATAATCGATAATTCTGCCTGTTTTACTGTCAGGCAATGCGCCCTCAAGCCCATAGCCGACCGCAATATATATCTCTCTATCCTCCAAAGACAAAAGAATAACTACACCGTTATCCTTTTCCTCGTCGCCTACTCCCCAAAGACGCCCAAGCTCAAGCGCATAATCAGAAATGACCTCGCCGTCCAAATCTTCAACCGTCACAACCACTACCTGCGCAGTAGTAGCGTCGGCTAAAGCAACTGCAGAGGATATCATTTTTGATTCTTCGCTGTCCTCAATAACATTTGCGAAATCGTTTACATAGAAATGATTTGTTGCTGTGGGATAACCCGCTTTTTCACCGCACCCGCAAAGAAAAAGCGAAAAGCACAGGATAATTACCGCAAAGCTAAGTATTCTCTTCATAGGCTTAGTCGAAATTTACCTGAGGAACACTTTGAGATGAGGAATCAGCCTCAAAATAATCATAAGCCTCAAAGCCAAAAATACCCGCTAAAATGCTTCTTGGGAATTTTTTAATCTCGGCATTAAACTCACGCGCATCCTCATTATAGTCACGGCGGGCTACTGCAATTCTGTTTTCTGTGCCTGCAAGCTCATCCTGTAATGCTCTGTACTGCTCGCTTGCTTTAAGGTCAGGATAAGCCTCGGTTATAGCGTTTACCCAAATATCAATGGCTCGGTCAAGCTGAGCTGAAGCTGCCGACTGCTCGGTCGCACCGTTTGCTCTTTGCACTGCCGAGCGAGCCTCGGTAACAGCAGTAAAGGTTGATTGCTCATAATCCGAATAACCCTTAACCGCGGAAACGAAGTTTGGTATAAGGTCGGCACGTCTTTGAAGCTGAACAGAAATTGCCGACTGAGCCTCTAATACATCCTCTCTGTCATCAACAAGATTGTTATATCCCCCTATAACAGCCCCAATGAGTATAACCAATACAGCAACTATGCCGAGTGCAATTATTAAACCTTTTTTCTTCATAAAAGAACACTCCTTTTAAATTTACAGAATAGGGATTTTTTATATTGTACTATATTTTTTGAAAATTTTCCACATATAATTTAAATATTTAATAAATTGTTGATTTTTTAACACAATTTGGTTATTATAATAGATATAGATGAAAATAATATAAGATTTTTAAAAAGGCGGATAACAATGCTTGAACTAAAGAATATCTGCTTTAGCGCCGAGGGTGAAAACGGCACTAAAGAGATACTTAAAAACATAAATTTAAAAATAGATGACGGGTTTTCCGTTATAACAGGCCATAACGGAAGCGGAAAGTCAACCCTTGCAAAAATAATTTCGGGTATTATAACCCCCACAAGCGGCAGTATTTTGCTTGACGGTGAGGATATAACAGGGCTTTCAATAACCGAGCGTGCCAGAAAGGGTATAAGCTTTGCTTTCCAACAGCCTGTTCGCTTCAAGGGAATTAATGTTCATGATTTGATAAGTCTTGCGGCAGGCAAAGAAATCTCTATCGGCGAAGCCTGTAACTATCTTTCAGAGGTGGGTTTATGCGCCAGAGATTATATCAACCGTGAGGTTAATGCATCCCTTTCGGGCGGTGAGCTTAAACGAATTGAAATTGCAACTGTGCTTGCACGCTCCACAAAGCTTTCGCTTTTTGACGAGCCTGAGGCTGGTATCGACCTTTGGAGCTTTAACAGTCTTATAAAGGTTTTTGAAAAAATGCGCGATACCTTGGGCGGCTCTATTATTATTATATCCCATCAGGAAAGAATACTCAGCATTGCAGACAGGATAATTGTGGTATCGGGCGGCGAAATAGAGAAAATCGGCAGTAAGGAAGAAATTCTTCCGTCGCTTTTAGGAACCGCAGGCGGCACCTGTAATGTACTTAAAGCAAAGGTGGGGGTGTAAGCTATGAATAATACCGAGCTTGAGCTTTTGAAAATTATAGCCGATATGGACGGTACTCCTGACGGAGCTTTCAACATCCGTGCTAACGGCGGTCTTGCCGAGCGTCATATCACAGAAAATGTTGATATTCGCACCAAAACCGATAAATCGGGTATTGATATTATAATTAAGGCAGGCACAAAGGGAGAGAAAATCCATATTCCCGTAATTATAAGCGAAACAGGTCTTACAGAGCTGGTTTACAATGATTTTTATATTGGCGACGATGCCGATGTCGAGATTGTTGCAGGTTGCGGAATTCACAATTGTGGCAGTGAGGAATCACGTCACGACGGTATTCACACATTTTTTGTGGGCAAAAACGCAAAGGTTAAGTATACCGAAAAGCATTTCGGCGATGGTGACGGTGAGGGCGGAAAAAATATGAATCCAACCACCGTTATAAATATTGCCGAGGGCGGATATATGGAAATGGATACCACTCAGATTGAGGGTATCGACAATACCAAGCGTATTACCACCGCAAAGATTGCTGATAATGGCACACTTGTTGTTCACGAAAAGCTTATGACTCACGGCTCGCAGCGTGCCGAAACCGATTTTACAATTGACCTTGACGGTGAAAATTCGGGCGCACACGTGGTTTCGCGTTCGGTTGCAAAAGATAATTCTTATCAGCTGTTTTTATCTAAAATAAATGGTAATAATATTTGTAGCGGTCATACCGAATGCGATGCTATTATTATGGATAATGCTACAGTTTCTGCCATTCCGCAGATATCAGCAAACCATATTGATGCATCGCTCATTCACGAGGCGGCAATAGGCAAAATTGCAGGCGAGCAATTAACAAAACTTATGACGCTGGGACTTTCTGAAAGCGAAGCCGAAGAACAAATTGTTAACGGCTTTCTAAAATAATTATGAGGTGATTTAAATGGAATTAAAGGGTAGTAAAACCGAAAAAAATTTGATGGCAGCTTTTTCAGGTGAAAGTGAAGCCAGAAATAAGTACACTTATTTCGCATCTGTTGCTAAGAAGGAAGGCTATGAGCAGATTTCTGCACTTTTCCTTGATACTGCAAACAACGAAAAAGAACACGCAAAAATGTGGTTTAAGGAGTTAAAGGGCATCGGCACAACAGCCGAAAATCTTAAATCTGCTGCTGCAGGCGAAAATTATGAATGGACTGATATGTACGCAACCTTTGCAAAAGAGGCTGAAGAAGAGGGCTTTAATGAGCTCGCAGCAAAATTCAGAATGGTTGCCGCTATTGAGAAAACCCATGAGGAGAGATATTTAAAGCTTCTTAATAATGTTGAGATGCAGAAGGTGTTTGAAAAAGCAGAGGAAACCATGTGGGAATGCCGCAACTGCGGTCACTTGGTTATAGGCAAAAAGGCTCCTCAGGTTTGCCCCGTTTGTGCTCATCCCCAAAGCTACTTTGAATTGAGAGCCGAGAATTATTAATTTAAAAATATCAGATTGCAAAGTGTTTTATAGACAAAATCCACCCAAAAAAAGAGTGTTTTCAAGCTCTTTTTTGGGTGGCTTTTTTTATTTAACATTAAATTTTATTTTATATATTCCGTAACCGTTATCATTTTCGACAAGTTTCAAGGTGAAGGTAAATTCTATACCGTCTGCCAAAGCTATACCCGAAGCTTTGGTATGTTCACCTAAAACGGTAGCCTCAGTATCCTCAAAGCTTTCAATTTCAAGACTTTCCAGCTGAAAATTATCCTTAAGCTTAATATTCGCTTCATTTTCCAAAAGAGCAAAATAACTTGAAATTTCGTCGGCGTTGACCTTGCATTCGGGATGCATAAGGGAAACTGCCTCTTCAAAGCTCTCTTCTGCTACACACAATATAAATTTTTCTGCTGTTTCTTCATATTTGTTATTGCAACCGCAAAGAAAAATCATAGACAACGCGAGAAGCATTGCAAACACTTTCTTCATATTAAAACCAACCTTAATTTTTCTTATAAATATTATAGCAAAGCCACTTTTTGCTGTCAAGAAATATCAATTTCAAGTTCTAATAGGGGACAACCTTTTCATAAACTTTAAAGGGTGAATAATGTGAAAACAGAAAAACTTTTTTTGGAAACAATAGAAAATACGGGGCAAAGAATACGCGGGGTTTTAAACGCATTGCCAAGGGCAGTTAAAAACAATGCCGAGGAAATAAGACTTCGCGTGGGACTACCCATAGCCCTCACCGTAAACGGAGACACTGTCTTTGTGGAAGAGGGAGGCAGGATAAGCTTCAGCACACACGATAAGCTTCCGCTTGCAACCTCACAGGATATTGCCGAATGCTTCAGACTGCTCTGCGGAAATTCCGCCTATGCCCACGGCGAAGAGTTAAAAGAGGGCTACATAATAATGAAAAACGGTAACCGCGCAGGCATTTGCGGTACGGTAACCGACAACGGTTTTATAAAGGACGTAACCTCGATAAATATAAGAATTGCCCACGAAATCGAGGGGGCAGCTAACGAGCTTGTAAAACAGTTTACCGGCGAGAACCTATTAATTGCGGGTCCGCCCGGTTGCGGCAAAACCACTGTTCTTCGTGACCTTATACGGCAGCTATCGGGCGGAGCTAAGGGTAAATATTACAGAACAGCTGTTATTGACAGCCGCGGCGAGCTTTCGGGAAGTTATAAAGGCGGCGGTTACAGTTTGGGGGCTGTCACCGATATTATACTTACTAAGGACAAGGCAAAAGGAATAGAAACAGCACTCAGGACGATGTTCCCCGAAATTATCGCCTTTGACGAAATAGGAACAGCCGCTGAGCTCACTGCCCTGAGCGAAAGTATGTTTTCGGGCGTTTCGGTTATAACAACAGCTCACATCGGCTCTAAAGCAGAGCTTTTAAGCCGCAGTATTACCCGCGCTCTTATAACAGAGGGCATAATTTCAAAAATCGCGATTTTACCAACTCTGCACGGTGGCACAATACACACCTTTTCTGCAAAGGAGTTGTTTTCCCGTGTGGCTGTTTAAAACTTTGGGGCTTTTAATAATCTTTAGCGTTTGCAGTGGGATAGGGATTTTAAAATCGGAAAATCTCCGAAAGCAGTCATGTGATTTAACAGAATTCATAAAATCTTTTTCTCAGCTTTCAGAGCTTGTGCGGATTGGAAATTACGAAATAGACGAGTTATCCTCGATTTGCTTTAATAAATCTCTCGGTTTTTTTGAAAAGCACGAATTTATTATTAACTGCAGCTCATTAACCGAAACGCAAAATAAAATTATAAAAGAATTTTTTGAGGGCTTCGGGTTTTCTGATGCCAAGGGTGAATATAACCGCGCAGAGCTTTATATTAATATGCTTAAATCAGAGCAAAAGCAGGCTTTATCAAAATATTCCGCTGTTGGCTCGCTATACCGCTCGGTAGGCTTTATGAGCGGTCTTATAATTTGTATCTTTTTATTGTAGGTGAAATTAATGGATGTTGATTTTATTTTTAAAATTGCCGCTATAGGCATTATTGTAACTGTATTAAATCAGGTGCTTATTCGTTCGGGCCGCGAGGAACAGGCAATGCTTACCACACTGGCAGGACTTGTGGTTGTACTTCTTATGGTGGTAAATGCAGTGGCAGAGCTATTCACCACAGTCAAGGAACTTTTTGGATTATGAACGAAGAGCTTGTAAAAATTCTCGCCATCTGTCTTGTGGCGGCGGTGCTGTGTATCACTGTAAAGCCGAAAGCCGCCGAGTATTCTATGCTTATATCAATAGCGGCAGGGGTAATAATCAGTCTTATTCTAATAAAAATAATATTCCCTGCCATAAAAAGCTTTAACTCTCTCTCGGATAGCTACGGAATTAAAACCGAATATCTAAGCGTCGCAATAAAAGCCTTGGGCATAGGATATCTCACAAGCTTCATTGCCGATTCCTGCAGGGACAGCGGTCAGCAAAGCCTTGCCGCCAAGGCCGAATTTGCGGGCAAGTGCGCAATATTTATATTATCCCTTCCGCTTCTGCTGTCGGTACTCGAAACTGCGGTAGGTTTTATAAAATGATTAAACGGATTTTGATTTTTTTGTGTATAGTTTTATTTCTATCCCCCACAGTAGCAGCAGAGGATATTACAGCTGAAGAATTTTACTACAGTCAGTATAAGCAGTCGGGGGCTGATAAGCTGGAATACTATCTGCCCGACGAAACCAAGGAGTTTTTTAAAAAAAACGGTGTAAATCCCGAAAACAGCGGTTGGTTAGAGGCTATAGAGCCTAATAATGTGTTTTCGCACATCTGGTATTTTTTAAAATCGGGGGCTAAAACACCGATTGCGGCAGGGGCTGTGATACTTTGCCTTACTCTTATAAGCGCCGCTCTTAGCGGTATGGATATAAAGGGGGCGACCTCGTTATCTACTGGCTATGCGGTCGCCTTGTCGGCAGTGGCGGCAATATCAGCACCTATTTATTCGGTTATAACCGCCGCTGTTTCGGCACTACAGGGCTGCGCCACCTTTATGACCGCCTTTGTCCCCGTTTTTGCAGTAATCGTTACCGCGTCGGGCAAAGCAGCAACCTCTCTTTCAATGAGCGCACTGCTTCTGGGTGCCTGTCAAGCTGTTAATCTTATTGCTGATTTTATAATAATGCCTCTTATGAGCGGTTATCTTGCAATAAGCATAACAGCCAGTGTTTCTCCCCTTATTCAAAAATCGGGGATAGCTGACGGTATTAAAAAAATATGCTATTGGACAATGTCGCTTTTAACTACCGTGTTTTTAGGAATTTTGAGTATTCAGACCGCTGTTAATGCCTCTGCCGATACCTTATCCCTAAAAACCGCTAAATTTATAATCGGCTCGGCAGTGCCGATAGCAGGCACTGCTCTTTCCGAAGCGCTCACAACCGTTACCGCGTCTATGGGAATTCTAAAAACCACCGTCGGCATTTACGGGGTAATAGCCTGCGCAGTCTTGTTCTTACCCTTGGTGGCAGAGTTAATTATGTGGCGACTGTGCTTTAATTTGACATCGGTTATTTCCGAGCTTTTATCAGTAAGCAAAATAACCGTGATTTTAAAAAGTGCCGATACGGTTTTTTCGGTGCTTATCGGTATAATTTTACTGACTGCCGCCTTGTTTATAATCTCGCTTGGGGTGGTGTTGTCGTCGGGATGAGTTATATTAGCACGTTTTTAATTTCCTTTTGCGCCGCCGCCGTTTTTATAGGCGCACTTTATATGCTTTGCCCCGACGGTGCGATGAACAAACCTATTAAATATCTTTTAAGTCTGGTTTTTCTTTTAAGCGTTATCTCTGTAGCAGGAATTACGGTTAAAAAAGCAGAAATAAATCTTGATTTCACCATTTCTCAAACCGATGCCGCCGATTTGCAAATAAAAAATGCCGAATATGTTTATGCCTTCGCCCTAAAAAGCGCCGATATAGAATTCACACAAATAGAAATTTTTACTAATAAAGAGGCTGATGGCAGCATAAGTATTAATAAGGTTATAGTACATTCGGGGTGCGAGCGGCAAAAAATAATCGATGCTTTAAAAGAAGCTACAAAAAACATAGAGGTTGAAGTTGTAAATGATTGAAATAAAGGAAAAGCTTTTAAAGACACTCAAATCACCGAGGCTTCTCTTGATTGGTGGGCTTGCAGGGATTTTGTTGATTTTTTTATCGTCACTCGGTGGCGGTAACTCAGAAAAGGTTGTAAATTCAACCGAAAACACTTTCAGCACCGAAGGCTACCGAGCCGAGCTTGAAGAGGATATAAGAGAGCTGGTAAAGGAAATAAGTGGATCAAAACGGGTTTCGGTTGTGGTGACCCTTGAAAACACCGCAAGCTATTCCTATGCCGATACCCGTGAAGAAGCCATAACCGATAAAAGCGGTGAGAAAACTAACGAAACCGATACCGAGCTTAAAAAGGGCTATATAACGGTTAAAAACGCAAATGGAGACGAGGAAGCCTTACTTGTAACCGCTACCATGCCCGATATAAGAGGTGTTGCTATTGTGTGTGAGGGAGGCGACAGCGAACTAATATCCGAAAAAATCATGAACACCGTTACAGCGGCGCTCAATATTACTAAAAAAAGAGTATATATCTGTGGGAGGAATTAAGGATGAAAAAGGGTAAGGTTTTTGGAAAAGGACAAATCACCGTGGCAGTAATGCTTTTGGCATTAGGCGCGGCTATATGGCTTAATACCAAATATTTGCCGAGCGAAACAAAATATTTAGGTGAGGCTTCGTATGTGAGCGGTACAACCGACGAAAAGGATGCGGTTCAGACCTCCGCGAAGCCAAACTCAAAGTCAGATTATTTCGAAACCGCAAAAAAAGACCGTGAAACCGCGCGCGAAAAGGCGGCAGAGCAGATTGAAGAGCTGCTTGACAACAAAAACTTGTCTGATGAGGATAAAAAAAGCGCGCTTAAGAAAATTGAAGCAATAGGTGACACCACCAAAAAGGAAAACAATATCGAAACCTTGCTTAAAGCCAAGGGCTTTGATAAGGCTGTGGCGGTTATAGGCGATGGCGGTATCAGTATAGTTGTGAAATCAGAAGGTCTTACATCGGTTCAGACTATGCAGATACAGGATATCGTAATAAATGAAACCGATATTCCGCTAAATAATATAAAAATTGTCCCTGTGCAAAAATAAAAGTATTGTGTTATTTGAAAAATGTGGTATACTTATATTGTAGTCCATCTGCAATATAAGTATTTTTTTATTAAATGGAGGTTATCCTTATGAATAATAAATCAACAGAGCTTTCGGTTAATACCCAGGTTGTAGAGAAAATGGCTGAAATTGCCGCTATGGAAATCGAGGGCGTGGCAGGTCTTTCAAAAAAGACTATTGACCTTAAGGGCGCAGTAAAAACCAAAAAGGCTTTCAAGGGTGTTAAGGTTGAAAGCGTTAACGGTGCATTGAAAATTAACGCATATATTTCTTTAAAGCAAGGCGTTAATATTAAGGAGGTTGCCGAAAAGGTGCAGGCAAACATAAAAGAAAAAATTCAAACTATGACAGGCACCGCGGTTACACAGGTTAATATTAATATTGCCGATGTTGAGTTCCCCAATCCCGAAGAATAAGCTAAAAAGGTGCAGACCGCAAAAACGGTTTGCACCTTATATATTATATATAAACAAGAAACGGTTTCGCCTGCTTTGGTGAAACCGTTTTGTTTTTTATTTTAGATTGCGGCAGATACGCTGCCAATGTTCGAATAAATAATGCTAAAGCCGAATGCCGACTGTGAGTTGGGAACGAAAAGGGTTGTGCAGTTGTTTACCAAATCAACACCGTCATGCGAGGCGGAGGAAATTCTGCTTTCGACTGTGTAGCTACCGTCCTCATTATATATAACCGAGGTGATTTTGTGATTATATTTTGTGAAGCCGCGAGGTATGATATAAACATAACCCTCCCTCTGCTCGAAGTCTGCATTGATATTGTTAAAATCTATATCATTAATGCCATACATATTGGAAATATAATCAGCAACATAGCCTTCGGCAATAAATTCATCGTTCTCTTCATCTGCGAACTCTAAAAGAGCAGGCATTGAGCAGTTTACCATATCCTCTAACGAATTAAAGGTGTTATCATAAACAAAATTATGGTTTAGCATATTCAAAAAGCGAGTTTCTAAAACCACAGCAGCATCAGCCGAGGTCTTTCCTGTATCAGCAACCGTAACAACAGCAGACTTGGCGGCGGAAACGGTTTTTACCGCGTTACTGTCAGAAGCGGCAGACGAAAAAACAGAAACAGCCAAAACCGCCGCAGCCATAAAAACCGCTGCTGTTAAAAAAGATCTCTTTTTCATAACGCCACCTCCAAGCTTTAGAATATATATACATTATATACTATATATATTAAAAATATCAAAAACAATTCGGTTACAATTTGGTATCAAAAATGTCACCTTTTCGCCTTTTTGAACAAATAAAAATTACATTTTGTAATTTTTTTGCCACACAATTCGACAAATGCACTAAATTTATGACTTTTGAATAAAATTTTTATAAAGATTTGAAAAAAACTGTTTGTATTTGCCAATATATTGTGCTATAATATTTCTATAATCAACCCAAAGGGAGTGTTAATTTTGAAACAGTATACTGAAAATCTAATTAAAAACATAGCGTTGTTAGGTCACGGCGGTTCGGGTAAGACTACATTGGCAGACGCTATTTTATATTATGCAGGCGCGATTGACCGTATAGGCAAAACGGGCGACTCCACAACAGTTCTTGATTTTGACCAGGAGGAGAAAAAACGCAAGGTTTCGGTTTCCACAGCGGTTTATGCTTTAGAGGTTGCCGACCAAAAAATAAACCTTATCGACGCCCCCGGTCTTTTCGACTTTGCAGGCGGTGTTGACGAAGCGCTTGCCGCCGCCGACAGTGCGATAATCGCAATATCGGGTAAATCAGGTCTTACGGTGGGCGCGAAGCAAGCGTTTGATAAGGCTCGCAAAAAGGGTAAGAGCGTTGCTTTCTTTATCGGTAAGCTTGATTCTACCCACGCCCATTTTTACAGAGTTCTTTCTGCCCTTGCAGGTAATTATGGTGCGGTGATTTGTCCCGTGGTTGTTCCTTATCTTGAAAACGATGAGGTTAAGTGCTACATAAATCTTATTGAAAATAAGGCATATGCTTTTGAAGGTATTACCGCTAAGGAACACCGTATGCCCGTAAGCACCGAGCTTGACGATATGCGCAGTATGTTGCTTGAGGCTATTGCCACAACCGACGAGAAGCTTATGGAAAAATACTTCGCGGGCGAGGAATTCACAACCGAAGAAATCATTTCAGGTCTTAAAACGGGTGTGCTTAGCGGTGACATTTGTCCTGTTTACTGCGGTATTCAGCAGACGGGTGACGCTGTTAGTATGATGGTTGATAATATTATTGATGTTATGCCCTCTGCCGCTGATTGCTCTTATAAAACCGCCGATGGAGAAGAGATAGTCTACAAGGCAGATGGAGCGCCAGCCCTTACAATATTTAAAACCATTGCCGACCCGTTTGTTGGTAAGCTTTCATATTTCAAGGTGCTTTCGGGCAAAATCAGCAATGATATGCGCCTTATCAACAACAGAAACGAAAGTGAAGAGCGTATCTCAAAGGTTATGTGGCTTAAGGGTGGCAAGCAAGAGGATGCTGGCTTTATAGGCGCGGGTGATATCGGCGCCGTTGCAAAGCTTGGCGCGGCTATTACGGGTGACACACTTTCCGAAAAGGGCGATATTGCAGTAGAGCCTATCGAGTTCCCAAATCCTACCCTTTCGGTTGCGGTTTATCCAAAGGCTAAGGGTGACGAGGAAAAAATCACCTCCGCCCTTAATCGTATGATGGAGGAGGATCGCACGATATCGGTTTATATGAACAACGAAACCAAGGAGCAAATTCTTGAAGCCTTGGGCGAACAGCACATTGATGTTATAGTTTCAAGACTTAAATCTAAATTCGGCGCTGAGGTTGAACTGAAGAGCCCCAAGATTGCATACCGCGAAATCATCAAAAAATCCGTTAAGGTTCAGGGCAGACACAAAAAACAGTCGGGCGGTCACGGTCAGTTCGGTGATGTATGGATTAGGTTTGAACCTTGCGACAGCGAAGAATTAGTGTTTGAGGATGAGGTTTTTGGAGGCGCTGTACCCAAGAACTTCTTCCCGGCGGTTGAAAAAGGGCTTCGCGAATGTACCGCTAAGGGTGTGCTTGCAGGCTACCCCGTTGTTGGTGTTAAGGCAGTTCTGGTTGACGGTTCTTATCACCCTGTTGACTCGTCTGAAATGTCCTTTAAAATGGCGGCAGGAATAGCCTTTAAAGAGGGTATTCCGCAGACCTCTCCTGTATTGCTTGAGCCTATCGGCACACTCAGAGTTTTAGTTCCCGACGAAATGCTCGGCGATGTTATCGGTGATATTAATAAGCGTCGCGGCAGAATAATAGGTATGAACCCTGCTGAAAACAAGATGCAGGAAATTATCGGCGAAGTGCCAA
This sequence comes from Acutalibacteraceae bacterium, assembly GCA_045637925.1. Lineage (GTDB taxonomy): Bacteria > Bacillota > Clostridia > Oscillospirales > Acutalibacteraceae > UBA737. Next base: position 42,321 of record JAZUAL010000039.1, on the reverse strand, counting down.
TGGCTGAAATGTCTGATTTCTCAACCGCTATGCGTTCTATAACTCAAGGCACTGCTACATTCACGCTTGAAATGGCAAGATATGAAGAAGTTCCTCAGAATATAGCTCAAAAAATTATAGAAGCCGCAAAATAAAACTATAAAAGTCCTGTGGTTAGTTTGCCACAGGACTTTTTATACACCTTGACAAAACGTCACAAAAATGCTATATCTGATTAAAATATATATACATAGGGGTTTTGTTATGAAACTAAGCTTTGAACAATTAAAGTCTATAACGCTCGGCGCTGTAAGAATTGAGGAAACAGAAACAGGCACAGAATTTTTCAGGTTTACAAAAGAACAGGAAGAGCTATATAAAACCCGCTCGAAAGATTTATATTCACAAAAATTTGCCACTTCAGGTATAAAGTTTTCTTTTGCCACCAATAGCGAAACTCTGTGTTTAAAAACCACCGTTTCAAGCGGAAGTAACAGATGCTATTTTGCTTTCGATTTATTTGTTGACGGCGTTTTTGCAGATTCGCTCAAAAATTTTGATGAGTCGGCTATAACTTTGCCATATACTACCGCCACTTTTGAATTTGGTGAGTTTGAAAAGAAATTTGAACTTAAAAAGGGCAAAAAACGAATTGACCTTTATTTCCCGTGGTCAGCAAGGGCCGTAATTAATGAACTCTGCCTTGATGACGGTGCGGTTATAGAGCCAATAAAACCCAAACACAAGCTACTCTGCTTTGGCGATTCCATAACCCAGGGTTATGATGCGCTCCATCCCGCAAACAAATACACCACAAAGCTTGCAAATTGGCTTGATGCCGAAGAATACAACAAGGCTTTTGGCGGCGACATCTTTTTCCCTGAATTAGCAGTAACCCAAGAAGATTTTACACCCGATTTTATATCAGTGGCTTATGGCACTAACGATTGGAACAACTGTTTTGAAGAAGAATTTAATTCTCATTGCAAAAGCTTCTTTCAAAACTTGAGTGATAACTACAAAAACGCCAAAATTTTTGTTATAACACCCATTTGGCGCAAGGATTTAAAGGACTACCGAAAATTCGGCGATTTCTTAACGGTGGGTAAATCTATTAAAAAGTTTGCTGAAGATTTTGAAAACATAACCGTTATTGACGGATTTGATTTTATAGAGCAGAACGAAAATCTTTTTGCTGATTTAAGACTGCATCCAAGCGATGAGGGTTTTGAAAGCTATTTCGAATCACTTATAAAGAAAATGAAAATTTAACTTTTAAAAACCGTGCAAAGCACGGTTTTTATTTTTGAAATAAATTTAATGCTTCGTTTACAAATTTCGGAAAATCTGGTATTATAATAAATATAAATATTGAGAAATCTGTTGAATTTCTCGACTAAGCTTATGAAAATCGGCTTATAATCATAATACTAACTGTGAGGTGTGGCTGTGTGAAGGAAAAGATAAATAATTTTTTCGGCGTGTTTTCGCCTAAAAATAAATCTTCGAGGTATAATCTGATTTTATCGGTTATTGCTTTTTTGATTTTAGGAATAGCAAGCGTTGTTCTTGGCATAATAAGTCTTTATTTTTCGGCCGCGCAGTATGCTCCGAAGCTTTTCGTTTTTTATCTTGAACAACCGAAGCTTGTAGCATTGAACACATTGCCCTTTATAATAATAACCTACTTTATATGGTTTATTTCGAACAGACCCTGGATTGCTTATCTCTGCTCAGGGGCTATTTGTCTTGTGTATTCTTTTTGCAACCATTGGAAGCTTGTGGGTAGAGATGACCCACTTTTTGCTGAGGACCTAGCCCTTGTAGGAGAGGCTCTTAAAATGACCGAGGAGGGATATGCAAAATTCACTCCCGAAATAATAGCTGCTATAGTGCTTTTTGTTTTCACCTGTGTTTTTTTGGCATTTTTTGTGAGGGGAAGAATGCCCCATTTTTCCCTTAGAATTATTTTGCCATGTCTTTTAATCGCTCTCAGCATTCCGCTTTATACCAATGTTTATATATCCTACGGGGTATACCAATCCTTTTCTCAGTGGAGCGGTCTTAATCCTTGGTTTATAACCACAAGCTATATATCCCGCGGAGGAATTTACCCGTTTATTCACAGCATACCCGATGCAATCCCCAAAAAACCCGAGGGCTATACCGAAGCCGAAGCCAAAGAAATTCTTGAGGAGTATACGGATAATGCAATTCCCGAAGACAAGCGCGCCAATGTGATGTTTGTAATGTATGAGGCCTTCTCTGACCTTTCAAAATATACCGATAGGATAACCGAAAGAGACCCCTATAAAGCATTTCATAAACTGCAAAAGGAAAGCTACAGCGGAGAGCTTGTTACAAATATTTTCGCGGGCGGAACAATTAATTCTGAGCAAACCGCGATTACAGGATTTTCAGATGTTCCCTCATTCCGCAAACAAAGCTGGAGCTACGCCAGATATTTTGCCGATATGGGCTATACTGTGAACGGCTCTCACGCAGGTTATAAATCATTTTATAACCGCGTTAACGCTAACCGACATTTAGGCTTCCAGAATTATAATTTCATAGAAAACCATTTCAGCAATATTATGTCGGGTATACCTATGGACGATGTTTTTATTCCCGAAATAACAAGACTTTTTAAAGAGGATATAAATACGGGCAAAAAGGTCTTTTCCTTTAATGTGACCTACCAAAATCACGGACCGTATAATACCCACCCGAACCCCGACTGTCGCGAGTATGTCTCCCGTAAGAATCTTTCGGGCGAGGACTACGCTATTGCAAACAACTATTTAACAGGCATAGAGCAAACAGGTGAATATATGCTATCCATAGCCGAGGAGTTCAGAAGCTCAGAAGAGCCTGTGATTTTAATTTTCTTCGGCGACCATAAGCCTTGGCTTGGCGAATCCAGCGTAACCTACGAGGCGCTTGGAATAGATATCTTCAGCGAGGATACCAATAGTTTTTATAACCGATATAACACCGAATATTTAATTTGGGCAAATAACTCGGCTAAAGAGCTTCTCGGTAACGCTTTTGTGGGCAAGGGTCCAACCGTAAGCCCCTGTTTTCTAATGAATATTTTATTTGAGCAATGCGGATGGAACGGTCCGTCATATCTGAAGCTTTCCAATGAAGTGATGGAAAAAATGCCCGTTGTCACGACTAGGGACAGGGTTTCACAGCACGGTTATCTTTTAAGTGAGAATGAGCTTGACTACAGTAACCGCAAAATCCTTTTAAAATTCAGAAAAGCGCAGTATTATTTGTCGCATGGTTTTAATGACTAGGAGAAGAATATGAAAATAAACGGTTTTCAAAAATTAACACTACTTGATTTTCCCGAAAAAATGGCTTGCATTGTTTTTACAGCAGGCTGTAATTTCCGCTGTCCGTTTTGCCACAATGCCTCTTTAGTAACACACATAGATAATGCTTTGTCCTACACCGAGGAAGAAATTTTCAGCTACCTTGAAAAACGAAAAGGTTTGCTTGAGGGTGTATGTATATCGGGCGGCGAGCCTCTGCTTCAACCCGATATAGAAGAATTTATTAAAAAAATCAAAGCTATGGGCTATGCGGTAAAGCTTGACACCAACGGAAGCTTTCCCGATAAACTGATTTATTTGGCAGAATGCGGACTTATTGATTACGTTGCAATGGATATAAAAAACTGTAAGGAAAAATATTCCAAAACAGTGGGCGGAGTAGCTTTTAATATTGCTGATATAGAAAAGAGTGTTCAATTCTTACTTGGCGGAAAGGTTGATTACGAGTTCAGAACAACAGTCGAAGACGGTCTGCACACTGTAGAGGATATTTCAAAAATTGCAGATTGGATAAAGGGCGCGAAGCGGTATTTTTTGCAAAATTTTGCTGATTCGGGTGATATTATTGCCGAAAAAATGCTTCCTGTAGAAAAAGAAAAATTAAATAAAATGTGTGAGGCGGCATTAACAAAGGGCTTGCCGGCAAAAATACGCAACCAAGTATAAAAACCACAAGATATAGTAAAAATAGGGGTTGACTTTCTACAATATATACCGTATAATGTAAAATACACACAAAATCATCAGTATAAAAAGACAGGAAAAGGAGAGAGAAAAGATGTATAATGTAGTAAAACGTGACGGAAAGATAGCTTCCTTCGACCTTACCAAAATCAGCACCGCTATCACTCAGGCATTTGAAGCTTGCAACAAGCAATACAATTCTAATATTATCGACTTTTTAGCACTTAAGGTAACCGCAGAATTTGAACCTAAGATTGAAAATCAGGCAATCGCGGTTGAAGATATTCAGGATAGCGTTGAGTCTGTGCTTATTAAGGCAGGCTATGACGATGTTGCCAAAGCATACATTATCTACCGTCGTCAGCGCGAAAAAATCCGTAATCTTACCGCCACCATGGTTGACTACAAGGCTATTATCGACAACTATCTTAATGTTAACGATTGGCGCGTTAAGGAAAATTCAACCGTTACATATTCTGTTGGAGGTCTTATTCTTTCAAACTCCGGCGCGGTTACAGCTAACTATTGGCTTTCTGAAATTTATGATGATGAAATCGGCAGTGCCCACCGCAATGCTGATATCCACATTCACGACCTTTCCATGCTCACAGGCTACTGTGCAGGTTGGTCCTTAAAGCAATTAATTCAAGAGGGCCTCGGCGGTGTTTCGGGCAAGATTACCTCTGCCCCTGCGAGACATTTATCAAGTCTTTGCAATCAGATGGTCAACTTCCTCGGAATTATGCAGAACGAATGGGCAGGCGCTCAGGCATTCTCATCATTTGATACATATTTAGCGCCCTTCGTAAAGATTGATAACCTTACCTACTCACAGGTTAAAAAGTGCATTGAATCCTTTATTTACGGTGTAAACACCCCTTCACGTTGGGGCACACAGTCTCCTTTCACAAACATCACTCTTGATTGGGTGGTTCCAAACGATTTAGCAGAGCTTAACTGCATTATCGGCGGTAAAGAGGTTGATTTTAAGTATAAAGACTGCCAAAAAGAAATGGATATGGTTAACAAGGCCTTCATTGAAATTATGATTGAGGGTGACGCTAACGGCCGCGGCTTCCAGTATCCTATCCCCACATATTCAATCACACGCAATTTTGATTGGTCAGATACCGAAAATAACCGTCTTCTCTTTGAGATGACCTCAAAATACGGTACTCCCTATTTCTCAAACTATATTAACTCTGATATGGAACCCAGCGATGTTCGTTCAATGTGTTGCAGACTTCGTCTCGACCTTCGCGAGCTTCGTAAAAAGTCGGGTGGCTTCTTCGGCAGCGGCGAGTCTACAGGCTCTGTAGGTGTTGTTACAATCAATATGCCGCGTATTGCATATCTTGCAACCGACGAAGCAGATTTCTATAAGAGACTTGACAAATTAATGGATATTTCGGCTCGCTCTCTGAAGGTTAAGCGCACCGTTATCACAAAGCTTCTTGATGCAGGTCTTTATCCTTACACAAAGAGGTACCTCGGCACATTTAACAACCACTTCTCAACCATCGGTCTTGTTGGTATGAACGAGGTTGGTCTTAACGCTAAGTGGCTTAAAGCAGACCTTACAAACAAGAAAACACAGGAATTTACCAAGGATGTTCTCAACCACATGCGTGAAAGACTTTCCGATTATCAGGTTGAATACGGTGACCTTTATAACCTTGAGGCAACCCCTGCTGAATCTACCGCTTTCCGTCTTGCAAAGCACGACCTTAAGCACTATCCCGATATAATCACTGCGGGCAGAGGCGAGGGCGAGACACCTTACTACACCAACAGCTCACATCTTCCTGTTGGTTACACCGAGGATATCTTCTCCGCTCTTGATGTTCAGGATGAATTGCAGACACTTTACACCTCGGGTACTGTATTCCACGCCTTCCTCGGCGAAAAGCTTCCTGATTGGAAAGCAGCAGCTAATCTTATCAGAAAGATTGCCGAAAACTACAAGCTTCCTTACTATACCCTTTCTCCTACATACTCTGTATGTAAAAATCACGGATATATCACAGGTGAGCAGTATGTATGTCCCGAATGCGGCGAAAAGACCGAGGTTTACAGCCGTATCACAGGTTATTACCGTCCTGTGCAGAACTGGAATGACGGTAAAACTCAGGAATATAAAGACCGTAAGGTTTATGATATTGCAGGCTCTAAGCTTACACGCGACGGTGTAAAGACAGAGGAATGTGCTTGTGAAGAAAGCACCGCAAAAATTGCTGACGCAACCTATCTTTTCACAACCGCAACATGTCCTAACTGCAAAATAGCTTGCTCACTTCTCGATAAAGCAGGTATGCCATACGAAAAGCTTCTTGCGAACGAGCACGCAGAGCTTGCAACCGAGCTTGGAATTAAACAGGCTCCTACACTTGTTGTTATTAAGGACGGTCAGGTTTCTAAGTTTGCAGGCGTTTCTGACATTAAGAAAATGCTTAACGCATAAACCGTATCAAAAAACAAAAACAGGAATTATAAATATGTATGATATTATAATAGTCGGCGGCGGCCCTGCGGGGCTTGTCGCCGCCCTGTATGCTTGCAGGGCAAACAAAAGCGTTTTAATAATTGAAAAGGGCAGCTTTGGCGGTCAGATTACATTTTCGCCAAAGGTTGAGAATATTCCGGGCTTTGCCGAGGTCACAGGCAACGAATTTGCCGAAAAATTGGTTGAGCAGGTGTTGGGGCAAGAGGCGGAAGTCGAGTGCGCCGAGGTTTTGGAAATCAAAAACGGAGATATTAAAACCGTTATTACCGATTCGGGCGAATTTTCTGCTAAGGCTGTTATCATTGCAACTGGCGCAAAGCACCGCCTCTTAGGTCTTGAGAACGAAGAGGCTCTTATCGGTGAGGGAATTTCCTTCTGCGCTGTTTGTGACGGTGCCTTTTACGAAAACAAAACGGTTGCGGTTATCGGCGGCGGAAATTCCGCTTTACAGGAAGCAATTCTTTTATCGGACTTAGCACAAAAGGTTTATGTTGTTCAAAATCTCGATTTCTTTACAGGCGAGAAAAAGCTTGTTGATAAGCTGACCGCAAAAGAGAATATCGAAATAATTTTAGGTCACACCGTAGAAAAGCTTTTGGGTGACAGCGAATTAAACGGAATTGAAATTAAAAATACCGCCACAAATGAAACTACCGCTCTAACCCTTGACGGTATGTTTGTGGCAATAGGACTTGTGCCACAAAACGATATTTTCAAAAATATTGTAGCACTTGATGAGCGCGGATATATAATTGCAGATGAATTCTGCAAAACCAGTGCCGACGGTATTTTCGTTGCAGGAGACTGCCGAACAAAAACAATACGTCAGGTCATAACTGCCGCAGGTGACGGTGCGGTTGCCGCACTTGCCGCTTGTGATTACGCAGACAGTAAATAATTTTCTAAAGATCTATTTCTCCTTTGAAATAGGTCTTTTTCTTTAGCTGTATAAATATCGGTCAAGTTGACAAAAATTAGCTTAGTTGGTATAATTACTCTTAGAAAACATATGACAAATAAATAAAACAGAAAAGAGATTTTAAATGAAAAATATTCTCTATGTCGTTGTGCCTTGCTATAACGAGGAGGCGGTCTTAAACGAGACCGCGAAGCGACTGAAATCAAAGCTTGAAGAATTGGTAGAGGCAGAAAAAATCAGCAACAGCAGTCGAATTCTTTTCGTTAACGACGGTTCAAAGGACAAGACCTGGGAAATGATTAAGAATATGCACAAAGAAAATCCTGTTTTTCTTGGCATTAATTTAAGTAAAAACCGAGGTCATCAAAATGCTCTGCTTGCAGGACTGATGGTAGCTAAGGAGCGCGCAGATATAACAATTTCTATGGATGCTGATTTGCAGGACGATATAGGTGCTGTAGACGGTATGGTAAATAAATACCTTGATGGATGTGACATTGTTTACGGTGTCCGTTCAAACAGAAAAAAGGATAGCTGGTTTAAAAGGGTGACCGCCGAATGCTTTTATAGGCTCATCAAATTTTTCGGAACTGATGCGGTATATAATCATGCTGATTACAGGCTTATGTCAAAACGGGCATTGGAAGCCCTGGCGCAGTTTGGTGAGGTGAATTTGTTTCTCCGCGGAATTGTGCCCATGATTGGCTTCAAATCTGATGTGGTTTATTATGAACGGCATGAGCGTTTCGCAGGCAAAAGCAAATATCCTCTTAAAAAAATGCTTTCTTTCGCTTGGGAGGGCATCACCTCGCTAAGCGCTAAGCCTATGCGACTGATTGCAATTATCGGCTTTCTTATTTTTGTTATAAGCGTGGGAATGATTGTCTATTCTTTTATACGGGTAGCAATAGGCGCTACAGTTGAAGGCTGGGCGAGTGTGATTTGCTCTGTTTGGGCTATCGGGGGACTTATTATGATGTCTCTTGGTGTTATCGGCGAATATATAGGCAAAATTTATCTCGAAACCAAGGCAAGACCGAAGTTTATAATAAAAGAAATTTTAGATAACGAGGAATAACGGTATAATAAAACCCCAATCGAAGTAGAGCTTCGATTGGGGTTTTTTATTGATATGATTTTTAAATTATCCTAAAGCTACCATACTGAAAACGAGTGCAAACAGTGCAACGGTTTCGCAAAGACCTACTACCGTGATATACTGTGAGAAGCCTTTTCCCGTTTCAGCCAATGCATCTGCGCCTGCAGCGCCTGCCTTGCCCTGATAAACAGCAGAAAGAGCCATAGCCAAACCTGATGCAATTCCAAGACCGAACAAGAAAGCCGGGTCGGCAGAGGATGCCTTCATTTGCTGCATCAAAAGGAAACCATAAATAGTCTGTGTTAGGGGCGCGCCCGCAAAAACCGTAAGAATAAAGGGGGCTGCCTTATTATTCATATAACACTTTTTCCAAGAGCCGATTGATGCCTGACCCGCAATACCGATACCTATTGCAGAGCCTATTGCGGCAATACCCATAACCAACGCTGTTGCTAATAATCCTAAATTCATAATAATTCTCCTTTATAATCAATTCATTCTTTGAAAGGTTTAAATTTATGCCCGCTCCAAGACATATCAAGATGTGATGAAAACTCCAAGGTATTAAGTCTTATACCGTGAACAATAACAGATAAAACATTTAGTATCATATTAAGTCCGTGACCAAATACCAAAACAAAGATAGCCAGAAGCATAAACATAAAGTTGCCAAGCAGCGGACCTACTAATTCATTTACGGTTGCGGATATTGCCGCACCCGCAAGACCTACCGCCCAAAGACGTATATATGAAACTATATCCGAAAAGACATTAACCACCCCAAGCAAAACCGAAACAATGTTGGTAAGGCTTGAAAGTATCGATTTTATAATGCTTCCCTCATAGTTTGCAAATACAAAACTCAGGACAAATCCTATTCCTATAAAAGCAATAGCAAGCGTACCCACAGGAATACCGCCTATTATAAGCCCAAAGCTAAACACCTCAGAATTAACCACAAGGCTCAGCACTAAATAATACATACCTAAAAGCTGTAATATTGCGCCGATATCACCTAGTATTTTTAGTGATTTTTTATTTCTTCCTGCCACCTTAATATGAGCAACTGTCAACTGAATAAGCGCCAAAAGGAAACAGAAAATCTGTAAATTCTGTCCGGTTGTAAGTCCTACATTACCCTCTGTCCAGAAAGGATGCCAAAGCTTATCAGCATAAACATTTGAAATCACAGGCACAGATAAGCTCTTTAGCCATTGCGGCAGCTGTTCGCAAGATAAACCGAACCAAGTACAAGTGAGGGTGCCCCAAAGCATTGTCGATAAACCGAAAAGCCCCATAAGCAAAAATATGGCTGAGGGTGTTTTTTTAGTAACAAGTGCCTTTAATATCGGTATTGCGGCAATCGCGGTAATGAACAGTCCGTATCCGCCGTCACCGAAAATAATACCGAAAAAGATGAGTATAAAGGATAGGAACCAACCCGAAATATCATATTCGAAATATCCGGGAACCGTACCCAAAAAGTCGGTAAGCGGATAGATAAGGCTTACAAACCTGTTGTTTTTAAGCTTGGTCGGAACATTATCCTCTTCACTGGGCTCTTCAGCCATAAGTCCCCAAGAGTTTTTCTTGGCAATATCCTTCAGTCTGTCAAGATTTTGGGCTTCTATATATCCGCTGAAATATGAAACCGAAACTTGAACCTTACTATCGACAGATAAATTTTCGTCCCCCATGCCTGTGGCATAGGTCTCAAACTCAAGCTCTTTGTTAACGGTTTCTATGGCGCGGGTTATACTGTCCTTATAGCAGGCAAAAAGATTTAGCTTTTTGTCTGATTTTTCGATATCGCTGTTTATCTCTGCTATTCTCCGCCTTATTTCTAAGGTTGACAACTGCGGTAGCTCTATGAGGTAATCTTTGGAAATTGAGACATTGTCGTTTTGGTCCTCATCTCCTATTTTCACAAGCAGGAAAATCACCGAGGTTTTGGTTGTCTTAAGTCTTATGGTTTTTAAACTGTCATCCAATTTCCCGTATTCTGCTTTTGAGCATTCATAGAGCGAAATATTAACTCCTTCTTTAGAAAGGCTTTCGAATTCGCGCGGGTCAAGCTCGCCTATTTTTTCGAGCCTGTCAAGCTCGGCGCGAAGCAAACTTGATTCTGTTAAGAGTCTCTTTTTTTCTTCGCCTAAGGAAATAATTTCCTGTGCCACGGCCAGCGTTTCTTTAAAGGCTATTTTTTTGACCTCATAACTTTTTTGCTTTTCTATACAAAAACGCGCCTTTTCCAGCAAGGAAAGCTTATCTTTTAGCTCTCCAAGTCTTTCTCCTGAACCCTCGGTTATTTCAATATGAACAATTCCTAATTCACGTAGTTTTTTGAGTGTTTCAGCCTTTTTATCTCCCATAATTATGAGAGAAACCTTTTTCATAGGCACAATCATAACGAATAAACCTCCCTTTCAGAAGCTATAGCATCCCTAAGGGCTATTTTGCGTTTTGATATTTTAGAACGAACTACGGCGCTAACCTGCTGGTCTGCCATATAAATTGATATTTTTTTGATATTTGCCTCGGTCTCAGGAATTTTAACCTTTTCAAACAGATTTACTCTTTGAGAGGTCGCATGAAGCTCAACCTCTAAAAGCTCGACCTGTTTGTCTAACACTTCTGCCTCCAAATCAAGCAATATTGCCTTTTCCATATGGTTTGCGGCTATATCTACCCAAAGCGGCGTACTATATAAATCATAGTCGCCGCGGGAAAAATCCGCACCCTCAAAGATAGGAATAGTCACGCCTGCAATATTACTGCTGCCCTTTCTGATATTACTCACCGTAATTATTCTTTTGGGGAAGGCGTCAGCTTCGCTGAAAACAGCAATCCAATCTCTGAAGCCCTTTTCAAGCGCTTCCTTCTCGGCTCTTACCGCCTTTGCTTTGGCTTCTATCGTACGGATTTCCGATTGCAGCTGTTGTTTTTTAAGTGTCAGAGTAGGCAAATATCGTCGGTACATTTTAAGGGCATCCTTTTGCACCTTTAACTCGTTTTTAGTTAATTTGATTTTTGCCAAAACCACAGTCCTCCTTACTTAACAGGCCAATATTCGTCAGTAAGGTCTGACTTTATTCCGGTTTCATCCTTCTCAAAACATTCGGCTAAAATTTTCCAGCCTAAATCAAGCGCATCCTCGAGTGACAGATTAACCGATAAATCCATTAGTTCGTTTTCGAAAAGCTCACCGTATTTCAAAAGCTTTTCGTCCCATCGGCTCATGGAAAAGCCCATATTCTCCTTCTCCAAGGTTTCCTTATAGGATGAATACATACGTATCATAGCATCCATAAGCGCACGATGGTCTTTTCGGGTTTTACCGTTCACATTTTGCTTAAGACGTGAAAGTGAGCCGAAGGGCTCAATTCGTCCGCCCTTTAGATAATACTGCCCCTCTGTTATATACCCCGTATTGTCAGGAACGGGGTGCGTTACGTCATCACCAGGCATAGTGGTAACCGCCAAAACGGTAACCGAGCCTGAGTCTGCGAAGTCAACCGCCTTTTCATAACGTGCAGCAAGCTGAGAATAAAGGTCACCTGGGTAACCGCGGTTAGAGGGTACTTGTTCTTGCGTAATTGCGATTTCTTTCATCGCATCGGCAAAGTTTGTCATATCGGTAAGCAACACCAGAACATCCTTGTTTTGTAAGGCAAACTGTTCTGCCACAGCCAACACCATATCAGGTATCATCATGCATTCAACCGTAGGGTCAGAGGCGGTATGAATGAACATTACCGTTTTGCTTAAAGCGCCGCCCTTTGAAAGCTCATCCTTAAAATAAAGGAAATCATCGTATTTCAATCCCATACCACCGAGAACTATTACATCGGCTTCGGCTTGCATTGCAATACGCGCAAGCAACTGGTTGTAAGGCTCGCCCGAAATCGAGAAAATAGGTAATTTCTGGGAAACAACCAGTGTGTTAAACATATCTATCATAGGTATGTTTGTTCTCATCATTCGGTTTGCAAGAATACGCTTGGTAGGATTAACAGACGGTCCGCCGATGGCTTTAGAATTTTCGGTAAGCGCAGGGCCCTTGTCTCTGGGCTCGCCCGAACCGTTAAATATGCGCCCCAAAAGGTCTTCGCTAAATGACACTCGCATTTCGCGGCCTAAAAAGCGGACCTCATCACCCGTGGAAACACCTTGACCGCCGGAAAACACCTGAAGAGAAACTATATCGCCTTCGATTTTGTTAACCTGCGCCAATGATTTGCCGAAACGTGTGTTAATCTGAGCCAACTCTTTATACTGAACTCCCGTTGCTTTTACAGTAATAACGTTTCCGGTGATAGATTCTATTCGGTTAAAAACTTTATTCATTCTTACTCACCGTCCTTTAATAATTGCTCTGCCGCGCCATTTAATTTACCGGCGCCTTCTTGATAAAGCGCATCGATTTCTGCTTCCACCTTTTTAAAGGCATCACTTTCGAATTCGGTATAATTCCAGTCGATTAATTTTTGTCGAATGCGATTAAAGAAGCTGCGCGCGCCGTCCTTACTGTCAAGGGCGTATTCACTGCCTAAAATATATATCAGCTTATCTATAACATAGCGCTGACGCAGAGTTCCGCAGTTTGCATCGGTTAAATCAAAGGAGTTTTGTTGCAGATATACCGAGTCAAGCACCTCTGACTTAAGATAAATTATATAATCCAAAAGGCTTGTTCCCTCTTCGCCAACAACCTTCATCATAGAATCTATTTCATCACCCTGATGAAGAATACTTTTGCAAAAATCGGATTTCTTGGTATCTATAACACCCTTATATTTTGACCAGGAAATAAGCGGGTCGATTGCGGGGTATTTTCTTGCGTCAGAGCGTTCGCGTGAAAGCCCGTGGAATGCGCCGACAACCTTTAATGTTGCCTGTGTTACAGGCTCTTCAAAGTTACCGCCGGCAGGAGAAACCGTGCCGCCGATTGTAACAGAGCCGGTGCTTCCGTCAGGCAGGCGCACATAGCCGGCTCTCTCATAGAAAGCCGCGATATATGATTCGAGATATGCAGGGAAAGCCTCTTCACCGGGAATCTCTTCAAGTCTGCCCGACATCTCTCGAAGTGCCTGTGCCCAACGCGAAGTGGAATCTGCCAAAAGCAGAACATTAAGCCCCATCTGCCTATAATATTCGGCAAGGGTTACTGAGGTATAAACCGATGCCTCACGTGAAGCAACAGGCATAGATGATGTGTTGCAGATGATAATAGTGCGCTCCATAAGCGAACGACCGGTCTTAGGGTCGGTAAGCTCAGGGAATTCGGTTAATGTTTCAACAACCTCACCTGCTCGCTCTCCGCAAGCAGCAATTATTACTATATCAACGTCTGCATATTTTGAGGTGGTGTGCTGCAATACCGTTTTGCCGGCGCCGAAAGGACCGGGAGTACAATAGGTTCCTCCCTTTGCCACAGGGAAGAATGAGTCTATAAGACGCACCTTTGTTTCCATTGTTTCTACAGGCGCCAATCTTTCACTATAGCATTTAACCGCTCTTTTTACAGGCCATTTAAATGACATAGAAATCGGGATATCGCGACCGCGTTCGTCAGATAAAACAGCAACGGTTTCGGTTACGGTATATTCACCCTTTTCTACGATTGATTTTAATGTGTAGCTACCAAGCAGATAAAAGGGAACGAAAATCTTATGGGTAAACGGACCTTCGGGTACCGTACCTATATATTCGCCTGCACGCAGAGTGTCTCCTATTTTAGCGGTGGGTGTAAAGCTCCATTTTTTATCACTATCCAAACCGTCCGCATAAATTCCGCGCTCTAAAAACCAACCTGCCTGCTCAGCTAATACGGGCAATGGGTTTTGAAGTCCGTCATATATCTGTCCCAAAAGGCCGGGGCCCAGTTCTGCCGACAGCATATCGCCTGTAAATTCTACCTCATCGCCGCATTTTATACCGTCGGTCATTTCATAAACCTGAATTTGCGCAATGTTTCCTTTTATGCGGATAACCTCACTCTTAAGGGCGGTGCCACCCACCAAAACATAGCATATCTCATTCATAGAAACATTGCCCTCAAATTCAACAGACACAAGGTTTCCGTTAATACTTGCAACCTTTCCTTTATTTTCGGTCATTATATAGCCTCCAACCTATCTCCATCCAAAATGGAGTTATAAATATTTTTATATGCGGCTTCACCGACATCCGCATTAAACTGCCTCATATACAAAAGTAATTTCAGCTTGAGCCCATAATAATAAATGAACTCCTGTGAAAAATTATCCATCGGTCTCAGCGTTTCTAAAAACGACAGACGGTGAAAATTAAGGAATTTTTCAGCATTTAAAGGATTTTCTATCTCTATTGCGGCAGTAGCTATCTTTATAAGCTCTGCAGACAGGATAGTATTCGACAAATTAAAGGGCTTTTTCATTTTCTCTGCCCTGACCTTCGCAAGAGCCAACCGCAAATTTCTTTCGCCCGCGTTCCATTCCTCTATAAGCGCGGAATTCGATTTTTCGTATTCCATCGGCGGAAGAAGTGATAATTTTTTTAACCTGCACTCTGCCTTTTTGCCCAAAAAATGACCGCACAATTCCAAAAAGCGCTCCTCTGTAATAGGTAGCGGCTTATCGTCACTAAGACCGTCGAGAGACGGAAGCTGTGATATCAAATAATATTCAGCCATATTACTCTGCCTCTTTCAAAAGCTCGGTAACCTTGGGGCTTAAATAGTTTGACAGCATATCCACAACCGCCTCGGTAGAATAATCATAATATGCGCTACCGTTATTAACAGCGATACGGAAGCCACCGTCAAAATTATCGTTCGCCTTGAGAGTAACACCTGTTAGAGCTCTTTCCTTAAGGGCGGCAAGCAGATTTTCTTCCAGAGATTTGAGGTCATTGCTATTCAAAATCAATGAAACATCTTCCAAATCAGGTTTCTTCGCCCAGGTTTCAACGACATTTATAACAAGACTTGCCAACATATCTGACGAATAGACCGCGGTAACATTCTCGCCAACAATTAATTTAAGCTCTCTTGCCACGCTTTCCCTGAAGGAAATCAACAGATTGCGGCCGGCTTGTTTAATAGCATCCTCACCGGATTTTACCGTTTTTTCATTTTCGGTTTTAGCGTCGGCTAAAATTTTATCTGCCTGTGCTTTAGCATCAGATATAATCTTCTCAGCCTCTGCCTTTGCAGAATTAATAATAGATTTTGCCTCACTAAGAGCTACCTCTACACCGTCTTTTTTTATCTGGTCAATAAGTTCTTGTAATTGTATTTCCATAAGACCTTCTCCTTTTTATTCTGATTGAAAAACCAGAAAAAATCATTCAATATTATTATACCACACAAAAAGCTCTCTTTCAATATTTGTTATTTTTATATCAAAACAAATTCTTTTCAAAGATGCTACCAATTTCTATACCAACAATATGTGGTCACACAACCACAGAACCTTGCATGTGCTGATAATAGACCTTACTTCTTCCACGAAATCAAACGGTCAAAAATTACTACGCATTAATCAAAGAAAAGGCAAAAGAAAATCCGTGTCTCCCATAAGGGAAACACGGAAATTTGGTCGAGGTGACGGGACTTGAACCCACGGCCTCTGCGTCCCGAACGCAGCGCTCTACCAAACTGAGCCACACCTCGTTACTTATAATATTGAATTTTTCTTGAAATTGTGCTGTCGGTTTGTCCGCGCTGCTACGCAGCTTACTCTTGCGGTCCCCAAAATTCATTTTCGGCTTGGAGCGCCTATGAATTTTGACCGCTGCGCCTTTTCGCTTTCCCTTTTTCCGCCACTGGCGGCGGTCAAGCTCAAAGCTACCAAACTGAGCCACACCTCGTTACTTATAATATTGAATTTTTCTTGAAATTGTGCTGTCGGTTTGTCCGCGCTGCTACGCAGCTTACTCTTGCGATAGCACGCCGTAAAGGTTTTCTCCCACAGCCATATAATTATATGATTTTTGTGGTCATTTGTCAATGCTTTTTAAAAAGAAATTGAAGTTTAGTTTTTCACTATTAAAATAAGGCTTGCCGAGAAGCCTTATTTTAATTTTCCCATTAAACACTCTTTTGTTGTGGAGATTATGTAAACCTCTTTTGTTTCTCCGCCAAGCTTTTGGTCCGTTTCAACAGCAACCCTCAGATAGTTTTCGGTATAGCCTACCGCTCTACCATTTTCTATGGTTTCGAAGAGCACGTTTTGAGTAGTTCCCACCTGTTTTTTGTAAAACTCAGCCTCGCACTCTGCCGCCGCGGCGCACATAATTCGGCTTCTCCGCGATTTTTCAGCACGCGAAATCTGATGCGGCAATCCATAAGCCACAGTGCCGCTTCGCCTAGAATATGCAAACACATGAGCCTTGGCAAAGCCTATAAATTTAAGATACTCTACACTCTCTAAAAACTCTTCCTCTGTCTCTCCCGCAAATCCAACCATTATATCGGTAGTTATTGCAGCAGTGGGGAACATTTTTCTGATACGCTCTACCAAATCGGTATAAAATGCGGTATCGTAATGCCTGTTCATCCGTTTTAGCGTTCTGTCACATCCCGATTGAAGTGACAAATGGAACTGCGGACAAAACTTTTCTTGTGACTTGAAGCGCTCTAGCATACCGTCGCTTATATGGTCAGGCTCAAGCGAGCCTAGTCTTACTCGCTTAATACCCTCTACCCCGCAAACCGCATCAACCGCGTCGCAAAGGTCTATTTCCTCTCCCTTTCCGTAGGAAGAAAGGTTTATACCAACAAGCACAACCTCGCTGTAGCCCTTGAGGCTCAGTGCCTCAGCCTCTTTTTTAATATCGGCAAGAGGCTTAGAGCGAACAAAGCCTCTTGCGGTTGGAATGATACAATAGCTGCAAAAACGGTCGCAACCGTCTTCAATCTTCATATAAGCCCTTGTTCTCTCGGCAAAATCTGTAATAATGGGGGTATTAAATCTATCGTGCGGCTTATGTGGACTGAAATAAAAAATTCGCTCGCCCGTTCTCACAAACTCTTCGGTAAGGTCGGCAGTTTTTATAACATCGGTATTTCCGACAACCACATCTGCGGCAGTAAGCTCTTTTGCCTCTTGTGAAAAAGCCTGAACCATACAACCCGTAAGCACAATGGCAGCATTTGGGTTTTCGCGCCTCAGTCTGTTGAGCAGTTGGCGTGTTTTTCTATCGCTTTCTGCTGTCACAGTACAGGAATTAATTATCACCGCATCAAAGGGTGCGCCCTCACAGGCAACGGTGTGACCCCGTTTTGAAAATTCTTCTCTGAGACTTTCAGTTTCATACTGATTAACCTTGCAGCCAAGTGTGAAAAACGCTATATTCAAAGCGGAGACACCTGCCTTTTAATAAAAATATTATGTAAACCTATTATTCTGCCAAACCTTCGGCAATTCCCATAAGCAGTATTCCTGCAAAAACGGTGCAAATTATTAAGTAATGCTTAGCTGAAAGCTTTTCTTTCAGTATTAAACGTGATAACAGCACCGAGAAAACGCAGTATGAAGAAATCATCGGAGCGGCAACTGTCGGATTGTCGCCAATTGCATAAATATATGAGAACTGACCTGCGGTTTCGCACAAAGCACCCACCCACTTTGGAGCATCAAATTTCATTTCAAAACGTTCTTTCTTAATGATGTAAACGTAAACAAAGCAGATTACAGCCATTATAAAGAATGTATACTCGTATGCAATATTTGCCGAATCTTCATTTACAATTCCGCTATCTAAAAGCAGTGCATCGGCGAATGTTCCAAGTCCATCCAAGAGGCAGTAGAAAATGGGGAAAAATACAGCAATAAAGCCTGTTCTGTACTTTTTGTTTTCTTCCATTGCTGCTAAGCGGTGAGCTTCCTCGTCATTTTTCTTTTCAACAAATGCCAGACCCATAACACCGATGAATACAAGAATCATACCCGCCCAGGTAAGCCCGTCAGGCATCTGTCTTAAGAAAATGAGACAAAGAACACACGCAACTGCACCCGATGAATTACATATCGGTGACGAAACCGAAAGCATTAAGTATCTGAGACCCACATAACCGAGTATCATAGAGCCGATATAAAAAATGGTTGCGGGAGCATACTTTACGAAATCAATTAAATAAAACTCTGTGCCAGTGAGCACTTCTATTGTAGCGTGGATACCCATAACGGTACCAACAGCAACAACTATTTTCCAATGACTGTACCTATCAGTAGACTTTGAGCCCATTTTTGAGAAGAGGTCGGAGCCGCCCCAGAATATTATTGTTATTAATGATAAAATAAACCACATATTAATTTTAGTCCTTTCTATTTAAATATTATGTAAACCTGTGATTTAAATAGAAGAAGTGGTGGCGGACGCCGTCTGAAATGTCTGCACGGTATGATTTTTTTTAGTCTTTTGGTCATAAAATATCCTTTAATTTTCGATTTTATTCGCCTGCTAATTTTTTTGCAAATTCTGTGAGCTCTTTATCGCTGTAGAACTCGATTGTAAGGGTTCCTCTGCCTTTTGATGTTGGCTTTATGTAAACTTTTCTTCCGATTTCGTTTTTAAGCGAAAGCTCGACCTCACTATAAAAATTAGGCTTTGATTTTTGCTCTTTTTTAGGCTTGCCGCCCCTTTTTGCGAAGTTTGCCATTCGCTCGATTTCACGAACTGAGGCACCCTCAACCGCTAGAATAAGCAGCTTTTGTCTTGTTTCCTCGTTTTCACAGGATAAAAGCGCTCTTGCATGGCCTGCGGTAATCATTCCCTTTCTTAGCGCCTCTATTTCAGCCTCATTAAGCGTTAAAAGACGAAGCGCGTTAGTAACAGCGCTTCGGGATTTACCCATTCTGTTAGCAACCTCTTCTTGAGTAAGCGAAAAATCGTCAATCAGCGCTTTATAACCCAGAGCCTCTTCAACAGGGTTTAAATCTTCACGCTGTAAATTTTCGATAAGCGCCAATTCCATAAGGGTGCGGTCATCGGTATCTTTAATCATAACAGGCACTTGTGTAAGTCCTGCAATACGACAGGCTCTCCAACGTCTTTCGCCCGCGATAATCATATATGTGCCATCTAAATTTGGCTTAACCACAATAGGTTGTATAAGGCCATGCCTTGCAATGCTATCTGCAAGCTCACTAAGAGCCGCCTCATCAAAGTCCTTTCTGGGCTGATTGCGGTTAGGCTCAATCTCATTTATATTAAGCATTACAGCCCCTTCATTATCGGTAGCATTCTCGTTAAATAACAAATCAAGACCTTTTCCAAGTCCGCCTTTTTTAGCTGCCATATTAATGTCTCCTGTTCTTTTTCAAAAATTCTTTTGCTAAATCGTTGTAGGCATCTGCACCCTTAGAGCGCTTATCATAATATTGAATAGGCATTCCATAGCTTGGTGCCTCCGAAAGTCTTACCGCGCGCGGAATTGCGGTTTTATACAGCTTGTCCGCGAAATATTTTTTAACCTCACCAACAACCTGTCCCGTAAGATTTAATCTGCCGTCATACATAGTAAGCACTATTCCCTCGATTTCAAGGGTGGGATTGTACAGCCTTTTCACCTGTCTTACGGTAGCCATTAGCTGAGAAAGTCCCTCAAGAGCAAAATACTCACACTGAATAGGCACCAAAACGGTATCACTGGCATTAAGCGCATTAATAGTGATAAGTCCCAAGGATGGCGGACAATCAATAAATATGTAATCATACTTGTCTCTTGCGGTAGCAAGCGCCATTTTCAGCTGTGCCTCACGATGCTCGATTTCTATAAGCTCAACCTCGGCGGCGGCTAAATTCATAGAGGACGGTACAACATCTACATTTTTAAACCCAGTCTCCAATGCGGCTTTTTCCGCAGTACCCTTACCTATAAGCATTTCGTATGAGGTAAGCTTTGTTTCTCGCTTATTAATTCCGTAGCCGCTTGTTGTATTTCCTTGTGGGTCGGCATCAATCAGAAGAACCTTTTTCTCCGCAATACCTATAGCAGAAACAAGGTTTACAGCGGTAGTAGTCTTACCAACACCGCCTTTTTGATTAACTATTGATATAATTTTGCCCATAACGGACCTCCGTTTTTTAAAAATGTTTCACGTGAAACATTGTTTTTTCAATTTTGGTTTCAAAAACATTATACCAATAACTCGTCTGTTTGTAAAGAATAATATAAAAGCCGAAAGTTAGAAACTTTCGGCAATTTTTTGTTAGGTTTTATCTCCCGGTTTGAAAAGCAACGCCATAAGATAACCGAATATTACCGATGCCGCAATTCCGGCGGCGGTTGCTGTAAGTCCGCCCGAAAGGGCGCCGATTAATCCGTATTGCTCGACCGCCTCCTTTACTCCGTTGGCAAGGCTGTAGCCAAAGCCTATAAGAGGCACTGTGGCGCCTGCGCCACCGAATTTCACAACAGGCTCATATATGCCGATTGCTGTAAGAATAACACCGCTAACCACAAATGAAACCAATATCCTTGCGGGAGTAAGCTTGGTATAGTCAATCAAAATCTGACCTATAAGGCAAATAAATCCACCTGTAATGAAAGCTTTTAGGCAATTAATAAGTATATCCATTACTTTTTTCCTTTATAAAAAATAAGAATGTTTCACGTGAAACATTCTTATTATCTGCGTTTTTTTAATGTTTATTCAGTTATATCAAAATTTTTATATATTTCTCTCATAACCTCATAGTAATTAAGGTGACGCACCCTTATAGTGTCAGCGCCCTCTGAGCAAACAGTAATTCTTACCCTACAGCTACCGTAATAGAAATCGGTAAAAAATCTTGTTATCTTAATTTCTCCTATTCTTTCCTTTGGACAGTAAAGCCTGCAGGTTCTGAAGCCCTTTGTGCTTTTTGCCATAACACTTTTGCCAAATTTGATTTTACCGTATTTATACTCAAACAACGAGATATACGCATAGTAAAAAATAACGCAAAGCAAAACCAAGGTTATAAAGAATATAAAACGGGTAAAATCAGCAAACAGCAAACAGCTTGTAATAGAAGCAACTAATACAAGAAGCAGATATATGCTCGGCCAGAATAAAAATCTGCTTTTGGTTAAAAAGTTCCTGTTTGCTCTTAATGAGTTGCCCTCGGGCAGTAAAAACGGAAAATATTCTGCAAAATCTCCCTTGATTTCCTTGTGCGACCCCGCAGGAACTACAATTTGCGATTCACTTTTAGCTTCTCCGAAACCGCCGACGCTTACCTTCATGGTGTATTTTCTAAGAAACATCATAAGAGGTGTTTGCACTATCATTACATCATTAACCGCAGTTTTCTTGAAAGCCGTCCTTATTCTTGTGAAAAAGCCCGTTCTAACCTCTATTTTATCCTCATTAAAAAGCAGTTTGA
This sequence comes from Acutalibacteraceae bacterium, assembly GCA_045637925.1. Lineage (GTDB taxonomy): Bacteria > Bacillota > Clostridia > Oscillospirales > Acutalibacteraceae > UBA737. Next base: position 20,440 of record JAZUAL010000039.1, on the reverse strand, counting down.
AATTGATATACTTAAAAAACGAATATAAAAATGATACCGCATAGCAAAGCAAAAGCAAAAGTGACATCGTATTAACCACAGGCGGAAAATATGTTTCTATTCTTGAAGACACATTATTAAGCTCGTCAAGCAGCATTTCGCTAATACCGATACCCAGTAGCTTACCTGCGCGGTTTAATATGGGAATGCCGATAATTATCCCCGAAAAAGCCGATGATGTGGCGGCTGACAGAATTGCTACCTTGAGTGTGGAAAATCTCACCTTTGAAATAGCTTCGCCCTCATATAAATACGTGCTGATTTCCTTGCAATCTTTAAACCACATCTTAACCTTAAAATCGGACTTATTTATTGTTCCTGCCTCAGTGTTAATGCTAAGAGTTACAGAACGCACAAGAAAATCAAGCGGGTTACGGCTTGCCTGTAACGACGAAAGCTTTGAAAGCTTTATTTCGGCATTTCTTTTGAAGATAAAGCCTAATTTTACGGTTACGGTATCACCCTCAATACAAATTCTGTATGCACGGTATCTGAAAAAGGCTATAATTACCAGACCTAAAAATATGATAAGCTCAAACTCTAACACATCGGTTATCTGTTTATCGATGAAATACTGCAAAACTGCCTTTAGAAAGGGTAGGATTAAAATAAATAAAAAAGGTCTTATGAGTGACAGCATCATAATCGGGTGGGCTCTGTATTCCTTTTTCATAAGCCCGCACCGTCTTCAAGCTCGCAAACTAATAAATCGGCATCCTCGATGCTAAGCTCAGGCACTATTAAAGAGTTTCGAGCCGCCTTTAATGTTATTGCCTTCAGTCCCATCAAGCGTGCGATAGGGGATGTGACCGTTTGTGCGTAAATAAGACGGGAAAATGGCAAAATATGGGTATTTTTAAAAAATACGCCCCGCCTTACTATTACAGCATCATTTACTCTCCTTATTTTACAGCTTCTAAAATAGAGAGGCAAATATAAAAAGGTGAAAAATATAAATAGGATTGCTATTATAATCAACGCAATAACAAAGGGCTTAAGCTTAAAATAGAAATAATAGCATAGGGCTGTGAGCAACAAACCTATTGCGACACTGCGACATTGCCACAATATAAGAGTTTTTCGCGGTAATTTGTATTCCTTCACAGTGTCCACCTCATTTACTGTTTTTCTTTATATTATCCCAATACTCCTTAAATTTACCCTCGGTTTTATTATCTCCGTAAATATAATACTTTTTATTTTTTATGCTATCGGGCAAATACTGTTGGTTTACATAATGCCCAGAATATGAGTGTGGGTATTTATAATTCTGTCCCTTAACTGCGGCATCCTCACCGTCAAAATGCTTGTTTTGAAGCTGACGCGGTATGTCTCCGCCGATACCCATTTCAATATCATGCATAGCGGCATTAATCGCATCATGTGCGCTTACCGATTTCGGTGAATTAGCAACTAAGATTACCGCATTTGCGAGGGGTAATCGAGCTTCGGGCAGTCCCACCATCATAGCAGTATCAACCGCGGCTTTTACTATAGGTATTATTTGCGGATAGGCAAGTCCCACATCCTCGTTAGCACAAACAAGTAATCGTCTGCAAGCGCTCGGCAGGTCGCCAGCCGCTAAAAGTCTGCCCAAATAAAAAATTGCGGCGTCGGGGTCAGAGCCGCGCATCGATTTCTGATAAGCCGAGATAATATCATAATGCTCGTCACCCTCGCGGTCATATCTCACTGCATTTGAGGCTAAAATTTCCTCGGCAGTTTGGTCACTCACTGTAATATTTTCGCCATTATCCGCCGTCAAAACACAAAGCTCCAGCATATTAAGCGAGCGCCTCACATCTCCCGCGGCGGCATTTGATATTTTAGAGAGCGCTTGAGCGCTTATCTCTATATTTTTGCCCTTTTCCGCGCTTAAAATAGAAATTCCGCGATTTAAAACCTCCAAAATATCATCGGCAGAAAGGGTTTTAAACTCGAAAACGGTTGAACGACTTAAAATCGCATTGTAAACATAAAAATATGGGTTTTCGGTAGTCGAAGCGATAAGGGTAATGTCACCGTTTTCTATATATGAAAGCAATATCTGCTGCTGTTTTTTATTAAAATACTGAATTTCATCAAGATATAAAAGTATGCCGCCCTGACTGTCAAGACTGCCGATACTGTTTATTATTTCCTTAATATCGGCGGTTGAAGCGGTGGTGGCATTAAGGTGGTAAAGCTTTTTGCCGCAATTATTTGCAATAATATTGGCAACGGTGGTTTTGCCTACACCCGAAGGTCCATAAAAAATAAGGTTTGGCAGCTCGCCCAAATCGATAATCCTTCGAAGCACCTTTCCTTCAGACAAAAGGTGTTTCTGACCGCTTACCTCTTCAATTTTCTTAGGTCTTAGTCTATCCGCTAAGGGAGTATTCATTTTACCACCGCCCATATACAGTATATCAATTATATGATACCAAAAAGTAAGGGATTTTTCAAGTTATTTTAAAGCACATCTCCCACATAGTATTTAACAGAATAATTTTTAAGTAGGGAATAGTGTGAAAAAAACAGTTTTTATTAAAAATGCGATGATTTTAACAGTTTCTTCTCTTGTTTTAAGATTTGCAGGCATAATTTTCAAGGTTTGGTTGGCGGCGCTCATCGGCAGTGAGGGAATAGGGCTTTATCAGTTGGTTTTCAGCGTTTATGTTTTAGCCGCAACCTTTGCAACATCGGGAATTTCAACCGCGGTAACCCGTCTTGTTGCGGAGGAAGCAGCCCTAGGCTCAAAAAAGGGCACGCTGAAAATTTTAATACGCAGTATAGAAATCTCGCTTTTGGTGGCTTTTTTATCGGTCGCGGTGGTATATTTCGGTGCAGAATTTATAGCCGAGAGAGTTTTAGGGGATATACGGGCGATACCCGCCCTTAAAATTCTTCCGTTTTCGCTTCCGTTTATGGCGGTTTCTTCCTGTGTGCGCGGTTATTTTATAGCCCGAAGAAAAGCCACACCAACTGCGATAGCCCAGCTTAGCGAACAGGCAATACGCATTATTTTAGTTGTTTTGTTGGTAAAAGCCTTCAAGGGCTACGGTATTGCTATTTGCTGCAGCGCGGTTATGCTAGGTGATGTGATTTCAGAATTTTTAGGTTGCCTTGTCCTTGGAATAAGCTTTTTAAAAGACAGCAAAAAACTTAATTCCTTAAATGGCAGAAGCCAACCTCCTTATAAAATAGTCAAGAAAATTATGGATATTGCGGCGCCCATTACTTCGGGACGCTATTTAAACAGCCTTCTTAGAACAGCAGAGAATATTTTGGTTCCGAAAAATCTGGCAAAATTCCCAGGGAGCAGCTCTTCAGCCCTTTCGCAGTTCGGTATGATTAAGGGTATGGCCTTGCCGATACTGTTTTTCCCGTCAGCCATACTTAATTCGGTTTCAACCCTACTGATACCCGAAATGTCAGAGGCGGTAGCTAAAAACCAAAAGGGGTTGGTGAGGAATAGCACTAAAAAAATATTAAAGCTAACCTTACTCGTTGCCTTTATTTTTGCTGCGCTTTTCTTTGTTGCGGGCGACAAAATAGGGCTTCTTATATATAAAGACCGTTCGGTTGGCTTTCTTATAAAGGCGCTTTCACCGATAGTGCCGCTTATGTACCTCGACAGCATCTCCGACGGAATTTTAAAGGGCCTTGACCAACAAAGATATACCTTTTTCACTGCAGTCTCGGATTCCTCGTTAAGAATTCTGCTCATTTGCTCACTTCTTCGCTTCTCAGGGCTTCGCGGTTTCATAATTATTATGTATTTTTCTAATCTTTTCACCTGTCTTTTAAATGTTTCAAGACTTCTAAAAATAAGCGGTGCTAAATTCAAATTTTCATACGAAATTTTACTGCCTTTAATATCCGCCTTAACAGTAACCCTTTTAACAAGCACTCTATTAAATATTTTTGCGATGCAAAGCACATTGGTTTACATAATACTTGTGTATGCTATAAGCGTTCCTTTTTATATGCTTCTTTTGTATCTTTTTGGACTGACGTCGATAATAACAAAGCTTGATGTTTAAAAAACATCAAGCTTTTCTTAGTTCTTTAAAAAAATTTTTTAAAACCGAAAGACATTCGTCCTCCATAATACCTCCGTAGACTTCAACCTTGTGATTATACGGGTAATCGCAAAGGTTTATAACACTGTCGATACTTCCCATTTTACTGTCATAAGCACCGAAAATTAAGGTTTTGATACGTGAATTTATAATAGCGCCCGCACACATTGGGCAAGGCTCTAAGGTGACATACATTTCGCAACCGTCAAGCCGCCAACTGCCCATTTTTTTGCAAGCCATATTTATAGCCTCGATTTCAGCATGGGACAGAGCATTTTGCTTAGTCTCGCGCTCATTTTTGCCGACAGCTATTATCTCTTTGTCCTTCACAATTACCGCGCCCACAGGAACTTCGCCCAGTTCTGCGGCAAGCTTTGCCTGCTTTAATGCCTCAAGCATAAATTTTTTATCCATTAGAAGAAATACCCATTCTTTCTTCCATTGTGAATTTCGGCTCTTTCTTTCTTATCGCAAAAATAAATATAGGCGCTAAGAAACCAAAGAAAACAGACAGAACTAAATAAACTACAGCATTACGGTTATCAAAAACCGTAAAAATTCGCCACAAGGTAATATAATACAACACTCTGTATACTATAGAGGTGACAACCGCCATAAAATAGAACACAGCAATCGGGATTAAAATTTTAAAAATTTCGGTTGTCAATTCGTCATTAGCCGATATTATATTGCTTACACCAATAATAAATTGAAAAAGCAATACTGCTAATACCACAAGAAAGACAGCTAAAATCAAGAAATTAAAACCCGCCAATATAAAAAGCCAGATTTTTAAAGACTTTGCCTTTTTACCGTTGTTTTTGAAATAACAATCACCAACCCTGCCAAGCGCAAAGGTTGAAACAATGGGGATAAAGCATAACCAAGGCTTATTAAAATTCAGCTTTTTTGAAAATTCATAAAGCCCTACGCCTTGTAGAATAAAAAGGGCTATTCCAAAGCAGGAGGTTATAACAGAAAACAAAGCATAAACCGAAATTACATTTGAAAAAATTTCGAAATCAAACATTTTATTTCTCCTTTATTTAAAATACAAAAAAGACTGCAAAATACATATAGAACCGTAAATAATCACAGGCACCGACAGGAAAAACCACTTTAAACGAGTGTTTAAGGGTGTTTTTGTATTTTCCTTTTGTAAAACGAAAATATCTTCTTGGTCAGAAAGCCTTGTGATTGCAAAAAGTCCCAAAATTAAGCAAACAATTAAGAATATAGTATAGCTTATATTTTGTGTGACAGCAGAAAAACCGCTTAAAAGGTAGGTGTAAACCACTGAAATTAAATTGTTAAAGGCGTGCACCGAAACTGCAATCCAGATACTGCCCGATTTTATGGTGATATAACCTAAAATAAGACCTACTAAAAATGCAAAGGGTATCTGTTCAAAATTAGCATGCATTAGCCCGAAAAGGACAGCAGAGATTATAATTGCAAAGCCTTGCCCAAACTTTTTAAGGGCGCCCAATAAAATTCCGCGACAGGCAAATTCCTCAACCAAAGCGGGAGTTATAACCGTAGCAATAAGCGAGAGCAGAAAACCGAATATTCCCTCTGGATTTTCACCGAAATCCACCTCATAGCTTATCCCTGCGCTGTCGAAAATTCTTTCAGCAAAAGCTGATGCTATGTTTGCAAACGAACAAAAGCTGATGCCTATTAAAAAAAGATGAAAATTCTTTTTTCCTTTTGGTAACTCAAAGCTTATAAGGTCGCTTATACGGTATTTATAAAGCTTAAACACAATAATAAAGGGTAGAGTGAATAACAAAAGCGAGAAAAATATCTGCTGAACCTGTAAAATCGCGGGGTCCGATAGAAAATTAACCGCGCCCGAATAAGAGGGCGTGAAAAATTTAGTGATTAAAATCGTGGCTATATTAATTGCCCACATTAAACAGTAAAGAACTAAAAAAGAAATGCCAACCGCGTTTGCTAATCTTTTGATTTGCTTTTTTTCCTTTTCTTCCTGTGTAGGCTCAGGTATTCTATAAAAGCTTACGGGTTCTTCTGTCTCTCCCTCGGTCACTTCAATAGCGTTATTCTTTTTTTCTGTTTCTTCCGCAATTTTCTCCTCGTTAAAATTAATGTTTTGGTCACACATAGAATTTTCTTTTCCTTTTTTAAATTTGAGCAGTTAAAAAATATTTTTTAACTGCTCTTTTCAAAATTAGTTATTCTTGGCTATTTTCTTGCGCCTCTTCTAAAGCCTCTGCTTCTAAGGCTTGGTTGGTTGCCGCCTCTTCGGGTGTTTCTGCACCCTCTAAAGCATCAGCGGTAGCCTCTTCGGGCTTATCGTTAACCTCTTCCTCGTTATGCTCTGTAAGGGCTACCGATAATATCTTTTCGCCCTCAGCCACTCGCATAACCTTTACGCCCTTAGCAGGACGGGCAAAGGTTGAAACATCTCCCGCAAAAATTCTTATAATAATACCGTTAGATGCAATCATTATAATGTCATCATTGTCGGTAACAGGGATTGTAGCTGCAACCTTACCGTATTTCTCGGTACGGTAGTTTGTAAGACCCTTACCGCCGCGGGATTGCAAGCGATAATCGTCAATACTGCTTATTCTTCCGTAACCTGTTTCGGTAATGGTTAAAATTTTAGTATCGGGATTTGTTATCGCCATATCTATGACCGCGTCGCCCTCGCGCATATTTATAGCTCTTACCCCGCGCGCTGTTCTACCCATAGCGCGCACCTGTGTTTCATTAAACTGAATTGCGAAACCGTCACGGGTTGCTATGAATATATTTTGGTCTCCGTCGGTCATACGAACAAAGCCAAGTTCATCGTCATCGTCAATAGAAATTGCGATAATACCGCTCTTTCGGGTATTTTTGAACTCTGAAACCTTAGTTCTCTTAATAATACCCTTCTTTGTTACCATTGCGATATAATTATCCTCATCAAGCTCAGAAGCGGGTAGAATAATTGTAATCTTTTCGTTTGGCATTAACGGTAGAATATTTACAAGGTTCATACCCTTTGAGGTTCTGCTTCCCTCAGGTATTTCATATGCCTTAATGCGATACATTCTGCCGAGATTTGAGAAAAGCATAATATAATCGTGCGAAGAGCATACAAACATATTTTCAACCGAGTCTTCCTCGCGAGTGGTCATACCCGTAATTCCTCTGCCGCCACGGTTCTGAACATTATAGGTATCGGCAGGAAGACGCTTGATATAACCGTTAACCGTTTTAGTAAGCACGCAATCCTCTTCGGGAATAAGGTCTTCAATATCAACCTCGCCTGCAACATCGGTGATTTCGGTCTTTCTGTCATCACTATACTTATCGCGAAGATTTAAAGCCTCTGTCTTAACTATATCGAGAATTCTCTCACGACTTCCGAGAATTTCGGTACATTCCTTGATAAAATTAAGCTTTTCCTGTAATTCATCAAGTATTTTTTGTTTTTCAAGACCTGCAAGCTTACCTAACTGCATCTGAACGATAGCGGTAGTCTGTATATCGTCAAGACCGAAGCGCTCGCTTAAGGCTTCTTTACTTTCAGGAATGGTTTTGCTTTTTCTTATAATTGCAATAACCTCATCAATAAAGTCGAGTGCAACCTTAAGTCCCTCTAAAATGTGGGCTCTTTCCTCTGCCTTGCGCTTATCATATGATGTTCTTCTGTAAATAATATCATATTGGAAGTCAATGCAGTTCTGAAGCATTTCTTTGAGGGTTAAAATTTGCGGTTTACCGTTAACAATTGCAAGTAAAATTGCACCGAAGGTAGTCTGCAAAGAAGTATAGCGGTAAATTTTATTAAGAACAACCTGCGGATTAGCGTCTTTTTTAAGGTCAACTATAATTTTAATACCGCCGTCACGTTTAGAAGAGTAGTCTACAACATCGTCAATACCCTCTATGCGCTTTTCAGCCGCTAAATCATAGATATTCTTAACTAATTCCTGCTTTTTAACCTTATACGGAATTTCGGTTATAATAATTCTGTATTTTCCGTTTTTGGTTTCTTCAATTTCTGCCTTACCGCGAAGGATAATTTTACCTCTGCCGGTAGCATATGCGGCGCGGATACCACTTCTTCCCATAATAATACCGCCTGTAGGGAAGTCGGGTCCCTTAATGTACTCGCATAAATCAGAAAGCTCGGCTTCGGGGTTATCGATAAGACAACACATACCGTCAATTACCTCGCCTAAATTATGAGGCGGAATTTCGGTAGCCATACCAACCGCAATACCCGATGAGCCATTTACAAGCAACTGAGGAAATCTTACAGGTAAAACCTCAGGCTCTTCAAGACGGTTATCATAGTTAGGATTAAAATCAACCGTTTCCTTTTCTATATCGTCAAGCATACTAAGAGAAAGCCTATTCATTCTAGACTCTGTATATCTGTATGCTGCGGCTGGATAACCGTCGATGTTACCGAAGTTTCCGTGACCGTCGATAAGCGGATAACGAAGTGAAAAATCCTGCGCCATACGAACCATAGCATCATAAACAGAAGCGTCACCGTGAGGATGGTAACGACCGAGCACAGAACCTACGGTATCTGCACATTTACGGTATGCCTTATCGGGTGTAAGCCCGTTTTCATACATAGTATAAAGTATTCTTCTGTGAACAGGCTTTAAACCGTCCCTCACATCAGGGATAGCACGACCTACAAGCACACTCATAGAATACTGAAGCATACTTTGCTTTACTTCATCTACAATTTCAACAGGCACGATTTTTGTTTCTTCATCACTGGGCCAATAAACTTTTTCCTGTGTAGCCATTTTTTATGCTCTCCCTTCCTTAAATATCCAAATCTGTAGCAAAAATTGCATTTTCTTCAATAAACCTACGTCTCGGCTCAACCTCTTCACCCATAAGGATGGTGAAGGTTTCGTCGGCAATAGCGGCATCCGCCATCGTAACCTTAAGCATTGTTCTGTGCTCTGGGTCAAGTGTGGTTTCCCAAAGCTGTTCGGGGTTCATTTCACCAAGACCCTTATAACGCTGAACATCAACATTACCGCCAAGCTCTTCAATATATCTGTCTCTCTCCTCATCGGTAAAGGCATCAAAATATCTTTTACCCTTAGCAACTCTGAAAAGAGGCGGTTGAGCAAGATAAATATGACCTGTTTCAATAAGCTCAGGCATATAGCGGAAGAAAAAGGTTAATAAAAGAGTTCTTATGTGGCTTCCGTCAACATCGGCATCGGCCATAATAACAATTTTATCATAACGAAGCTTATTTATATCAAAGTTTTCGCCGATACCTGTGCCTAAAGCCACAATTACAGGGGTTAGCTTATCATTTCCGTAAACCTTGTCAACCCTAGCCTTTTCAACGTTAAGCATTTTACCCCAAAGAGGAAGAATTGCCTGATATGTACTGTTTCTTCCCTCAACTGCACTACCGCCCGCACTGTCTCCCTCGACGATAAAGATTTCGGTCTTTGTCGGGTCGTCAGAGATGCAATCCTTAAGTTTTTCAGGCATACGGGTTTTACCGCCTATACCCGACTTGTTTCTCGAAGCATCGCGGGCCTTTTGAGCAGCCTCTCTGGCATTTGATGCGGCAATAGCCTTATCAATTATAATCTTTGCATCATCAGGATTTTCCTCTAAATACTGATAAAGCTTTTCATTTACAAGGTCGCGCACCAATTTTCCAATAGAGGTGTTGCCAAGCTTTGCTTTAGTCTGGCTTTCAAACTGAGCATCTGCAAGCTTAACAGACACAACAGCTACTACACCCTCTAAAATATCGTCACCTTTAAGACGTGGATTGCCTTCTTTAAGCTTTTTAAAATCAAAAGCGTATTTATTAACAACATTAGCAAGACTTTGCTTAAAGCCCTGTTCGTGAGTACCGCCGTCTATAGTATGAAGAGTGTTAGCAAAGGAAAAAACCTTGCTATCGTAAGCTGTAGACCACAAAAGAGCAATTTCAGCTGTGCTATCATCCTTATCACTTGCGGAAAAATAAATAACATCCTTATTAAGCTTATCCTTTTTCGTTCCCTCAAGAATAAATTCAACATAAGACTTAATACCGCCCTCATAACAGAAATCATCACTTCTGTCGGGCAAATCGGCATCGCTTCTCTTGTCGGTCAAAACCACGCGTATACCTGCATTAAGGAAGGATTGTTCGCGAAGTCTTTTAAGTAAAATATCATAGTCATACCGTGTAGTATCGGTGAAAATTGTTGGATCAGGCTTAAAGGTAACAACCGTTCCTGTCTCCTTTGTTTCACCAACTACTGAAAGGGGACTTACAACAACACCCTTTTCATAGCGTTCTCTGTGGATATGTGTACCGTCGCTTACCTCAACCTCAAGCCAACTGGATAAGGCATTAACAACCGATGCACCAACACCGTGAAGACCGCCTGATACCTTGTATCCGCCGCCGCCGAACTTACCGCCCGCGTGAAGAATTGTGAATACAACTGTAACGGTTGGAATTCCCTTTTGAGGATTAATTCCCACAGGAATACCGCGACCGTTGTCGGTTACCCTTATAACACCGTCATCAAGAAGCTCAACCTCTATTTTATCACAATAGCCAGCCAAGGCTTCATCTATTGCGTTATCCACAATTTCATATACAAGATGGTGAAGACCGCGCTCTCCCGTAGAGCCTATATACATACCTGGGCGCTTTCTTACCGCCTCAAGACCTTCAAGCACCTGTATAGAATTTTCATCGTAATTGCTATTTGAAGGAATATTTACTTCATTACTCATAAATTTAAAATCCTCTCATTAAAAATAAAATCACAATCTATCTATAAACCCAGAACGCTTATTAAGCGTTGTGGAGGAAATTTGAGAAATATAAACCCTTTTTTCTTTTCTTTTATTACTGCAAACAATGAAAGATTTAGGTAACTCATAGGAAACATTTATTACCTCCCGTCTTTTTTCGGAAAAATTTAAAAAATCTCGTGTGCTTTTAGAAACTGTGGTATTATCCATATCAAAAATACCTATAATTTCATCAAGCCTTACAACCGTATTTTCACCTAAATGCATATACATCAGAAAATACTACCTGCCTTTACCGAAAAAATCTTGCCTGCCTTTAAATTTTTAACATTGTCAGGGTCACAGCAACTTAAAAAGGTTTGCATTTCTTTAATATGATTAAGAATAAAATTTTGTCTTTCAGGGTCCAGCTCGCTCATAACATCATCTAAAAGACAAACAGGCCATTCTCCCACATTTTTCTTTATAACCTCTGCCTCTGCCAGCTTGAGACTTAGTGCCACACTTCTCTTTTGACCTTGAGAGCCAAAGCTTCTTACATCTACACTGTTAATTTTAAAACATATATCGTCTCTGTGAGGACCTACCGAGGTAACACCGCTGTACATATCCTCACTTCTTGCGGCTAAAAGACTTTTTTCAAGTTCATCCTCATAACAGCTGCAGATATATTCTGTATCGAGAATTTCTTTGCCTGAGGAAATTCCACTGTAAATAGAGGGTAAAAAATTATTTAATGTTTCTATATATTTCTTCCTAAAAAAAATAATTTTCCTTCCGTTCTCGGCAATTTCTTTTTCATAAATATCAAGCATAATGCCGAGGGTTCGATCATACTTTAAATCCTTAATAACCTTATTTCTTTGGGTTACAGCCCTTAAATAATTTTTAAGTATTTCTATATAAGTAGGATAAAGCTGACCTAAAGCCAAGTCTAAAAATCTTCTCCTCACATTAGGACCGTCGGTTATAAGCCTTAAATCGTTTGGCGAAAAGACAATCGCATTAAAGCTTCCAGCCAAAAGAGAGGGACTTTTAAGCTTATTTTCATTGAGAACTGCATTTCTTTTATCATTTATTAAAAGAGAAGCATCCTTTTCAATTTCTTCACTTAAAAATTTCAGTGATAACAAGGCTTTTTCACAACCAAATTTTACAAAAGCACTGTCTTTAGAGCCTCTAAAACTTTTAGCACCTGTGAAAAGCCATATTCCTTCAAGTAAATTTGTTTTACCCTGTGCGTTTTCTCCGCAGATAACATTCATTTCCTCAGAAGGATAAATAACTGCCTCGCTTATATTCCTAAAATTTTTAAAGGATAATTCTAAAACCCTCATATAATTATAAATCCGTTGTTCTCAAATTTAACCTTATCACCTATATGAAGCTTTTTACCGCGCATAGTACAAATTTCTCCGTTAACCTCAACCTCACCGTTTTGAATAACCATTTTTGCATGACCGCCGGTTACTACCATATTTGCAAGCTTCATTGCGCTGTCAAGCCTTATAAAATCCTCTTTAATTTTGATTTCTTTAAAATTCATTATTTCAACCTCATAGGCATTATCATATATTTAAATTCATCACTTTCGATAGGCGACATAACAACACCTGCGTTTGCACCGTTAAACAAAATCTGAACGCTTTCTGTTTCGGTTGCTTTTAATGCCTCTAAAAGATATCGGCTGTTAAGACCTATTTCAAAGCTTTCTCCCTCTAACCTTGTATTAAAGGTTTCGGTAGCCCTACCCATTGTAGTAGCACAGGTAAAAACAACATTAAGCTCGTTAAAATAACAGCGTATCGGAGTTGAAAAAGATTCACTTATAAGAAGGGAAACACGCTCAATAGTATTTATAAGCTCTCTTGTATTAACAACAACCTTTTGAGTAAAGCCATTAACCAAAAGCTTTTTATAATTTACAAAATCACCCTCTAAAAGACGGGAAATAAAAGAATAACCGCTCACATTAAAGCAGATAAGACGTTCACCAACGTTAATTTCAACATCCTCTGTTTCTTCATCTATAAGCTTAACAGCCTCACCGATTGCTCTTCCCGAAACAGTAAACTCAATATTTTTATTAATATTAACCTTTTCTTTGCGGATGGCAAGTCTGTAACCGTCAATCGCAACAAACTGCAAAACACCTTCATTAATCGAAACATTTATACCTGTAAGAATAGGTTTTGCCCCTTCATTTTGAGCGGTAGAAAAAATTGTGCCTTTAACCATATCATTTAAAAGCTTACCGTCAATAGAAAAGTTATTGCTACCTGCAACAGATGGCATTTCGGGAAAATCGGTTGCAGCCATACCCATAATATCAAAGGTAGCTTCACCGCTCTTAATATGACAGTTAAGTCTATCATCAGAAGAAATTTCAACCTGAATACCGTTCATACGTCTTAAAATATCAGCAAGAAGTCTCGCGTTTATTACAATATCACCGGCTTCTTCGCATTTAGCATAAATTTCTTTTTTCATACCCATTTCAAGATTGTATGAAATGAGGGTTATTTTACCTTGCTCTGCAGAAATTAAAATTCCCTCTAAAACAGGCATTGAGGTTTTAGAACCCACTACCCTTTGAAGTCTTGATACAGCATCTAAAAGTTTTGCGCGTTCAACAGAAAAAATCATAATTTTTGCTCCTTTAAAAAAATAAAAAATAACAGTAATAATAAGTGCGGTGAAAACAGTGGAAAAGTTGCAGAAAAGCTTATAAACAAAGTAAAATTAAGGTTGATAAAAAGTTTTATAATTTGTTTATAAAAATGTCGAAAAATGTTTTCCACAAAGAAGGTTTATAACTTTTAGGTTAATTAAGGTGGAAAAAGTGGATAAATTAAAAGGAATTATCATTGTTGCTTTTAAGATTTTTAATTATATCTTCAACCAATTCTCTCTGGTAGGGCTTGTCTTTTAAAAATTCCTCAATCTTGCTTACATTATAAAGCACGGTTGTATGGTCCTTTCCAAAACATTCACCGATTGCTTTAAAGGAAAGGTCGGTAGTTTTTCTTGAAATATACATTGCAACCTGTCGGGCAAGAACAAGATTAGCGGTTTTTCTGTTTGAAAGAATTTCCTCTTCTGAGATGTTATAGGTTTTAGCAACCTCAGATATTATTTTTTCAATCTTAATAGGCTCAGGCTGAGTATCATTTATAACGTCTCTTATAATTCCTTGCACAACCGAAAGGTTAGGAGTTTTGTTTTGTATAGAAATATGGGCGTGAAGCCTTTTAACAACACCCTCAAGCTGTCGGGTATTAACCTTTATATTTTCGGCAATATAATAAATTAAATTTTCGTTTAACTCAAAGCCAAGCTGACCGGCCTTTTTAATTACAATACCAACCCTTGTTTCAAAATCGGGTGTTGTAATATCGGCTAAAAGACCGCTTTCAAAACGGGAACGAATACGGTTGTCCAGAGTTTTAACATCTCTTGGAGGACGGTCAAGGGTTACCACAATCTGCTTATTGCTTTGAAGCAGAGTGTTAAAGGTATTGAAAAATTCTTCCTGAGTTTGCTCCTTGCCCGCGATGAAATGAATATCATCGATAAGCAAAACATCAATCTTTCTGAATTTTTCTCTGAAATCATCAATAGTTCCAAGACCAAGCTTACCGTCCTGTAATGCTTTTATGAGCTGATTTGTAAAATCCTCACTTCTTATATACTCAATAACCTTAAAAGGAAATTTTTTCTTTATATGGTTTTTGATAGCCAGCATAAGATGGGTTTTACCAACTCCCGACGGACCGTAAATAACAAGCGGATTGTAGGTAATACTCGGATTGTCTGCAACCGCAAGGGAAGCCGCATGGGCAAAACGGTTTGTAGAACCGACTATAAAATTTTCAAAGGTGAAGAAATCTTCAAAGGAAAGCCCTTCGCTGAATTGCTCGGCTCTGAGAATTTTTTCCTCATCCTCTTCATAGATAACCCGAACGCTTACATCTATTCCCATAACCCCGCCCAGAGCTTTTTTTAAAATTTCGGAATAATTTTCTTCAACAATTCCGCGGGCATATTCATCATTACAGGAAACTATAAATTCTCCGTTGTTAAAAGAAATGGGCTTCAAATCTTTTAAGAAGCAATTAAAAGCAGTTTCGGTTATCATTTCTTTGCATTTTTCTGAGACTAAATTCCAAATATCATCAAGTGAACTAATAGGCATTATGTAAACCACCCTTATATATAATATAAATATAATATAAATCTAAATTAGTATAGCATATTTTTTAGATTTTTTCAACTTTTTTAAGATAAAAAATTGTATAATTTTAGAAAACTTATGCCACATTAGTAAAGGACATAAAAATTTCTGAAAAAAGGAGAAAAAATGAGCAGAAGAACCGACCTTGCAATAGAAGAAGATATAGTCTCCGAGGGCATAAAAAGTGAAGAAAAATACCTTGGAGAAGTAAAGCTTACAACAGTAGAAATTTCAAGCAGTAAAACAGCAGAAAAATTCGGTAAAAAAAGGGGAAAATATATAACGGTTGAATTCCCTGATACCCAAAAAATTACCGATTACAGCGAAATTAAAGAGGGTATAATAGAATCCCTTAAAAGCATTTTTAGGGAAAGCCCTCAAAATATACTTGTTGTAGGTCTTGGAAACAGTGAAATCACAGCAGATTCCATAGGACCGAGCGTTGCAAAAAGACTGCTTGCAACAAGGCATATAGCAGGAGATTTTGCAAACGAAATAGGTCTTCGCGGTCTTCGCTCAGTATCGGTTGTAACCCCAAATGTTCTCGGCAAAACAGGAATAGAGGCAACCGAACTTATAGCAGGGCTTGTAAATAAAATTAAGCCACAGGCGGTTATTGCAATAGACGCCTGTGTTTCTTTAAGCATAAACCGTCTTTTTAAAACAATACAGCTTTCAAACAGCGGAATTTCTCCGGGCTCAGGCGTTAAAAATTCACGCAAGGAGCTTAGCTTTAAAACCTTGGGAGTTCCTGTGATAGCCCTCGGAATACCAACGGTAGTAGATGCTGCAACGCTTGCCTTTGAGCTTACGGGAAAGGAAACCGAAATCAGCACAGATATGGTTGTAACCCCAAAGGAAAGCGACATTTTATGCCATAGAATAAGTGAAATTTTATCCGAGGCGCTTAATGTGTTTTTACAGCCCGAAATCGATGAGGAGATACTCTTCGATTTGGTATAAGATTTAATGTTTTTGCATATTATTTTTTGGTGATATAATATGCGAGCAAGGTTAATTTTGCGATTTTTTTCGATTTATTTTATCGTTATAATGATAGTTTTTTATAATCTCAGGGCTGCCATTTATTTTAATGTGGCAAGCAGTGAAAATATAAAAGAGGAGCCTTTTTATTTTGCGTCGCATAGCGGTGTTTTAGAGGAACAAAAGGCGGCAGAGCTTCCAAAAAGCGACGAAAAGGAAACCACTGACTATCTTCAAAAAACCGAGCAAAAAAGCGAACAGGTATCAGCCGAGGCTATTAAGGGAAAGATAGAAAGCAGATATATCTCTCCCTATACCGCATCTCTTCATTACGATAAGGTTTATCTAAAAAACAGCACCGATTTAAAGCTTGATATAAAAGCTTTGCTAGAGAGCAAATTGGGCTTTAAAATCGAGAAAAACGACGAGCCGCAGGTCCT
Source organism: Acutalibacteraceae bacterium (assembly GCA_045637925.1). Lineage (GTDB taxonomy): Bacteria > Bacillota > Clostridia > Oscillospirales > Acutalibacteraceae > UBA737. The sequence continues at coordinate 3,908 of JAZUAL010000039.1, read as the reverse complement.
GATAATGCACACCCACACAACCGAAAGCTATGTTGCCGAAAGCACAGGTTATTATACCGAGGAATACACCTCAAGGAACACCGATAATAGTAAAAATATGGCAAAAATGGGACAGATTGTTACCGATATTTTAAATGCCGAGGGAATAAAAACCCTACACGACGCAACACAGCACGATTATCCAAAATACAGCGGCAGCTACACCAGAGCGGCTAAAACGGTTAACTCTTACCTTAAAAAATATCCGAGCATTAAAATTGTGGTCGATTTGCATCGGGACGCCATTTCGGCAGGGGAAAATGACAAGGTAAAGCTCGTAACCGAGATAGAGGGCAAAAAGGCGGCTCAGGTGATGCTTGTTATGGGCAGTAACAGTGGCAGCACCCAAAATCATCCTAAATGGAAAGAAAATTTGAAGCTGGCGTTAAAGCTTCAGCAAACCATAGAGAACGAATATCCCACCCTTGCAAGACCGCTTAGCCTAATGCCTAAGAATTACAACCAAAGTCTCACGACAGGTTCTCTTCTCATAGAAATAGGAACAGATGCCAATTCTCTTGATGAGGCGATGTATTCATCGTCGCTTGTCGCAAAATGCCTCTCAATAATAATAAAGAAAATAAACTGAAATTTGTAAACCTGATTTTGAAAAATTTTTTTAAAAATAATAAAAAAGGGATAAAAAATGCAAAAAAACAGTGTTTTTTTAAGAACAGTATATATAACCACAACAATTTTGTTGTGTCTGATTTTTGGTGTTTACGGTGTTTTTTCTGCCTATAAAAATATAAGGCAAATAGCATTTGGTGAATACAGAAGTCCTATAGAAATAACAAGAGAAGGGATTAAAATACTTGATTTTGAAATTTAATGGTATATAATATAAAATATAGAATTTTCAAAATGAAAGGTCGTTTTAAAATTGTCAGAACAAAAAAACAGCGGTTGTTCGGGTAATTGTTCTTCCTGCTCGGCAAACTGCTCTTCAAGGGAAGCAGAAAGTCTTTTAACGCCTCAAAATCAGTATAGTAATATTAAACACGTAATCGGCGTTGTAAGCGGTAAGGGCGGCGTTGGTAAATCAATGGTAACATCGATGCTGGCTGTGCTTATGAGCCGAATGGGATATAAAGTAGGTATTCTGGATGCTGATATTACAGGTCCCTCAATCCCTAAAACCTTTGGCGTGAAAGCGAGAATAATGCAAAACGAATTAGGTCTTTTGCCGGCAGAAACCAAAACAGGCATAAAAATGGTTTCGGTAAACCTTTTGCTTGAAGAAAAGGAGGCGCCTGTTCTCTGGCGCGGTCCTGTTATTGCGGGGGCTGTTAAGCAGTTCTGGCAGGATGTTGTATGGGGAGACCTTGATTATCTGTTTGTAGACTGTCCTCCAGGCACAGGAGATGTTCCCCTAACCGTTTTCCAAAGCTTACCGCTTGATGGGGCGGTTATTGTAACCTCACCTCAGGACTTGGTTTCGATGATAGTAAAAAAGGCTTACAATATGGCAAAGCTTATGAATATAGAGGTGCTTGGCATAGTTGAGAATATGAGCTATGTTGTTTGTCCTGACTGTAAAAAGAGCTTCAATATTTTCGGCTCAGGCAGTGAAGGTATTGCAGAGGAATTAAAGCTTCCGTTGCTCGGCAAAATGCCTATCGATGTATCTCTCGCTCAGCTTGTAGATAACGGTGAATTTGAACTCTTCCAGAATGAATATTTAGCCGCCGCCGCAAAGGCGATTGATGAAAAAGTTAATAATAAGTAAAAATTTATAAATGTATCATATATAAACAAAAAAAGCTGAACCAAAATAAGAGGTTCAGCTTTTTTGTTAATTTGCCTTTGTCTCACAGTAAAGACAGCGGTAAACTCGGTTTTCTTTGTCGGCAAGAGTGAAAATCTGGTCTAATTCCTGCTCTGTAGCCGAAATACAACGGGGATTTTTGCATTTCAATACGTTTGTAAGGCGCTCAGGCAACTCTATAGCCTTTTTATCGATAATTTTGCTGTCTTTAATAATATTAACCGTAATATCAGGGTCTACATATCCTAAAATGTCAGTATCAAGTCTAATATCGGCATCAATTTTTATAATGTCCTTTTTACCCATCTTTCTGCTTGGCGCATTGTTGATAAGCGCAACCGAAGCGTCAAGACCGCCGAGTTTCAAAAGCTTATAAATCTGCATGCCCTTGCCTGCGGTTATGTGGTCAATAACAATACCGTTTTTAATTTCATCTACTGTCATTTAACATACCTCCAAAAGCATAAGAATTAGTGCCATACGCATAATTTTTCCGTTGAAAACCTGCTTAAAGTAGCAAGCTCTGGGGTCTTTATCAATAGCAACACTGATTTCGTTAACACGGGGCAGAGGATGAAGAATTGAAAGGTCTGATTTGGCGGAAACAAGCTTTTCGGGGGTTAGAATATAGCTGTCCTTAAGTCTTAAATATTCCTCTTCATTGAAGAAACGCTCGCGTTGAACACGGGTCATATAAAGAATATCAAGGGTAGGCATAACCGTTTCCAAATCGGTGGTTTCAATATATTCTATGCCTTCGTTTTTTAGTGAAGCTTTAACATAATCGGGTATTTTAAGCTCATTCGGTGAAATAAACACAAATTTAATGTTTTCATACCGTCTTAAAGCGGCTATCAGGGAATGAACCGTTCTTCCGAATTTAAGGTCACCGCAAAGCCCTACTGTAAGGTTATTGAAACGACCTTTTTCGCGGTGAATTGTAAGCAGGTCGGCAAGGGTTTGTGTGGGGTGGTTGTGGCCGCCGTCGCCCGCGTTTATAACAGGAACGGTGGAGTTCATAGCGGCTACCAGAGGCGCACCCTCCTTAGGATGACGCATAGCGATAATATCGGCATAGCAGCTAACTGTTTTCGCGGTATCTGCAACGCTCTCTCCCTTAGCGGCAGAGGAGCTATTGGCCTCACTAAAGCCTAAAACGTTACCGCCGAGTTCATACATAGCGGCTTCGAAGCTAAGTCTTGTTCTGGTTGATGGCTCAAAAAAGAGTGTTGCAAGCTTTTTACCGTCACACTTGTGAGCATATTTCTCAGGATTTTCAATAATATCCTCAGCGGTAGAAATAAGCTTTTCAAGCTCAGTAGTAGAAAGCTCTAAAATATCAATTAAACTTCTCATAATAAAGTTCCTTTTATTTGAATATTATTTTCAGAATAGAAATTGTGCCCGTCGCGGCGGGAGCGACATTATTATAATTAGAATTTATTTAATTCTTTGCTCCGTTAATTTCGAGATATTTCTTTATGCGGTCGACGTTTTCGCGGTTTTTCTCGTCTTCCTCTAAATATTCGATAATGTCGTAAACATCAACAACCGAGTAAACAGGGAAACCGAATTCCTCTCCAACCTCAGCCATGGCGCTCTTGTCGGTTTTACCCTTTTCCTTGCGGTCAACCATAACGAAGGTGGCGGAAACCTTGGTGCCCTTAAGACCCGACAAAATTTCCATACTCTCTCTGATAGCGGTGCCGGCAGTGATAACATCCTCAACGATAACGATTTCTTCGTTTTCTTGAGGCTTATAGCCTACAAAAACGCCGCCTTCGCCGTGGTCCTTTTCTTCCTTGCGGTTGAAGAAGAAGGGAACATCAAGTCCGTTTTTAGCTAAAGCTACAGCTACAGATACGGCAATCGGAATACCCTTATAAGCAGGTCCGTAAAGAACGGTTTTTTTGTTGCCTACCTTTTCAAAATAAGCCTTCGCGTAAAACTCACCAAGCTTGCAGATTTGCTCGCCTGTTTTAATATCTCCGGCATTAATAAAATAGGGGATTTTTCTGCCCGATTTAGCGGTAAAATCACCGAATTTAAGTACGCCTGCGCCCTCTAAAAACTCTATAAATTCATGTTTATAGCTTTCCAT
>JAZUAL010000038.1:0-29923 GCA_045637925.1 Acutalibacteraceae bacterium | reverse complement strand
AAGTTCTTTATCGGTGATGTTCGTGATTTGGCTTCGGTTAAAAATGCAATGCACGATGTGGATTACATATTCCATGCGGCAGCATTAAAGCAGGTGCCTTCCTGTGAGTTTTTCCCGATGGAAGCTGTAAAAACCAATGTTATTGGTACAGATAATGTATTGACCGCTGCTATTGATGAGGGCGTTAAATCTGTTATATGCCTTTCGACCGATAAGGCAGCATACCCTGTAAATGCTATGGGCACATCTAAGGCTATGATGGAAAAGGTTATAGTTGCAAAATCACGTACCGTAAGCCCCGATAAGACCAAGATTTGTTGCACTCGATACGGTAATGTTATGTGCTCAAGAGGTAGTGTAATTCCGCTTTGGATTGAGCAGATTAAGGCGGGCAACCCAATTACTATTACCGAGCCCTCTATGACACGCTTTATTATGAGTCTTGATGAGGCTGTTGACCTTGTGCTATTTGCATTTGAAAATGGCATTTCGGGTGATATTCTTGTTCAGAAGGCGCCTGCGTGCACTATCGGTGTTTTGGCAGAGGCAGTAAAAGAGCTGTTTGATAGCAAACAAGAAATCAAGGTTATCGGTATCCGCCACGGTGAAAAAATGTACGAAACCTTGCTTACTAATGAGGAATGTAGCGGTGCTATAGATATGGGCGATTTTTACCGCGTCCCAAGTGATAAGCGAGACCTTAACTATGATAAGTATTTTAAGGAAGGCGATATCGAGCGTAATCCTCTTACTGAATTTAATTCTAATAACACAGAGTTACTTACGGTTGAACAGGTTAAGGAAAAATTACTCACTTTGCAGTATATTCGTGATGAAATAGCTGCTTGGAAGGGAAAAAAGTAAAAAATGACTATCCAACAAATAGGCATTATATCCATTATTAAAAGTGCAATTACAGGTGAAAAGTATTCGTTGCCAGAGAGCTTTGATATTATACAAGCAGCAAAAAATGCAAAAAGCCATCAAATTTCACCGATTTTCTATTATGGGGCTATAAATTGCGGTGTTTCGGCGGATTTGCCGATAATGCAAAAACTATTTTTTGAGACCTGCAGTTTGATGGCTATGAACGAGCGTCAGTTATATGAAATTAATAATATCTTTTGTGCGTTTGATGAAAATAAAATAGAATATATGCCACTTAAAGGCACTTTACTTAAAAAGCTTTATCCCAAAGCAGAGATGCGTGTAATGAGTGATGCGGATATCCTCATTAAGACTGAGCAGTATGATAGAATAAAACCTTGTATGTGTGAACTGGGCTTTACAGAAGTTACTGAAAGTGACCATGAGCTTATATGGGAAAAGGATGGCATAAATATTGAACTTCACAAACGCCTTATTCCCTCGTATAACAAGGATTATTATGAGTATTTTGGCGATGGTTGGCGCCTTGGTGTTCCTGTGTCTGATAGCGCTACCAGATATAAGATGACGCCTGAAGATGAGATGATATATCTTTTCACCCATTATGCTAAGCACTATAGAGATGCGGGTGTTGGAATAAAGCATATCGTTGATTTGTGGGTTTATAGAAAAAACAATAATAACCTTAATGAATCATATATTATCTCTGAGTTAAAAAAACTACAACTTGATGTTTTTTATAAAAACACGGTACATACTCTCAGTACTTGGTTTGATGAAGAGAAGTCTGATGATATTGCAGAGCTCATTACAAATGTGATTTTTAATAGCGGTGTTTATGGCACGCATGAAGCTCATATTCTTTCAGATGCGGTGAAAAAAACTAAAAATACAGGTAGCGTTAAAATAACAAGACTAAAAAAGATTCTTAAAATGGTGTTTTTACCATATAAACAGATGTGCGAAAAATATGTGATACTTGTTAAGGTACCATTATTATTGCCTTTTATGTGGGTGGTGCGTTGGTGCGAAGCAATACTTTTCAAAAGAAATAATATTAAAAATAATCGTGCCGATTTGAAGGTAATGTCGGTTCAAGAGGTTGATAATTATCAAAAATCTTTGAATTTTGTTGGTCTTGATTTTAATTTTAAGGAGTAAATTTTATGAAAGTACTCGTAACAGGTGCCGGCGGTTTTGTTGGAAAAAATCTTTGTGCTACACTTTATAATATCGCTGACGGTAAGGATAAGAGCCATAATATAGAAACTGATATCACGGTTTTGGAGTATGATATTGATACCGACCCTGCGTTACTTGATGTATACTGTTCTGAGTGTGATTTCGTGTTTCATTTAGCAGGTGTTAACCGCCCTCAGAATACCGAGGAGTTTATGGAGGGTAATTTTGGTTTTACATCAACCTTGCTTGAAACACTAAAAAAGCATAATAACAAATGTCCAATTATGATTTCTTCATCTATTCAGGCGGCACTTCAAAATCCTTACGGTCTTTCTAAAAAAGCAGGGGAGGACCTTATGTTCTCATATTCTAAGGAAACGGGTGCTAATGTTTTGGTATACCGTTTGCCTAATGTTTTCGGTAAATGGTGCAGACCTAATTATAATAGCGCTATTGCGACATTTTGCAATAATGTTGCTAATGATTTACCTATTCAGGTCAACGACCGTAGCGTTAATATGACGTTGGTTTATATTGACGATGTTGTGGACGAGCTTATAAGGGCTCTCAAAGGTTTAGAAAACCGCGATGGTGATTATTGCAAGGTCCCTGTTGAGCATAAAATAACCTTGGGTGAAATAGTTGATTTGATTTATTCGTTTAAAGAACAACCGAATACACTTGTTGTTCCCGAAATATCTTTAGGTAGCTTTGAGAAAAAGTTATATTCAACATATTTATCATATTTGCCGAAAGAAAAGGTTTCATTCCCTTTAAAAATGAATGTTGATGCAAGAGGCAGCTTTACTGAGCTTTTAAAGAGCGAAAAATGCGGTCAGATAAGCGTTAATATTTCAAACCCCGGCATTACAAAAGGTCAGCATTGGCATAATACAAAGTGGGAATTTTTCATTGTTGTAAGCGGTAAAGGACTTATACAGCAAAGAAAAATCGGCACCCAAGAGGTTCTGAATTTCGAGGTCAGCGGTGAAAAAATAGAGGCTGTACATATGCTTCCCGGATATACGCATAACATAATTAATCTAAGCGACACCGAGCCTTTGGTTACGGTTATGTGGGCTAACGAAAGTTTTGACCCCGATAAGCCTGATACATTTTTTGAGGTGGTAGAATAATGGATATTAAAACAGATTATAGTGATATTAAATTTCAAAATAATGGCAAACTAAAACTTCTTATTATTGTAGGAACACGCCCCGAAATAATAAGACTGGCTGCCGTTATAAACAAGTGCCGCAAATATTTCGACTGTGTTTTGGCACATACAGGTCAGAATTATGACTACAACCTTAATGGCGTATTTTTCAATGATTTAAAACTCCAAAATCCTGAGGTTTATATGGATGCTGTTGGTGACGATTTGGGTGCTACAGTCGGCAATATTATTAATTGCTCTTATAAGCTTATGGCTGAAATTAAGCCCGACGCTTTACTTATTTTGGGTGATACTAACTCCTGTCTTTCGGCTATCGCTGCAAAGCGTTTGCATATTCCGATTTTCCATATGGAAGCGGGCAACAGATGTAAGGATGAATGCTTGCCCGAGGAAACCAACAGACGAATTGTTGATATTATTTCGGATGTTAATTTAGCCTATTCCGAGCACGCAAGAAAGTATTTACACGAATGCGGGCTGCCTAAAGAGCGTGTTTATGTTACAGGCTCGCCTATGGCAGAGGTTTTGCATAATAATTTAGCAGATATTGAGGCTTCAAATATCCACGAAAAGCTAGGTCTTACCAAGGGTAAATATATTCTGCTTTCAGCTCATAGAGAGGAAAACATAGATACCGAAAAGAACTTTGTTTCACTCTTTAATGCTATAAACAAGATGGCTGAAAAATATGATATGCCAATACTATATTCTTGCCATCCGCGTTCTAAAAAGCGTCTCGCTGAGAGTGGCTTTATGCTTGACAAACGCGTAATACAACATGAGCCTCTTGGTTTCCACGATTATAACTGTTTGCAAATGAATGCCTTTGCAGTAGTTTCTGATAGTGGCACTTTGCCAGAGGAGAGTAGTTTCTTCACAAGTATAGGAAAGCCCTTCCCAGCAATATGTATCCGCACATCTACAGAGCGTCCTGAGGCGCTTGACAAGGCCTGCTTTGTGCTTGCAGGGATTGATGAAAAGTCATTGCTTCAAGCGGTTGATACTGCTGTTACAGCCAATTTAGAGGGGGATTACGGTATCCCCGTGCCAGACTATACTGATGAAAACGTTTCTACAAAGGTTGTAAAGCTTATTCAAAGCTATACTGGTGTTGTTGATAAAATGGTTTGGAGAAAAGGTTAATATATTTATTTAATCGGATTTAGTTGACTAAAAAAAGCATACGAGACTCACATTTTCGTGAATCTCGTATGCTTTTTTAATATAATAAATATGATTTAGAGATATACAAGTTTGCCTGTTTCAGCAGATTCAAGTGCAGCGTCAACAATTTTTTGAGCTTTAAGTCCCTCATTGATATCGGGGAAGTGAGGAAGTTTTTCTCCCATAACGGTTCTAATAAAGCATTCCTCTTGTTCAAGGTGGAATTGTGCAGGCACCTTAACGGTATGGAGTGAACCGGTTTCACGGTCAACCTCACCTATACAAAGTTCAATCTCGGTAGGTTTAGTAATATCGAATTTAAGAACTCCTTCAGTTCCATAAAGTTCATAAATGATTGTATTTCTATCACCAATCGCACATTTTGTAACTAGAAAATTAGCTATAGCATCATTTTCCATTTTTGCAACAAAAGAAGTTATATCGTCTACTAAAACCGGTGCAAACTCATCGCTATCTTCTTTCTGGCGTTCCTTTACTACAGTGCTTTGCATTGCACAAACCGATTTAAAATCACCTATGAGAAAACGGGTCATATCAATTAAATGAACACCAAGGTCAGCCAGAGCACCGCTTCCTGCAAACTCTTTAATGAATCGCCATTCAAGTCGTCTTCCAGGAATAAATACGCCTGACTGACGATATTGAATATTAACATTAAGCAATTTTCCAAGCATACCCTTTTCTATTAAATGCTTTGCATAACGAACAGCATCTTTAAAACGGTAGGAAAAGCACATCATATTAACAACCTGATTTTGATCAATCGCAGACATAAGTTCATCAACACCGTCTACAGCAGAAATTCCCAAAGGTTTTTCAACTTCAACCGGCTTACCAGCCTTTGCGGCAGCAGTTGCCATGGGAACGTGCAAATAGTTAGGAGTACAAATCTCTACAGCCTCTACCTCACTACAATTAATAAGGTCATGATAATCAGTAAAACGGTATTCTTCAGGAATTGAGAGTTCGTCTCCCACTTCCTTAAGACGCTGTTCATTAATGTCACAGATTGCAGTAATAACTGCTTTACCGTATCTCTGAATTCCTTCAATGTGATTTCCAGAAATTCTACCAACGCCTATAATTCCTATTTTTAGCATAATAACAACACCTTTTCTTATATAAATTTTTTAAATTATTCAAGATTTTCAAGCGGCATAAACTTACCCATTGTAGGTTTGGTTATACCATAAGGGCAAGCCCATCTAACAGCATTTGCAATTACCTGTGTTACATCATCGCGGTAAAATGTCGGGTATTCCTCATGACCGGGACGGAAGTAGAATACTTTACCCAATCCTCTATTATAACAACATCCGCTTCTGAAAATTTCTCCGCCGGCAAACCAACTTAAGAATATAAGCTGATCAGGCACAGGAATGTCGAAGCATTCACCATAGGTTTCTTCTTGGGGGAATTCTATATATTCAGGAACATTCTGTGCAATAGGATGAGAAGGTTCAACAACCCAAAGGCGTTCTTTCTCATCATTTTCACGCCATTTAACGCGACAGGAGGTACCCATAAGAAGCTTGAAGGGTTTGCTGGCATGAGCAGAGTGGAGTGCTATAAAGCCCATTCCGCCAAGAACCTTTTCCTTTACTTTTAGCGCAATTTCATCGCTTACATCACCGTGCTTACAATGTCCCCACCAAATGAGAACGTCGGTATTATCAAGTACCTCATCGGTAAGACCGTGTTCTTCCATATCTAATGTTGCTATTGTAATATTAAAATCACCAAACTGAGAAAGCTTTTCTTTGATAGCGTCATGAATACCGTTTGGATATACCTTTGCAATGTTCTCGTTTGTCTTTTCATGAACATATTCGTTCCATATCGTTACATTAATTGTTTTTTTCATTATATTCCGCCACCTTTCATATTAACCTATATATTCATGCTTTCTTAATGAATCGTCTTTTCCTTCAAACTTATCTTTTACATTTTCCAGTGGCTCTACATGGCCGAGGGTTGGCTTTGTGATTCCGTCAGGACATGCCCATTCAATAGCATTAGCAATAACTCTTGCCACTTCGTCACGATGATATATTGGATATCTTTCATGACCGGGACGGAAATAGAAAATCTTACCTAGACCGCGTTTATAACAACATCCACTTCTGAAAACCTCGCCGCCTGAAAACCAGCTAACAAAAACAAGTTCATCGGGAGCAGGAATTTCGAAACGCTCACCATAGGTTTCTTCCTGTGGGAATTCAAAATATTCAGGAAGATTTTTTGCAATAGGATGAGAGGGATTAATTACCCATACACGCTCTTTTTCATGGTTTACACGCCATTTAACACCACAGGCTGTACCCATAAGTGACTTGAAGATTTTACTTGCATGGGTGGAGTGAAGAGCAATAAAGCCCATACCGTCTAAAATTCTTGCCTTAACTTTTTGTATAATTTCATCCTTTACATCGCCATGCATCCAATGTGCCCACCAAATAAGAACGTCAGTATTGTCGAGTACCTCATCGGTAAGTCCATGGTCTTCCATATCAAAAGTAGCTATGGTAAATTTAAAATCACCAAGAGGGGAAACCTTTTCAATAATAGTGTTGTGGATACCATCTGGGTATATTTTCATGACATGTTCAGTATTTCTTTCATGATAATACTCATTCCAAATGGTTACATTGATTGTTTTTTTCATAATCTTACCTCCTAAAGCTTTATGTTGCATTCTACGCATTTGTTTGTTCTGGTAGATTCAAAAACAGCCTCAATTATTTTGATTACAGAACGCATCTCATCAAAAGTAATCAAAGAACTTTCTTTGCCATTGATGGTGGCAATAACATTTTTATAAAATTCGCTAATGTCGGTAGTGACATCAGGGGTTGGGGATTCTACTATAGTGTCTTTACGCCTTGGTGCCATCATTCTTGTAAAACCAGAAGGTGTTACTAACGGCACGATATCATCCTCGTCTTTGGAAACAGCACGCACGATTTTTCCATTACCCTTCCAATCGGTGATTTGTGCTGTACCGTTGCTTCCAAATACATACCAACGGGATGAACCGACAAAATCACTCGTCTCTACCTCTGCGATAACCTGAAGACCGTTCGAAAAACTCAGTATTGCGGTGAATCCATCTTCAACGTTTGCGGTTGTGATGCTATGATTGACAGCATAAACACTTTTTAGAGTTTCGCCTTTGTTAAGCAACATAATTTGGTCGAACAAATGCACGCCCCAATCATATGTAACGCCGCCGCCCTTTTCTTTCTTTCGACGCCAAGTATCTGATATTCCGCGAGAACCGTGAACACGGGTTTCTATTCGGAATATTTCACCCAATGTACCGTCCTCAATTATTTTTTTTACAGTGTTGAAATCTTTATCCCAACGTCTATTCTGATGTACAGTTAATAGTCTGTCTGTTTTTTTGGAAACAGATATCATCTCTTCAAGTAAAGCACTCGTTAGCGTAATGGGCTTTTCACAAACTACGTGTTTTCCGCTTTCCATAGCCTTGATGGCAAGTGGCGCATGAACATCATTGTCAGTTGAAATAAGAACAAAGGTGATATCTTTATCACTAAGCATATCCTCAAGACTGCTGTAAACATGAAGGCCGTCTTCCTTAGCCCGTTGTCTGGCAGATTCTTTTATATCCCAAATTCCAGCCAGCTCAAGAGCGTCTATAGTGTTCACGGTATCCTTATGCCATTGCGCCATACCGCCATAGCCTATGATTCCCATTTTCATAATATTTTTATCTGCTGACATTAACATAGCAACACTCCATTTAATCATCAATGTGAACAATTTTGTCATTAAATAATGTTAGAACACATTTCAAACATTTCTTTAAGACAACCTTGTTATCAAACCTATCAGTTAATGTGATATTGCAATCATTATTCTTAAAAACAGCAATATCGGCAACATCACCAACCCGTAAAAAACCTTTGTTAGCTTTTGTTTTTAAAATTTTAGCAGGTTTAACAGTGACAGCTTTAAAAACATCTGACATATCCAAACCTAATTCGTTCAAAATGCTCATACAAATGGGCAAACCATAACTTTCGCCCGATACAAATTCTAAAGCCTTCGTTATATCAGAACTTATTATATCGGGACAAATGTTTTGGAGTACTGATTTTTGAAAAACAGAATAATCGATGTGATAGTGCGCTGATAGAGCGGCATCTATATAAATTCCTTTTTTTTCTGCTTCTTTTAAAGATAGAAAACAGTCAATAGCGGAATTATTATCGCCGCCGTGGTAAGCATGAGAAATAACATCGCCTTTGTTTAAAGTATTAACGATTTCAAGCATACTCACAGGGGAATCAGTAGTATGCACCATTACAAATAAATTGTTTTTTTGGGCGAAATCGCAAATTTCTTTGAGCGGGTCTGCACTCCACACGTTAGCAGAAGATTTATCAAAAATAACCTTTAAACCGATAGCCTTATCCTTATATGCCGATATACTTTTCTCGGTAAGAGAAAAGTCGGCTTTATTGTTGATTATTTTTGCTTCCGCCAATACCGAAATATCACAGTCGTTTTCTGAAAAAACATCTGTATCGCATTTTCTGGCAAGGGCATCTACCAATGAGGTGACACCTAAAGGATAGGATATTTTTTGAGGCTCTATACCGATACTGTCAGGCGAAATGCTTTTAATATGCGTATGAAAATCTATTAGTCCTGACGAAATGATCATATTATTGGCATCAAACATAAAATTGGCTTTTTCTTCGATGGAATCTTCAATTTTTGCTATTATGCCTGATTTAATTAAAATGTCTTTCTTCAAAAACTCTATGCCATTCCATACAGTTCCGCCATATATTAAAAGCTCATCGTATATATCAGTATTTAATCTCATAATTAGTTCCGGTTATACCCGCAACGGCTCCCTGCTTAATCTTAGCAATATTATCAACATGAGCAATTAGCCACTTATTTTTAGCGGTAACCTTTTTGTCTTTAAGCTGTGTTTCTAAAGCGGTATTAGTATCTTTCGGCAAACCAACAACGCATCTGAAACCGTCATCACTAACTTGGCAAGGACAGTAATGCAGAGTTGTTGCAAAAACTTCAATAGCGGTTCCTTTAGGCACATAAAAGGCTTTAAAAAGGGAAGAATCTATCTTTTCATTTTCAATGTCCCAAAGGTGACCTAAAATAAGAACCATATCGGTAGCTGCGATATTTATTTCGCTTGAAGTATGCCATTCGGTTGCGTTAAGCATTCTGCTGTGGCCGTAGCAATATCCAACTTCAGTCGGTAAAGTACCGAAAATTTCATCACGAATTTCCTTTGAAATATCAAGAGCTTCGAATTCCTCTGTAGATGGCATATAGATAACCGCTTCAGGCATTTCGAACTGCTCAGCAGCCTTAACGATTTCCTGAGTATCTAATTCAAGAATTCGACCAAAGGATTTAAACTCGGAATCATAAACGCTATAAAACTCAATATCTTTATTTAGATTTCTTAATTTGTTTAGCATAATTAACACCTATCAGCACCTAATAAATTGATTTTTTCTTTAGCAAATTCTTTAACTTTTTCGCTTACTGCTGCCATAGTTACGTCTAAGGGCTTAGCATATGGGTCAAGCTCTTTATAGCCATCTATGAAAGCGTAACATACATCGGTACCAAAATTAATTTTTCTAATGCCGGCATTTATTGCTGCTTTAATCTGGTCATCAGGCACACCGCTTCCACCGTGCAATACAAGATGCACATCAGTGGCAGCGTGGATTTCCTTAATTCTATCAACCGCTAAAACAGGGGCTTTAGCATATTTACCGTGAGCAGTTCCTACCATTATAGCAAGAGCATCTATCTCGGTTTCATTAACATACTTTACAGCATCCTCAACTTCGGTGTATGAATCCCATTCTTCATCCTTTGTAGAACCGATATGACCAAGCTCGCCCTCAACTGAAACACCAACCTCTTTTGCTAATGCAACAGCCTTTTTGGTGGTTTCAATATTGCCTTCGAGAGGAAGGGTAGAAGCATCAATCATAATACCTGTTGTACCATAGCGTAGTGCTCTGGTACATTCGGGAATACCTACACCGTGGTCAAGGTGGAATGCCACGGGTGATTTAAGCTCATTCATGAGACTTAAAATGATGGGAGAAAGCATACGGCCTGCATCGGTATTAAACAAACGACTGTACATTTGAATTATGATAGGTGCATTTGTTTCCTTTGCGGCGTTTACAACACCCATAAGTGTTTCAAGATTATAAACATTAAACGCAGGAACAGCAAAACCGCCTTTTTCTGCAAGGTCAAGAATTTCTTTTAAACTGTATTTCATAACGTTTCTCCTTTATTTCACTGGGTCAAACTTCAAATTTGGAACAAATTTGCAGAATTCCTTAATTTCTTCTGTAAAGCTACCTTCAATTTCGGATACGTGATGGATATATGGTCCTTCAATAAGCTTACGCTCCCAAGTATCCAAATTGTCAAATTCAGCCCACAAATAAGTACCGTTGGTATAAGGACCTTCAACACTATCGCATTCACCAGCCACGATTGAATACTTACCGTGATCCTGATCAATTCTGGCTACTGTGTAATGGCTGTATTTAGCTTCAAAGTTTTCGCGCATATTAGAGCATTTGCAGAAAGAATCTTCCTTGCGTGAAGAATAAGCAAACTGTCCACAATGCCATAAAAGCTCTGCATTTTCTTTTTCGGGATGACGTATTGTAAATTCACCAAATAGAGGGGGCTTTTTACCGAATGAAAGGCTTTTTAATAATACCTGTGTCATTGCAGCGTGTATATCATTTTCACAGCTAATGATGTAATCCTCGTCAGCCAAAATTCCATAAGCTGTACAAGGCATAGCACCAACAAGAAGCTGTAATGCTGACCAACATTCTGCTGAAATGCAATGCAAATTAAGTTCTTCAAATAATTCCTTGAAGAGCAGAACGAATGCATATTGTTTTTCAGCTGTATCATCAGACACCTCGTCAAGCTCGTACATGCTGCGGATTTTTTCAGCACCTATTTTTAGCTCGTCGCCGCGGTTTGCTAAAATGGCGTTGAATTTATCTTGAATGATTGCAAGATTAATCGGCACAAAGTGAGTGTCAAACTCTTCCATAAGCTGACCTTCGTTGCAAATAACCGAACTGAACGGACGGGGTCGGAGACCTACCTGACCGATACGCATACCATAGAAATTTTTAATAGCACAAGTTACTCTTGCAAAACGCTCGAGTCCGTCTGCAAATTTCTTAGAACTAACGGGACAGTTTTCAATATAACTGTAGTTCACATTCATACGCATTAGCATACGGCTAATTCCAAATAAACCGCATTGAGAATCTGTATAACGCATACCGTCAGCCTCGGGTGCATCATCTTGAGGTCCCCATAATAATACAGGCTTATTTAACTTTTTGCCTAGTAATCCTGCTGCCTCTTCATTACCGAAATTGGCAGCAATAATAAGAATAGAATCTACACCGTTTTTATTAAAGTGTTCTGCAACCTTGTCAACATCATCACTAGACCAAAGTGTTTCAACATCAATAACACCTTTTAAATCAACAAACTCTATGTTTTCTGTTGAATAGTGTTCTTTTATGTAAGCTACTGTTTTTCTGCCTCTCTCTTCGGCAATTTCCCAGTTGAACTGACCGGGTCTTGGAGTGCAGTCACGTCTTAAAGGAACCAATCCTATTTTTACTTTAAAATCAAGCATAGTTTACCTCCTAAATAATACCACTTTTATAGTGGGCTACTCGTTCGTCTATTTCGGTATAATCAATTACACCGTCTTTTAAAAATTTCTCAAGCACTTCTATAGTAGGTATTCCGGCTCTTCCACCCGGACGGGTGCATTTTATTGCAGAAACACCGGTAGACCATCTTGCACACTCTTCGGCATTATAGCCTTGCAGATAGAAGTAATCAAAAGCTCCGTGGAATACATCACCTGCACCAGTTGTATCAACTACATTAACAGGTATTGCGGGGATTTCAAAGTATCCGCCTTCATATACGCCTCTGCTGCCATCTCCACCGAAGGTGAAAATAACAATTTCACAGCCCGCGTCTCTTATTACATTCATATTTTTTTCGTATTCAGAAGGATTAAGAGCTAAGCTTTCGCACATAGCATCATAATACATTTCAGAACCTATAAAAATATCGAAATGCTTATAGTTTTCATACACAAACGGTTTGTAGTAAGGTGCATCAATGCTGACCTTTCCACCATTTTCGTGCATAATCTCACAAGCCTTTATAACAGCTGGTGTGATAAGTCCGGTATGTAAAACCTTAGCAGATTTTATATATTCCTCGTCAACTTCTTCGGGAGTAATCTGCTCGAAGTCACCGTGACCTACTAAAAATTCCTTGCCCTTAATTTCACGCTCGCTGACACAAATAGAAAAATTACTTTTTTTGTCCTCAGCAATCTTCATTTTAGAAATATCAACCTTATTGTATTTTAGGTCTTCTAAGGACATTTTACCGAATAAATCACTACCGACAGTGCCAATTAAGGAAGTTTTCAAGCCCAGTCTTGAAGCTGCAACCAAGGCGGTTGCTACGTTGCCGCCGCCTTGAAAACAACGTGAATGCATTGGGCAATTTGTATTAGATCCAGGTAATTTGTCTATCTCAATTACCAAATCAAGAAATGGATCGCCAAAACCAATTAAATCGATTGTTTTATTGTTCATTTTATTCACCCTTACGGAATCATGGACAGGAATTTGATATCATAATATTCTTCCAAAGAATACTTAGATTTATCACAACCGATGCCTGACTGTTTTGCGCCGGCATGGGGAGAAAACTCGCTGCCGATTCCGCCGTTAACAAAGATTTCACCTGCACGAACGCCTTCAAAATATTTGCTCATTTCTTTAGAGTTATGACCAAAGAAATATGCTGAAAGTCCAAAAATAGTGTTGTTAGACTTTTCAATCGCCTCATCTAATGTTGAGAATGGCTGAACAGGAATAATAGGTCCAAAGATTTCCTCTGTTGATACACGCATAGTATCGTTAACATCCTTAAGCAATGCGGGGGTAATATAACTGCCCTTTTCGAACTCTTTTGGAACTTCGCCACCCATTACAAGTGTTGCACCGCCGCTTACAGCATCATCAATAAGGTCTAACATTCTATCTCTTGCTTCCTTATTAATTACAGGTCCCATAATATAGCCTTCATCTTTATATTTTCCAAGCTTAACCTTTGAAAGCTCTTTGGCTATCTTTTCGCACATAACTTCATAAATACTCTCATGAATATAAATTCTGTTATAGTTAACGCAAGTCTGACCTGCAAAGCCTACCTTTTTAGCAACTATATTTGCTGCTGTTTCATCTAAATCAGCATCAGGCATAACAACAACAGGAGCGTTACCGCCAAGCTCTAGAGAATACTTTTTAAGTGAAGTAGTACTTTGTTGTAATAACTTAAGACCTGTTTCATAAGAACCGATAAGTGAAATAAGCCTTGGAATACTACTTTCGTTCAAGGTTTTTGCAACTTCTCCAGAAGGTCCTGCAAGAATATTTAAAACACCGGCAGGGAAGCCGATTTTTTCAGCTATTACGCCAACATAAAGAGTTGCTAATGGTGTATCCGAGGAGGGCTTTATAATACAAGTACAGCCCGAAGCAATTGCGGGTGCTAATTTAATACTAGCGTTACCTAAGGGATAGTTCCATGCTAAATGTCCAACAGTAACACCAACAGGCTGCTTTGTTATTATCTGATAGTTATTTTTACCGCCAACATTAAGTGAGGGCATAACTGCGCCGTCCGTTCTTTTTGCTTCCTCAGCATAATAAGAAAGACTTGTAAGCAACCAATCAACGTCTCCACAAGCTGCGGGATAGGGTCTGCCCGATTCTGCAGAAACCAAGTCAATCAAGGTGTCTCTTTCTGCAGTGCAAGCTTCTTTTAACTTATAAAGCCAAGCTGCTCTTTCATTTACAGGAGTAACTGACCAAGTTTTGAAAGCCTCGCTTGCAGCCTCTAATGCTTGCTTTGTTTGCTCAGCGTTAGCGCAACCAACGGTTCCAACTATTTCGTCGGTAGCAGGGTTATATACATCAATTTTTTTGCCTTGTCCGTCAACTAATTTTCCGTTTATATACTGTTTATACATAAATATTCTCCTTACAGTTTTCCTTCAGCTCTCAACTGATTCCTAAAACCTTTAAGTCCCTTTGCACCAATGAATTTAGCGTTTGCGCCTAATTCCTTTTCGATTTCGAGGAATCTGTTGCCGCGTGCTCCAATTGCGCTTTCACGA
Organism: Acutalibacteraceae bacterium; assembly: GCA_045637925.1. Taxonomy (GTDB): domain Bacteria; phylum Bacillota; class Clostridia; order Oscillospirales; family Acutalibacteraceae; genus UBA737. The sequence continues at coordinate 15,197 of JAZUAL010000038.1, read as the reverse complement.
ATAGAGCCTGCATTTATTCCGACTGCATAGTCAGCGATTGATTCACCTTCACCACGACTATCAGAGGGCATAACTGCATAACCGAATTTGTAAGCATACTGTATCATTTCGAGAGCCTCTGATATAGAGCCAACCTGATTAACCTTTAATAATACAGTATTAGCGGCTTCCTTGGAGATACCATATGCCACACGCTCAGGATTAGTAGTAAATAAATCGTCACCAACGATTTGTATTCCACATTCCTTTGTTAGAGCAGCGGTGGTATCGTAATCATCCTCGTTAAATGGGTCTTCGATTATAACAAAAGGATAGTCCTTTATTATCTGCATATAAAAATCATAAAGCTGTTCTTTGGTTTTTGGAGTGGCATCAAACAAGCCATAATACTTATCATCCTTTTTGTTATGATAAGTGTCAGTTGCAACGTCCATCTGGAAGCCCATCTTACCCTCGTAGCCAGCTTCAATAATAGTTTTAAGCATATCTTCCCAAATTTCTCTGTCAGAATTATATATTCCTGCGGGAACAGAAATAAAATCACGGATGTTGGGAAGTCCGCCAAATCTCTTTTTCATTTTTTCTGCCCAACGAGTATGTACCTCCCAGCATGCATAAGATGCATCAGAGAAGGTATCAAAGCCGAAAGCCATAACCGACATTGTAGGCTTTCCACCAGGGGTAGTAATTCCGCCGCCGTAACGCTCATCGCCTGCAACCATTGCAACACCGGGAACGGGCAAATACATGGCACCTGCTCCACCTATATGGCGGTATAGCGGAATACCTAATGAATTAGCGCCCGCTTTAAGTACAGCTGCACTTGTTGCAGCAACTGCATTACCGCCAAGTTTTAATTTTGCATCAGGCATAATTCCGAGTATTGCTCTGTCAACCTCTGCCTGATTTGCAGAATCCATGCCAATTATTACGGGTGCAATTATATCCTCAACTCTTTTAGCTGCTCCGCTTACGCCTTTGCCACCGAATTTTGCTCCGCCGTCAAAGGTGAAATCTACTTCGTGTGTTCCTATTGAAACACCGGAAGTACACATTGCTCTACCTTGAGCACCGTTTTCGGTAGTAATAACTACCTCTACGCCGGGTTTTCCGCGATTGGTATATACCTGTTGCGCTTTTACAGATTTTATAATAGTTCCGTACATAATTATTCTCCTATTAAAATTATTCTTAAATCGAGTGCAGATACACCCTTTACTGCTTCAACGCCACTTTGAAGTCTCCATAAAGGCTCGCTTGTACCGTGCGTTTTAAGTGAATCAAAAATATTTATGTTCTTTTCGTTCGCTTCTTTTAGTGTGTATCCGTCTATAATTGCTCCTGAAAGACATTCGGGTGCATCAGCATATTTAAATCCGCCTGGTCCGTCTGTACCGTCGGTATCAACCGCACCCACAACGATTTTTTCGCTGCCGGCAATCTTCAATGCAGCGGCTAAACAGTATTCCTGATTTCTGCCGCCAACACCGGTTTCTTTACCAACAGTTACAACATTTTCGCCCGATGACATAAGTACGATAGGAGCGCTAAACGGTTCTCCTAATCTTTCACAACATAAAGCTAAATTACCGTCAACAAATCCTGCTTCCTTCGCCTCAGCTTCCATATATTCCGAAAGCATTACGCACTTGAGTCCTAATTCTTTCGCCTTATTTCTGACAGCAGGGTAAACCGTAGAATCCTTAAATATAAGTCCAAAGAAGCGACAACCGTAGGTTTCATATTCTTCTATCGACATATTTTCGGTTTCATCAGTGCCTGAAAGCAAATGTTTTTTTATAGTTTCAGGGGTTTCATCCCAAGCATCCCATTTTTTTATAATATCTATGCAATCTTTGTAGGTGGATGCTGTTGCAACGGTAGGGAAGAAGGTGTTTGATTTAAGCATATCAAAGTATGATACCCTTAAAACTGGGGTTGACATTTTAGAGGGGTCTGCTGTTACAATATGAACCAATGTTGCCTTGCTTAAAAGTCTTGTAATCCTACCGCCTTTAAACCTATCAATATGGGTTCGTATCTGATTTAAATCGCTTGTGGGAACACCCTTTTCAATCTGCATCATATAGGTAAACTTTGATATATCGTCAATACTTATATCACTAGCCGGATATGTAAAAAGTGAACCGCATCCGCTTCCGAAAACTGTAAACACCAAGTCTCTCTCGGTAACGGAATTTGCAATCTCTTCAATTTTTTTACAGCCTTCCACACAGTATTCATCTGGAACAGGATGTCCTGCTAAGGTTACACCTATTTTTTTACAAACAATGTCCTCACCATGCTTCGCTATAACATGACCTCCGGTTAAAACATCACCTAAAACCTCTTCGAAGGCTAAAGCGGCACGCTGAACACCCTTCGCTGCGCCGATTAAAAACACTCTGTCATAGTCCTTTAAATCGAATTCCAGACCGCCTGAATGGGGGTCATCCTTCATTTCAAAACCTACATTATTAAGAACTATTTTTTGGTTTTCAACCTTTATAAATTCTTTTACTCTGTAATATGGGTCAAGGGAGTCGAGTCCTGCATCAAGCAATTCAGCAACGATTTTTCTTCCCTTTATATTACCGTGTGATACTAAGGCATCTTTATTTTTAATTCTCATAAAACCACTCTTAGAATAAAATATTATCGGGGTCAGGTGTTTCTCCGCTATAACCCTCTAAAGTAGAGATAATATCCATATCCTTCTTGTCAATTTCGAAATCGAATATTTGAGTGTTATCTCTTATTCTCATTGGATTAGCAGATTTTGGAAGTGATACAAATCCCATCTGTAAGCACCAACGAAGGCAAAGCTGACCGATTGTTTTATTATATTTTTCAGCTAATTCTTTCATTTTTGGAGAAGCAAAAACAGTTCCGGTACCAAAAGGACTGTAAGCTTCAACAAGAATGTCATTTTTATTGCAGTAATCAACGATTTCAGGTTGGGTAATACCAGGACAAAGCTTTAACTGGTTTACCATAGGCTTGATTTTCGCGGTTTCCATAAGAGCCTCAATGTGATGCGGCATAAAGTTGCTTATACCGATTGCACGAATTTTTCCTGCTTCATAAAGCTCTTCAAATGCTTTCCATGTATCCTGCATAGCTTTTTTCCATGTTGTACGGAACTGGACAGGATTAGGCCAATGGATAAGATATAAATCAAGATAGTCAAGACCAAGCTTACTCATAGTCAAATCGAAAGCATCAAGAGTTGCTTTATAACCGTGCTCAGCGTTACGAAGCTTACTTGTAACGAAGATTTCCTCACGCTTCATTCCGCTGTCCTTAATACCTGCGCCTACACCTCTTTCGTTGCCATAAGCAGCGGCAGTGTCTATAAGTTTGTAGCCATGTGATAGGGCAGATAATACTGAAATTCTTGCAACCTCGTCTTTAGATTGCCAAGTACCAAGTCCCATACAAGGGATTTCTACTCCGTTGTATATTTTAAATGTATCGCTAATCTTATTCATAATTTCCTCCCGTTTTTTATAAGCAGGTGTATCCACCGTCTATTGGAATACTTGTACCGGTTGTAAATGTTGATAACTCACTGGCGTAATAAAGGACTATGCCAACCATCTCTTCAGGGTCGGCAACACGGTCCATAGGAGTACCCTCTATCCATTTTTTGACTGCAGGGTCGTTGGGTGTATCAAGTCTTTTGGCAGTTAGTGGTGTTCTTGTAAATCCGGGACATACCGCATTAACACGAATACCTTTTTTTGCCCACTCATTAGCCAAACATTTTGTAAGCATTATTACGCCGGCTTTTGAGCTGTTATATGCACACTGCTGTTGAGGAAGAGGATTTACAATTAGGCCTGACATAGATGCAATATTTACTATGTTGCCTTTGCCCTGAGAGAGCATAACATTTCCAACCTCACGGCACATAAGAAATGTTCCTGTGAAATTCACGTTAATAATTCTTTGCCATACGTCTAATGGCATTTCCTCTGCCGGTGCCAACTTATTTATTCCTGCATTATTAACCAAAATATCAATGTGTGAGAATTTTTCAACCGCTACTTTTACCGCGTTTTTTACAGATGCCTCATCAGAGACATCTGTATGTATGCACATGCATTCAACGTTTTCTGCTTCAATAAGCTTTTTTGCGTTGTCGAATTCATCGTCCATAATTCCTGCGATAATAATATTGGCGCCGCATTTAGCAAAGCCAAGTGCAATAGTAAGACCTATACCGCGCTCCGCGCCGGTAATTAAAACGTTTTTTTCACTAAAATCAAAGCTGATTTTTGACATAATAAATCACCATCAATGTATGTTATCTGTTTTGAGCACGTAAATCCAAAACATCCTTAATAGTCTTTCTGGTATTAAGAACGATTTGCTCATAATTCTTGTCGTTAACTGCGTTGTTTTCAGCAAACATCCAGTCACCGCCTGAAGCTAAAACATAATCAATTCCAGCAAAAGGCAAGAAATTCTTTCCGTTTAATCCGCCGGTTACAACCCATTCAACCTTGCCGAAAGGACCACCATGATACTGAGCAAGAGTTTCTGCACCGCCAAGCTGATAGATGGGGAAGAATTTCAAAATGTTTATGCCATAGTTGAGAGCCATTGAAATGTCGCTAGCAGTAACGCAACCGGGCAAAATCGGAATATCTTTCTTTAAAGCAAATTCTACTACCTCAGGAACAAAACCGGGAGCAACAAAGAATTTTGCGCCTGCGTCGATTGCTTCTTCAGCATCTTTTATAGAAATAACAGAACCGGCACCTACCATAACTTCAGGAGCGTCTTTTGCAATCTTCTTAATTCTGTCGAGTGAATATTCATCTCTGTGAAGTAATACCTCACATACCGGAAGACCGCCCTCAGCAATAGCGTGCGCCGCATCTGCTGCAAAGTCCACCTCAGGTGCTACCATAATAGGACAAATACCTGTTGTTTTTAAAATACCATACATTGTTTTTTCCATTTTGATTATCTCCTTTTTATTAAAAAAATTTTAATATAAATTAATATAAATTAAGTGTTAAATTTGAGGCTTCAGCCAACCCCATAAGACTGGATACCATAGCATCAGTAAGCTCAAGCTCGCCGCTTTCGAGAGCCTTTTCTCTCTTATCCCATTCCATTTCACCGGGCAAGAATATTTTTTCTGCTCCCTTTGCCTTTGGTCCGTTTTTAAGCTCATCTGCCATTTGGCCGATTCTTGCATAGAAAGAATCCAATGGCAACATTTTTGAAACGTCGATAGCAATAAATGCGTGGCCTGCATTGTTTGTTGAAGACAAATCCAAGTTCCAGCTTGCTATTTCACTTAAAATACCTGCACCGGTCATAACCGAAGCCAAAAGCTCAACTAATACTGCTAAGCCATAGCCTTTGTGAGCTGCCATAGGCTGAAGACTGGCGTTTTTAGGGAATTTAAATGCATCTGTTGTTGGCAAACCTTCCTCATCCACAAGCCAGGTGTCAGGAATAGCCTGATTTTTCTCCTGTGCCATAATTATCTTTAATGCAGCAACATTGCTAAGAGCAATGTCTAGGAATACGCTTTTACCGTCACCTAAAGGTGCTGCAAATGAAAAAGGATTTGTACCGATTGCCTTTTTAGAACCGTTAGGAACTGCAATAACAGGGTCTGCATTACTCATCGAAAGGCCGATAAGTCCCTCTTTAGCAGCCAAGTTAGCGTAGTAACCAGCAGCACCGAAATGACAGCTGTTTTTAACACCAACGTAGGCAATACCGGTTTCTTTGGCTTTCTTTATTGCTAAATCCATAGCCTTATAAGCAGAAACCATACCAACAGCTTTGTTGCCGTTAACTATTGCAAATGCAGGACCCTCGCATTCAACGGTTGGCTCTGCCTTTGCATCAAGACCGCCGGCTTGCATTTTTTGTATGTACTGAGCAAGGTTTTTTGTTCCGTGTGTCATTACACCAAAAGTATCGGTGGTAACAAGCACGTCGGCTGTGATTTCAGCATTTTCCTTTGTTAGCCCTGCGTTCATAAGAGCTTTAACGGAAAATTCTCTCAAATCGTTTAGTTTGATTTTTTTCATTTTTATTCCCCCACAAATTTTAATCTAATTCAAAAACCTTTTCAAGCTTAGGCTGTGCGCCTGTCACAGGATCGGGTTTCATAATGAGAACATCCTTCATATACTCGTCCCAACGTTTAACAACATCGCTTTCATTTTGAACCTTCGCGGCAAAATCGATACCTTTTTGACATTCATAGTATCCGAACAGCTCACCGTTGTTTTCCCATATGGTATAGTTACAGATGCCTGCTTGTTTCAAAACATCAACCATTTCAGGCCATATAAGATCGTGTCTTCGGATGTATTCATCTTTTTTACCTTCAACTATTTCTGCTCTCCAAGCATATTTTTCCATATAATCCCCCTAATACTATTTTCTTGATTATAATTATAAATTATAATTTATAATATTATAAGAAACAATCTGTGCTAATTTTATTGCACTTTTAGATACAAAACTGTTGACAAAGAAACTCTTAGGTATTATATTGGATATTATAGGGGATGATATCGATGAATACACACAAAATTATAAGTTTAAGAAAGCTTTATTATTCTGATTTTGTTCTTAAAGATGTGTTTGCTATGCGACAGAAATGGAAACAAGATGTGCTGTTTCAAAGTGCTGATTTGAGAAAAAGAACAGGAATTATTTTTTTAAACAATTGCAAAGGTTTATATACGGATAAATCAGGTGATAAATTCTTAGCTCCCGAAAAAAGTATCGTGTGTCTTCCGCGGGGAAGTGAGTATACATGCCTTAACCTTGAATGTACCGGCACTATTGATGATGCCATAATGGTTGAATTCAATGTAATAGAAGATGATTGCATTCTCACCTTTTCGGACAAACCTTTTTTGATAAAGGATGTAAATATTCCGATAGCTGCAGACCTTTTCCGTAATGTTGTACAGGCTTATGAAGCATCTGTTCCGTCAACCTTAGCAATAAAAACCTCTATTTACAGGCTTCTCTCTCACATATGCAAAGAAAAAGTTCAAAAACATCAAAAACGTTTTTCACCGATTGCTACCGGTATTGAACTTATAGAGTCTGACCCGCTTTGTGAGGGTTCGGTTGAGGAAATCGCGCGAGCTTGCAATGTCAGTCCTTGTTATTTCAGACGTCTTTTTAAAGAGTATTCCGGTAAAAGTCCTCTCGAATATCGAATGGAACTACGGTTTAATATGGCTAAAAGAATGCTCGAAAGTGACGAATCAACCTTAGAATATATATCTGAAGCTTTGAATTTTGAGAGCACGTCCTATTTTTGCAGAATATTTAAGAGGAAATTTGGTATAACGCCTGGGCAATACAGAAAAGAACTGACAGCATCATCTCATTCCAAGTATTAAAAAAACCGTATAGCCGATTGGCTATACGGTTTTTATTATCATTAAGTAATTGCTTTATTTACAACGATCGTAATACTTCTGTAACTCAGCAATGTATTTGTTAATGCCTTTTTTGTTCATCTCATTAATGAGAGTGGTCCAGTCAGCACCCATATTCTTGCTGCCCTGAACGAACTGCCACCACATACCTTTTACTTGATTCCAATAGGTTGAGTAAAGGTTTTCAGCGTTTATTTCGTCCTGATTTTTCCAAGTTGTAGGCAAGAATTTCTGGTTGTTGTTTTTAAGTGTATTAGCACACCAATTATCGATGTTGGTACGCTGAGAAGCTCTGTAAGCCGAAGCAGATACAGACTCATTAGTGATTTTATATGTTGAAAGATAGTCCTTACCTCTGATGGTGTAAGAAGGCTGTTGAACCTTTTCCTTACCTGTAAGCTCAAAGGTAGAATTAGAGGTCTTCTTGTAGTAGTTGCCTACAGCACCAAACTGTCTTAACATATAACCTTCATCAGAGTAGAGGTAATCTAACCAACGGAGAGCAGCAGATGTGTTCTTGCATTTCTTGGTTATAAATACACGTCCGTTATCTGAAACAGGAGTTACGTTAATAGCAATGGATGGGAAGTCGCCGTTATTGCCGGCTGTAGGATATGGAAGGGTTACGTATTCTTCAAGAATAGGCAGGTCGTTATCAGGGAAGCCCATCCAGAAGCAACCAACCTTACCCTGTTTCAAAAGGGTCTTAAGCGGAACCATAGAACCGCCAGTATAGTTATCGATAGTGCCCTTATCAACGAGACCTTCTTTGTAAATCTTAGCCCAATATTCAACAGAGTTCTTCATATTAGCGGTGGTGTACATATTGGTAACCTTACCGCTGATAGATACATCGATTACGCCTGTGAAGCCCCAAGGATTAAACAAGAAACCACCATGGTTCCACATAGCGAAAGGAATCTCATCCTGTTGACCGTTTCCGTTAGGATCGTTATTCTTGAATGCTACGAGCATCTTGTAGAACTCATCCATGGTCTTAGGCTGCTGAAGTCCTAATTTGCTAAGCCATGTTTTACGAACCCAGAAATAGTGCTGTGCATAAGGATAGTCCTTAGAGAAGGATGCGATGGTCCACATTTTGCCATCAGGTGCAACAGTTTTCTTCCAAGCATCTGGATTTTCGTTATATGCAGCATAAATGTTGGGAGCCCATTCTTTTAAATCGTCTTTAGTGAGCTGAACAAAGCTACCCTCAGCGCTGTAACGAAGCATATCTTCGTGGTCTAGCTTATCAACAAATATGATATCAGGAAGGTTACCTGACTGAAGAGCAAGAGTAACTTTACCCTTTAAATCACTTTCAAGGGAAAGCTGCCATTCAATATTCATATTTGTCATTTTTTCATATTCTTTTGTAAATTCCATATCTTCAAAGTCTGTGGAATTTGCGTTTGGCAAAGCAGTCATAACAGTGATGGTTTCCTTTTTCTTAACAATGGGGAAACCGGTTTTGTTAGTGTTGCTGTTTGCTTCAATTCTAGGAGTGTCATCGGTTGCAGTGTCTGCAGGTTTGTCACCCTTAGAGGAAGGTTTCTTATCCTTTGAGGAATCATTCTTATCCTTTGAGGAGTTAGGGGTTTTGTCGCCCTTAGAAGATGAGCCATCCTTGTTTGGTGTTTTGTCATCGTTTGTTGTGCCATCTGCATTTGGCACGTCAGAGGAGTCTTCATACTCGTATTCGTATTCAGTTTCATAAACTACCGAAACGTCATCGTCTCCGCCGGTTTTTTTACAGCCTGCAAAAACTGTTACTATCATAGCAACGGCTAAAAGCAAAGCTAAAAATCTTTTGGTCATATTCTTCACCTTTCTTAAATTAATTTCAATGATATTCATCAAAAACAGCGCGCAAAAGCGCGAATTTTAAAACTATCATTGACTGCAATCATTCTATAATAAAAATACATCATTTTCCTTAATTTTCTTTACTATTTTTGTGAAACTTTGATATCTTGACCGAATGAAATCGGCAAAATAAGGTGTGTTTTCTGAGGTAATTCGAGCTTTTTTGTTGCTTTTAAGCACAAATTGAACGAAAAAATATATAAAACAGTTTTTTATTGAATTTCAGCAGTATAACACATATATAATAAAATTAAAGAAAACCGTCTCCGGAAAAGAGACGGTTTGACTAATGATTTTACAGTTTGTTTTGTCTGCGGAATTTAGTGGGCGGAATTCCGACAATTTTCTTAAATACGGTAGAGAAATAATTACTGTCCTGAAAACCGCAGATGTTTGAAATTTCGGTCAGTGAAAGTTCACTACCCAATAGCAATTGTTGAGCCTTGCTGATACGGGTAAAAATAATATAGTTTTTAAAATTTGTGCCAACAACCGATTTGAATTTTCTCGAAAAATAGCTCGGATTAAGGGCAACATATTGCGCCACATGCTCAAGTGAAAGGTTTTCGTTAAGGTGTTCGGAAAGATATACTAAGGAGTCCTTTATTATAGCATCGGTAGATATGTTGTTGACTTCTTCATAGTTTTTAAGCCTGTTAAGAAGTGTTAGGAGAATGGACATATAGTTGCGCACGAGCAAAGCCGAGTCTGAACGAGGCTGAGAATTCTCTTTTAGCAGAGTTTTAAAAATCATATCGATTTGGGAAGTAAATTCATAAGGAATGGTATAAAAATGCTTGTCGAAGCATTTTGTAAACATGGATAGTTCTTTATTTGTGAAATATGTTTTACCAAAATAAATATTAATTCGGTTTAAATTTGTGAGACTGCTGGATTTATGTGGAACTCCCGGAGGAATAAGAATTATATTTTTTGGTTCTAAACGAAAAATTTTGTCACCTATAGTATAATTAGAATTACCACTAATTAAATAATATATTTCATAATAATTATGCAAGTGTGGGGAAGACATTTCCGTGTTTGCAGCATTGGTTGCTTTTTCAATCAAAATGCCTTGTGGATTGTTCGAAAAAAAATCTTCTATTTTGCGAGACATTAATTTCATACCTCCATAAAAATCGCACCGAAAAAAAGTGTCACAATATTTCCTAGATAATATTATAACTTTTTGCTAAAAAAGTAAAGAAAAAACACAAATTGGTAAGTAAAGATATTAGAGTTTCACAAAAAAGGTAAAAAAAGTTAAGGAAAATGTAACTTTTTTTGGTGTAGAATATAGAAAATTGAAAAATGGTATTTTAATGGGTGATTGCATGCAATATTTAGAGAATGGAACGATAGAGAACATAAAAATCGGTTTTATCGGTGGCGGTTCTCGTTACTGGGCGCACGATTTCATGCGTGACCTTTCAAAAGCAAACAACATAAGCGGAACGGTTTATTTATATGATATAGATAAATATGCAGCAAAGTGTAATGAAACGATAGGCAACGATTTAAGAAATCATTACCCTGGCGCTGAAAACTTTGATTATAAAGCAGTAGATACATATGAAGAAGCTTTAAGCGGTGTCGATGCAGTTGTAATTTCAATATTACCCGGAACCTTTGATGAGATGGAGGTTGACGTTCACACTGCTGAAGAATACGGAATTTATCAATCGGTTGGCGATAGCACGGGTATCGGCGGAATTATAAGAGCACTTCGAACCCTTCCGATGTTCTTTGAATTTGGCGAGCAGATTAAAAAATACTGCCCGGATGCTTTTGTTATTAACTACACAAATCCGATGGCCTTATGTACGGGCGCATTATATAAGGTGTTCCCCGAAATCAAATGCTTCGGTTGCTGTCATGAGGTTTTCGCATCACAAAATCTTCTTAAAGGCATTCTTGAAGAAAAGTTCGGCTTTAAGGATATAAAGCGTGAGGATATTAAAATAAGTGTGTTAGGTGTTAATCATTTCACTTGGATTACCGAAGCACATTATAAAAATATTGACTTGTTCCCACTTTACCGTGAGTTCTGTCTCAAGCATATCGAGAACGGTGTGCCACAGGTAGAAGAGGTAAATAACCTTAATAAACATTTTGTAACAAGTGAGAAGGTTAAAATGGATTTGTTCTTGCGGTTTGGCTATATGGCTGCCGCAGGGGACAGACATTTGGCAGAGTTCTGCCCAAGAGGCTGGTATTTAAAGGATAGAGAAACAGTTGCGGATTACGGATTTGCATTAACCCCTGTTTCTTGGCGTAAAGAGCATTTAAATGAAAGACTTGAGCTTCGCGATAAACTTGTTTCAGGTGAAGAAGTATTTGAAATGCGAGACACAGGCGAAGAGGGCGTAAGACAGATGAGCGCGCTTTTCGGTCTTGATGATTTTGTAACAAATGTAAATCTTCCTAATAGAGGACAGATTCCAAATCTTCCGCTTGGCGCTATCGTTGAGACTAATGCCAGATTTTCTGCCGGCTCTGTAACACCTGTTTTTGCTGGTAACATACCAAAAGAGCTAAAGGCGCTTATAGATAAAGCAGTAGATTTGCAAGAGCTTATCATGGAAGCTGCTTATGAGCGTGATTTGGATAAAGCATTTATAGCTTTCATTTCAGAAGAACAGAATACGCTTGACTTAAAACAGTCACGCGAGCTGTTCGATAAAATGATAAATGGCACTAAAGACTATTTAAAGGAATATTTTAAATAACGGAGGAGTACTATGAATTTCAAATTAAAACTCGAAACCAAGAAGCAAAAAATCACAGCACTTATAATTGCGATAGTAAGCGTAATTCTTTGTGTTGCAATAGTGCTTGTGACCGTTTCTTCCTGCTCAGCTGATACTTCGGGAGGGAAAAAGGTTATTAAAAAGGTTAAAAAGAAGGTAATAATCGTTCAAAAGCCTGACAGTTCAGCAACGACCGACGTTGAAGATAACAACACCTATTATGAAATTGTTGACGAAGATTATGACGGTCCTGAAGAGGTAATTGATACTGTTTATGTGCCTGAGGAGCCGGAAGAGGAAACAGATAATAGCTCAGAAGAAGATGTTTCCAGTGGAGATGGTTCCAAATACGAGGTAGAGCTTCACGGTAAAGTTCCCACTCCTTTGTCTGATAAAATAGCTATAGCTTTCTATCATTACAAGCCTGGTAACTGGACAGCTCAATTTGCCGATAAATACGGTAAAGAAGGCGATATAGTATCTTGTTGTTCTGTTGCTAATATTGATGATGCCAAGCTTTGTAAGGAATACGGTTTGGGCGGTTGGATTGTACCGTCTAAGAGCGATACATCTTTTGTTGACCGTACCACAACCGAGTTAACAGAAACTTGGAAGGATACCATAGTTTCCACAGCTGAGGCATATAAAGCAATGGGATTATGGGATGTTATCGAGGGCTTCCATTTTGATGAGCCTTTGGGATATATTAACGGTGAACAATTCAGAGCTATGACAAAGTTCTTAGCAGAAACCTTCCCCGATAAGCGTATTTATCCTGTTTTCAGTTATTATGAGTTGGTAGGTTATTCACCTAGCAGAATTTTCCCCAAGGTTGACTATTATAATTGCGGATATGTTACCGACGTAGGTTATGACGAGTATGATATGCAGACTATCGAGGCATTACGCGAGAGATTTGGTCAGTTAGCTTCACAGATTGGCAGAAAAGATGTTCGTTATTGGGTTTATCCTGCAACATTCCGTTGGTTTGAAAGCACCACTGAGGACTTCTGCCTAAAAAGTCTGAATTCTCATTTTGAGATGTTGAAGGAATTCGAAAATCCGGGCGGTATGCATATGTATTCTTGGAAAACATACACAACCAGAACTGGTTTCAGCGAGCTTACCGACCCCGTTCTTGACTGGAAGTGGGACAGAATGTTTAACCGCGTTTTAGAAATAAGCAAAGAAATCAAAGCAATGAAATATACATATAAAAACACCAAAAACTAATTTTTGTTCTATGATTGCCACAAGCCTATAAGCGATAGGCTATATAAAATGGAATTAATGCAATAAATTGCATAAATTATAAAAAAATATATTGGAGGTTATCTTATGGAAACTAAAAAGTTTTTAAAAAGCTTAGTTTCCCTGGCGCTTGCTGTAATTCTAACAGCATCTCTTTGTGTCTGCGGCTTTAGTGTTTCTGCTGCTGAAGGCACAGTTACCGTCAATGTTTTCGACGGTAAAATAGCTGCCCCATATTCAACCGGCGGTAGTCTTGCCGCTTATGCCGGTATTGAAGGCATTTTAGAGGGCGAAACCGTGGCTAGTCTTTCTCCGCAACATGTGCGTAGCAAAGACGATTACATGATTGAAGTTGGCACTCTTCCTTTGCAAGAGAACGCAATCAATTATGCCGATGCTAAGTCCTTAGCACTTTATGTTAAGAACGACTTAGGCGAAGCTATTGGTTGGCGTATGGCTGACCGACTTGAAGAGCCTTATCATGTTTGCAAAATCTCGAACGGTACAGCTTATTGGATGGTAGATATGGCAGAAAATAAAGCTGAAAGATATACCATTACCGAGGAATACATTAATATTCCTAAGGATTTTGAGGGTTACATTGTTTTCGATTTAACCACTTTTGCAGAAAAAGATGAGTTCTTAGGCTACAATTTTGCAAATATCTTCTTCTGGTTGAAAGGTATAACCGTTGATATGCTTGCAAGAGATTTCTATTATGGTGATATGAATATCAGCACAGCTTCAGCTGAAGACTTTGCTACTGAAAAAGCACCTAATCCTGCAAGTGTAATTCCTGAGAAATTCGGCACAAGCCCCAAAGTTTACGGTAAATTAGATTGGACCACTCAGCTTTCTGCAACTGTAGTTGATAGCGAACATATCGGTAAAGTCTTTGATATGACATGCGCACTCGAGGATAAATGGCCTGAGGCTAATGCAAAGATTTTCACTGCTAATGATGAAAGCGCTTCTTATAAGGCTATTGTTTTCAAATTTAAATTTGATGCAGGGGTTACAATGCCTAAGAAGTTTACAATTTCAACATCAGCAAACCCCACATACGGTGGGGGCTATCTTCAGGGTAACTGGACTATTGTAAACCTTCTAAACAATAAGGTCGGAAAAGCTTCTAAAACCAAAATGAACGAAATCGACCTTGAAAAAATCGACATCGACCTTGGTAATGATGGCTTTGAGGGCTACTTCATACTCAACATTGATGAGGATACTATAATTACTACTCCGGAAGGCAGAAAATTATATGCAGCTTTCATAGAATTATATAAAAATAAAGACATTTATTTGCATATGGTACCCACTCCAAGCGATTCAAAGGCCTATTATTTCGATGGTACCGATTGTAAATTCTCACTAGGTGAGATTTCTGTTGTAAATGATGTTGAGAAATTCATTTTTGCTAATACAAGTAATGAAGATGTTATCTTCAATCCTGGAACTGATACTCTTACAAGGTACAACTTAAATGAAAAAACCGAGATTGTCGATACCGAAAATATCGGCAAAGCAGAAAAATTCACATTAACTACAGCTGGTCAAAGGGCTATTTCTATTACTCCAAATGTTGATGTTAACGAGACCTTTAAGCTTTATGAAGCAATGGTAGTTAAGTTTAAAGCAACAAAAATAGACGGGCAATCTTCTAATTATATACCAAGTTTTGTTATAAATAAAGAGTATAACGATGTCCTTAGTTATGATTTTATCAAAGGTAACTTTATAACTGTAAACGCAATTAATAATAGTCGTAAAGATATTGTAATTACTAGTGATAATAGGCGCAATAGTGCAATTACGGACAATGATTTTGAGGGCTATATTATAGTGCCTACGGCTACAATGAAGATATCAAGTAGTAATACTTCTTGGG
>JAZUAL010000037.1:0-4523 GCA_045637925.1 Acutalibacteraceae bacterium | reverse complement strand
TATCTTCAGGTGATGTTTCAAGACGAACGAGGATAACCTTTTCGCCTCTTGCGTTCCAAGCTTCAGCATCTTCAGCTGTGAATACAACCTTACCGCAAGCAGCACCGGGAGATGCGCCAAGACCTTTACCTGCAGGAGTTGCAGCTTTAAGAGCTTTAGCATCGAACTGGGGATGAAGAAGAGTGTCAAGGTTTCTGGGGTCGATCATTGCAACAGCTTTCTTTTCGTCGATCATGCCTTCGTCAACGAGGTCACAAGCGATCTTGAGAGCAGCCTTTGCAGTTCTCTTACCGTTTCTTGTCTGGAGCATATAGAGCTTACCGTCTTCAACAGTGAATTCCATATCCTGCATATCTCTGTAGTGGTCTTCGAGAATTGCACAAACTTTATTGAATTCCTCGAAAGCTGCGGGGAACTTTTCAGCCATTTCTGCGATGGGCATGGGAGTACGAACACCTGCAACAACGTCTTCACCCTGTGCATTTGTAAGGAATTCACCCATAAGACCCTTGTCGCCTGTAGCGGGGTCACGTGTGAAAGCAACACCTGTACCGCAGTTGTCACCCATGTTACCGAAAGCCATCATCTGTACGTTAACAGCAGTACCCCAAGAATAAGGAATATCGTTGTCACGACGGTAAACGTTTGCACGGGGGTTGTCCCATGAACGGAAAACAGCCTCGACAGCACCCATTAACTGCTCCTTAGGATCAGAGGGGAAATCTTTACCGATTTTATTCTTATATTCAGCCTTGAATTGCTCTGCGAGGGTCTTAAGATCGTCAGCGGTAAGCTCAACGTCCTGAGTAACACCCTTCTCTTCCTTCATCTTGTCGATAAGCTCTTCAAAGTATTTCTTACCAACTTCCATAACTACGTCAGAATACATCTGAATAAATCTTCTGTAGCAGTCGTAAGCCCAACGAGCGTTACCAGACTGAGCAGCCATAGTCTCAACAACCTCTTCGTTAAGACCTAGGTTAAGAATAGTATCCATCATGCCGGGCATAGATGCACGTGCACCTGAACGAACAGAAACTAGAAGAGGATTTTCCTTATCGCCGAACTTTTTACCGGTGATTTCTTCCATCTTGTCGATGTACTCCATAATTTCTGCCTGAATGTCGTCATTGATTTTTCTGCCATCCTCATAATACTGAGTGCAGGCCTCGGTGGTTACGGTGAAGCCCTGAGGAACAGGAAGACCGATTTTGGTCATTTCTGCAAGGTTAGCACCCTTACCGCCAAGAAGCTCACGCATAGAAGCGTCGCCTTCTTTGAAAAGGTAAACAAACTTTTGACTCATTTAAGTCAACCTCCTAAAAATATTTGGATATTATCCATTTCTAACATTAATAGACCTAATTTAAATTAGGTATCCAACTTATTATATCAAGAAACCTCGAAAAAAGAAAGGATTTTTTTGCAAAAAAGTTAAAATTTAAATAATTGCTATTCAAACCACCTGTTTGGTGGCTCAATTTATGCAAAATAAACGGAAAAATCATTTTTTTAAGACAAACGGTAATAAAGTCCTGTGCAATCTCTTATAAGTTTTGCCAACCAATCGTTAATACAATCTTCTTCAATGCGCCACTGCCAATTACCTTCTGATGTGGCAGGAGTGTTAATTCTAGCACTGTTATCAAGCCCTAAAAAATCCTGCATCTGCAAAATTACCGTATCGGCTGAGGAGGCCAAAGCCACCTTTATAACCGACCAATTAAAGCTGTCATTCTCTCCTATTTGCAGATACTCACGCATAAATTCTACCTGCTCCTTTGGTGCTTCTTTCATATATCCCATAAGGGTATCATTGTCGTGTGTGCCGGTATAAACAACACAATTTTTTATTATATTGTGCGGCAAATAACTGCTCTCGGTTTTAGGATCAAATGCAAACTGCAAAACCTTCATTCCAGGGAAACCCGTTTTCTTTAAAAGCTTCCTGACAGGCTCATCTATAGTACCTAAATCCTCAGCAATTATATTAAGGTTGCCTAGCTTTTCCTTAGCAACCTTGAAAAATTCAAAGCCTATTCCCTTTATCCATTTTCCGTTTGCAGCGGTTTGGTCACCGTAAGGGATACTGTAAAATGCCGAAAAGGCTCTGAAATGGTCTATGCGCACAATATCGTAAAGCTTGGTTGAATAACCTATTCTTTTTAGCCACCAGCTAAAGCCATCAGCCTTCATATACTTCCAATTATATAAAGGATTTCCCCAAAGCTGCCCTTCCTTAGAAAAGGCATCAGGCGGACATCCCGCCACCGCAGTAGGCTTTAAATCCTCATCAAGCAAAAACTGTTGCGGATTACTCCAGACATCAGCGCTGTCGTAAGCTACGTAGATAGGTATATCTCCTATTATGTAAATTCCTTTTTTATTAGCATAGCTTTTAAGCCTACTCCACTGAGCATTAAAAAAATACTGCATCATTTTATGAAAACCGATTTGGTCGGCAAGCTCTGTTTTTGCCCGCCTTAGCGTATTCTCTTCTCGCATTAAAAATTCTTTTTCCCAATAATCGAATGATGCCCCATTATGCAAATCCTTAATGGCAGCATAAAGAGAATAATCCTCAAGCCAAAAGTGGTTTTCTCGCTCAAATTTCTTGTAATCAACGGGTACGGCATTTTTGAAACGACTGTAAGCAAGCCTTAAAATTTTATACCTATTATTATAGATAATCTCATAGTCGATTTTGGTCTTATCCTTGCCCCAATCAAAAGCCTCAACCTCTGATTTTTCTAATAATCCGTTTTCTATAAGTTCTTCCAAATCTATAAAATATGGATTGCCCGCATAAGCCGACACCGACTGATAGGGTGAATCTCCAAAGCCTGTGATACCTAAAGGTAATATCTGCCAATAGCTCTGTCCTGCCGCCGCAAGAAAATCAACAAACCTATAGGCTTCTTTGCCAAAATTGCCTATTCCATATTTAGAAGGAAGTGAAAAAATAGGCATTAAAATACCGCTACCCCTCATATAGCCACCACCGAAATCAAATATTTAATATATAATACCAAAAACCTTCCAAAACTGCAACGGTTGATTTTTAGAAATGCAGTAGGCAATAAATCATTATAGTAAAAAAGCCCTTGCATCAAATACCGCAAGAGCTTTCTTTTACTTATTTAATAAAATCACATTTGGTCTGCCTATATAATTAAGGTTGTATTTTTTAACCATTTCCAAAGCCTTTGGCACAGATTCGCCATCATAAGCGCTAAGCGCATCGTGAGCATCAAAACCGAAGGTCATAGGGCACTGCTCCTCACCCGCAACTTCCAAAAACGTCATATTGGGATAGTGACGGTTATCGCGTATTCCAAGGCAGTTTATTTCAAGAGGAATTCCACATTCTCTTGATGCTATACAGATTTTACGCATCTCTTTCTTATAAATCTCAGCATCACCCGTAAAATTAATCATATCAGGATGTGCCACATAGGTGAACACTCCCGTTTTTATTCCCTCAATGACACGATTAACATAAGTTTTAAGCTTATCCACACTATCACTTGGAGCCGACGAGTGATCTATAATCTCTGGGTATTCAGGATCAGGAAAATGAGCGCCTAAAATCAGATATTCTGCACCATAGCCTATTGCATTTTTAAGCATTTGCTCGAAAATGGTAGGAAAATATTCCATTTCAAAACCTATTTTAATATCAATTTTATCTTTATATTTTTCCCTTAGTAAAGATAAGGTGTTTACATATTCGCCTGCTTTTGCCACAGGCACACGAAATCCTAACTCATATCCATTATCAAACATAAGCGGCACATGGTCTGAAAAGCCCATATATTTTATACCGCAGTCTATTGCGCGAAGAATATATTCCTCTTCAGTCCCCGTAGCATGACCGCAACGGTAGGTATGTGTATGATAATTATAATCCAACTTTAGCACCTCACTTTAATTTATTTTAAACATTATTTTATAAAATATTAAAACCCGACGGAAACCGTCGGGTTTTGATGGCGCGCTGAAGAAGATTCGAACTCCCGACCTTCTGGTCCGTAGCCAGACGCTCTATCCAGCTGAGCTATCAGCGCAGAGTGCGATTTTTGACCGCCATAGTATAATATCACAAGTTCCTAATAAAATCAAGTATAAATTTTGTTTTTTTGAAAAAACTTTTATAAACAGCTTTTTTAACTTGACAATTGACCGATAATAAAGTACAATAACTATCGTTATAGGTGACACTTATTCACTATTACCTCTTACTTATTACTTCAAATATGCGGGTGTGGCGGAATTGGCAGCTTTGAGTTTGAGCGCCTCC
Source organism: Acutalibacteraceae bacterium (assembly GCA_045637925.1). Lineage (GTDB taxonomy): Bacteria > Bacillota > Clostridia > Oscillospirales > Acutalibacteraceae > UBA737. The sequence continues at coordinate 223 of JAZUAL010000037.1, read as the reverse complement.
TGTGGAGGAAACAGCGATAACGAAAAGGCGCAGCGGTCAAATAACTTTGAGCGGTAGCGAAAAAGTTTTGGGTACCGCAAGCGGTCACGCATGCGTCTGCCCGTAATTTAAATTTTAGTAATAATTTTTCAACTTAATATGCGGGTGTGGCGGAATTGGCAGACGCACTAGCCTTAGGAGCTAGCGGATCTCCGTGCAGGTTCAAGTCCTGTCACCCGCACCA
>JAZUAL010000036.1:0-3093 GCA_045637925.1 Acutalibacteraceae bacterium | reverse complement strand
CCAAAAATAAAGCATCGCAAAAGCGGTGCTTTATTTTTATCCAAGCCGAAAGCTTGATTTTATATAAAAAGTGATGTCTTAAACGCTAGGGGGAATATAATTGGAAAAAGTTTCAATAATTAAAGGTTTGAAATTATACCTTTTTGATTTGGACGGTACACTGTATCTTGGTGACAGTCTTTTTGATTTCACTATCCCGTTGCTTGATAAGATTAAAGACACAGGCGGCAAGTATATGTTTATGACTAACAATTCGTCAAAAAGTGTTAACGATTACATAAAAAAGCTTGAAAGACTAGGAATTAGGGCGGAATATGAAGATTTTATCACATCTTCACAGGCGACTGCATTCTATTTAAAAAACAATCATCCTAGTGAAAAGCTTTATGTTTGCGGAACTAGGTCATTAATAGACGAGTTTATTGGCGAGGGATTTACCGTCACTGAAGATTTAGACGAGGTAGATTGCATTGTTATAGGGAATGATACAGAACTAACCTTTAAGAAGCTGCACGATATTTCCTTTATGCTTTGCACGAGAGAACTTCCGTATATTGCAACAAATCCTGATTATGTTTGTCCAACTGAGTTTGGCTTTGTGCCGGATTGCGGAAGTGTTTGTGAGATGCTTTATAATGCAACGGGTAAGCGCCCTGTGTTTATCGGTAAGCCCGAAGCCTTAATGCCTCAGCTTGCTATGGAAAGAACAGGCTATAAAAAGTATGAGACAGCGGTTATAGGTGACCGAATTTATACCGATATCAAAAGTGGCATTAATGCGGGCGCAGTTAGTATACTTGTGATGAGCGGCGAAACGACTTTTGAAATTTTAGAGGCATCTGAGGATAAGCCGAATTTGGTTTTAAAATCGGCTAGAGAAATTCTAGAAGCATTGAATATGAAAAATATTTAATTTTAGCAAGACGTAATATGTTAATTTTCGCCTTGCAAAGTGTAAAGAAATGTTATATTATTAAATAAATAAAACTTTTGGAGGTTTAAGATGCAGAGAGAAAGATTAGGCAGCCGCTTGGGCTTTATTTTGCTTAGTGCAGGTTGCGCAATTGGTATCGGAAATGTTTGGAAATTTCCGTATATGGCTGGTCAGTACGGTGGCGGCATATTTGTGCTGTTTTATTTGTTCTTCCTTATTGTAATGGGTATTCCTGTAATGACAATGGAATTTGCAATGGGTAGAGCAAGTCAAAAAAGCCCTGCTAAAATTTATGAGCCATTAGCCCCGAAGGGAAGCAAATGGCATATACACAGCTACTTTGCTGTTGCGGGCAACTACATACTTATGATGTTCTATACCTGTGTTTCGGGTTGGATGCTCCGTTATTTTATTGATATGGCATTCGGCAAGTTTGACGGACTTGATACTAAGGGCGTTGAGAATTATTTTGGCGGAATGCTAAAGGATCCCACAACGCTTGTTATTTATACCGCTATAGTTATAATTTTCGGCTTTGTCGTGTGTTCGTTTAGTCTGCAAAAGGGACTTGAAAGAATTACAAAATATATGATGTTGGCGTTACTTGCAATAATGGTTGTTCTTGCAATAAACAGTATTGCTATGGATGGCGGTAGTGAGGGTCTCGCTTTCTACTTGTTACCTGATGCTGATAAGGTAAAAGAAATAGGTATTGGAAATGTTATTGTTGGGGCTATGAACCAAGCTTTCTTTACATTAAGTCTTGGTGTTGGCTCAATGGCAATCTTTGGTAGTTATTTAGGTAAGGATAGAAGCCTTATGGGTGAGTCGGTAAATATTGCAGCTCTTGACACCTTTGTTGCAATTTGTTCAGGACTTATTATTTTCCCCGCTTGTTCAGCTTACGGCGTAGAGGTTAACAGTGGCCCTCCGCTTATCTTTATAACTCTTCCCAATATATTTAATAATATTCCTTTGGGCAGACTTTGGGGATCATTATTCTTTGTGTTTATGAGCTTTGCGGCTCTTTCAACAGTGCTTGCGGTTTTCGAAAATATAATTGCTTGCACTATGGATTTCTTCGGTTTCAGTCGCAAAAAATCCTGTTTTGTAAACTGCCTCGCAATGCTTGTTTTGGCACTACCTTGTATTTTAGGATTTAATATTCTGTCAGGCTTCACCCCATTCGGAGAGGGCACAAATGTACTTGACCTTGAAGATTTTATTGTTAGCAATGTACTTCTTCCTATCGGTTCACTTATATTTGTTCTTTTCTGCACCTCACGTTATGGATGGGGTTGGAAGAAATTCACCGCAGAGGCAAATGAGGGCAAGGGCTTAAGGGTTTCTAATTGGATGAAAACCTATATGACCTATGTGTTGCCGCTTATAATCATTGTCTTGTTTGTGGTAGGCGTTTATAATTTCTTTAAATAAGGTGTTTTTAATGATAGATTGGATTTTTATTATAGCTCAGTCGTTTGGCATAATAGCCTGCGGGTTTTCGGTAATTTCAATGTTGTCCAAAAGCATAACAGGCGCATTAATTTTCCAAATGCTCGGTAATATTGCTATTGCAATTAATTTTGGCATGGTTGACGGTATATCGGGTGCAGTTGTATGCATTATAGGAACAATACAAACCTTGGTGCTGTTTCTTATGCGCAAAAAAGAAATTGAGCCTAAGGGATGGCTTTTAGGGATATTTCTTATTGCATATATAACAGCGGCTGTGGTTATGTACAGCAAGTGGTTTGATATTTTATCGGGAATAGCGGCTGTTACATTTGCGGTAGCAGTAGTTCAAAAGAAAACCTCAACATATAGGGCAATTATGCTTATAAACTCTTGCCTTTGGATTGTTTTTGATTTCTGCGCGGGAGCATATACAGCGATTATTACGCACGGTATAATACTAGCTTCGATTGTTGTTGGTATGATAGGGCTTGATGCCAAAAAAAATAAATAGATTTAACCGCCGCTAAGAAGTTGTCTTGCGGCGGTTTTTGTTGCACTCTTTTCATAATTAAGGTATGCTTGCGCTACAATAGGGACAAATTAGCATTAATGCAACTATAAGACAATCACCAAAAGCAGTAGTTACATATTTTTAATTGAGTGAAAAAACAAATGCAGGGTGATGTTTTTATTGCCCTGCA
>JAZUAL010000035.1:0-124479 GCA_045637925.1 Acutalibacteraceae bacterium | reverse complement strand
ATTATATCTTAAGTCGGTTTTTTTAATCAATAACAAGTTCTTTTATCGAACGCATCTGATAGTCAACATTTTTAAGTAGTTCAGGTTTTTTAAGGGCTACTGCCGCCCCTTTAACAACACTATACTGAGGGTCATCGAGCTTATGAACCTCAAGACCTAAATAATCTGAAAGCCTTTGGTCAAGTCCATATAGACATGAGCCACCGCCCGTAAGATACATACCGTCAGCTGTAATATCAGCAACTAAATCGGGATTTGTATTTTGTAAAACCAATCGTATTGCATTACAAATCATATTAACAGTTTCAGCTATTGCCTCATAAACCTCGCCACTCGAAATTTCAAAGCTTTCAGGTAAACCTGTAAACACATTTCTTCCCTTTGCAACCATTGCAATTTCAATATCACGCTTAACAGCGGTGCCAACATTGATTTTTATAGCCTCTGCGGTAAGCGAACCAATCTCAATATTATATTCTTTTCTAACATAACGCATAATCTGTGCATCAAAATCTAACGATGCAACCTTAAAGGAATCACAGGTGGCGATACCGCCTAATGAAATTACTGCAATATCGGTAGTTCCAGCGCCTATATCAACAATAAGAGAGCCTCTGGGAGTTGAAAAATCAAGTCCTAATCCAAAAGCAATAGCGAGCGGACCTTCGATAACCGAAATATTTCTTCCTCCAGCAGATTCAACAGCATTTGCAAGCGAGTGATGCTGTAATTCGGTAAGACCAGGCGGTAAAGTCGCCATAATGCGCGGTCGCATTATACGGTTACCAAAAGCCTCTTGCATATAGTTTTTTAGCATCATTTCAGCAATATCGTAATCAGCAATAACTCCGCGCTCAATCGGGCTGACGCAAGCAAGACTATCTGGTGTTCTACCCAATGTCTGCTTTGCTTTATCTCCAAAATAGAGAGGTTCCCACGTTTCGTTATCAACTGTAACAATATTAGGTTGTTCAAATACAACCTTTGAGCTTGAAAAAATCACAGTTTTAGATGTGCCTAAATCTATTCCTATATCAGTTGCCATTTTTTCTTTTCTTCCTTTCAACAGCCAGTCCAGTTATACAATAAACCTCATTGCAACCCGATGCCAAAAGCACCTTTGCGCACTCGCTCAAGGTCGCGCCCGTGGTTTTAATATCATCAACAAGAAGTATGTTTTTGTTAACAAGCGATGTTTTTGCATAAAAAACATCTTTAACATTATTAAATCTTTCCCTTAGTAAAGTTTTGTGTTGTATCTTTTTTCTATTTTTAAAGCCCAACGCATTATTACAAAAAGGCAAATTTAATATTTCAGAAATTTTTCTGCCTAAAATTTCGGTTTGGTTATAACCTCTACGCATACCCCTAAGGCTTTCAATTGGCAAACAGCAAACAACATCAAAATCCATATCAAAATAGCATTGCTTCACTGTGAGTGCCATTTGTTCAGCAAAATAATCAGAAATTTTTTCTTTATGCCTAAATTTAAAAGCATACATAGCTCTGCGAGCAATTCCCTCATATTTAAACGGTGCTACACATCCATCAAAATAAAACACGTGTTTTGAGCATTCGCACACCGACTTATAATTACCGCATTTGATACAAAATTTATTAAGGTCATACCGTTCAATCATCTCAGCACAATAATCACAAAGGAATTCATTTTCGTCTATTACACCGCCGCAACCAATACAGGTATTTGGAAACAATGCAGATAATAATTCATTATACAACTATGCACTACCGCCCTTTAACAAAAATGTTTTAAGCAATGTATACCTTAATGTTTTACGGTCATTAGCCACCATTTCATTCCAAACATTCTGGTCTCCCACGCAAATAAGCATTTTTTTGGCTCGCGTTACAGCGGTATATAAAAGATTTCTGTACTTAAGCTTTGTAGGAACATCAATTAACGGTAAAATCACATAATCATATTCGCTGCCCTGAGATTTGTGTACTGTTACAGCATAAGCTAACTCTAGCTCACCCAAATCCTCACTAAAATAGGTTGCAACCCTATCATCAAATCTTACCTTTATTATGCCTGCCCGCATATCGATGTCGGTAATGTATCCAACATCTCCGTTAAATACGCCAGTACCGTATTCGCCGCTATCCTTAATATACTGCAAATCATAGTTATTCTTAATTTGCATAACCTTATCACCGACGCGCATATAAATCCCCATAAAGCTCAGCTGTGGTTCTCCCTTTTTATGAGGATTTAATCTTTCCTGCAAAAGATTGTTAAGGTTTATTGTACCAGTATCAAGCATTCTAGACGGACACAGAATTTGTACGCTTTGTGTTGGGTTAATGCCATAAGCCTCAGGCAAACGCGAAGTAACAAGCTCGATAATAGTATTAGCGGTAGAGTATTTATCGTGGCGGCAAAGCCAAAAACAGTCCGAATTTTTGTTTGAAAAATCAGCAGGTTCCCCGTCAATAATCGCGTGAGCATTCGCAATTATCATACTTTGTTTTGATTGTCTAAACACCTTTTTAAGACGTATGGACGGAAAAACGTCCGATGCTAAAATATCACCTAAAACATTACCTGCTCCTATACTTGGCAACTGGTCCGAATCACCCACAAGAATAATTCTGCAAGAAAGCTTTAACGCCTTTAGTAAATCATCAAAAAGTAAAGCATCAATCATTGAAGCCTCATCAATAATTATAACCTCACAGGGTAAGGGGTTTTTTTCGTTTCTCGCAAACTGCCTTTTATCAGCTTCGCCCCATTCGACCTCTAATAGACGGTGTATGGTTTTTGCCTCTCTTCCTGTAAGCTCTGTCATTCGCTTTGCGGCTCTTCCTGTGGGAGCGGCAAGCTCAATATCAAGGTCACGCTCCTCAAAAAGCCTGATAATAGCATTAAGAGTGGTGGTTTTACCGGTTCCCGGACCACCCGTTAAAACCAAAATGCCACTTTTAAAAGCCTCAAAAATCGCTTTTTTCTGCAATGCTTCAAACTTTATTCCCAATCGGTTTTCAACGTTAGCTATTTCTAATTCATCTATTGTGATTGAACTGTTTATGAAATCCTTTACCGAGCAAAGTCTTGCAGCTATATGCTGTTCAGCAAAACGGTATTTGGGGATAGAAATAAACTCAGTATTACCTATAACATCAACCGTAAGTCTCATGCAATCAATAAGCCTATCACAACAAATTTCAACTGTGCTTTCCTTACATTCGAGTAGCTTACAGCAAACTGAAATAAACTTATCTCTTGGCAAACAGGTATGCCCGTTTGAGAGATTTTTTCTAAGCACATATTCAATACCCGCCGCCACACGTTGTTCACTATCCTTGGCAAAATTCAAATCGACGGCAATTTCCTCTGCTACTTCAAAACGAAACTCTAGACCTTCCTCACATAGTGCATATGGATTAGCCTTAATGATTTCGGTGCTGTTTTCACCGAATTTTTTATATATAGCAAGACATCTATCAAGTGTTACCTTATATTTTGAAAGCATAAGCATTATATCTCTTATACCAAACTGTTTTCTATACTCTGCTGAAACTGCTTGAGCTTTAGCAATAGAAAATCCTTTAATACATGTGAGCTCTTGAGGGTTATTCTGAATAATATCTAGGGTATCCTCGCCGAATTTTTCAACAATCTTTGCCGCTGTTGCAGGCCCGATACCCTTAATAGCACCTGCAGACAAATATCTTAATATTGCGGCTGCATTTTGCGGCACTTTTCTTTCAAACGCAGTAGCAGAAAACTGCTGTCCATAGGTGGAATGAACGGTAAATTTGCCAAAAAACTCAGCCAAATCACCCTCGCACAAAAAAGGTAACATACCTACAACGGTTATATTCTCTTTATCTACTCTTACCTCTGCCACTGTGTATCCGTTGGTGTCATTTTTATAGGTAATTCTTTGCACAGTGCCGACGATAGTCTCTGTTACATTCTGTAGCATAGAATTTTCCATAAAAAATCAACCTCCCATAGCCAGAAATTTTTTCCAACTAAATTTTAAACCTTACCCATCAGCACTTCAAGATAGCCCGAAAGCTCTGCAGAATTGCAAAATATAAAATTATTTTTTTTGCAAAATTCAAAACAAGTTTTGTATTCTTCCTCTTTTATACCGCAATCAATAGCAATTATATTCTGCGCGTATTTTTTACCGTACCACGAAAATTCCCAAAATGCACTTAGTAATTGCTCATATGCCATATTATTGCCCAAGAAAAGTATTATATATTTAGGAGCAAACACCTTTGGTTTAATAATAAAACCTCTCAAAATATGTATAAGCTCTGCCACACCGTAGATTGCAGGGATAGAAAAAATAACAAAAAAAATCAGTTCACCCATAAACATTCCTCCTCTTTTAATATATTCAAAAGAAATAGAAATGTTTAAAATAATATATAAGGCGGATATTATGTAAGACTTGAATTGTCCCATATCTCCGCCTTATGCTATTGATAAAATGTTTTATTTAATTGTGACAGTGGTATTATACTGTCCCGATACCCAAACATTTTTATATTTACCTAATTTAAATTTAACTGCCACTGTATGCTGACCTGCTTTTTTATCGGTAAGGTCAACCTCTGCAGAAATATCGTCAGGAGTAATATATTTAATAACCGAGGCAGGACCGCACACTCTTACATTTTTAATAGCAGAAAGACTGCTTGTTGAAAGTCCGGCTGAAAGACCTGAATATTTTACCGAATTAACATTCAGAGTTTTCTCGGCGTAACCAGAGGCATTAACCGACACCGTAATATACTCAACACTATCAAGAAGTCTTACACCTTCGGGCAATTTCAAAGATAAGTCAAAGCTCTTTCTACCCATTGTAAGCGTTGATAAATCTATCGGAGAAAGTATAATTTGGCTTGTTTTATCAACCATATCAGGAGCACCAATGATATTAACACTAGGATAATTATAAGATACAGATATAGACTTTTCATCAAACCCTACAGGAACATTTGTGTAGCTCACAGAAATCGGCACAGTCTTTTTCTTAGAAATTGGAACGGTAACCTTAACATTATTGGTACTCATCGTAATAAATTCTTTGCTAAGCTCTTTATTATTTTCATCAAGCAGGACTAGCTCGGCATCAAAAGTTTCAGTAGCATTCAAGGTCTTGTTCACCTTAGCCACCGCAGAAACAGTTTTAATTTTCCCAACAACAGTACGCGGACCTGTTACCGTAACAGTATCAGATTCGGTGCCACCAACAATTCCATTTTCTGCTATAAGACCGTTTGCTGCTGTAACGCCTTCGGCAATTGGAGTAATAGAAAATTCCATCGTATCAATATAGTCAAATTCAACATCAATAGTAGGCGGCGAAATGCTTGTTATATCATACTCTGCAGATACTGTAGTGCTTGTTGGAGCAACCTTAAGACTGTATTGACCGGGAGCATCAACCTCTCCAGCAGATGCATAAATACCAATCTGGTCAGCTGTAAGAGCGCTTACTAGGTTGGTTGGACCTGTAATAACAACAGTAAACCTCTGTTTTGATATATCACCAATTATATTCATATTATTTTCAGAAACAAAGGTATTCTCAAGATTAATATTAACCGACAAATCAGTAAATGTTCGCGAGATAACCGGTTTTTGCTGAACAGTAATTACAATCCAAATCAAAAAGGCTAAAACAACGGAAAAGGCAACAGTGAAACGCTTTTTAAAAAACATTTTCTTTAATGAAAATTCTTTTAGGAAATTCATTTGTCCTTTGTCTCCTTTCCGTTTTGCATTTTGATTTTTATGTTCTTAATTTTAGTGAGTAAGGTAGAAAGAATTTGTTTGTTCTCCCTCTCCCTTGCTGATAATAACAATCTTTTAAGTTCTGCAGCGGCTGAAACTGCATTATAATTTCTTGTCATTTGACCGTCTATTGCTATTGAGATAGTCCCCGTTTCCTCAGAAACAACAAGCACAACCGCGTCAGAATTTTCGGTCATACCAATAGCCGCTCTGTGACGTGTGCCAAGATTTAAGCTGATATCTTCGCGTTGAGTAAGCGGCAAAATACAGCCTGCCGCATACAACCTACCGTCACGAATTATCATTGCACCATCATGCAAAGGTGATTTTGGAAAGAACACATTACTAATCATTGACGGTGAAGGCTCGGCATTGATTATTGTTCCCGTTGAAATAATTTCTCCTAATTGTGTTCGGTTTTCGAAAACTATAAGTGCACCTGTTTTATTTTCTTGCATCGTTGCTACAGCTTTTGAAATATGGTCAATACAGATGGAGAGTGCATCCTCATTACTCTCAAACATTTGACCTCTGCCAAAATTTGTTCTACCAACCTTTTCGAGAATTCTTCTAAGCTCAGGTTGGAAGATTACAGCTGCTGCAATAAGCGCCGCATCCATAATATTGGAAAGCAACCATTCAACAGTTACAAGCTCCCACCATCTGGCAATGATATACACAACAAACAATATTAAAAGGCCTTTGACAAGCTGACCCGCTCTGGTTTCCTTTAAAAAGCCAATAGACTTGTAAATAATATAGCTAAGTATTGCAATATCAACAAAATCAAAGAAGCTGATATTAGAAACCGCATAGCCAATTTGGTTAAAAACAGTATACAATGTATCAAAAATCTTTTCCACAACAGTACATCCTTTTTAAGACATAATATTTCACTTTTATTTTATCATATAATCCTCTCTCATTCAATAGATTTTTTGAAGTTTTTTATAGAAATTTTGCTCATTTACGGTTCTCACAAAACTATCTGCCTCTGCAATACTGTTAAATGCCGAAAAAGACAACCTCACAGCACCATGATTTATAGTCCCCATCATCCTATGAGCCGAGGGTGCGCAATGATAGCCCGCTCTTACTGCAATGTTTCTTTCGCTAAGCATTTTTGCAGTTTTTGTGCTTTCAATACCTTTAAAATTAAACGGAATAACCGGCACATATTCCCAAGGTAGCGGTTTTGGTGTGTATAGCTCTATTTTGCTACTTTTAGCGAGTGCATTATGCACATATTGTGCCAGTTGCATTTCTTTTAAATACAGTTTGCCTAAACCGTGCTTATGAATAAAATCTATACCTCCGCCAAGGCCTATAATTGCCGGCACGTTTATAGTTCCACTTTCTAGTCTTTCAGGCATTTCTTTCGGCTGATATAAATCCAACGAATTTGTACCTGTTCCACCCTCTATCAAGGTCTCTGGGATATACTTTCTGCAAATAAGAACACCCAGTCCCATTGGTGCATATAGTCCTTTATGGGCTGCAATGCACAAGAAATCTATATTCATTTTCCTCATATCTATCGGAATTACACCTGCTATTTGAGCTGCATCGAGTCCAAACATAATTCTTTTTATCTTGCAAAGCTCGCCAATTTTCGCTATTGGCAACAATCTTCCGCAAACATTCGAAGCACCCGTGCAAAAAACCAATTTTGTGTTTGGTAAAATGGCAGCCTCAAAATTTTTGTATGTTATTTGTTCATCTAATAATGAAACCTCAGCTATACTGTAATTTATCCCCATTTTCTTTAAAGGCCGCATAACTGCATTATGCTCTAAAGAGGAAACAACCACGTGGTCACCCTTACATAAGACACCCTTTAAAACCATATTTATACTTTGTGTGCAATTTAAAGTAAAAGCAACATTTTCAGGACCATCTGCGCCAAAAAAATTTGCCACCTTTTTTCTCACGCCAAAAACCTCATCTGAGGTTCTTGTTGATAATTTATATCCGCTGCGTCCGGGGTTTGAACTATAATTTTTAAATGAACTTAAAACCGCATTTATAACCTCTTGCGGTTTCTTTGCCGTTGTTGCGGCATTATCAAAATATATCATAATATTTACCTCACAAAAAAGGGGTTGTACTGTAGTATTGCCGCTACAGTACCCCCACAATTAATTCATTATTTCACTGATTTTTAAAATTTTAACACCGCTACTTCTCAATATTTGTTCTGCCATTTTTATATCACCATAGAACTTTATTGAGTAGCCACAGCCAAGATTATTTTCGTTTGAAGAAATTTTTTCCACGCTTGCTTTATATCCTTTTTTTCTCAAAACATCTCTGCCCTTAAGGGCATAAGTTACCGTTCCTGTTGTAATTAAATATCCCTTCATCCTATTCACTCCACATTAATTTCCTACATTTTATACTATGCAATTTCAGAATTTATGACAAGCTAATTTTCCACTAGCTGTTGCTTGTAATATTTAAAAATCACAATAAATATTATAGGAAAAATTATAATTCCCCAAAAGCCTATAAGTTTCAGTCCGGCAAACATAACAATAAGTGTGAATAGAGGATTTATACCTATCTGCTTTCCTATTATTCTAGGCTCAATGAAATTGCGCGCCAAGCTTATAATAATATATAAAACAAGAATTAGAAAACCGTCTTTAAAGCCTAAAAAAATCCTAATCAAACCCCACGGAATTAAAACAGTTCCGGTTCCAAAAACCGGTAATAAATCAACCAGTGAAACTACGAAAGCTAGGATTATTGGCCGACTTATACCAAGTATTAAAAAACCGATTAACAACTCTAAAAAAGTAATGGTTAGAATAATTGCATAGCCCTTGAATATTCTCCAAACACTAGTTGAAAAAATCACTTTGATTTCGGTTATTTTATTATAAACACCTTCGCCACAGAGTTCTTTTAAAAACCTTAGCAATCGATCGAAATCCTTTGAAATATAACAGGTTGCAACCAAAGTTACCAAAATGCTCAGAAAATAAGTTGGCATTTTTTTAGCTATCACAGCCGCAAAACCGGAAAAAGCCCCTGTAAGCTTAGTGCCCATTGTTTCTAAAATGCTATTCTCGATTTCATTTAATGTTCCAACTGTTTTTGGAGATAAATCATCATATATATTTCCTAATCGATTTTTAAAATCATCAAACACATCACTTAAAACATCTATAATCTGAGGCATTTTATTAAGCATTTCCCCTGCAAATATAGCCCCTCGATAAAATCCAAAAACCATTAAAGAGGCAGCCAAAATAAAAATTATCATTGAAAGTATTACTGCGCAAATCCCGCTTTTAAGTCTGGTTTTAGTCGCAATACTTTTTGCAGGCTTTTGCACACACCAAGCAATTATTGCTGCAATAACAAAAGGTAATAAATATCCAAGTAAAAATTTCGCGCAAAAATATATAATAAACCCCACAGAAAGTGCAAAGCCTAAATTAATTAAAAATCCAATTTTAGACTGCTGTTCCAATTTTTTATGCCCCCAACGCTTAAAATTCGGCAAATATCCAAAAATATGTAATTCTTGACCTTTTTGTATTGATTTTGCAAATAAAATGTAATATAATAGTTAGGATTAAATTGCTTTGTATATTAATATATTGCTTTTATCAACAAATATTCCCTCGGAGGTTAAAATGGTTAACGTTGCTATTATGGGACACGGTGTTGTGGGCTCGGGTGCTGCCGAGATACTCATTAACCACAATGAGCGTATTTCCGAAAGAGTAAAAACTAATGTAAATGTTAAATACATTCTTGATTTGCGTGATTTTGACGAGCTTTCCTACAGCGACAAATTCACAAAGGATTTCAACGTTATTTTAAATGACGACAGCGTTAAGGTTGTAGCCGAAGTTATGGGCGGTGTAAACCCCGCTTATGATTTTGTTAAAAGCTGTCTGCTCAAAGGAAAAAGCGTTGTTACATCTAATAAAGAGCTTGTAGCTGTAAAGGGTGCTGAGCTTATAAAAATTGCTAAAGAAAATAATGTTAATTTTCTTTTTGAAGCAAGTGTTGGTGGAGGTATTCCTGTTCTCCGCCCAATAGTGCAGTGCTTAGCCGCTAATGAAATTACTGAAATTTCAGGAATTCTCAACGGAACAACCAACTATATTTTAAATAAAATGATAGTAGATAATATGGATTTTGATACAGCGCTTAAGTTAGCACAGGATAAAGGATATGCTGAAAAAAATCCTGCCGCTGATATTGAAGGACACGATGCCTGTCGCAAAATCTGTATTTTGGCAGCATTGGCATTTGGAAAGCATGTTTATCCAGAACAGGTTGTTACAGAAGGTATAACCGATATCACTCTTGATGACATTTCCGCAGCTGATACATTAGGTTATGTTATTAAACTTATCGCAAACACTAAGAAGCTCGAAAACGGCAAAATAACAGCAAGCGTAAGACCCACCCTTGTTAGCCGAGACAATATAATATCAAGCGTTAACGGCGTATTTAATGCTGTTATGGTTACGGGAGACCAAACAGGTGAGGTTATGTTCTACGGTAAAGGTGCCGGTAAAGAAGCTACCGCTAGCGCAGTTGTTGCTGATATTATGGACTGTGTAAAGCATATTGAAGCTCGCAAATATCTTTATTGGGAAGATGGCTCTGATGACTATGTTGAAAAAATTTCTGCTAATGAAAGCCAGATGTTTGTGAGGATTACATCTGATAACTTCGATACACTCGAAGCAAAATTTTCAAATATTTTTGGAAATTCAATTAAAAATCCCGTTAAAAACCAATACCGTAATGAGATTGCTTTTATAACCGAGCCCATGCTTAAAGCAGAGCTACAAAATAAGCTTGCTCATTTTAAAAACTGTAATTATAAAATTCTGCAAATTCTATAGGAGGTACTAACCTATGCTAATAGTTAAAAAATTTGGCGGTTCTTCTGTTGCCAATGCCGAAAGAGTTTTCAATGTAGCCAACAGAATAATTGAAGACTACAAAAAAGGTAACGATGTTGTAGTTGTTGTTTCCGCTCAGGGTGATACTACAGATGACCTTATCGATAAAGCACTCGAAATCAATTCTAACGGCGCCTCTAAGCGCGAGATGGATATGTTGCTTTCCGCGGGTGAGCAAATTTCAATAGCACTTCTTGCAATGGCTATTGAAAAGTTAGGTTATCCTGTAAAATCACTTCTCGGATGGCAAGCAGGTTTTGAAACCGATTCTCATCACAGCATTGCCCGTATTAAAAAGGTTAACACAGAAAGACTTAAAAAAGAGATTGACAAAAAGAATATCGTTATTGTTGCAGGCTTCCAAGGTCTTAATAAGTATGATGATATTACAACCCTCGGTCGCGGAGGCTCTGATACAAGCGCTGTTGCTATCGCCGCTTCTATGAAGGCTGACCTTTGCCAGATTTATACTGATGTTGACGGTGTTTATACTGCCGACCCACGTAAAGTTTCCACCGCAATAAAAATGGATGAAATCAGTTATGATGAAATGCTCGAGCTTGCTGCAATGGGTGCTCAAGTGCTTAACAATCGTTCGGTTGAAATGGCAAAGAAATACAATGTTGAGCTTGAAGTTCTTTCAAGTCTCGAAGTAAAACCAGGTACTATTGTAAAGGAGAAGGTAAAAATGGAAAAAACTCTAATTAAAGGCGTTGCTAAGGATAATAATGTTGCTAGAATTTCTATCGTAGGTTTAGAAGATACCCCCGGTATAGCTTTTAAAATCTTTAACAAGCTTGCACAATTCAAAGTAAATGTTGATATTATTTTACAGTCGGTTGGCCGCGATAACTCAAAGGATATCACATTCACAGTTCCTAAAGACCAGAGCAAGCAGGCAACTGATGCTATTGAAAGTCTCAAAGATGTGCTTATGTATAAGGACCTTAGTATTGACTGTGATATTTCAAAAATTTCTATTGTTGGTGCTGGTATGGAAAGTAACCCCGGTGTTGCATCTAAGATGTTTGAGGCTCTTTACGATGCAGGCATTAACATTCAGATGATTTCTACAAGCGAAATCAAAATTTCAGTTCTTATAGATGCTAAATATGCTGACCGTGCAGTTACCGCTGTTCATGATGCATTTTTAGGATAGGAGTATTTTAATGGAAAGAGATGCAGTTTCTGCTGGTGTTTCTGAAATCGGCGGATTATTTTCTACAGCCGAAATACGTATTCTTATTTGCTATCTGTTCTCTTCAATTTCTGGTGCCGTTCCCGGCAGAAACTTAGCCGACCTTCTACACTATGAGGCTATTGCTAACTGCTTTGAGGTTAACGACTCTATTGCATTTTTGCATAAAAACGGTCAGTTAAAGCTTGTGGACGAAAAAGAAGATACCTATGTGATTACCGAAAAAGGTAAATTAATTGCCGAAACGCTCAAGACTTCACTTTCTTTATCAGTTAAAGAAAGAGCGCTTAAAGCAACGATTAAAATGGTTTCTCGATATAGAAATGCAAAGGAAACCGACATTAAGATTTCACGTGAAGGCGAGCGCACATTTATTACCTGTTCTGCACTTGACGGTGATTCTCCGTTTATGAGTGTTAAACTTATGGTAACAGACGAGGAACAAGCAAACTATATTAAAGAACGGTTTATTGATAACCCATCAAGAATATATTCCGAGATAATTGATATTATAACCAAGGATGCTGAAGCATAAAAAATTTAAAGCCAAGAGGACTTCCCTCTTGGCTTTTGTTTTGTCTAAAAAATTAATTTATTTAAAAATTACAGAGTTGCCGCCATAACCGCCTTAATTGTATGCATACGGTTTTCAGCCTCATCAAAGACAATAGACTGTGGGCTTTCGAAAACCTCGTCTGTAACCTCCATCTCATCGATTCCGAACTTTTCACTAATTTCCTTACCAACGGTGGTTTTAAGGTCGTGAAAAGCGGGTAAACAATGCATAAACACAGCCTTTTCACCTGCATTTTGCATAAGTGCAGTGTTAACCTGATAGGGCTTTAGTTCTCTTATTCTCTCATCCCAGACGTCTTGAGGCTCACCCATAGAAACCCAAACATCCGTATAAATTACATCAGCATTCTTAGTGGCTTCCATCGGGTCTTCAATAAATTTAAGGGTAGCGCCTGTCTGTTTTGCAATTTCATTACACTCGTTAATAAGAGAAGCATCCGGAAAATATTTTTTTGGTGCGCAAGCAGTGAAATTAAGGCCCATTTTAGCACAACCAACCATTAAAGAGTTTCCCATATTGTAACGGGCATCGCCCATATATACAAAATTAATTCCCTTAAGTCTGCCAAAACGCTCTTTTATAGTTAAAAAGTCGGCTAAAATTTGTGTGGGGTGAAACTCATTTGTAAGTCCGTTCCAAACAGGCACACCAGAATATTTAGCTAAATCCTCAACTATTTCCTGACCAAAACCGCGATATTCGATACCGTCATACATCCGACCAAGCACCCGTGCGGTATCTGCAATGCTCTCTTTTTTGCCAATTTGTGAGCCGGTAGGATCAAGATAAGTAACACCCATACCCAAATCATAAGCCGCAACCTCAAAGGCACAGCGTGTTCTTGTGCTAGTTTTTTCAAATATTAATGCTATATTCTTACCCTCACAAAGTCTATGCGGAATACCTGATTTTTTCTTGTATTTAAGCTCTGCCGCCAAATCTATAAGGCAAGCGATTTCTTCAGGTGTATAGTCTAAAAGCTTTAGAAAGCTTCTGCCTTTAAAATCCATAATCATTTCTCCTTACAAGCTATAGCAATTATATTAACAGCCTTTTTGAGCAATTCTTCGGGTATGTTTAGTGCAGGTAATAGTCTTACTTTATTTTTAGCCTTAATAACTAGAACACCGTTTTTACGGCATTCCTCAATTACATCACTTACATCCCTAACGGTTTCAATACCCAACATAAAACCTTTACCGCTAACCGATTTAACACCCTCAGCATTACTTAACGAATTAATAATATACAGCGATTTAGCTTTTACATCTTCTAAAAGTTCGCTAGTAATTCTGCTTAAAATATTAACAGCTCCAGCGCACGCAACAGGATTGCCGCCAAAGGTGGAACCATGACTACTTGGAATTAGCACATCCTTTACCTTTTCTCCAAGAACGGTAGCGCCAAGCGGTAAACCGCCGCCAAGTCCCTTTGCGGTTGAAAAAATATCAGGCTTTACACCGTAATTCATAAAACCGTATAACTCACCTGTTCTACCGTTACCCGTTTGAACCTCATCAGCTATTGTTAATATATCGTTCTTTTCAGCAAGTTCAAATATTGTATTTACAAATTCATCACTCAGCGGCAAAACACCGCCCTCGCCTTGAATGGTTTCAAACATAATCGCCGCAATTTTATTATCGGCTACTAGTTTTCTCAATTCCTCGCTGTTATTTGCTTCGCAGTAAATAAAACCGTCGGTAAGAGGCAAAAATTCCTTATGAAAAACATCCTGACCTGTTGCGGCAAGGGTTGTAACTGTTCTACCGTGAAAGCTATTTTTAAGGGTGATAATTGTATTGTATTCACTGCCTTTTTTTTCGGCAGCGTATTTGCGAGCAACCTTAATTGCGCATTCATTGGCTTCAGCACCCGAATTTGAAAAGAAAACCTTTTTAAAGCCTGTACGGGCACAAAGCATCTCTGCTAAGTTTGCACATGGCTCGGAATAATAAAGATTTGATGTGTGCTGTAAAATATTCAGCTGTTCTGATACCGCAGCTACCCATTCGGCATCTGAAAAGCCAAAGGTATTAACCGCAATACCTGTGCCTAAATCAATATATTCGTTGCCCTCTTCATCCTTTACAAGAGAGCCTTTACCCTCTTTCAAAACCAAAGGGAAGCGTGCATAGGTATTTGCAATATACAAATTGTCTTTTTCCTTAATATTCATTGTTTTTATCCTTTATAACCATCGTACCTGCACCCTCGTCAGTAAGGGTTTCAATAAGGAGTGAGTGCGGTACTCTGCCATCCATAATAAACACCTTTTTAACACCTTTATGGATAGCCTCTATGCAACACTCAACCTTAGGTATCATACCACCAGATATTGTACCGTCATTAAAAAGTTCCTTAGCATCATTTAAATCAACAACTGAAATCAGAGATTCGGGGTTATCCTTATCCTTTAAAATCCCCGCAATATCGGTCATAGAAATTAAACATTCTGCATTTAACGAACCTGCAATAAACGCAGCAGCAGTATCAGCATTTATATTGTAAACATTACCGTTTTTATCACAACCAACGGTTGAAACAACGGGTATATAATCATGTTCTAAGAGGTCGGTTATAGGCTCTACGTTAACCTTGGTAATTCTACCCACAAAGCCAAGTCGTTCATCCTTAACCTCGGCTTCAATAAGATGACCGTCCATACCCGATATGCCCATTGCCTTGCCACCTTTTGTTCCCAAAAGGTTTACTAGGCTTTTATTAATTTTACCTGCTAAAACCATCTGAACAACATCAGCAGTTTCTTTATCGGTAACACGAAGGCCATCCACAAAAACCGATTCTTTACCGATTTTCTTTAGAGTATCAGTAATTTCGGGACCGCCACCATGAACCAACACAATTTTAACTCCAATAAGGTGAAGAAGAACTATATCTTCCATAACCTGTTGTTTCAAATCCTCATTAATCATTGCGTTGCCGCCATATTTCACAACCACAATCTTACCGTAATATTTCTTTATGTAAGGCAGTGCCGCTGTAAGCACCTCAGCCCTTTGAGCATTTGTGATATTATCAATATACATAATATAACCTCTTAAGTTCTATAATCTCCATTAATCTTAACATATTCATACGTGAGGTCGCATCCCCAAGCAGTAGAAGAATATTCGCCACTATTTAGGTCAACCAAAATTTCAATTTCGTTTTCTAACAAAATTTCCTTTGCAATTTCTTCTGAAAAATCAATACCCGCGCCATTTTTACAAACCGCTATTTTTCCCTTTGCTGACTTAAAAGCTACGTCAATTTTGTTAACATCTACTTCAGCGCCAGAATAACCAATAGCACATAGAACTCTACCCCAGTTGGCATCCGCACCGAACATAGCCGCTTTTGTGAGTGAAGAGCAAATAACCGATTTTGCAACGGTTTTGGCAACACAATCGCTATTTGCACCGATAACCTTACATTCTAACAGCTTGGTTGCGCCCTCTCCATCACCCGCAATCATACGGCAAAGGTGAACTGTAACAGTGTTTAGCGCTTTCATAAAAGTATCAAAATCTTCACCATAAGACACAATTTCTTGGTTTTTAGCCATACCGTTGGCGAGCACGGTTACCATATCGTTTGTTGATGTGTCTCCGTCAACACTTACCATATTAAAGGTTTCTTTTATATCGCTTGACAGTGCTTTATTCAACATTTCACTGCTAATATTACAGTCGGTAGTGATGAAAACAAGCATAGTGGCCATATTAGGATGTATCATACCTGAGCCTTTTGCAATACCGCCGATTTTACATTCCTTGCCACCGATATTAAAGCTGACAGCAACCTCTTTAAGACGGGTATCAGTAGTCATAATACCCTCAGCCGCCTCGGTGCTTTTATCATTTCTGAGTCCTGAAACTAATTCTGGGATACCCTTCTTTATTGGCTCAATATTAAGAGGCTGACCAATAACACCCGTTGAAGCAACAACAATGTCATCAGCATCAATATGAAGCTCATCAGACAATAAATTGCTCATCTGCTCAGCTATCTCTATACCGTTTGCATTACAAGTGTTGGCGTTGCCGCTGTTACAAATAATCGCCTGTGCAAAACCATCTTCAATATGTTTTTTAGTAACAGTTAAAGGTGCACCTTTTACAAGATTAGTAGTATAAACAGCGGCAGCATTAGCTCTAACCTCACTAAAGATTAAAGCTAAATCCCGCTTTGCTTTATTTTTCCTTATTCCGCAATGTATTCCGTTAGAGCTAAAGCCCTTTGCGGCACAAACACCGCCAGAAATTATTTTCATAACATATCTCCTATATTTCTAACCCTTTGGTTTTATCTATACCCAAAACAATATTCATACACTCAACAGCCGCACCCGAAGCACCTTTACCAAGGTTATCATAGCGCGCTATAAGTAATATTCTTTCATTATTTCCAGAAACAGAAATTTCCATACCATCGTTAAAGCTCAGTTTATTAGCTGAAACAAAACCTTGCTCGGAAAAATCTTCAACATATTTAACAATCGGACCGTTATACTTTTGTTTATAGACTTCTTTTATATCATCTACAGTAAAACCGTCTTTAAGCTGAGAAGTAAATAGCGGGACTGTAACCTCCATGCCGCTATAATAAGCATCAACCACAGGCACAAATATAGGGGCATTTTCTATTCCGGTAATAACAGTCATTTCAGGTAAATGCTTGTGGGTTTGCGATAGTCCATACTGACGCGGCGCATTAAGTAATTCATCTCGCTCAGCATCCTCATATTCGGCAATCATCTTCTTGCCGCCACCCGAATATCCTGTTAGTGAAAAACAGGACAGCAAAACATCTTTGTTTATAATTCCCTTTTCTACCAATGGATAAATTAGCGAAATAAAACCGCTTGCATGACAACCCGGAACTGCAATTCGCTTTGAATTTTTTATTTTTTCCTCATGGACTATTGAAAGCTCAGGAAAACCGTATGCCCAATCATTGTTTGTTCTATGGGCAGTTGAGGTGTCTAGAATTACCGTTTTATCGTTTTCTATCAACGAAACAGCTTCAATAGCCGCCACATCAGGAAGACATAAAAAAGCTATATCCGCCGAATTGATAGCCTCACGTCTAGCTTCTATATCCTTGCGCTTTTCTTCGCTTAATTTTATAAGTTCTATATCATCTCGGCTTTCAAGTCTCTCAACAATTCTAAGACCTGTAGTTCCTGCGCTTCCGTCAATGAATACCTTTTTCATTTAAAAACTCCGTAAAATAATCAATTTGTGTTTTTACCGACTGTGGACCAGTGCTACCAGATGAAACACGCTTATTAACACAAGTTTCTAGAGATATTTCATCATACAAGTCCTCTGAAAATGTGCAATCAAATTCTTTATACTTTTCAAGCGGTAGGTTTTCAAGCACAAAACCATTTTTTATGCAGTAACCCACAATTTCACCCACATGCTTATATGCAGTTCTAAAGGGCATACCCTTTTTAACAAGATAATCGGCAAGGTCGGTAGCATTGATAAAGCCCTCGCCTGCCGCTCTATACATATTTTCTTTATTCACACGCATTGTGGCAACCATAGGTATAAATATTGAAACACACTTTTTAACGGTATCAACCGCATCAAAAATAGCTTCCTTATCCTCTTGCATATCCTTGTTGTATGCAAGCGGCAAGCCCTTAAGGGTGGTAAGCAAAGCCATTAAATCACCATATACACGACCTGTTTTACCACGTACAAGCTCTGCCATATCTGAATTCTTCTTTTGCGGCATAATGCTGGAACCGGTGGTATAGCTATCATCAAGCTCCACAAATCTGAACTCCCAACTTGACCACAGAATTATTTCCTCTGAAAAGCGTGATAAATGCATCATAAGTATTGAATATGCAGACATTAATTCAAGGCAGAAGTCCCTGTCAGATACACCGTCAATACTATTAAGTGAAATGCCACTAAAGCCTAAATGCTCAGCTTCCCATTCCCTATCAGTGTTATATGTAGTACCCGCAAGAGCACAGGAACCGATTGGACACTGTGAAAGCATACGGGTAACAGCATCACCAATTCTCTCATAATCTCGCTTAAGCATAAAGGCATAGCTTAAAATGTGGTGTGCAAAGGTTATAGGTTGAGCACGCTGAAGATGAGTATATCCTGGCATAATAGCATCAGTATTTTCTTCAGCTTTTTCCTTAATTGCCTCTATAAGACTAATAATAAGGTTGCCTATTTCTTCACATTCAATTGCTAAATAGCTTCTCACATCAAGAGCTACTTGGTCATTACGACTTCTTGCAGTATGAAGCTTTTTGCCCGCATCACCGATTCTTTTGGTAAGCACGGATTCAATAAACATATGAATATCCTCGGCATCCATATCAAAAAGTAAATTACCGCTTTCAATATCCTCTAAAATACCGCTAAGACCTTCGATAATTTTCTCTTTTTCTTCAGTTTTGATTATACCCTTATCACCGAGCATTTTAGCGTGAACAATAGAGCCTATTATATCCTGTTTATACATCCTACAGTCAAAATGAATGGAAGAATTAAAGTCATCCGCCTGTTTGTCAAGCGCCTTACTAAATCTTCCTGCCCACATTTTATCCATTATAATTACCTACTTATTAAACATATTAAAAACATCTGTACCGCCTCCTAAAAAAGAGGCGGTAACCTAAAAAATTATTTTAAACCGTTTTTTGCTTTCATTTTTGCATAAACCTTTGTGGGAAGACCGTAAAGGTTTATAAAGCCTTGTGAATCCTTCTGGTCGTAAACTTCATCCTCATCAAAGGTTGCAATTTCGGGGTCATAAAGTGAATAAGGTGAGGTGACACCCGCATTAATCATATTACCCTTATAAAGCTTCAAGGTAACATCGCCAGTAACATACTTCTGTGTTGTTTTAACAAAACTTAAAATTGCCTCAACAAGAGGAGTAAACCACTGCGCGTTATAAACAAGCTCTGCAAGCTTTTGTGCAACTAGAGACTTGTAGTGCGCGGTTTCTTTATCGAGACAAATGCTTTCAAGCACAGAATGAGCCTTATAAAGAATTGCACCACCGGGGGTCTCGTAAACGCCACGGCACTTCATACCTACAAGACGGTTTTCTACAATATCAAGAAGTCCAACGCCATTCTCACCGCCCAATTTATTAAGGGTTTCAACCAATTCTACAGCGCCCATTTCTTTACCGTCAACAGCAGTAGGAACACCTTGTTCGAAGTGAACAGTTACATAGGTTGGCTTATCAGGTGCCATTTCCGGAGAAACACCCATTTCTAAAAAGCCCTCTTTATTATACTGTGGCTCGTTTTTGGGGTCTTCAAGGTCAAGACCCTCGTGAGATAAGTGCCAAATATTCTTATCCTTTGAATAATTGGTCTCACGATTAATCTTTAGAGGCACATTATGAGCCTCAGCATATTCAATTTCTTCTTCACGGGATTTAATATCCCACTCTCGCCAAGGAGCAATAATAGGCATATCAGGTGCAAAAGCCTTAATGGCAAGCTCAAAACGAACCTGGTCATTACCCTTACCTGTGCAACCGTGGCAGATAGCATCTGCACCCTCAGCAACAGCAATTTCTGCAATTCTCTTAGCAATTGGAGGACGCGCAAAAGCAGTACCTAACATATATTCCTCATAAAGTGCGCCTGCCTGTACACAAGGGAAAACATAATCAGTTAAAAATTCTTCGGTAAGGTCTTCTATATAACATTTTGAAGCGCCTGTTTTGATAGCCTTTTCTTCAAGTCCCTCAAGCTCACTTGCCTGACCAACATTACCAGAAACAGCAATAATCTCAGGATTATTATAGTTTTCCTTAAGCCACGGAATGATAATAGATGTATCCAAACCACCCGAATATGCAAGAACCACCTTTTTTATGTCTTTTTTATTCATTTCTATTCCTCCGTTATGCATAAATATGCATTTCTAATTAATTTCTATGCATAAATAATACCATATTTTGAATAAATATGCAAGAATTATTTGCGTTTTTTTTAAATTTTACCTCTTGCACATATCACAAAAAATGAAAATTTATTTTTTGTGCAACATTAACAAAAGACCTATGAGCAAAAACCCATAGGTCAGATATTAAAACCTTCATTTTATATATTTATCCAAATTAAACTTCTCACCGCAACCGTATTTTTCGTAAACATAATCGATATCCTTGTCACCCCTACCTGAAAGACACACAAGAATTGAGCCTGTTTTCTTTTCCTTTGCATATTTTATTGCATAAGCAACAGCGTGCGAGCTTTCAATTGCAGGGATGATACCCTCAAAACGAGAAAGCAAGAAGAATGCCTCCATAGCCTCTTCATCAGTTGCGGTTTCATAATGAATTCTGCCTTTGTCACGTAGATATGCGTGTTCAGGACCAACACCTGGGTAATCAAGACCGCTTGCTATTGAGTATACAGGCAATGGTTCACCGTTTTCATCCTGCAAGAGATAGCTCTCAAAACCGTGAAGTCTGCCCTTTGTGCCAAACTGCATTGTTGCGGCATGGTCACCTATCTTACTGCCCTTTCCAAGCGGTTCAACACCATAAATTTCAACAGGGTCTGCAAGGAATGGTGTAAACATACCTAGCGAATTAGAGCCACCGCCGACACAAGCACAAATAGCGTCAGGCATAATGCCTGTCATATCAAGAAACTGCTCTCTTGCCTCAATACCTACAACAGACTGAAAATCTCTTACCATCTTAGGAAACGGATGAGGTCCCAAGGTTGAACCTATGCAGTAAATCGCATCGTGATATTCTTTAGTATATGCTTCAAATGCTGCATCCACAGCCTCTTTCAAAGTTTTAAGTCCATGAGTTACAGGGATAACATTAGCTCCAAGCATCTTCATTCTGATAACATTGGGATGCTGTTTTGCAATATCAACCTCTCCCATGTAAATATCACATTCGAGACCAAAATAAGCTGCCGCGGTAGCAAGGGCTACACCGTGCTGACCGGCACCCGTTTCAGCAATAAGCTTTTTCTTGCCCATAAACTTTGCAAGCAAGCCCTCACCCATACAGTGATTAAGCTTGTGGGCACCCGTATGGTTTAAATCCTCACGCTTTAAATAAATCTGACAGTTGCCAAAAAGCTTAGAAAGTCTTTCGCAATGATAAACTGGGGTTGGCCTGCCCTGAAATTCCTTACGGATGCGACGAAGCTCATTAATAAACTGTGCCGAATGGCAAATAGCCTCATAAGAATTATTTGCCTCTTCAAAGGCTGGGATTAATTCAGGTGACAAAAACGCACCGCCATATTCACCGAAATATCCATCCTCAGACGGAAATTCCTTTAAATAATTATCGAACTCTTTATATTTATTCATAGTACTTTCTCCGTTTCATTATAGATTAATAGTAATGTAAAAATCAATTACGCCATCGAAAATCAAGAATAAGCATTTTAAATCCCCAATCAAACAATAAAAAATCCCAAGCATCCTAAAGATACTTGGGACGAAATAACAAAAATTCCGTGTTGCCACCCAAATTGGTCAAAAACCCACTCTGCCGCGTACAAATATACGCGCTTCGCTATAACGGGCGAAAACCGTTGACGCCTACTTTTACAATTTCGGGCCACCCTCAAAAGTCCATTCATTACCCCTATGATACGGTCTTGCAGCAAACGGCCGCTCTCTAAAAACACACAGAATAACTACTTTTCTTTTTCCTCGGTTTGTTTTTAAAATTTTAACACACAAAATGTTTAATGTCAATAGCTATTTTGACTTTAAATATTCATCAATAGCTTTCGCAGCGGTTTTACCCGCGCCCATGGCAAGAATAACCGTAGCAGCGCCTGTTACTGCATCTCCTCCTGCATATACACCCACTTTTGTGGTCTGCATATTTTCATCAACCACCAGGCAACCGCGTTTATTTGCCTCTAAGCCTTTAGTGGTTTTTCTAATAAGCGGATTAGGTGAAGTTCCAAGAGCCATAATAACTGTATCAACAGGAAGTGTAAACTCTGATCCATCAATTTCGACAGGTCTTCTTCTGCCGCTTTGGTCAGGCTCTCCAAGTTCCATTTTTATACACTCAACTGCGGTTACATAGCTGTTTTCATCACTTATAATTCTTGTGGGATTGCAAAGCAGTTTAAAGTCGATCTCTTCCTCTTTGGCGTGGTGTATTTCTTCCTTACGGGCGGGCATTTCGTCTTCGCCTCTGCGGTAAATTATATACACATGCTCAGCACCAAGACGTTTAGCGCAACGAGCCGCATCCATAGCAACATTACCGCCGCCAACAACTGCAACTGAATTTGAATTTTTAATTGGGGTATCATAATCGGGCAAATAAGCTTTCATAAGGTTTATTCGGGTTAAGAATTCGTTAGCCGAATAAACGCCAACACTTCCCTCACCCTCAATTCCCATAAACATTGGGAGACCTGCGCCCGAACCGATAAATACAGCCTCATATCCCATATCAATTATCTCATCAACCGAAAGGGTTTTACCGATAACCATATCAGTAAGTATCTCAACACCCAAAGCCTTAAGCCCCTCAATTTCCTTGGCAACAATTGCTTTAGGAAGTCTGAATTCAGGGATACCGTAAACCAAAACACCGCCCGCAGTATGAAAAGCCTCGAAAACCGTTACTTTATAGCCAAGCTTTGCAAGGTCACTAGCACAAGTAAGACCCGCAGGACCAGAGCCTATAACCGCAACCTTTTTACCGTTGCTTTCGGTTATTTTAGGGGAAGCGGTATAATTATTCATATAATAATCGGCAACAAAGCGTTCAAGTCGACCAATAGCCACACTATCCCCCTTAATACCACGGACGCATCTTCCCTCGCACTGTCTTTCCTGAGGACAAACTCTGCCGCAAACAGCAGGCAAAGAATTTGTTTCGTTTATCTTTTCATAAGCCGCTTTAAAATCGCCCTTAGCCACAAAGGAAATAAAATCGGGAATTTTAACATTAACAGGGCAACCCTCAATGCAAACAGGCTTTTTACAGTTAAGACAGCGGTTGGCTTCTGCAATAGCCATTTCTTCGGTATATCCGAGAGCTACCTCTTTGAAGTTTTTATTACGAACCAGAGGTTCTTGCTCAGGCATTTTATTTTTTAACGGAGACATATCAGCCATCGATTTTTGCCTCCAATCTGCAAGCGTGGGCTTCTTCTTTGCGATAAAGACTGTTTCTGCGTGAAAGCTCATCAAAATCTACCAAGTGACCGTCAAAATCAGGACCGTCAACACAGGCAAACTTTATTTTGCCGCCAACATTAACACGGCAACCACCACACAAACCCGTACCGTCTATCATAATAGGATTAAGACTAACAATAGTTTTAATGCCCTTCTCTTTAGTTGTAAGGGATACGAATTTCATCATAGGAATAGGACCGATTGCTATTACTAAATCATAGTTATCCTTTGAGATAAGTTCTTTTAAAACATCGGTAACAAAGCCCTTTGTACCATACGAGCCATCATCGGTAGCAACAAAATAATCATCACTAACAGCACGCATTTCTTCTTCTAGAATTACAATATCGCGGTTTCTAAAGCCCGCAATAACTGTAGTGTCTACACCCATATTATAAAGGGCCTTAGCCTGTGGATATGCAATAGCGCAACCCACACCGCCACCTATAACGATAGCCTTTTTAGGAGTGCCAAATTCGGTAGGCATTCCTAAAGGACCAACACAGTCACTGATAAAATCGCCAACAT
The DNA here is from genome assembly GCA_045637925.1 of Acutalibacteraceae bacterium. Lineage (GTDB taxonomy): Bacteria > Bacillota > Clostridia > Oscillospirales > Acutalibacteraceae > UBA737. The sequence goes on along the minus strand of JAZUAL010000035.1, from coordinate 100,271 downwards.
TCAGTGTGGCAAGCTTTTTGGTTGTAAAACCAACCGCCTGAAAAACGATAGTAACACTGCCACTTTCTCTATTGAAATCAGCAACGGTAAGTGGAATACGCTCGCCCTTTTCATCAACCCTTAAAATCACAAACTGACCGGGCTTAACCTTTTTTGCTATAAAAGGAGCATAAACAGTCATAAGCGTTACTTGCTCATTTAACTGCTTTCTTTCTAAAATTTCGAACATTCAAAACACCTGATTAAACTAAGTTTAAAAAATAATATAACATTAAATTAAAATTAACAATACTTTTATTGCATTTATTTACACAAAATAGCTTTCAATTCATCTGCCTTGTCGGTCTTTTCCCAGGAAAACTCAACATCAGTTCTGCCCATATGACCATATGCCGAAGTATTTCTGTAAATAGGATTGCGAAGCTTTAATGTGTCAATAATTGCGGCAGGGCGCAAATCAAACACCTTATTTACTGCATCTGCTATTTTTTCGTCAGCCACAACACCTGTACCAAAGGTATCAACCATAACAGAAACCGGCTTTGCAACGCCTATAGCGTAAGCCAACTGAATTTCGCATTTTTTTGCTAAACCTGCGGCAACAATATTTTTAGCAACATAACGGCTAGCATAAGCGGCGCTACGGTCAACCTTTGTGGGATCTTTACCCGAAAAAGCACCGCCACCGTGACGTGCATAACCGCCGTATGTATCAACAATTATTTTTCTGCCCGTAAGACCTGTATCGCCCTGCGGACCGCCAACAACAAAGCGACCTGTAGGGTTAATATAAACCTTTGTTTCATCATCAAAAAGCTCAGCCGGAATAATAGGCTTAATAACCTTTTCGAGTATATCAGTTCTGAGAGTTTCAAGTGAAACATCAGCCGAATGCTGACTTGAAACTACAACCGCATCAATTCTTTTAGGAGTTCCGTCTTCATATTCTACGGTGACCTGTGTTTTACCGTCTGGTCTGAGATAAGAAAGCTCACCCGATTTTCTGACATCGGTTAATTTCTTGGACATTTTGTGTGCCAAAGAAATAGCAAGTGGCATAAGTTCGGGAGTTTCATCACAAGCATAACCGAACATCATACCCTGGTCACCTGCACCGTGAAGATTATATGCATCATCCTCACCGTCTTTAAACTCCATAGAATTATCAACACCCAAAGCAATATCAGGAGACTGCTTATCAAGAGATACCATAACTGCACAGGTGTTACCGTCAAATCCTGCGTCGTGGCTATTATAACCAATACCGCAAACAGTATCACGAACAATTTGTGGAATATCAATCTGCGCTGTAGTAGTAATTTCACCCATAACGGTTACAACACCTGTAGTACAAAAGGTTTCGCAAGCAACACGTGCGTTTTTGTCCTGAGATAAAATCGCATCAAGCACTGCGTCAGAAACACAGTCACAAACTTTATCGGGATGTCCCTCAGTTACTGATTCTGATGTAAAAAGTAATTTAGCCATTTAAACTTCCTCCAAAAAAGTTTTATATTTAACCGAAAACTTCCGTTGAATTATTTTGAAATACAAAAAACCGCTCCAAAAAGAAGCGGTCATAAAAACCTCATCTTTCGGATAATCCGCCGAATTTAGCACCTTGTTGAAAACAGGTTGCTGGGTTTCACAGGGTCGGTTCCCTCCGCCACTCTTGATAAGGAAATATTCAGTTCGAATAATATTTTAACACAATATATAAATTTGTCAAGAGTTAAATTTCTCCAAAAAATTAAGATTTTAAAATCGGTGATATCTTTTTATAAATCATAAAACAGATTGCGGCATCTAAAATGCCTTTACCAAGATTAAAAGGCAAATTAAATATTATAAGTGCTTCAAATAGATTATCAATAGACGAAAGTAATGCCTTATACATGCCTAGTATTGCTTCCATTGGTAACCCGTAAAGCACCGAAAAAGCGGGATATACAATAAAATAATTAGTGAATATACTAATTACCGCCATAATAAAAGCGCCAATAAGAGAACCTATAAGAGCACCCTTTCTTGAATGTATCTTTTCATAAATAACACCTGTCACACCCACAAAAATAGTGCCTAAAACAAAATTTGAAAGTTCTCCAACACCTGCTGAAGAAGTTACGAACAGATGCAACAAATTTTTAATAAGACAAACTAAAATCCCATAAAGCGGTCCGTAAGCGAAAGCCGAAATAAGCGCAGGTATTTCAGAAAAATCAAGCTTAATAAATGAGGGAATTATAAAGGGTAGTGGAAATTCTAAAAGCATAAGAACAAAACCAAGCGCTCCTAAAATTCCGCTTATCGAAATTCTTTTAATATATGATTTTTTCATTCTTTACCTCCAAAAATAAAAGCCCTGTCAAAAAAAGACAGGGCAAAATAATACACGTATACGCATATCTTCTTTCATCCAGACTTTAACTGTCGGCTTTGGAATTTCACCAAATCAGCTGTAATAAAACAGTTCGTGGGCTATACCACCGGTGAGGAATTACACCTCGCCCTGAAGAATACACAAATATTATATTTCTATATATAACTATTGTCAACACTTATTTAATCATTTTCTTAAATTCTTCCTCAGTTATAACGGAAACACCAAGCTTATTGGCTTTTTCTAGCTTACTTCCTGCCTCCTCACCTGCTAAAACATAATCGGTCTTTTTAGAAACCGATGAGGAGGTTTTGCCTCCAAAACCTTCAATAATTGCCGAAGCCTCATTTCGTGTGAGGGTAGGAAGCGTACCCGTAAGCACAAAGGTTTTTCCCATAAATCGAGTATCTGTCACCTGTTTTAACGATTTCATATTAACGCCTTTAGCTCTAAGACGCTCAATCATTTGCTTGGTTTCTGTAAGAGAAAAGAATTCTGCCGCAGAGGATGCCAATATATTTCCAAATCCATCAATATTTTCAAATTCATCAACCGTAGCTTCAAGAATGGCATCAATATCCCCAAAATGCTCCGCTAAGAGTTTTGCAGCTTTTGCACCGATGTGTCTTATTCCGAAGGCAAACAAAAGCTTTGATAAATCATTTTCTTTTGAGACTTCAATTGCACTTTTAATATTAGCAACCGTTTTATCGCCTGTTCTTTCTAGCTCAGCAACCTTTTCGTAATCAAGATTATAAAGGTCATCGATATTATGAATAAGCTCGGCTTCAAGAAGTTGCTCTAACACAGCAGGCCCCAAGCCTTCAATATCCATAGCATCACGCGATGTGAAATGAATAAGATGTCTAAGCAGCTGAGCTGGGCAATCGGCATTAGTGCAACGTATTACCGCCTCACCCTCTTCCCTGAAAACAGGAGAATTACAGGACGGGCATCTATTAGGCATTGAGAATACCACAGAATTTTCGCAATGCTTAGATACAGATAATACCTCAGGAATAATATCACCCGCTTTTCTAACAACGATGGTATCCCCTATTCCTATACCCTTAGAGATGATGAAATCTTCGTTATGAAGTGTTGCTCTGCTTACAGATGTTCCTGCAAGTGTAATGGTATCAAAAATTGCGGTAGGTGTTAGTGCGCCTGTTCTACCAACTGCAATTTCAATATCATTTAAAACCGTTTCCTTTTCCTCTGGTGGATATTTGAAAGCAACTGCCCATTTAGGATATTTTGAGGTGCTGCCCAACTCCTCACGGTAGCTTAAATTATCAACCTTTATAACCGCACCGTCAATATCAAACGAAAGCTTTCCGCGTGAAGCCCCAATTCTCTCAATTTCGGCAATAACCTCATCAATATTAGAGCAAGCCTTATAAGTAGGCAAGGTATGAAAACCTAAATCCTTTAAAAAGTCGAGTGTTTCAATATGCGAATTGAAATTTTTACCGCTTATATACTGAATATTAAATATAAAAATATCAAGCTCGCGTTCGGCTGTTATTTTAGGATTTTTTTGTCTCAATGACCCTGCCGCCGCGTTTCTGGGATTTTTAGCGGGTGGTTCACCCATTAGCTCTTGACGTTTTAGTAGTTTTAAAAAGCTTTCCTTTGGCATATAAACCTCGCCTCTGACACAAAGCTCACCGTCAAATTTAATAGCCTTGGGTATGCTTTTTATCTGAATTAAATTAGCGGTAACATCCTCGCCTGTCTCACCGTCACCACGGGTAGAACCTCTAAAAAACAGACCATCCCTATATTCCAGAGACACCGAAAGACCGTCAATCTTAGGCTCAACCGAAAATGCAGTATTAGTTGTATCAATCTTTTCACCAAAAATGTGTAATTCATCAAAATTAAAAACATCCTGTAAACTTTCCATTTTAACTCTGTGCTGTACAGGTGTGAAAAGTCGGTTAGCCGCACCGCCAACCGTTTGTGTTGGCGAATCCTCTTTTTTGAATTCAGGAAACTCTGCCTCTAAATTTTCAAGTTCACGAAGCATAGCATCATACTCAAAATCCTCAATCTCAGGCGAATCCTCAATATAATACTTTCTATTATGATACTTGAGAATTTCGCTTAGTTCATTTATTCGGTTTTCAGCAGTTTTAATATCCATTGTATCTTTCCTTCTTAAGATTTATTCCACCATTGCACCATAATCGTTTATAAGACCGCCTGTATTATCGGTCTGACTTTCAATAACACTTGTAAAGGCTTCAGGTGTTTTACCAACAATTACCGTTTGTGCCGCTATAGCAGAGGTTGATGCACATATACCCTTATTATAACCCGTCAAAATCAGACTGCCTTTAATATCAATATCCACCATTATTATATGTAAAACCTGATTAATACCCGCCGCCTTGAATTCGTGTCTGAAATTTACAAAAGCAGTAGATGTGAGCTGCATTTTAAATTTAAGTGACGGACCAAAGCCCGCAGTATAAGTGTTGCCCAAAAAAGTTCCTATCGGTATTGCTAAATCATAAAATTCCTTACCGTCAATAATAGAGGCAGTCTTATTAGAAATACTGCTTTTAAGACGGTTTATTTCATACACATCTATTTCAAGGCTTGTAACATATCCGTCATCATTAGTAGTAAGCCTTGCAATATCATCATAGGTAACATTGTTTTCTTGGAGTATTTTCAGTATTGCCTCGTTTGCAGAATTAAGCATAATAGTTTCTGCAACACTCACCGCATATCGCATTATTACCGGATGCATCTTATAAAAGGTGACACTTAACAAAACGATTATGCAAAGCAAAATAATTAAGACTAACCGCAATTTATATTTTCTGTTTTTTCTTGCGTTTATCATATTACACCCTCTTCCTACAATATATTTTACGGAAAAAGAATGCAAATGTTAAAAACTACTAATTAATTTTATAATAATATATCGCTAAAAGCAAGCAATATTTTTTAATCAAAAAAACACTTGCAATTTTTAGGCTATAGTGTTAAAATAACATAGATAAATGCAATGACAAAGAAAAGTAAGCAAATAACTGCTTTTAGAGAGCGTCCGCCTTGGCTGAAATCGGATGTAAGAAAAGTGTTTGCCCAAGTTCCCTTTTGAGCAGCAATGCTGAACTACAGTAGGCATTGACGGGTGACTTCGTTAAAGGTCGCAAGAGTGTTTGCTCTTTGAGCTTAAAGTACGGGTGGTACCGCGGAGAATTTTATTGCTTCGTCCTGTTTTCGAACAGGCGGAGCTTATTTTTTTGTAAAAAAGGAGACGTAATTAATGAAAGAGACCTTGAATTCTATCAGCATTACTGCTAAAGAAGCTATAAAAAATGCTGAAAATGAAGCCCAAATTGAAGAAATAAGGGTAAAATATTTAGGTAAAAAAGGTGAGCTTACCGCTATTTTAAAGCAGATGGGCTCATTATCTCCAGAAGAGCGTCCCAAAATGGGTGCTTTGGTTAACGAGGCTAAGCAAGAATTAGAAGAGCTTATCGCCGAAAAGAAAGATGAACTAAAAGCCGCCGCACAGGAGGCAAAGCTTTTAGAGGAAACCATTGATATTACAATGCCTGCTAAGGAATTAAAACCAGGTAAACTTCATCCTCTTAACACCGTGCTTGATGATATGATTAATATTTTTCAGTCTATGGGCTTTGATGTTGTTGACGGTCCTGAGGTTGAAACCGACCACTATAACTTCGAATGCCTTAATGTGCCCGCCGACCATCCCGCACGCGATATGCAAGACACTTTCTATTTGGCCGAAAATATTTTACTTAGAACACAGACATCTGCGGCTCAAATAAGAACGATGGAAACCAGAAAGCCCCCTATCCGTGTTATCTGCCCCGGTCGTGTTTTCCGTGCCGACGAGGTTGACGCTACCCACTCACCTGTTTTCCATCAGATTGAGGGCCTTGTTGTTGACAAGGGCATTACTATGTGCGACCTTAAGGGTATTCTTGAACAGTTTGCTCACGAAATTTACGGTAGTGAAACAAAGGTTAAATTCCGCCCCTCCTTTTTCCCCTTCACAGAGCCTTCGGTTGAGGTTGATGTTACCTGTTCTGAATGTGGTGGTAAAGGTTGCCGCGTTTGTAAGGGTGACGGTTGGATAGAAATTCTAGGTGCAGGTATGGTGCATCCTAACGTGCTTCGTAGTTGCGGTATAGACCCTGAGGAATATTCAGGATTTGCTTTTGGTATCGGTCTTGACAGACTTACCACCACACGCTATAAAATTAGCGACATTCGTTTGTTATTTGAAAATGATAAGCGTTTTCTTGACCAGTTTTAAAGGGGGAATAAAATAATGAAGATTTCACTTAAAGCATTAAAATATTATGTAGATATAAATGTTCCCGTTGAAGAGCTATGTGACCGTATGGTTATGGCGGGCTTTGAGGTTGAAAGCATTGAAAAACAGGGTGACAATCTCATAAATGTTGTTGCTGCACGAATTGTAGATATTAAGCCGCATGAGGACAGCGACCACTTACAAATCTGCCAGATGGATACAGGCGCTGACGAATTGGTACAGATTGTAACAGGTGCACAGAACATAAAGGTTGGTGACCTTGTTCCCGCCGCCCTTAACGATAGTTATCTTCCCTGTGGCGCACACATTGTAAGCGGTAAGCTTCGCGGTGTTCCATCTAACGGTATGTTGTGCTCGGGCGAGGAACTTTGCCTTACGGAAGCCGATTATGAGGGAGCATCCGTACACGGAATTTTAATTCTAAAGGAAACCCACCCTGTTGGTACAGATATGCGTGAGGTTTTGGGTCTTGACGATTATATTATAGACTTTAAGATTACTGCAAATCGTCCCGACTGTAACTGCTTCTTAGGCGTTGCAAAGGAAATTGGTGTTGTATTGGGTACCGAGTTTAAAGCACCAAAGCCCGAATACAAAACGGTTGGCGGTGATATCAATGACTATATCACCGTTGATGTAAAAAACTATGACCTTTGCCCTCGCTATATAGGTAGAGTTGTTAAAAATCTTCGCATTAAGGAATCACCTGTTTGGATGCAAAAAGCAATTTTAGCTTCGGGTATGAGACCTATTAATAACATAGTTGATATAACAAACTTTGTTATGCTTGAAACTGGTCAACCTATGCACGCTTTTAATTACAATGATTTAGCCAACAAGCAAATTATTGTAAGAAATGCAAATGATGGCGAAAATATAACCACTCTTGACGGTAAAGAATATAATTTAACCCCAGATATGCTAGTGATTGCTGATGGTGAAAAGCCATCCTGCCTTGCAGGTATTATGGGTGGCAGAGAAAGTGAAATTGAAAACGATACAAAGGACCTATTCTTAGAATCCGCTAAATTCCGCCGTGATAATATCCGCCACACAGGCAGAGCCTTAGGTATTCGTACCGAAGCCAGCGGTCGTTATGAGCGCGGAGTTGACATTATGAATGTTGAATATGCCGCAAACCGTGCTTTACAGCTAATTTACGAGCTTGATGCAGGTGATATTATAGAAGGTGTAATTGACTGTAATGAAGGTCTTCCCGGGGAAAAAATCATAACTGTTACTACCGATAAAATCTTAGAGCTTATCGGCGTTGAGGTTCCTGACGATACTATTGTTGACATTCTTAACCGTTTAGGCCTTACCACCACAATTAGCGGAAAAGAAATCACCTGTCGCATTCCGTCTATCAGAGATGATATTGAGGGCAGAGCTGATTTAGCCGAAGAGGTAATGCGTATTTACGGATATGACCATATTATCGGCACAGCAATGAAAGGTACTGTTGTGAGAGGTAATCTTTTGCCCGAAAGAATTAAAACCAATAAGATTAAAAAATTACTTACAGGTGCCGGCGCTTACGAAATTGCCACCTATTCATTTATTGCATCAAAGGCTATCGATACCCTTCTTCTGAGCGATGATGACGAGCGCAGAAATCAAATTAAGATTATCAATCCTTTAGGTGACGAATATTCTACAATGCGTACACAGCTTACAACAAGTATGCTTACAGTTCTCGCCACGAACATCAATAAAAAGATTAGTGATGGAAGATTTTTTGAAATCAGTAAGAGATTTATTCCAAAATCTTTACCTGTTACCGAACAACCCGATGAACTACAGACTATGTCTATTGGTATCTACGGTAAAGACGAAGATTTCTTCACCCTTAAAGGCATTATTGAAGCTATTGCAAAGCTATTCGGTGCTCATACACAGTATGAAAGAAGCACTGAGCCCTATCTTCACCCTGGAAGACAGGCTCTTATCAAAGCAAACAATAAGGAAATTGGTACATTTGGAGAGGTTCATCCCTCTGTTGCCGCAAGCTATGGCATCACAGAAAAGGTTTATGTTGCCGAAATTAAGTTAGATGTCCTTTTAACCATTGAAAAGCGCAAAACCACCTATAAACCATTGCCTAAATTCCCTGCTGTTGAACGCGACTTTGCAATGCTTGTTGACAGAGACATTCCCGTTGGCAATATTGAAAAGGCTATTTCTTCGGGCGCTGGCAGGTTGCTTGAAAAAATAGAGCTTTTCGATGTTTATCAAGGCTCTCAAATTCCTGAGGGTAAAAAGAGTGTTGCATACAGCGTATGGCTCCGTTCAGCCGACAGCACTCTTACCGATAAAGAAATTGAGGATGTATCAAATAAAATCATCAAAAAGCTTGAGGCTATCGGTGCTGAACTCAGAAAATAATACTTGCACTTTTAGAGAGTTTGTTATAGAATATATTTAGATGTTATTTAAAGAGGTGTTATTTATGAACGACAGAACTATGACCTTTTCTATAGGTGACCAAGCCGAACAGGAAATTCGTAATATTTTAATTACAGTTTATGATTCTTTAAAGGAAAAGGGCTATAATCCCATTAATCAAATTGTTGGATATATTTTATCCGAAGACCCGACCTATATCACAACTCATAATAATGCCCGTAATCTTATAAGAAGAATTGACCGAGACACATTATTACAATCTCTTGTAAAATACTATTTAAGTGCATAAAATCTTATAATATAATCTACCGACACCCACTGCGGTGTTGGTAGATTTTTCATATCAATATTTTTAATAATTTTTTCAAAAAATTATAAGTTATATGTTGACTTTTTATAAGCTTTATGTTAAAATATTCAAGTCGCATTCGGAGAGGTATCGAAGTGGTCATAACGAGGCGGTCTTGAAAACCGTTTGGGAGCAATCCCACATGGGTTCGAATCCCATCCTCTCCGCCATTTTTTAATTTAATATTTTAATACACCGTATAGCAATTTGGAGTAGTACTCAAGTTGGTGACGAGGCGCCCCTGCTAAGGGCGTAGGTCGGCTAAACCCCGGCGCGAGAGTTCGAGTCTCTCCTACTCCGCCAAAAATCGACAGTCTTCGACAGAAGGTTGTCGATTTTTACTTATCACCTCTTCACTCTTCACTTTTCACTATTTATTTCCTATAGACATAAAAGACCTAATGCTTTGCATTTGGTCTTTTTCATTTATATTCGCTTTCGGCGAGTTATATTGCTTCGAAAATTTTAAAGGCTAATATAACCGAGGCACACTTCGATAGGAAGTGTGCCTCTATAGACTCTTTTTATTTTGCAAATTTTCTTATAGCAAGTTTCAATACTTCAGATACAGGAATTATTAAAAGAGATAAAGAAAAAGAAATTACAAATTCCTTAAAGCTTAAAATTTTAAGACCGAAAAGGAAGCCCGCAGGGGTAAAAATAAGGAATAAAATTATGAACAGGGTGATTCCTAAGGAATAGTTCATAAATTTATTAGAAATCATATTTTTACCTAAAATAGAACCCTCGAACTTGTTATTTACACAATGAAAAAGCTGAGAAATACCAAGCGTAGCAAAAGCCATCGTCATTGCTGTGGTACTGTCTCCAAAATCAAAACCGCAAGAATAAGATATAAGTGTAATAATTGCGATAAAAATACTTTGAATAGTAATCGTAATCATTGCTGATAGATTGAATATTCTGCCAATATTAGATAACGGCATAGACTTCATAGCCGTTTCCTCAGCTCTCTCCATACTAAGTGATAGGGCGGGTGCACAGTCGGTTAACAAGTTTATCCACAAAAGCTGTACTGCCGCAACAGGAGAGGCACGAAAAATCAATAGACCGAACAGTACCGTAAGTAGTTCAGCAATATTGCAGCTAAATAAATAGTTGACAGACTTCTTTATATTACTAAAAAGACCTCTACTTTCCTTAATTGCCCTAACTACCGAATCAAATCGGTTATTTGAAATAATAATGTCTGCATTACCCTTAGCAACATCCGCGCCAAATTTACCAATAGCACATCCGACGTCGGCAAGCGCTAATGCATCTGCATCCTCAACACTGTCCCCTGTTATAGTAATTACCTTTTTACGCTGTTGCCACGCCTTAACTATACGGAGTTTATCTGCAGGTGTAATACGTGCAAAAACAGAATATTTTTCAATACTGCCTGCAAGCTCAGCATCACTCATTTCAGCAAGCTCAGCACCCGTTATTGCCATTGTACCATCTTTTAAAATACCAATTCTTCTAGCTATTGCTTTTGCGGTATTAAGATTATCGCCCGTAACCATTACCGTCTTTATGCCGGCCATATCACAAGCGGCAATTTCATCGATAACTCCCTCGCGCGGCGGGTCATCAAATGCTAATAACCCAACAAAAGTTAAATCCTTTTCAATTTCCTCTGAATTAGGATTTGCAGGAATAGTATCAAGAGGCTTCATAGCTATGCTAACTATTCTAAAGGCTTCATCAGCCAAAGTGTTATTAACCTTTAAGATTTCATCCCCTTTACAACCCTTACAGTTAGGGATAACTGATTCAGGTGCACCCTTTACGATAGCAAAGGGCTTTTCATTTATCATTGTAATAACCGTCATTGTCTTGCGGTCCAAATCAAAAGGGATTTCAGCTATATGTGGAAAAATCGCATTTAGATCCTTTAAAGTCATTGAATTATAGGCTAGACAAGCCTTTTCAATAGCATTTTCGGTTGAGTCATTATTAAGTGTTGAGCAAGCGGTTGCTAGCTTTAAAATCAGCGCCGAGGTTTCATCAATAGCATCTTTATTCAAATCCGTTATTTTCTTGCCATCAAAAATTCTGCTTAACACCATTTTATTTCTTGTGAAAACACCTGTTTTATCACAACAAATAACATCTGTTTTTCCCAATAATTCAGCCGCAGAAGCATCCTTAACAACGATATTATCACTTAAAATACGGTGCATTCCTATAGCAATAACTATTGTAGTTATTGCAGGCAAGCCCTCAGGAATAGCGGCAACTGCCAAAGCAACTGAATTCATAAGGTTGTCCACCGTCATACTTGCAAATTGCTCAGCACCGAAATTTTGTATTATAGAAATCAAGAACACAACAAAGCAAACCAAAATTATTGCAACATTTACAACCTTGCCAATACCCTCCAGTTGATTTTGAAGCGGCAATCTATCCTCGCCTGTTTGCTGCAAAATTGCTGAAGTCCTACCAAGCTCGCTGTTAAGACCTGTCGCAACCACAACCGCCTTTGCAGTACCGTGTACTACACTGCAGCCAGAAAAAATCATATTACTTCGCTTTTCAACTGTAGTAATTTCTTCAAAAATCATATTAGGATTTTTTTCAACAGGCACCTCAACCCCCGTAAGCACGGTTTCACTGCATCTGAATTCATTAGATTCAATAAGACGTGCATCAGCAGAAATATAATCTCCCTCTTCGAGCAAAATGATATCACCCGGAACCAAGGTTGCTGCATTTACAGATTTTATAATACCGTCACGCAGAACCGTTGCCGTTGGGTTAGTAATCTGTTTTATACTATCCAGAGTTTTATTACAGGTATATATATGATAAGCGCTTATAACAGCATTTATAGCAACAATAGCAATAATCAAAAGCGGTGAATACAAATTAACCGCTTGATACATAATTGATACCACTAACGAAGCTATTGCTGTTATTATAAGGAAAATCACAAGCTTGCTTTTAAGCTGATTTAAAAAGCATTCTAAAAAGCTTGGTCTTTCTATACGTGATATCACGTTTTCCTGTGAATCTTCAAGTCTTAGGTCTGCTACACCGTTTGCAAGGCCCGCATTCGCATCAACCTGAAGTTCGCTTAAAACCTCTTCTGCAGTTACACTATGCCAAATCATAAACTGTTCTCCTTTTTAAGCGAAAGATAATAATCTTTCATTTGCTTTGCATCCTCTGCCTGAGTGCCCGCGGACTCACATATAAATATAGGACTTAAACCATACTTATAAGTAAGCTCCATAAGTGGCTCAAAATCAGGACCGTAAACTATATCCTCAAAGGTGAGATGACGCTTTTCTCCACCCGTTGTATACTCTATTTTTGAAAAATGGGAATGAAAATTTTTAAGGCGCTCTGTGCCCAAAGCGTTTCTAATATTAGTAAAAATATTTTCAAAATCTGCCTTTGATTTAATAATTCCTAAATCTCTGGCATTAAGATGACCGAAATCAATACAAGGTATAAGTCTTTCATCGATTTTACAAAGTTCTAATACCTCATAAAGTGTTCCTAATTGATTAACCTTTCCCATAGTTTCAGGACAAATATGAACTTCTGAAAGCCCGTTTTCATCAAGAGCTTTAAGTGCTAACTTCATTGTATCGGATGCTAATTCCAAGGCCTGTTCGCGACTGATTTTACCACAAGAGCCTGTATGCACAACAATACGGTCACCGCCCATAGCCTTTACAGCCTTAGCCGAGGCTAAAATGTAGTTAATAGAATTAAGACGCTTTTCTTCCTCAACCGAAGACATTGAAATATAATAAGGTGCATGTAACGATAACTTTATTCCCTTTTCGGCAGCCTTTTTACCTAAAGCTATTGCCTTTTCTTCACCGATGTTTACCCCTCTGCCACATTGGTATTCAAAACAGTCAAGTCCCATTCTAACCACGTATTCTGGCACATCTAAACTACTTTTATATCCAAGCGCTGCAAAGCTTTCTGAATTTCCCGCGGGACCAAAAAAAGCACTCATTTATCACACCTCAGTATTCTTAATTTCAAGAAGCTTGTACAAAATTCGTTCAACTCTACGTTTAAATCTAAAGCCCCAAGTAGTTTCAAGCTTAATGGGGGTGAGCAAAATTGTTCTGACGCCTACCATCCTACCGCCTAAAACATCGGTAAAAATTTGGTCACCAACAATAGCTGTTTCACGCCTTTTTGTACGCAATGCCTTTAAAGCCTTGATATATCCCGAAGGCAATGGCTTTAAACCCAGGCTTATGTATGGCAAATTGATTTTCTCAGCAAACGGTTTTACCCTATTCTCCTTGGAATTAGAAAGAATTATAAGTTTTACACCGCTGTCTTGCATCAATTTTAACCATTCAGGAAGTCCATCGGTAAGAATATGTCCGTGGTGGGTAGAAAGGGTGTTATCTACATCCAAAATCAATGCATTTATATTATATTTTTTAAGGATATTAGGAGTAATATCCGTAACACGCTCTAATTTAATCTCGGGTTTAAACATTTTATCACCTTAAAAATAACATAAAATAAAAAGCGGTTAAAAATAACCGCTTTTCAGTCTTATTAGCGGAACTTTCTTTTACGAGCAGCTTCCGACTTCTTTTTACGTTTTACAGAGGGCTTTTCATAATGCTCTCTCTTACGAACTTCTTGAATAACGCCATCCTTAGCAGTTTGTCTCTTAAAACGGCGCAAAGCATTATCAAGTGATTCGTTTTCTTTAATTCTTACTTGACTCATTCACATTCCCTCCCTCCGCATTAATAGCAGGGGTCTTACATAATATTAGGCAGATAGCCTTAAAAGAAAAGGTAATAAATTATTAACCTCTTAAAGCAATAACATTAGCCACAATGGCAAGGATAAAGAAAAGTATTGCTACATACTTTGTCCAACGTGCCAAAAAGGCATCAAAAGTTCTGGCCTTATTCTTAGAAAGAAAAGTATCAGAACCACCGGAGATGGCGCCATTTATGCCTGCGCGACGACCGGGTTGAAGAAGAATCGCAACTATTATGATAAGGGAAACCAGTATAACCAAAATACCCAAAATAATTTCAACTGCGCTCATCTATTTCACCTCCAAAATACGAATAACATACAAAGCAAAGCCACTAGTGGCAACGCTTAAAAACATAATAACACATACTTATTAATTTTGCAACATTTTTTTTGCAAAAATTAATTATTTTACAACTATGTTTACAAGTTTTTTAGGAACATAAAGCTCTTTTACGATATTTTTGCCTGAAATTTCTCCGCAAACCGTTTCCACAGCCTTAGCCATAGATATAGCGTCAGGAGCAGAAATATCGGTAGGAATATTAATTCTTGCCTTTATTTTACCGTTTACCTGCACTACAATTTCAACAGTAGCATCAATGCACTTTGCCTCGTCAAACTCTGGCCACACAGTTTCGTTAAGCATACCGTCAAAGCCCGCTTCAGTCCACAATTCTTCAGTAATATGAGGAGCAAAAGGATTAAGAAGAATAATAAATGTTTTAAATTCATCCTTAGTGATTTTACCGCTGCTTTGAATAGAATTAAGCAAAGACATAAGCGCTGCAATAGCGGTATTCATTTTAAGGCCCTCTATATCCTCTGTGACCTTTTTAATTGTGCGGTGGAACTCAGCCTCAAGCTCACTTCTGTAACCGCTGTCATCAGTGATATTTTCTAACAAAGCCCAAACCTTATCAAGAAACCGCTTACTACCCTTAATTGAAGACTGACTCCAAGGTGCAGCCTTTTCAAAGTCACCAATAAACATTTCATAAACACGCATAGTATCGGCACCATAATTTTCAATGATTTCATCTGGGTTTACCACATTGCCACGTGATTTGGACATTTTTTCTCCGTTTTCACCCAAAATCATACCATGGCTTGTACGCTTACCATATGGTTCAGCAGTTGGAACAACACCGATATCATAAAGGAATTTATGCCAGAAGCGACTATAAAGCAGATGCAGTGTGGTATGCTCCATACCACCGTTATACCAATCAATCGGGCTCCAATATTCCAAAGCCTCTTTAGAAGCTAATTCTTTATCATTGTGTGGGTCGCAGTATCTTAAGAAATACCAAGAAGAGCCTGCCCATTGAGGCATAGTATCGGTTTCACGCTTTGCAGGAGCACCGCAGTGTGGACAGGTTGTATTTACCCAATCTGTGATTTTTGCCAAGGGTGATTCACCGTTATCAGTGGGCTCATAGGAATCAACATTTGGAAGCATCAAAGGAAGCTCGCTCTCAGGTAATGGCACATATCCGCACTTCTCACAGTAAACCATGGGAATTGGCTCGCCCCAATATCTTTGACGTGAGAACACCCAGTCACGAAGCTTATAATTTGTTTTTACTGATCCAATACCCTTTTCGGTAAGCCACTCCTGTATTTTTTTCTTAGCATCTTCTACTGAAAGCCCGTTAAGGAAATCCGAATTAACAAGGGTTCCTGATGCACATTCGGTGTAAGCTTCTTTTTGAACATCTTCACCGCCTGCAACAACCTCAACAATAGGCAGACCAAATTTCTTTGCAAAATCCCAGTCACGTGTATCGTGAGCAGGAACAGCCATAATAGCACCTGTGCCATATGAAATAAGTACATAATCCGAAATAAAAATCGGAATTTCAGTGTTATTAACGGGGTTTATTGCGGTAACGCCCAAAAGCTTAACACCTGTTTTATCCTTAGCAAGCTCGGTCCTCTCAAAGTCAGACTTTTTAGCGGCCTGTGCTTTATATTCGGTAACCTCGCTGTAGTTTTCAATCTTATCAGCCCATTTTTCGAGCAAAGGATGTTCTGGCGACATTACCATATAGGTAGCACCAAAAAGAGTATCCGCACGGGTTGTGAAAATTTCAAAGGTATCACCGATATTAGTGCTGAAGGTGACCTGTGTACCGTAAGAGCGGCCAATCCAATTGCGTTGCTGAGTTTTAACGCGTTCAATAAAATCAACCTCTTCAAGACCGTCTAAAAGCTTTTCAGCATAATCGGTAATTTTAAGCATCCATTGGCTTTTTTCCTTTTGAACAACCTCACTGCCGCAACGTTCACAAACACCGCCAACAACCTCTTCGTTTGCAAGCACACACTTACATGAGGTACACCAGTTTACCGACATTTCCTTTTTATATGCCAGTCCCTTTTTAAATAGCTGTAAGAAAATCCATTGGGTCCATTTATAATATGATGGGTCTGTGGTATTAACTTCCCTGTTCCAATCAAAAGAAAAGCCCAAAGACTTTAGCTGCCTTTTAAAATTGGCAATATTGTTCTCGGTTACGACCGCTGGGTGAATATGATTTTTTATTGCAAAGTTTTCAGTGGGAAGACCGAACGCATCCCATCCCATAGGATAAAGAACGTTATATCCTTGTAAACGCTTTTTACGACAAACAATATCAATAGCAGTATACGAACGGGGATGACCTACGTGCAAACCCTGACCCGAAGGATAAGGAAACTCAACCAATCCGTAAAATTTGGGCAAAGAATAATCGTTCTTAGCGGCAAACGTGTCTTTTTCATCCCAAATTTGCTGCCATTTCTTTTCTATTTGTGCATAATCGTAATTTCTCATTTTTAGTCCTCCAAAGCGTTAGTAAGAATTTCTTCCATATTAACAATCTCGCCGTCACTCCACATTTTATCAAGACCGTAGAATTCTCTTTGGTCGCGTGTGAAGATATGAATTATAACCGAACCGTAATCCAAGCATACCCAACCGGTAGTTTTACCCTCAATATGATGAGGTTTTACTCCATTTTCCTCTAGCTTTTCCTCGACCTCGTCGCAAAAAGCACGAAGCTGTGTTGTAGAACCTGCGGTGCAGATTAAAAAATACTCTGTTAAAACGGTTAAACTGTCAATCTTAACTCCTAAAATTTCTTTAGCTTTCTTCTCGTTTAATGAGTTAGCAGCAATTTTTAAAATTTCAAATGCTTCCATTGTTTCCTCCCATACATACCTCATTGTATGCATCTAAAGTATCAAAATGAATTGCTTTAGACTGCTCAACTAAATCAGTTATAGAATACTTTAAAGCATAAACCATAGCATCCTCAATCGATTTATTAACAAGTTCTCTAATTACCTCAACATCATCATAATCCCTGTCAAGTGAGGTAAAATCTGCAAGATATAAAATCTTTGCAGTAAGTGACATATTTTTCTTAGCAGTTGTGTGATAACGGACTGCGTCTAAAAGTTCAGGGTCATCAATCTTTAAAATATTTTTTATAAACTCAACGCCCGATATGGCATGCCATAGCTTTTTAGCATTTTTTTCAATATCGTTTAGCATTATACCAAAGCCTGTAAAAATTTGCAAGTGTTCTTCCTCTGATGCGTTTTTTGTTATATCGTGAAGCAACCCTGCAAGGTAGCACTTCTCAATATCACCACCGTACTTTATTGCCAGCCGCTCAGCCTCGTCCGCAACACAAAGGGAATGATAATAGCGTTTTTCATTAAGCCTTGATTTTAAGATTTCTTTATAGGTATCATAACTTTTATCCATTATATACTCCCCTTTCGTTCAAGAATTCAAAAACCTTTAGTGGCAAAAATTCTTTAGCGCGACACCAATCATTTCTGATTTCGGTAGAAGAAACAGCAGATATAATTTCTTCCATAACGGTAATACGCATACCCTTATCTGATAGCTTTTTTACACAACTGTCAAATAAAGAATTATCGATATCACTTCGTCTGAAAGCAATAAACGGTACTTGCTTCATCAGTTCCTCGTATTTATACCATCTGTCAAAGGTCACAAGCATATCTCCACCGCAAACAAAAACAAAGTTTTTATCTTTGTATCTTTGCTTTAAATCGATAACCGTATCGTAGCTATAGCTTTTCCCCTCACGTTCAAACTCAATAAGGCAAAGCTCCGCCTTGCTGAAATCATCACAAGCAATACGACACATTTCAATTCTGATATTATCATCAGCTAAAAAATCGCAAACCTTATGTGGTGGTATTTTATCAGGCATAACAAAAATTTTTTCAATTTCCTCTTCTATTTGTAAGGCCGTTAACATTTCATAGTGACCTATATGAAAAGGATTAAAAGTACCCCCGAAAATTGCAGTTAGTGCCATTATTTCACCAGCTTGATTATTTTATTAGTATTGCTCTCTTTGTAAAGAATGAAACGTGTACCTATAACCTGAACAACATCACATTCTACCGCCTCGGCTATAAGGTCAGCTGTTTCTCTTGAATTCGTGGGTGAAGTTTCCAAAACACGAAGCTTTATAAGTTCTCTTGCTTCTAAAGCGTCCCGCACCTGCTTTAAGGTGTTATCATTTATACCGCCTTTTCCCACCTGAAGTATTGTTTCCATATCGTTTGCCATGGCACGAAGCTGTGCACGCTGTCTGCTATTTAACATAAATCTCTCCTTAAATATATTTAGCCAATTCTTCCTTAAATAATCTTAAAGCCTTACCTCTGTGACTTATACTGTCCTTTTCATCGGCAGATAAATGACCGAAGCAACCCTTTTCACTGATAAACAAAGGGTCGTACCCAAAGCCACAGTTTCCCGATTCACTGAAAGCTATATGACCGTGACATTCACCTCTGACGGTGAATTCGCGTCCATCGGGAAAAACACAAGCTATTGCAGCAACATAATAAGCAGTCCTCTGTTCCATCGGCACGCCGACAAGCTCTTCTAAAATTTTCTTATTATTATCGTCGTCATTTCCGTGACCGCCCGAATACCGAGCGGAATATATTCCGGGAGCTCCGCCAAGATAATCCACACAAATACCCGAATCGTCAGCAACGCTTATATAACCGGTCTCTTTTAATCCAGCTTTTGCCTTTAAAATAGCATTTTCTTCAAAAGTTGTACCTGTTTCTTCTATTTCCTCTAAAGGCTTTGGTAAGTCTTTTTCCGATAAAACCTCAAAGCCCATAGGCTCTAAAATTCTGCCAAGCTCTACAAGCTTTTTTTTGTTTTTGGTCGCAATAAATATCTTCATTTTATTCCTCCGCACCGAAAATACCTTCGGCAAAATCCTCAGCGTTAAAGGGTTGCAAATCATCTATTCCCTCTCCTACGCCAACATATTTAACAGGAATGTCAAGCTCATTTCTTATTGGAATTATTATACCGCCCTTCGCAGTACCATCAAGCTTAGTCAGTACGATACCCGTAATATTTGTAACATTCTTAAATTCTTTAGCTTGATTAACCGCATTCTGTCCCGTAGCGGCATCTAAAACTAATAGGGTTTCCACTGAAGCATCAGGTAACTCGCGCGCTATAACTCGGTTGATTTTTGCAAGCTCATCCATAAGATTTTTCTTATTATGAAGCCTGCCTGCTGTGTCGCATATAATAACATCTGCATTATGTGCCTTTGCGGATGCTATAGTATCAAAAACCACAGATGCAGGGTCGGTCCCTTCAACACTTTTAACCATTGAAACACCCGCTCTGTCTGCCCAAATTTCCAACTGCTCAATAGCAGCGGCCCGAAAAGTATCGGCGGCACCCAAAAACACCTTTTTACCATCCTTTTTGAGTTGTGCCGCAATTTTTCCTATTGAGGTTGTTTTGCCAACACCGTTAACGCCAATAACAAGTATAACAGACGGTTTTGTTACCAATTTCAAGCCTTCGTCAGCACCCAGCATTTCGGTGATTATTTCACGAAGCATATCCTTAATCGCGTTGGGTTCAGTCTCGCCCGTATCCTTTATTTTTTTGCGTAACATATCACAAATATCACAAGAGGTTGTAACACCGATATCAGACATAATAAGAGTTTCTTCTAACTCCTCAAAAAGCTCCTCGTCTATTTTAGTAAAGCTTTTTACAATGTTGTTAACACCCTCAGCTATGGAATTACGGGTTTTTTTAAGTCCTTCTTTAATCTTACTGAAAAATCCCATTTCATCACCTGTTAATCTAATAAAATTATCACAAATTATGCGCCCTGATTATTTTCAAGCAATTTCTTTTCTAGCTCTGCTACATTAAGTTCCAATAGCTTTGTTACACCTTTTTCTTGCATTGTAACACCGTAAAGCATATCAGCCGCTTCCATAGTACCCCTGCGGTGAGTAACACAAATAAACTGAGTAGCAAACTGTGAGTTTTTCATATATGCTGCAATTCTATCCACATTGATGTCGTCAAGTGCAGTATCAACCTCATCAAGAAAACAGAAAGGCGGCGCACTAAGTCGCATAATGGCAAAATAGATAGAAAGAGCTACTATTGCCTTTTCACCACCCGACAGACCGTCTATGCTCGGAACATTTTTACCGGGTAGCTTAACATTAATATCAATTCCGCTTTCAAGCACATTTTCAGGGTCGGTAAGAGAAAGTCCTGCCATACCTCCTCCAAAGAGCTCTGTAAAAGTTTTTGAAAAATTAGCATTAATCTTTTCAAATCCCTCTGTGAATATATCGCGCATTTGAGTTGTAAGCTGATTAATCAACTTATAAAGTTCAGCACGTGATTTTTCAACATCCTCAATCTGTGCGGATAAGAAATCATAGCGCTCCTTAACCTCTTTATATTCCTCAATAGCCGAAACATTGACGCTACCAAGATTTCTAATTTTGCCTTTGATTTCAGCAAGAGTTTTCTTGGCTTCATTTGGATTTTCAGGCTCGCTTGCTACCTTCTCAGCTTCGCTACGGGTTAACTGATATTCGTCATAAAGCCTTTTAATTACCTCATCATACTCTCTTAGCATAACTTCTTTGCGTTCAGTAAGTCGAGCTAACTCGCCACCAATTTGCTCGCGACGAAGAGTCTTTTCTCTTTCGCTGTTTCTAAGCTCAATACCCGCTTTTTCGGTTTGATTGCGTTTTTCAAGCATTTCGGTGATACTATGCTCACTGAAAGCAATTTTTTGCTTTAGATTTTCAATAAAGGTATTAATTTCGGTAATTTTAAGATTTAAATCATTATTCTTATTACCGATTGCATCTATTTCTAAATCAATCTCGCCACTTCGCTTACTTCTTGAGGAAATAAGCTGTTCTAATGCATCAGCAGCGGCATTAAGCTGTTCTATATCCTTATCTGCCTCTATAATTAAAAGCTTGTTTGAGGTAATATCCGCAGTGATTTTTTCTCTGGTTTCATTAAGAGAATCTCTACCGCCCGTCATTTTGTCGATTTCAGACTGTAGTTCGGTTTTCTTGGCGTCAAGCTCGGTGATTTTAATTGCAGCAGCTACAGACTGCCCTTTTAATTTTTCAAGCTTTTCATCATTAGAAATTTGCTCATCTGTTAATTGTTTTAAAGCAACTTTTACATTCTCGCGTAAATCGTCAATTCTTTTAAGCTCTGCTAAAGCTCTGATTTTGTCCTCATTGGCAGTTGTAAGCTCTGCCTTGGCGGATGTTATATCAGCTTCAACCAAAGCAACAGCCTCATTAGCCGCAGTAAGTTTAGCACCCAACTCCTCAGCCTTTTGTACAGAAGCTTTAATTTCTTCCTCCATTTTTTCAATGTCAGATGTACGGCTTAAAATACCTGCGTTTTTCACAAGTGAACCACCCGTAAGAGAACCACCCGGATTAATCACTTGACCGTCAAGGGTTACAACCTTAATTCTGTAACCGTATTTTTTAGCAATAGTAGCCGCGCTGTCAATATCCTCAGCAACAACTGCACCACCTAAAAGATACTTTATAATTTCACGGTATTTTTCATCGGTGTCAACCAAATCGGAGGCAATACCCACGAAGCCAAAAAGCTTTTCAAAGCCCTCTTCTTTAAATTCGCGTGATTTAATTGTGGCAACGGGTAAAAATGTTGCTCTACCACCGCCAGAGGTTTTAAGATAATTAATTGCCCTCTTAGCATCGGCCTCGGTTTCAGTAATAACATTTTGTATTGCCGCCGCCAATGCGGTTTCTATTGCAATACTATATTCCTTATCCACTCGGATAAGTTTAGAAACAGGACCGCATATTCCCTTTAAAATTCCCGTTTCTGCCTGTTTCATAACAGTTTTAACAGCATGACCGAAGCCTTCCATATTATTTTCAAGCTCACGCAAAATCTGCATTCTGCGACGCTTCGCCTCGGTATCAAGATTAAGTAAATCGAGTTCTTGCTTTAGGTTATCAGCTACCTGTACCTTTGAAGCAAGACGAAGCTCATAACCCTTTAAAACATTATTATTGCTCTGGATAATTTCTTCGAATTTTTTAAGTAAAACTTCGGTTTCAGAAAACTCACTATCAAGCTTTTCAATATCAGCTGTGTACTGGTTAATCTGTTCATGAGAGTTAGCCCCTCTGCTGTTGATTTCCTCAATAGCAGTATCAGCAGTAACCATTTCCACACGCATATCAGCACTTTGGGCAGAAAGTGTATTAAGTGCTCTTATCTGTGCCTCAATTTTCCTTGAAATACTGTCACTGTCACTCAATAATTCTGAAAGCTCTGTTTCTAAGGCACGAAGCTTTTCCTCAAGGGCTACACGCTCTTGAAGTTTTTTATCAGCTAGTGAATGCTTTTCCTCTATTTCTGCAAAAGCCTCACTATCTGTACGTCCCAAAACTCGCTTTTCTTCTATAAGTCTTGCAATATTTTCGTTATTATATGTGATATTATTTTCAATTACAGCAATTTCTCCGTTTTGCTTAACAATTTCCTCGTTAGTAGAAGAAATGTTCAGTCTCTCACCCTCAATATCAGAGGTAAGCCTTGCAAAATAAGCAGTATTTTGCTCAGTTTTACGGTCAAATTCTTCTAAAGCCTCTTCTATTTCACGGTATGAAAGTTGTGCCGCTGCAATTTTGCTTTCCTGATTTCTAAGTGCATCCTTAGAATTATTAAGGGTATAAAGCCAAAGCCCGATTTCAAGCTCTTTCTTTTGGTCGGCAAGCTCTAAAAACTTCTGAGCCTTTCGACTCTGTTCCGCCAAAGGGCCCACACGAGACTCCAATTCATCAAGAATATCATGAAGACGAAGCAGGTTGTCCTCAGCAGCGGTAAGTTTTCTTTCAGCCTCTATTTTACGGTAACGGTATTTTGAAATTCCAGCCGCCTCTTCAAAAATATCACGGCGTTCGCCCGATTTTGAACTTATTATATTGTCAATCTTACCCTGACCAATCATTGAATAACCGTCACGACCAAGACCTGTATCCATAAACAACTCATGTATATCCTTAAGGCGCACAGAAACACCGTTTATAGCATACTCACTTTCATGAGAACGGTAATAACGCCTTGTAATTGCTACGAAATCATTATCAAAATTTAGGGTACGGTCTGTATTATTTATGTTAAGGGTAACTTCACAAAATCCATGAGGACGACGGGTTTCTGTGCCCCCAAAAATAACATCCTCCATAGACTGACCGCGAAGACTTTTAGTAGACTGTTCTCCAAGCACCCAACGCACAGCATCGGAAATATTACTTTTTCCGCTACCGTTAGGACCTACAACTGCAGTTATGCCCTTGCCGAATTTTAAAACTGTTTTATCCGCAAAGGATTTAAAGCCCTGTATTTCTATTGAGCTTAACAGCATCTTTGTTACACTTCCCTTTCAATTTCAAGATTAAGTGACTCTATTCCGTCTTTTTCAAAAACCTTACAAAAATATCCCAATGTCTCTAAATGCAATATATTGCTTTTCTTTTGTCCTATCATTTTTGAAACATCGCTTTTGCCGACATAAATTTTATAATTTCCGATTGTACTAAGCTGTTTTATAGCTTTATTAAGCATTATCTGTGATTGGCAAAGCTCGCTGAATGCAGGATGCCAAGGACCTGCAAGATAAGCTTTTTCTTCTATAGAGTGCAAACCTAGCCTTATAACTCTGATACCGTTATCGGAAAACATAGTATAAAGTTTTGACGCTAATTCTACAGCTTCACCTAATGTCTGAGGATAATACTTACCATCCTCATAAAGCACGCCTAGGTCAGTATCCTTTAAAACTATAGTAGGATAAATTCTTACCGTATCGGGTGCTATATCAATCACCTTTTTAGCTGTCTTTATTGCGCCCTCGTCGCTGTCACAATAAAGGCCTGTCATTATCTGAAGCCCCAATTCAAAGCCATATTCCCTTATAAGCCTTGAAGCATTTACTACATCTTGCGCGGTATGACCTCGGTTATTCATTTTAAGAACCCTTGCTACCAAGCTTTGTGCGCCAAGCTCTATAGCTGTAACCCCGTGTGCTTTTAAAATCTCTAAGATTTCTCGGTCAATAGCATCTGGACGGGTAGAAATTCTAATTCCCTTTACCTCACCGCATTCAACAAAACGGTAAGCAACCTCAAGAAGTCCCATCATATAGTTGCGGTTAATTGCAGTAAAGCTTCCGCCAAAAAATGCAATTTCGGTAGTTGACGGGTCATATTTAGGAGATTTTTTAGCCGCAGTAACCGCAGAAATTACATCCTTTTCTCTCGGTGCTTTGCAAACGCCGGTTATATATCGTTGATTACAAAAGCTACACTTATTTGGGCAACCAATATGTGGCACAAAAATTGATATATTAGAGTGAACCGCACTCATATTTCAGCACCCATAAGACTAAGTGCCTGTTTAGCCGCCATCTGCTCTGCCTGTTTTTTAGACTTGCCCTTACCCTTACCTATAACATTAGAGTTAAGATGAACCTCAACCTCGAAGAGTTTATCATGGTCAGGACCGCTTTCACCAGTCAGAATATATGTTACATATTCTTCAGGGTTTCGTTGAATTATCTCTTGCAAAGCGGTTTTATAGTCCTTAAACGCCTCATCATCGGTATGATTTAATTCCTTCAGAACAAATCGCATAACAAATTTTGATGCTGTTTCCAAATCGCTGTCGAGATATATTGCGGCAAGCACAGCTTCAAAAGCATCTGCTAAAATAGAATCTCTTTCTCTTCCGCCGCCTTTTTCTTCACCCTTACCAAGATGCAAAAATTCACCAATACTCAGCTCTCTTGAAAAACCGCAAAGCGATTTTTCACACACTAAGGACGCTCTCAGTTTTGTGAGCTCACCCTCTGGCAGATTTCCAAATCGTTTGTATAAATAATCAGAAACTATCACCGATAAAACCGAATCGCCTAAAAACTCAAGTCTTTCATTAGAGCTCACACCATCCCTCGCTTCATTAGCATATGAGGAATGCGTAAGCGCATTTATAAGCAATGCTTCGTTTTTAAAGGAATAGCCAAGGTTTTTTTCTAAAATCCTCATCGTAAATTTCCTTTTAAATTTTATGTAAGTTGCTCTGAAATAGCATCTATAACACCGTTCTGTGTAAATATAACAGCCTGACGTATTGCATTTTTAATAGCCTTAGCATCGGAGCTGCCGTGCGCCTTAATAACAGGTTTTTTAACACCCAAAAGTGGCGCGCCGCCCACCTCAGAGCTATCCATCATACTTTTCAAAGAATATAAATCCTTCTTTATAACTAAAGCGGCTAATTTGTTAAATATATTCTTAAATAGTGCATTCTTAATCAGCTTGAAGAAGGTAATTGCTGTACCCTCAATAAGCTTTAGAGCAATGTTACCTGTAAAACCGTCTGTAATAATAGCATCACAAACACCCTTTGGCATTTCTCTTGATTCAATATTACCAACAAAATTAATTGGCGCTTCACTAAGGAGTTTATATGCCTCTTTTTGAAGCTCTCCACCCTTGCTATCCTCAACACCGATATTAAGAAGTCCGATTTTGGGATTATTGATGCCCTCGACACGACATAAATATGCGCTTGCCATAATACCAAACTGTTCTAGCATTTCGGGTCTGCACTCTGCATTAGCTCCCATATCCATAAGCATATAGTGACCGTTTGGAGACGGAATAAGACCAGCAAGTGCCGGACGCTTAATTCCTTTTATACGCTTGATTAAAAGGGTGCCTCCCACTACAATAGCGCCCGTAGAGCCTGCTGAAACAAAAGCATCTGCTCTTCCCTCGCTAAGCTCTTTAAATGCCAAGGCCATTGAACTTTCGCTATGAGCCTTTAAAAGCGTTGTGGGGTCATCATGCATTGAAATAATATCCGCGGTATGAACAATTAAAAGCTCACCGTTAAACTCAAATCCATTTTCCTTAATAATGTTCTCTATCGTTTCTTTATTACCAGTAAGAGTAATATCAACGCCTAATTCCTTTGAAGCCATCGCCGCACCCTTCACAATTTCCAAGGGTGCATTATCTCCGCCAAAAGCATCTACAACTACACGCATTTTAAAGCTCCTTTTCAAACCAATTTAGTGACCTCTGTGAAAGTGCCGCATAACGCTCTTTCTTGTCCTTAATTCTTATATTCAGCTCAGGAAGTATCCCAAAGTTAGCACCCATAGGCTGAAATTTTTGGACACGTTCATCGGTTATATATCCAAGTAGGGCACCAATCATACTAATATTCGGTAATACCAAGTGATTTTTTCTTTCAAGCCTTGCAACCGCATTAATTCCTGCAATAATTCCGCTAGCTGCAGATTCCATATAACCCTCAACGCCCGAAATTTGACCCGCGAAGAATATATTTTCATTTTTTCTTAACGATAAATCCCTATTTAATAGCTTTGGGGAATTAATAAACGTATTTCTATGCATAACCCCATAACGCATAAACTCTGCATTCTCTAAACCGGGTATCATGGAAAATACTCTTTTTTGTTCAGAAAATTTAAGATTTGTTTGAAAACCCACTATATTAAACAGTGTGCCTTCTGCGTTCTCACGTCTTAACTGCACTGCCGCCCAAGGTCTTCTGTCGGTACGCGGGTCGGTAAGACCAACAGGTTTTAGCGGTCCAAAACGAATTGAATCCTCGCCGCGTTTTGCCAAAACCTCAATAGGCATACAGCCTTCATACACCGTAAGAGGTTTATCAAACTCCTTAAGCGGTGCGCTTTCGGCATTAATAAGCTCTTTGTGAAAAGAGGTATACTCGTCCTTGTTCATAGGACAGTTGATATAATCATCCGTACCCTTACCGTAGCGTGAAGCAAAAAAAGCCTTACTCATATCAATACTGTCAGCAGTAATGATAGGTGCTGCTGCATCGTAAAAGCTAAAATTCTCACCGCTACAAAGCTCACTTATATCCTCCGCTAACTCACCGTCGGTAAGTGGACCTGTTGCGACAACTGTTATACAATCCCTTGGAATTTTATTCACAATACTGTGTTCAATTTCAATATTGGGGTGGGATTTTATTTTTTCAGTTATGAGCTTCGAAAAAATGTCACGGTCAACCGCTAAAGCACCACCAGCTGCAACTGAACACTCTGCAGCCGCCATTAAACAAACCGAGCCGAATTTTCGCATTTCTTCCTTTAAAAGACCTGCCGCCGAATCTATACGTGCCGCCTTTAAAGAATTTGAACAAACTAGCTCAGCAAAGTTATCGTTTTTGTGAGCGGGACTTTTTTTAAGAGGTTTCATTTCAATTAGCCGCACCTTATAGCCCTTATTAGCTATCTGCCAAGCAGCTTCACATCCTGCAAGTCCTGCTCCCAAAACCTTAATTTCTTTCATTATTCGGTATCCTTATTCTTTTTAGTGGTTTTTTTCTGTCTTGAAGGACAATCGGCATTAATACAATAATTTCTTCCTCTTATTCCCTTAATCATGTATCCGCCGCACTCCTTACAGGTTTCACCCGTAGGAATACCTGGAGCAGCAAAATCACATTTAGGATAATTTGAACAGCCATAGAACTTCTTGCCTTTTTTAGAGGTGCGTTTTATAAGCTTTGCACCACATTTCGGGCAAGGCTCCTTTACCTCATCCTCGGGTACAGGCTTTGTGTTCTTGCACTGAGGATAATTAGGACAAGCCAAAAATTTTCCAAATCGGCTTGAGCGTACAACCATTTTACTGCCACACTTTTCACAGATAACCTCGGTTTCAACTACAGGCACCTTAACCCGCTTTCCGTCAAGAGCTTCTTCTGCCTTCTTGAAAAGTTTATCAAAATCATTATAGAAATTCTTAATGGTATCAACCCACTGAAGATCACCTGAGCCAATTTTATCAAGCTTTACTTCAAGCGCCGCGGTAAATTTAACATCAAAAATTTTATCGAAATATTGTGTCATTAAGTCTGATACAACCATACCAAGATTAGTTGGCTTTAGCACCTTTTTAATGCGCTCGATATAGTCACGATTCATAATATTTGATAATATCGGTGCATAGGTTGAAGGTCTGCCGATACCGTTTTCATCCAACGCCTTGATAAGTGTTGGCTCGGTGTATCTCGGCGGTGGTTGAGTAAAGTGCTGATTCGGAGTAAGGTCACGAAGCTTTAGAATTTCGCCCTCGGTCATATCCTCGGGAATTCTGACTTCATTTTCGTTCTCCTCATCCTTCCCCTCTTCATAAAGTATGGTAAAACCGTCAAAATCAACTGAATAACCGCTTGCTTTGAACAGATAATCACCAGCTGTTATAACAACATTAACCGTCTTTTGAACGCAAACTGCCATAAGGGATGCAATAAAGCGTTCCCAAATGAGCTTATACAGTTTATATTGCTCATTTGTCAACGAAGCCTGAGCCTGTTCAGGTGTAATACCGATAACAGTAGGACGAATTGCCTCGTGAGCATCCTGAGCGCCGCTCTTTGTTTTAAAATATCTAGGTGATGATGGCAAATATTTTTCACCGTAACGACCAACTATATACTGATTTGCAGCCGCTCTTGCCTCTTCTGAAATGCGGAGTGAGTCAGTACGCATATAGGTTATAAGACCTGTAACACCATGACCTAAAATATCAACACCTTCATAGAGTTGTTGTGCAATACGCATTGTTTTTTGACCTGTATAGCCTAATTTACGGGATGCTTCCTGTTGAAGCGTTGAAGTAATAAACGGGGGTGCAGGCTGGCGGTTGCGCTTACCTTTTTTTATTTCAGATACGGTGTATGTTGCACCCAAAAGGCTGTTAACGATTTTTTCTGCCTGTTCACCGTTTTCTATTGTATCAATTTTATTACCGTTCTTATCACCAAAAAGTTTAGCAATAAAGGTTCTTCTTCCCGATGCTAGCTTCGCATCAATAGACCAATACTCCTCTGAAATAAATTTTTCAATTTCACGCTCACGCTCAACAATAAGTCGAAGTGCAACCGTTTGAACACGACCTGCCGACAGACCGCTCTTCACCTTTTTCCATAGTAATGGGCTAAGCTTATAGCCAACAATTCTATCAAGCACACGACGGGCCTGCTGCGCGTCAACAAGGCTCATATCAAGCTTGCGCGGTGCTTTAATTCCGCTTTTAACACCTGATTCGGTGATTTCATTAAAAGTAACACGGTTTGCATCTTGGGGATTAAGTGCCAAAAGCTGTGCTAAATGCCAAGAAATAGCCTCACCCTCTCTGTCAGGGTCGGTTGCCAGATATACTTCATCACAATCAGCAGCCGCTTGCTTTAAGGATTTAATAAGCTCTTTTTTTTCGGGCAAATTTTGGTATTGCGGAGCAAAACCGTTTTCTATATCAACACCTAGCTTTGATTTAGGCAAATCACGTATATGGCCCATTGAAGCCATTACGTTATAACCACTGCCAAGATATTTTTTTATACTCTTCACTTTAGTTGGAGACTCAACAATTAAAAGCTTGGACATATATTTCCTCCTATAAATAATCTTAAAGGCTAAAGTTTTTTATATCTGCCGCCAGGCATAGCCTCAATCAAAAATTCCATTTCCAGCTCGGTTAAAGCGGCTAACAGCTGACTGCCGCTAAGCTCAGGGGCATTAATTTCTTCGGGCAGAAAAATCTGCTTATCTAGATAATTATACACTATTTCTGCCTCTTTTGAAAGAGTTTTAATCAAAATTTTTTCATTTTTTTCGAAAACCTTGGCTTCCGTCTTGGTTTTCTTGTTAATAATCGGCTTATCATAAGCTTTACCTATATTGATTTTATCGGGAAACTGCAAAATATATTCATTAAAAATATCGCTAACATCTAAAAGAGGTTTTGCACCGTCACGCAAAAGACTATTAGAGCCTGCATATTTTTTATCATCTGGTGAACCGGGAATCACAAAAACATCCCTACCCTGTTCATTAGCGTGTCTTGCAGTTATTAGAGAACCGCTTTTTACACCAGCTTCAATAACAACCGTACCCAATCCTAAAGCCGACATAATTCGGTTTCTTATAGGAAATGTGTAACGCGAAGCCTCAGCATCTGGCGGATATTCGCTTATAAGACATCCGCTTTTTGAAACAGCATTTCTAAGCTTTGCATTTTCTTTAAGATAATCACTGCAAATTCCACATCCGAGACACATCACTGTTTTACCGCCCGCCTTTAATGCGCCTGCGTGTGCATAGGTGTCGGTTCCTAAAGCACCGCCGCTGACAACGGTTATACCTGAAGCCGCCAAACGATACCCTAACGAATATGCTGCCTTCTTACCGAATTCACTAACTTTTCGCGGTCCAACAATAGTAACCGCGGGCAGATTATCAAAATCAGGCATTTTACCCTTTACATAAATCACCAATGGTACATCGCAAATATTAGCCAAGCAAGCAGGATACCGTGTATCTCCAAAAGGAATTATATCAATACCCTCTTCTCTGCACTTAGCCATAATTTCGAGAGAATTAGTAAGAGACACCGCTTCCATTCGCGCAAGCTCTTTCACACTGAAAAGCCTGCTTTTTGCTCTTTCTTCTAAACTTGATTTAAAAACCGCTTCTGCGGAACCAAAATGCTCTAAAATTCTAATTGATTTTGCATTTCCTTGTCCCAAAGCACACTGAAGCCAAATAAAATACCTAATCACTTCATCATTTCCCACATCAGAATTGCGGCGGCAACAGCCGCATTTAAAGATTCAGCCTTACCGCTCATACGAATGGTTATTTGCTCATCGGATAAAGCTTTGGTTTGGTTGGTAATTCCGTTTGCCTCATTTCCGATTATAAGCACAGTGCCGCCACCAAAACTAATATCTGAGGCACTTTTAGCACTACTGTCAACAACACAAGCATAGGTTTTAAGACCTGTTTTCTTTAAAGCATTTGCAAAGTCCTCTAGCACTATTACAGGCAGTCGCAAAATAGTACCCATCGAAGCACGCAAGGCTTTAGGTGAATATGGGTCACATCCACCGTGTGATAAAATTATCCCCGTTACTCCCAACGCCTCTGCAGTACGTGCAACCGCACCTAAATTTGAT
The DNA here is from genome assembly GCA_045637925.1 of Acutalibacteraceae bacterium. GTDB lineage: Bacteria > Bacillota > Clostridia > Oscillospirales > Acutalibacteraceae > UBA737. The sequence goes on along the minus strand of JAZUAL010000035.1, from coordinate 68,623 downwards.
GGGTCGGCGATATTTTCAAGCGCAATATATCTACCATCAGGATTAATCCAAAGGCTGTCACTAGAAGGGATTTTTGAAACTGCTATAATCCCCTGCGGTGATGCAGTATCACTGATTTTTTTAAAAAGACTATCAGGTATTTTATAGCATTCCTCAGCCTTTTCGCTTAGTTTTTCAACATCCTCGGGATATTTATCAAAAGCAGTTTGCGAGATAATTAACTTATCAAACAGAATTCCGTTATCAAATGCATCAAAGCAAATTCTAAGTCCTTCGAGTACAAAAAGACCGTTTTCTTTGCGCGCTTTATTTGAAATCTGTAACTGTGAAATCAGCTTGATAAGTGAATTTTCTTTGCTTGTGATTTCCTTGAAATTCTTCAAAAATAACCCTCCAATTCACAAAAATAATATTATTAAAAAATGAAAAAGTCGCCAGAGATAGCTCTCTGGCGAGAAAAAATTATTTTTCGAGCGCTTTCTTAGCAGCCTTAACGAGTGTAGCAAAGCCTGCTGCATCGTTAACAGCTAAATCAGCCAACATTTTACGGTTAATCTGAACTCCTGCCTTATTAAGACCATTCATAAATGAAGAATAGTTAATATCATTCATTTTGCAAGCGGCAGAAATACGTGTAATCCAAAGACGACGGAAATCACGCTTCTTAAGTCTACGACCAACATAAGCATAGTTGCCGGATTTCATTACGGCTTCTTTCGCGGTTTTAAAAAGCTTGGATTTAGCACCAAAATAGCCTTTAGCAAGCTTTAATATCTTTTTTCTTCTTTTGCGTGTTGCTAACGCACCTTTAACACGTGCCATTTGTGTTTACCTCCACTTTCAAGTTGTCCTTATTTATAAGGAATCATTTTCTTTATTGCTGCTACATTTGTTACATCAGCAGTTACGGTCTTGCGAAGATTTCTCTTGCGCTTTGTGGTTTTCTTGTTGAGAATGTGTGACTTGAAAGCATGAGCTCTCTTTACCTTACCGGTTTTGGTCAGCTTAAAGCGTTTCTTAGCGCCACTGTGTGTTTTAATCTTAGGCATTGTAAGTCCTCCCTATGTTTTTTTACAACAATTATTTGCTCGATTTCGGAGCAAGGAACATAAGCATATTACGTCCCTCCATCTTAGCAGGCTTTTCTACAGAACAATAGTCCTTACAGAACTCTGCAAAGCGGTTCATAGTATCAAGACCGATTTCGGGATGACCGAGTTCACGGCCTCTAAAACGGATTGAAACTTTAACCTTGTCGCCATCCTGTAAAAAGCGGATAGCGTGCTTGCCTTTGGTTTCAAAATCATGAACATCAATACTAAGTCCAAGACGAACTTCTTTAACATCCATAACCTTTTGGTTCTTCTTAGCTTCCTTCTCTCGTTTTGCCTGTTCAAAACGGTACTTACCGTAATCCATTATTTTGCAAACAGGCGGCTGTGCGTTTGGTGAAATACAGACCAAATCCAAATCTGCAGCATAAGCTGCCTCCAAAGCCTCAGCAACAGAAATAATGCCAAGCTGTGAACCATCGGCGGAAATTGTGCGAACTTCCTTGAATTTAATATTTTCGTTTATGGCAAGTTCTTTACTGCTAATGTTGACACACCTCCAAAATTTAGCTAAAACAAAAGCGTGGACGCAATAACGCCCACGCATAAGAATACCGTAAAATAAACATTAAACGAAATCTTATTAACCCTTTAACTCGTTCGTTTGAGGGTGAGGACGCATAGCGTACTGCTTCATTGTGCTTACTATTATATACCATTTTGGTAAAATGTCAAGCTTTTTTTATAAATTACTTTTTAAAAACTCATTATAGCCGCTTCCATACTGAACACAGCGCGATACGCGACTTAACGTTGCAGATGAAATATCACACTGCTCTGTCACCTGCTGATAGGTATTACCTTCAAGCAACAATCTAGCTGCCTTTATTCTTTGTGCCATCTGCTCTATTTCTTTTTTTGTGCACAAATCACTGAATAGCTTTTCGCAATCCTCTTTGTTTTTTAGAGAGACTATAAGCTCGTATAGCTCATCAATCATTTTTCGGTCTGCTTTTTTATTATGCATTGAACTCAATATCCTTCATAAGAAAGCTTTTTGTTTTTTGAGATTTCGGATTTTGGAATACCTCATCGGGTGTGCCGAATTCCTCAATCACACCGTCAGCCATAAACATAACCTTATCAGACACATTGCGTGCAAACTCCATTTCGTGAGTTACAACAATCATCGTGCTATCAGAAGATTTAAGGTCACGTATAACCCTTAAAACCTCCCCTGTAAGCTCAGGGTCAAGTGCCGATGTTGGCTCGTCAAAACAGAGTATATCAGGCTCTAGCGCCAGTGCTCTTGCAATAGCTACACGCTGCTGCTGACCACCCGAAAGTTGACAGGGATATTGGTCTATTTTATCAGAAAGTCCCACCCTGTTTATTAGCATTCGCGCTTTTTTCTCAATTTCCTCGGCACTTCCTCTGTTCAACAGTGTTGGTGCCAAGGTTATGTTATTGAGCACGGTATACTGTGGAAAAAGGTTAAACTGCTGAAAAACTAAACCAAAATGTAGTCTGTTTTCTCTGATTTCATTATCACTGAGACTTTTAACCGCACCGCCGTCAAAAATCTGCTTACCATTTACAGAAATAGTACCCTCATCAGCAAATTCTAAAAAATTTATGCAACGAAGTAAGGTAGTTTTACCGCTACCGGAGGAGCCGATAATCGACAAAACCTCGCCCTTTTCAAGAGAAAAGCTTATACCCTTTAAAACTTCTAATTTACCGAAGCTTTTCTTTATGTTGTTAACCTCTAATACAGACATAAAGCCTTCCCCTTTCTAAGATTTAAAATAATCGAGCTTCTTTTCAATGTAGCCGAACAAAACGGTCAGCACACCACAGAAAATAAGGAAATACACACCTGTATAGAATAAAGGCCAAATAATTCCCTTGCCCGCAAAGCGCTCAGCCGCCATAAGAATTTCAGCAACCGCTATAACACGCGCAAGAGAGGTATCCTTAACAAGTGTAATGATTTCGTTACTCATAGGCGGTACTATTCTCTTAATTACCTGTAGCAGAACAATTTTAAAAAATATCTGTTTCTTTGTAAGTCCTAAAACCTGTCCCGCCTCATATTGTCCCTTTGGTATGCTTTCAATTCCGCCACGGAAGATTTCAGAAAAATAGCAAGCGTAATTTATAACAAAAGCAATAAGAGCAGCTAACATTCTGTTGCGCATCGGAATACCGAAAACAAGACCGGGCACATAGAAAATAACAAAAAGCTGTAGCATTAACGGCGTGCCTCGTATACACCAAACGAACACCTTAACCAAAAAGCTCAAAGGCTTGAATTTAGACATTGAGCCGAAGCTTATAAGAAGTCCCAACGGAATAGAAAAAAGCAGGGTTTCGAGAAACAACCTGCAATTTTCCAAAAATCCCGCAGCAAGACTTATACTAACCTGCTGAAAAGACATTATAAATTTAACCTCTTAAATTATTTGGATTTTACAATCTTAACCTGCTTATTAGCCATGTAAGGAACAGAGATAGCCATATTTTCTTCTCTTTCAGGTGTAATTGTCATACCGTTCCAGATACAGTCAATATTCTTAGCAGCAAGCTCGGTTTCCTTAGCAGACCAGCTGATTTCCTGGAATTTAGCCTTAACACCAAGCTTCTCGCAAACAGCCTTCGCAAATTCGGTTTCAAAGCCTACTAAATTACCCTCATCGTCAAGATAGTTCATAGGTGCAAAATATGTAATACCAATAACAAGCTCGCCCTTATCCATAACATACCTATAATCAGAATTTTCACTATCCTCAACAAAAGGTGTAACAGTTTTGTCAGCAGTGATTATATTCTGAAGCTTGTAGCTTGAAGCAATTGTATTAAGCTTACCCTCAGACTTAAGCTCTAGAATAATTTGATTTACCTTATTAACAAGGTCAGAGCCCTTTCTGAAAGCGATACCGTATTCTTCTTCAGAATAACCCTCACCCTCAACAACGAGGTCAGCATAATCGGTGCCCTCACCGATAGAGCCGATTGACATAACATAGTCAACAACAGCAGCATCTGCGGTACCTGCGCTTACTTCCATAAGAGCCTTTGCCTGAGTATCAACAGCGGTATACTCATATTCCTTGAAAGCTTCCTCTGTGGTTGCAACAGCCTCACCTGCTGATTCCTTCTCCGCAACAACGATTTTTGCGTTGCCGCATCCTACAAAAGCAAATACCATTGCAAGACATAAAATAATTGCTAATAACTTTTTCATTTAGATTAACCCCTTCATTTTTTATTATACTGTAATTATACTTTATTAAGATAAAGTTGTAAAGTGTTTTTTGAAAAAAATTTAAAAAATATATTTTTAATATCAAAATCTGATATTTTAGGTAAAAAAACAAAAATAGAGATTGCTCAAAAAACAAACAATCCCTATTTCTAATTTACAAATCACTTTAATGTATCTGCAATAGTATAAATAAGTTCTTTACTCTTCTCCCAACCAAGACATGGGTCGGTAATCGACTTGCCGTATATATGTTCACCAATCTTCTGTGCGCCATCTTCAATATAGCTTTCTATCATAAGACCCTTTACGAGATTTCGTATATCTTTATTATGGTTGCAGCTATATATAACATCCTTGGCAATTCTTATCTGCTCAAGATATTTTTTGCCCGAATTCGCATGGTTTGTATCAACTATTGCAGAAGGGTTCAAAAGTCCTGTCTCAGCGTAAATTTCAGAAAGCTTTGCAAGATCTTCATAATGATAATTCGAAACATTTTTTCCTGCGTAATCAATATAACCGCGCATAATAGCGTGTGCATAAGGGTTTCCTGCACTTGTTACTTCCCAACCTCTGTAAATAAAAGTATGCTTATGCTGTGCGGCAGTGATAGAATTCATCATAATTGAAAGGTCACCGCTTGTTGGATTTTTCATACCAACAGGCACTTCAATACCGCTTGCAGTAAGTCGATGCTGTTGATTTTCTACCGAACGTGCGCCAACCGCTACATAAGCTAAAATATCGGAAAGATAACGGTAATTATCGGGATAAAGCATTTCATCTGCACAGGTAAAACCGTAATCTTTTAAAGCCGCCATATGCAAATCTCTTATAGCCACTATTCCCTTTAACATGTCGGGATTAACATCAGGGTCGGGTTGATGAAGCATTCCTTTATAGCCGTCACCTGATGTACGAGGTTTGTTTGTGTAAATGCGGGGAACGATAAAGATTTTATCCTTCACCTCATCCTGAACTGTACGAAGTCTGCCAATGTATTCTAGCACCGCTTCCTTGTTATCAGCCGAACAAGGACCTATTATAAGTACAAACTTATCACTTTTGCCCGAAAAAATATTTGCAAGCTCTTTTGCGCGCTCGTCCCTTTGCTTTTCTAGTTCAGGTGTTAAGGGATAGCGCGTTTTTATCTGCTTTGGTATAGGTAATTTCCTTTTAAACACTAAATTCATAACATTCACCTATCATTTATCCCTTTTGTCAAATAGCTTACGACGTTCGGTTGAGGTGCGCATCATTTCGCGCATACCGTCACGGTCGTCATTTTTAATCTTTTCATATAACTCATCAAAAGAGTGTCTAAAACGCTCCATTTCCTCCAGAAGCGGTTTTTTATTGCTTAAAAAAAGCTCACTCCACATTTCATCGTTAATACGAGCAATTCGAGTTAAGTCACGGAAAGAGTCACCGGTATAACTTTCGAGTCCCTCGGTTTGATTACAGCACATAAGCGAAACCGCAATACAGTGAGTAAGCTGTGACAAAAATGCTATCATTCGGTCATGTTCTTCAACACTAAGCTCTGCTACCTGTTTGAAACCTAAAATTTCACCTAAGTTTCTACAAAGCTCAATAGCATCTGGTGTGTTTTTCTCTGTAGGCACCACAATATAGTTAGCACCCTTAAAAATAGCATCATCACTGTTTACAACACCCGACACCTCTTTACCTGCCATTGGGTGTGCAGCAATATATTCAACATCGTCTCTTAAAATCGACTGGATTTCACGCACAACACAGCCCTTAACACCCGTAACATCAGTGATAACAGCACCGCGCTTAAAATACCTTTGATTTACCTTTATCCACTCTATGAAAACATGAGGGTAAAGTGCAAACACAACTATATCAGCGTTGCCCACAAGCTCGGGATTTACATCGGTTGTGCCAAAATCTATGATACCGTTTTCCATTGCATAATCAATAGAAAATCTGTCCTTAGTAATAGCATTGACCGTAAAGCCTAATTTTTTAAGGCCTTTAGCATAGCTACCACCCAAAAGACCTAAGCCCACAATTAAAATATTTATATTTTTAATAAGTCTCATTTATATCTCCCTAACATTCACACCCAAAGATAAAATGTCATCAAAAAATTTAGGATAACTCTTTGCCACCGCTTCAGCTCCTATAATTTCTCCGCCCGTGACACTTAAAAGCACCGACATCGCCATAACTATGCGGTGGTCGTTGTGACTAAAGACAGGTCTTTCAGGCAAATGCAATTTTGCCTTTTTAACCGTGATTTTATTATCCTCTACCAAAACCTTAGCGCCCATTTTTTCAAGCTCAGCCTTCATTGCTTCACCACGGTCACTTTCTTTAATTTTAAGCCTATTTGTGCCTGTAAGCACGGCACCGTTTTTAGCGGCAGCCAGTGCCATAATTATCGGTGCCAGGTCTGGACAGTCAGACATATCCAATGTGGGACAACCGGCACTTAGCTTTTTAAATATATCGCGGTAAACCATATCTCCCTGAACACTTTTTGCACTCAAGCCTTTTACCATCACATTGCCACCTAAAAGATTAAAAGCTTCTAAAAACGCAGAGTTAGAGTAATCTCCATCAACCGATATTTCACGTTTTTTATAGGTTTGATTTCCTTTAACATATATAGTACGCTCGTCAATTCGGCTAATTCTCACCCCAAAATCTGCCAAAGCTTTAATCGTAAGATTAAGGTAAGAGCCACTTTCTATAGTGCCCTCAATTTCTATTAAGCTATCATCTTGAAGCTTTGACAATGCAAACATAAGCCCACTTATAAACTGACTTGAAATATCACCGCGGACTAAATATTTGCCACTTTGCAGTTTGCCTTTTATGGTTACACTGTTAGCAGTTTTTATAAATTCAAGTCCTTGAGACTTGCAAATCTCCTCATAAACCGAAAGTGAACGGCTAAAAAGTCTTTCGCTACCGCAAATGGTAATTTGTTTTTCAAAGATAAGGCATAAAGGAATTAAAAACCTAAGCGTACTACCGCTTTCGTTAGCAAAAAGCTTCGAACCACTTATTCCCTTTTCAAAATCAATTCCGCCGATGTTAACAGTATTTTTATTTAATTCGATATCAGCACCCAAGGCTTTGAGACACTTAAGGGTTGCCATGATATCCTCAGAATAGTCTATTCCTTTTATAACGCTACCGCCAGACAGTGCACCGCAAATTAGATATCTATGCGCCATACTTTTAGACGGTGGCGATTTCACTCTTCCGGAAGCGATACTTTTTTCAAATTTAACCGTCATTATTTACTCACCGTAATTCTCTAGCAAAAAATCTATTGCCTCTATATAGCCCTTAATTCCATGACCGCTGATGGTATTAACACAGGCCTCTCTCACATAGCTTATTTGTCTAAAATCCTCGCGTGCGCTCACATCTGAAATATGCACCTCAACCGTAGGTATACCCACAGCCTTTATGGCATCAAGCAGTGCTATACTTGTGTGAGTATGTGCAGCGGGATTAATAACGATACCATCAAAAACATTGTATGCGGCTTGAATTTTGTCTACCAAATCACCCTCGTGGTTTGATTGATAAAGCTTTACTTTAAAGCCTTTTTTCTTTGAATATTCTTTAATATTAAAGCACAGTTTTTTATAATTATCAGCTCCGTAAATATCGGGTTCTCTGATACCTAGCATATTAATATTAGGTCCGTTAAGCACCAAAATTTTCATTTAAAAACGCCTCTTTAATTTTCTTTATAACAGTCTCTATTTTACAATCATTTTTCACAGTATAATCTGCACAGTTACAGTAAATTCCGTATCTTTCATTATATCGTTTTATAAGTTCTTCTTTATTGCTTGAAAGGGGTCGGTCGTCAGTAGAAAGGAGAAGCTCTATAGGGCGGTCAATAAAAACAATAAAACCGTTTTGACGAAGTTTTGAAATGTTATTTTTATCTAAAACCGCACCGCCGCCTGTAGAAATAACCGAAGACTGCCTTTTTGAAAACTCGCTAATCACTTTGGTTTCAAGGGTTCTGAAATGCTTTTCACCGTCTGCTTCAAATATTTCGCGGATTGTTCTACCCTCTGCCTTCACAATTTCCTCATCACTATCAAGAAAATCTAATGCAAGCTCATCAGCAATCATTTTACCTAATGTTGTTTTTCCGCTTGACGGCATACCGATAAGCACCAGATTTTGCTTTTCTTTTAAAAGCTTATTATATATACGGTCAATTTGCGATTTATTAATTTCCTTATCCATAAATTTTTCTGCCGCAAAAACTCCCTGTGCTACGAGCATATAAAGTCCGCCTATTGCTTTTATCCCAAGCTCACTTGCCTTTAAAACAAGCTCGGTATTAAGTGGATTATATACCACATCGACAACTCCCGAAAGCTTTTTGAATTTAGTAATATCCACCGCAATCCCGTCATTATTTGGATACATTCCGCAAGGGGTTGTGTTAATAATTACATCTGCATCGTTATGTATGCTCTTGGCTTCTTCATAAGTTAAAAGACCTTTTCCGCCGCTGCGTGATATGCTGTAAATCTCTTTTGCCCCCAAAGTTTTAGCCACAGCAAGTGCAGTTTTTGAGGTGGCGCCGCTACCCAAAATTAATACTTTTTTTGATAATAACTCAATGTTAGCACGCTCTATCAAAGCTTTAAGTCCAGAAAAATCGGTATTATAACCGTAAAGCTTGCCACACTTATTAACCACTGTATTAACAGCGCCTATTTTTTCTGCTGTTTCGTCAATAACATCTAAGAAAGGTATAACATCCTGCTTATAAGGAATTGTCACATTAATAGCCTTAAATTGAGGGTTTTTGAAAAAAGCCTCAATTTCTCCTCTTGCTATTTCCTTTAATTCATATTTATAATCTGCAATCTGAGAATGCACAACCTTTGAAAAACTGTGACTCAACTTTTCACCTATTAGTCCATATTCCATTTTAAGCCAACCAATCCGTTCCAAATCTGCCAGTTAGTAAATCGCAAAGTACAAGTGCTACCATACTGTCAACTACAACACGCGCACGGTGTACTATGCAAGGGTCATGTCTGCCGCCTGCTGTAATCACAGTGTTTTCACGATTTATAAAATCAACGGTTTGCTGTTGTTTGCTTATGGTTGGAGTGGGCTTAACAGCTGTGCGGAAAATTATAGGCATTCCATTAGCAATACCGCCATTTATACCGCCATTGTTGTTAGTTTCGGTTTTAATCATATTACCGTCTAAACAAAAACAGTCATTAGCCTCGCTACCAAGCATATCCGATAACTTAAAGCCCTCTCCAAACTCAACACCTTTTACAGCGGGAATGCTGAAAAGAGCATGCGATAACAAGCTTTCCATACTGTCAAACCATGGCTCACCAACGCCCGAGGGCAAACCTAACACCACGGTTTCGAGTATACCACCAACGCTGTCACCATCATTTTTAGCTTTAGTAATCGCATCCATCATCAGCTCGCCTTTATTATCATCTATCACTGCAAACTGTTTTTTATTCAAAGCTTCAATCTCACTCTTTAATTCAGAAAACTCAGCGTCATCTATACCACCGCATCTGGAAATATGTGTGCCAATATAAATTCCTTTGTTTTTTAGCGCAGAAATTGCTATTGCACCCACAGCTACGATGCCTGCAGTTATTCTTCCACTAAAATGTCCGCCACCGCGATAATCCTCAAATCCATGATACTTCTCATAAGCGGTAAAATCGGCATGTCCTGGACGGGCTTTAGAACGAATGTCACTATAGTCCTTAGGCTTTTTATCCTCGTTAGGTATTACAATGCAAACGGGTGTGCCTGTGGTTTTACCCTCAAAAACACCGCTTAAAATCCGAAATTCATCCTTTTCTACGCGAGGTGTTGAAATACTGCCGACAGGTCTTCTAAGACCTAGTTGAGCGTTAATAAATTCCTCATCAACCGCAATCCCCGGCGCTAAACCGTCTATAACAGCCCCTATTGCCACACCGTGACTCTCGCCAAATAGAGTAGTCACAACATTTTGACCGAAAGTATTTTTCATAGTATTTCACCCCTTAAATTTCTCAGCCAGGTCATAAAATGGCATTTCTTTCATTTTAAAATCACCGATTTCCTCTACATAAACCACGGTTATTTTATCGCCCGACACTTTTTTATCATGACGCATCGCTTCTATAACCTTATTCACTTCATATTCAGCACTTGTAGGAAGCCCAATTTTTTGCAGAACCTTTATAAGCCTAGGTTTTATAGATTGTGCACACATTGGTATCATACCAAGGGCAACACATTCGCCATGATAAAGGTTTTGCATTTCCTTTTCGCTTTCAATAGCGTGAGCTAATGTATGACCGAAATTTAGAACTTTTCTAAGCCCTTTTTCCTTTTCATCCTCTTCAACCACATAACGCTTTATTTTAAGTGAAGCCTCAATAATTTTATCAATATTAGGCATTATTTCCCCAGTTTCGAAAAGCTCAAACAGTTCCTTATCAGAGGTCATTGCCATTTTAACCGACTCAGCAAGTCCGTTAGCAATTTGTCTGGGTTCTAGTGTTTTTAGGGTGTTAAAATCTATAATCACTGCCTTCGGCGGATAAAAAGCGCCTACAATATTTTTATAACCCTCAAAATCGATAGCAACCTTTCCGCCAACCGAGGAGTCCACCTGAGAAAGTAGGGTTGTTGGAATGTTATAAAAATCAACTCCACGCATAAAGGACGCAGCCACAAAACCCGCAAGGTCGCCTACAACACCGCCACCTACAGCCATCACACAGTCAGTGCGAGTAAACCCTAGCTCTACCATTCGCGCTAGCAACAGCTTAAAATTATCAAAGCTTTTCGAAGCTTCGCCTTCTGGTATAGTCACAATATATGCTTCATCACATTGCTTAGAAGCTAATAAAGAATAACTCTTAGGCACACCGCTATCTGTAACAATAAGTACCTTACGCTTCAAATTCAAATATTCATCAAGTTTTTCTAAAGCGCCGCGTTCTAAAACTATATCATATTCACTTGTAGCAGTTTTTACGGGTATTATCATAACACTCACCTACAAACTAATTTCCTTTTCAAAGCTTGCTATTACCTTAATTTCACTGCATTTTTCTTTTAGCTCATTCAACATTTTTTGACCTTCCGGAGTATTTATATTACCTTCACCCTCGGCATAAAAATAATAACTCCAGATAAGCTCTTTTGTGGGGCGGCTTTTTAAAGCCTTTAAATTAAATCCGTTATCCCCTATTATTGAAATTGCTTTTGAGAGTGAGCCTGCCTCGTTAGTAACGGTAAACAGCATAATAAAATGCTTATCATCGGGTGTGGCAAGCTTAGCACTACGCGAAAACACTGCAAAACGGGTTGTATTATTATTGCTTTCGTTGATATGTGTTCTTAGCACTTGCAGACCGTATTTTTCAGCAGCATCCTCGCTTGCAATAGCGGCAATATACTCTTTTTCCATTTCAGCAACCTGTTTTGCGGCTACTGCGGTATTTACCGTTTCAATAGTCTCAAAGCCATGCTCTTTTATAAAGCCCGCGCACTGTCCCAGCGCCTGTGGATGACTTATAACCTGCTTTATTTTGTCAATAGAAGTTCCTTTTACCGCTAACAGATTTTGTACCACACCGATATCATAAATACCGTTTATAAAAAGCGGACCGAAAAAGCTTAAATCCATTACCTGCCCAACATCACCGTTATAGCTGTTTTCAATGGGTAGTATTACACAGTCACACTCTCCGCACACAACTGAATTATATGCCGATTTAAAATCGGGATATGGCACAGCTACAGCATCGGGAAAAACCTTATTAGCAGCAAGATTTGCAAAAGCGCCCTCCACACCGCTAAAAGCTACACGCATTCCCTCTAAAAGACGGTGCTGATAGCTTTTGGAAATATCCATAGTATGCTGTAAAAAGTTTATGTAATATGATTTATATTCCTCATTGGTTATGTAATCTGAGTTGCGTTTAATAACCTCAGCCTCACGGTTAACATCAGTAATCGGAATACCGTGAAGCTTTTTATATTCAGCAACTGTGCGAACTGCATCCATTCTTTTAAGGAAAAGTTCTGCCATCTCTTTGTCGACATCATTTATAATCTGTCTTGCCTTTTCTAGTTCAGTCATAAGCTTTACTCTTTTCAAAATTATATATATTCTTCAATCAGTTTTTTAAAGTAAGGTAGGGATTTTTCAATCATTTCATAGCTTACACAATAGCTAATTCTAACATATTCAGGACAGCCAAAGTCCTCACCCGGAACCAAAAGTAAATCATACTTTTTAGCCTTTTCGCAGAAAGCGGCGGCATCCTTTTGGGGCGATTTAATGAAAAGATAAAATGCGCCGTCAGGCTTAGCGGCATTATAACCGTACTCGGTAAGCGCATTATAAAGTAAATTGCGGTTTTTCTCATATGCCGAAATATCACCTGTAAGGCCCACACATTCAGCCACAGTATATTGCAAGAGGCTTGGCGCACAAACAAAACCTAATGCTCTGCCCGCACCGCAAACAGCCGCATATACATCATCGCAATTTTCAACCCTTGGAGACACAAAAATATAACCAATACGCTCACCGGGAAGAGACAATGATTTACTGTAGGAATAGCAAACCACCGTATTGTTATAGTATTCGGGGATATATGGCACTGTAATGTCGCCGTATACCAGCTCTCTATATGGCTCGTCGGCAATTATATAAATTTTTATTCCAAATTCCTTTGATTTTTTATTTAACAAATCAGCCAAACCCTTAATGCTTTCCTCGTTAAACACAACACCGCTTGGATTATTTGGTGAATTTACAATTATTGCCTTTGTGTTTTTTGTTATAGCATTTCCAATCGCCTCAAAATCAATCTGGAAATCGCTTTCGCGACAGTTTACAATTCTTACAGCAGCGCCTGCTTTTTCAACAAATACTGTGTATTCGGGGAAAAAGGGTGCTAAAACTATTACCTCATCACCCTCGTTTACTAGCGCATTAAGGGTGATTGTGAGAGAAGCCGCCGCACCGCAGGTCATATATAAAAGGTCAGGAGAGGCGTTTATATTAAAACGACCGTTTATATGGTCACTTATAGCCTTTCTAACGGGTAGCGCACCTTGAGCTGAGGTGTATCCGTGCAAAGCTACACTATCCTTTTCAGTTACGAGTTTTCTCATTGTTTCGTTAACAAAATCGGGCGCAGGAATACTTGGGTTACCAAGGCTGAAATCATAAACATTCTCCGCGCCTATTTCAGCCCGCCTTTTATTACCGTATTCGAAAATCTCGCGTATTACCGAGCGTTTTTTACCAAGACTCATCATTTTTTCAGATATCATTTAAACTTCTCCTTTGCAGTATGTATTAAAAATATAAAAACCTGCATTTCGAAATGCAAAAAGCACGACGAAAAGCAGGCTGACTGTAAAATTTGAAAAGCATTTAAGCTTCACAGGTGTACAGACAGTCCGCTTCATTAAAATAATAAAATCGATAATATGATTTTACGAACATTCTGTCCACCCCTTTTAAAAAACTTATTTCATTTATAATACGCCTTTTAAATCAATTTGTCAACATTTTATTTCAAAAATCATCAAATCCGCATCAACTACCATAGCTTTGATTTGTTTTGCTAAACTCATTATTCGGTAATTCATATTTCATAAACCAACTACCATATTTAACACCACGATTATTCTTATACGGTTCATTTGGGCTAACACTTGGATATCTCACAACCTTATAGCCCAATCCCCAATAGGTAACTCGGCTTCCATCCTCAGATACAATTTTAACAACGCACTTGGGCTCTACAGCATTTCTTACTCTGGCGCTGTCCACATAGCTTGTCAATAATGACGAAAATACTAAGATGATAGTAAATAAGCCAATTACAACGAAAGTTTTATTTTTCATACAAAATTCTCCTTCAAGCAGTGCAATTATTGCGACTTTATTTTACATACCGAATAATACAGCATCACAAGTCCTGCACTTAAAATAGCGCCTCCTATAATATCTGTAACCCAATGAACACCTGAAATCAGTCGGCCGATTACCATAAAAGCGGTAAAGCCAAAAATTGCAAAAGAGACGATTTTTCTTAATATTATATTTCTAATTCGTAATTTAAGCTGCATAAACGCAGTCGGCATCACACATAAAACAAGCAACGTCGTTGAGGATGGATATGATGCTTCTAAATATCCGTTAATAAGTATAGGTCTATAATTTACTGCAACCGTTTCAAAGAAGATATATACCGCCATTACCACAATATAAAATCCGCCAAGAATAAATATACTGCAATCTACTTTAATAAGACTTTTTCTTCTAATCCATTGTATAAGACCTAGAACTGCAAATCCAAATGCGAAAGCAATTGGCACAAGACCTAACCAATCAGTAATAGTGTAAAGCATCATGTTAACGCCTGTGATGCAATGCACAAATTCATTAACCGCGGCAAACCCAACCGTTGTACCCTTAGGACCGATTGCTTTAACATCAACAAAACAAACCGCTACTGTCCATATCGCAAACGCCGCCAGCATAATTACCGCAATAAAAAAATTGTTTTTATTTTTACTCAATTTCAAAACCTGCCTTTATGTATTTGGTTTTAGCCAAACACACTTTACAGGTGGGCATAAAAAAGTACAAGAAACGGGTCGTCACATTAATGACACTTTCCGTAACATCAGTTTTTTATAAGCACTAAAATCTTTATTATTAAGAATGCAAACAAAAAGCTTGCCGCATATGGTTGAGAGCTTATAATAAAGAGCATTGTGCCTATTACATTTAGTATTATAGATATTTTAGTTCGGTTTTTCTGCCAAAATGCAAAATTGCAGTTTTGCAAAGCAAGGATTAAAATCCCCCAGAATATCATTCCGAATATTAAAACAAAGTAAGCAATATCTATATATAGCGCAATTTCATTCAGGTTAAGAAGAGAAACTTCTTCTATAATTCCATTTTTCTTTTGAGCAAAGAAAGGCAAAAAAAGTAAGACTGCCATACTAATATCGAGCAACCCAAACACCAAATCGCGAAAACAGTTTTCTTTTTGCTTTTGGTCTTGTTCCGCTAACGTAAGCAATTCATCTCCTGATAAAAGTTCATCAACTGTCACAGAAAACAGATTTGCCAAACGCTTTAGTGAATCTATATTTGGATATCCTCTACCCGATTCCCATTTTGAAATAGCAGTTCTAGACACATATAGAGCCTTAGCTAACTCTTCTTGTGTTAATCCTTTTTGTTTTCTAAGCTCCTGTAATTTTTCATTAAATTCCATAGCAAACGCTCTTTCAAATAAAATTTGTTAAATAAATTTTATCACAACTCATAATTAATAGCAACAATCTTTATATTGGAATTATTTAATTTGTGTGTTATAATAATACATATTTAAACTTCCCGAAAGAGATTATTATGAAAATTTTATTCGAAGATGATTATATTATAGCCCCTATAAAGCCGATAGGCATACTGTCACAAGCTGGAAATGGTAGCGGAGAGAGTATGATATCGTTGCTTGAAAGCCACACTGGCGGAACTGTTTTTCCATTGCACCGCTTAGACCGCGAGGTCGGCGGAATTATGCTCTATGCCAAAACCCAAAAAGCCGCAGCAATTTTAAGCCAAGATATCGCTAACAGAAGCTTTAAAAAAGAATATATAGCATTAGTTCACGGCACTCCACAGCAAAACAATGGTGATATGCAAGATTTACTATTTAAGGACAGCAGTAAAAACAAGGTGTTTGTTGTTAAAAAAGAGCGAAAGGGCGTAAAACAAGCCTCACTTGAATATGAAGTTCTTAATAAAGTAAATTTCGAAAACAAACAATATTCCGTGGTTAGAATACTGCTTCACACAGGCCGAACTCACCAAATACGAGTTCAGTTTGCATCACGAAAAATGCCGCTCGTAGGTGACCGAAAATACGGTGCTAAGGATAGTTTCAAAGAAATCGGTCTTTGGTCATATACCCTTTGCTTTACCCACCCAAAAACTAAAGAAAATCTTGTGTTAAAAGCAGAACCCGAAAATATAATTAAAAATTTTTTAAAGTAATAAAAAACGCTGATTTCTATCAAGAAATCAGCATTTTGTTTTTAATTATTTTGTACCGAATATACGGTCACCTGCGTCACCGAGACCTGGAACTATATAGCAATGGTCGTTAAGATGGTCGTCAAGTCCTGCACAGTAAACAGGAACATCGGGATGCGCCTTCGTGAAAGCCTCAATACCTTCTGGGGCGGCAATTATGCACATAAACTTAATTCTTTTAGGATTAAATTCTTTAATTCTTGAAACTGCATCAATAGCACTGCCACCCGTAGCAAGCATCGGGTCAAGCACGAAAACATCGCGTTCAGGAAGGTCGGCAGGAAGCTTGCAATAATAATCAACAGGCATATGTGTTTCTGGGTCACGGTACATACCGATATGACCCACCTTAGCAGCAGGAATAAGACTTAACACACCGTCAACCATACCAAGACCTGCTCTTAAAATCGGCACAAATGCCATCTTTCTGCCCGCAAGCACCTTTGTTTTAGCCACCGTAAGCGGAGTTTTGGTCTCAACCTCCTTAAGCGGTAAGTCTCTTGTTGACTCATAGCACATCAGCATTGCGATTTCACTCACAAGCTCACGAAATTGCTTTGAACCTGTTTTTTCATTTCTTAAAATAGTAAGCTTATGCTGAATTAAAGGATGGTCCATTACAAAAACATTATCGTTCATTTTAATTTTCCCTCTCAATTTCCATAATTTTATCTACTCTTGTTTGATGGCGACCGCCCTCAAACTCGGTATCAACAAACAAATCCGCAAGCTCTACAGCTGTACCTACACCGATTACTCTGCCGCCTAGACATAGAACATTTGAATTGTTATGAAGACGGGTAAACTTTGCGGAGAAATGCTCGCTGCAAGCTGCCGCTCTGATACCGTTTATCTTATTTGCCGCAATTGACATACCGATACCTGTTCCGCAGACCAAAATTCCAAGCTCATTTTCGCCCGCTGTAATACTAGCACAAAGCTTTTTAGCAATATCGGGGTAATCAACAGATACCTGCTCATATATACCGTAATCGGTAACCTCAAAGCCTCTCTCTTTTAAATGTTCAGCGATTGCATTTTTGTGTTCAAGTCCGCCATGGTCACATCCTACTGCAATTTTCATCTTCCTTGCTCCTTTTTAAGTTTTAGTTCTCTTTCTGCCTGAGGCAGTCTTAAATAAAACGGTAGCAATTCCTCAGGTGTTTGGTGTTTATTGTTTTTAAACTCATCCAACGCTACTAGACCGACACCCACCGCATTTTGATACCTATGTTCTGGCACCGAAATAGTAACGTTTTGAAGCTCTTCAACAAAGGAATAAAACAACTCTGCACCGTCGCCAACTATTATAACACGCTTTTTCTCATTTTGCGACATATTTTTTAAATTTTTGGCAAGTTCATCGCACATTAATGCTCTATCCTCGCAAAGTCGGGTTATTTTGCCACCTTCCACATCAAAAATAGCGTTATAAACCTGATTGCATCTGGCATCCATAACAGCACAAACAATACAGTCACTATCGCGATAATTTACCGCCATAGACTGTAAAGTTGATACCGCCACACAAGGTTTCTTCTGCGGTATTGCCAAACCCTTAACAGCACTGATACCTATTCTAATACCTGTAAAAGACCCAGGACCCGCACTAACCGCAAAACCGTCTATTTCTCCTATATTAATCATAGACGATTTTAATATGCTTTCTACCATAGGCATTAGGGTTTGAGAATGAGTTAGTTTTACATTGACATATCCCGAAGCCACAATTTTTTCGTTTTCCAAAACAGCCGCAGAACAGGCTGTTGATGAACACTCAATCGCTAATATTTTCATTTTTTAGTTTCCTTTTTATTATACACTGTGATTTTTCTCTTATTTTCATCAATCAGCTCAAACTCTACATACCACGTCTTGTCAGGCAGAGCATTTTCTATGTTCTCACTCCACTCTGCCACAACTACTCCGCCCTCTTCTATATATTCAAAATAACCGCAGGAATAAAGCTCATCCCAAGAAGAAATGCGATACATATCAAAATGATATACGGGCAATCTGCCACCTATATATTCATTAATTAAAGCAAAGGTTGGCGAGGTTACCTCACCCTTGTAACCAAGTCCCGAAGCAAGACCTCTTGTAAAACATGTTTTGCCCATTCCAAGACCGCCTCTAAAGGCTATAACTTCTCCACCGTTTAATTTACTTGATAATTCGGTGGCAATCTGCTCGGTATGTATCGGGCTTTCTGATATATAAATCTCCATTATTAATCACCACTTTATATAGTGTATCACATTTTTTTACAATTTTAAAGACCTACTTGAATATTTTTAAAAAATAAAATATAATAGTATCATAAATTAATTTAGGAGGCGCATAAATGAGACATTTAATGTCAAGAATTGCTGACTTTTTTCGTGAGTCGGATAAAATTCTTTTGTTGCTTTGTCTTTTTGCTTCTTCCTTTGGATGCATAGCGGTTTTTTCTACAACATATTATAAGGAAACCTACCGTCCCGTTTTTGTGCAAACACTTTGTATGTTTCTGGGAATTTTTGCGGCAATGGTTATATCAGCAATTGACTATGAGGAATTTCTTGAAAAATGGTTTTTAGTGGGCGCCGCAGGTATTATCCCTGTTATACTTACTTTTTTTATTGGATTTGCTCCTGAGGGTACTGACGATAAGGCTTGGCTAGACCTCGGTATAACTACCTTTCAACCGTCTGAACTTCTTAAAATTTGTTTTATCATAACATTTGCCACTCATCTTAGAAAAATTAAGCCTAACATAAATAAGCTTAAAAACCTAATACCTGTATGTCTGCACGGTGCGGCACCTGTTCTTCTGATACACTTTCAGGGTGACGACGGTACAGCCCTTGTTTTTGCTATAATGGTGCTATTTATGATGTGGTCGGCGGGGGTTAGCTGGAAATATTTCCTTTTAGCCTTTTCCACAGCAGTTGTGGCTTCGCCGTTTATATATTTCTTTGTTATGAATGATGACCACCGCAAGCGTATCAAGCTTATTTTCGATATCAACGCAGATATTAAAGAAATCGGATATCAGCAGTGGCGCGGAAGAATGGCACTTGCTAACGGAGGACTTACCGGTCAAGGCTTCTTAAAGGGTGACCTTACGCAAGCTGGTGTTATTCCTGAAAGCCATAATGACTTTATTTTCACAAGCATCGGCGAAGAGTTTGGTTTTTTAGGTTGTATAGTTGTTGTGTTACTGCTTTCAGCCATCTGCCTTAGATGTATAAGAATTGCACGAATTTGTCAGAACGATGGCGGCAAATATATTTGTGTTGGTATTTTCGCAATGTTATTTGCACAATCGGTAATTAACATAGGTATGTGCACCTCGGTGCTTCCCGTAATCGGTGTAACTCTCCCCTTCTTTTCTTCGGGCGGTACGTCTCTCTTATGCCTTTTCTTTGGTATTGGCTTCGTGCTCAATGTTTATATGCACAGAAATTCAAGAACAATATATTTGCATGATTAATAAATATTTCCTAAAACAACAGCCCCAAATGATAGGCATTTGGGGCTGTTATATTTAAAATTACATTTAGAATTACTTTTCCTTTAATGCTCTGTCAAGCCAGACAAAACCGAAGTCTAGCGCCTCAAACATTGTGCTCTTAGTAGTTTCCTTAACTATTCTCTCCTTTTCAGGAAGGTTAACATCACTCTTTAAAAGCTGAACACTAACCTTATCGGGCATCTCTTTTTCACCCTCGGTTTTAGCAGAGATGATATTAAGTCTTATAACATAAGGCTCTGCCATATCACCGTAATAAATTTCGTTACCGCTACGAACAAGCGGCTTATCCTTATAGGTTAAAAATTCTGACATACTTTGTTATCTTTCCTTTCGATGTTTGTTATGCTTAATACTTCTAATGTAACAAGGAATTTGGCTATCAATAATAAAATTACCCCTTGCGTATATATAAAATAAGTATAAACCATATAAATTAATATGTCAAGCCAATTAATTTGTTGACTTTTGGCAGTTTTTTCTGTAATATTATATTTGTAGGAAATTGGCTTTTGGAGGAGATTACTTTGAAAAACGCAGAAAAGAATATGGAAACTATTGTAGCCCTTGCTAAAGGCAGAGGCTTTGTTTATCCCCGTAGTGAAATTTACGGCGGTCTTGCAAACTCTTGGGACTATGGCCCTTTAGGCGTTGAACTTAAAAACAACATTAAAAAGGCTTGGTGGAAAAAGTTTGTTCAGGAGTGCCCTTATAATGTCGGACTTGACAGCGCTATACTTATGAATCCTGAAACTTGGGTAGCATCAGGTCATCTTGGCGGTTTCTCTGATCCGCTTATGGACTGTAAGAATTGTAAAACCCGTCACAGAGCTGACAAGCTTATCGAAGATTATGTTGCAGAAAACGGTCTTTCCGATAACCCTGCCGCTATGAGTGATGAGGAAATGATGAGCTACATCCGTGAGCACGGCATCAGCTGTCCTCATTGCGATTCTACCGATTTTACAGATATTAGAAAATTCAATCTTATGTTTAAAACCTTTCAGGGCGTTACTGAGGATAGCACCTCTACCCTTTATCTTCGTCCTGAAACCGCACAGGGCATATTTGTAAACTTTAAAAATATTGCGCGCACAACAAGAAAAAAGGTTCCTTTCGGTGTAGCACAGATTGGCAAATCTTTCCGCAACGAAATTACACCCGGTAACTTTATTTTCCGTATCCGTGAGTTTGAACAGATGGAACTCGAATTCTTCTGCAAACCCGGCACAGACCTCGAATGGTTTGATTTTTGGCGTTCATACTGCCGAGATTGGTTGCTGAATCTTGGTATGGATGAGGAAAGCCTCAGACTTCGCGACCACGATAAAGACGAGCTTTGCTTCTATTCTAAAGCCACAACCGACTTTGAGTTCTTATTCCCATTCGGTTGGGGTGAATTATGGGGTGTTGCTGACCGTACGGATTATGACCTTACTCAGCACAGCAACCACTCAGGTGAAGCTATGGAATACTTTGACCCCGAAACCAACGAAAAATACGTTCCTTATGTTATTGAGCCATCTCTTGGTGCTGACCGTGTGCTCTTGGCATTCCTCTGCAACGCTTACGATGAGGAGACCGATGAAAAGGGCGATACACGTGTTGTTATGCACTTCCACCCTGCTCTCGCTCCCTTTAAGGCAGCAGTTCTTCCCCTTTCCAAAAAGCTTTCAGATAAAGCCACTGAGGTTTATACCGAACTTTCTAAATACTTTACAATAGACTTCGACGATGCCGGTTCTATCGGTAAGCGTTATCGCAGAGAGGACGAAATCGGTACGCCCATATGTATCACTTATGACTTTGATTCCTTAGAGGATAACTGCGTTACAGTTCGTGACCGCGACACTATGGAACAAAAGCGTATTCCGATTGCAGACCTTAAGGAATATATCGAAAAAGCAATAGAATTTTAAAATATAGGTAAATTTATGTGGAACTTGGAGAACAGGAGATAACAGTATGACACAAATTTTAACTATGACAGCAATGCTGCTTGGCGGTCTTGCCTTCTTTATGTATGGTATGAGTGCAATGTCCGGCGGTCTTGAGCAGATGGCTGGTGGCGGTCTTGAAAGGGTTATGAACAAAGTAACCTCTAACGACTTTGTAGGCTTCTTTTTAGGTGCCGGAATCACAGTTGCCATTCAGTCCTCTTCCGCCTTTACCGTAATGCTCGTAGGTCTTGTAAACTCGGGTATTTTAGAGTTTTCTAATACCTTTGGTATGATAATGGGCTCTAATGTCGGAACAACACTTACTGCCTGGCTTTTGAGCCTTGCAGGTATCGGTGAAGGTAATTTCTTTATCACACTTTTGCAGCCTATGACCTTCGCTCCAATCCTTGCTTTTATAGGTATTATTCTTAAAATGGTTGGCAGTTCCAATAAAAAACAGAATTTAGCAATCATTTTTATTGGTTTTGCAATCCTTATGTTCGGTATGGAGCTTATGAGTGACTCTATGAAATCGGTCCGTACCTTAGATGGATTTGACACCTTTTTAGCAACCCTCAAAAGCCCTGTATTAGCCCTTCTTATTTCTACAATATTTACAGGTGTTATACAGTCCTCTGCAGCTACTATCGGTATTGTTCAGGCATTAGCGCTGTCAGGCGGAATCACTTGGGAAATGGCTATTCCTTTAGTGCTCGGTGCTAACATCGGTACCTGTGTCACCGCTCTTATTTCCTCTTTGGGCACCAACAAAAATGCAAAACGCGTTGTTGTTATGCACTTCTCGGTTAATGTTTTCGGTTCTCTCATTTGTATGATAATTATGTATGCTATGCGTGCATTTGAAATCACTTTACTTGCCGCCGAAATTACAATGGTTGGTGTTGCGATTGTTCATACTATGTTTAATGTAGTAACAACTATCGTTTTACTCCCCATTAAAAAGCTATTAATTAAATTCTGTGAGCTTGTTGTTCCTAAAAAAGAGGAGCAACAAATTCATACCGTATTTCTGGACGAGCGTATTTTCCACAACGCTCCCTTTGCTATATCAGAATGTCACCGATTATCTTCTGAAATGGCCGAATATTCAAAGGATGCTCTTTTAAAATCAATCGCTCTCATTTCAGAATACAACGCCGAAACGGTACAGTATATCCGCGAAACAGAAACTCTTACCGATAAATACGAGGACAAGCTTGGCACTTATCTTGTAAGACTTAGCAACGGTGAGCTCAGCGAAAATAATTCTCACTCGGTAGCCCGTATGCTTCACAGTATCGGTGATTTCGAGCGCATTTGTGACCATGCCCTAAGTATTGCAAAGCTAGCAGAAGAAATGCACGAAAAGAATATTTCTTTCTCTAATGATGCCTTAAAAGAGCTTTCGGTTATGGCAGATGCTGTTACTGAAATTATCACTATGACGACAAACTCATTTATAAATGATGACGTTGAAATATCTTCACATGTTGAGCCTCTTGAACAGGTTATTGATAAAATTAAAAAGCAGCTCAAAGAAAAGCATATTAACAGACTACAGAATAACGACTGCACTATTGAACTCGGTTTTATTTTTACCGACCTTTTAACCAACTACGAGCGTGTTTCGGACCATTGCTCAAATATCGCGGTTTACACTATGCAGTTGCCAACAGATATGCTTGATGCCCACAAATATCTTAACCGTATTAAACACTCAGAAACTGGCAGATTTGTTGACGACTATAATATGTACGAAAGCAAATATAAAATCAAATAAATTTTAAAGCCGCTTAAAGCGGCTTTTTTATGTTTTATAAAATTTTCCTAAAATTAACAATTTGTTATTATTTTGTTGTTATAATAATATTATTAAAATACCATTTATGAGAGGATATGTAATTTAATGCTTAAATTAAAAAACATCACTAAGAAGTATCCTATAGGTGATACAACGGTTGAAGCTCTAAAGGGTGTTAATCTAGAATTCAGAGAGAATGAATTTGTGTCGATTTTAGGTCCGTCAGGTTGTGGAAAAACCACCCTACTCAATATTATTGGCGGTCTTGACCGATATACCGACGGCGACCTTTTTATAAACGGGAAATCAACCAAGCTTTACCGTGACGGTGATTGGGATAATTACCGAAATCATACAATAGGCTTTATTTTCCAAAGCTACAATCTTATCCCACATCAAACCGTACTTTCCAATGTTGAATTGGCACTAACCCTTTCGGGTATAAAGTCTGAAGAACGCCATAAAAAAGCGATTGAGGCGCTAGAAAAGGTTGGTCTTGCTGACCAACTTAATAAAAAGCCAAATCAAATGTCGGGGGGTCAGATGCAACGTGTAGCTATTGCGCGTGCACTCGTAAACAACCCCGATATACTTCTAGCAGATGAGCCAACAGGCGCACTTGACAGCGAAACCTCTCTACAAATCATGGAGCTTTTAAAGGAAATTGCTAAGGATAAATTAGTAATAATGGTCACCCACAACCCTGAGCTTGCCGAGAAATACTCCACACGAATTATCCGTCTTTTAGACGGTAATGTTACCGATGATACATCCCCTTATTCGTCCGAAGAGGAAAGCATTGATAAAAAGAGGACCAGCAAAAAACCGTCAATGTCATTTATAACAGCCCTCTGTCTATCACTCAACAACCTTATGACCAAAAAGGCGCGCACTTTTTTGACTTCTTTTGCAGGATCTATAGGAATTATCGGTATTGCCCTTATCCTTTCGCTTTCAAACGGTGTGAACGCTTATATACGACAGGTAGAGGAGGAAACCCTTTCAAGCTATCCTATAACCATAGAACAAGCCGGAATGGATATGTCCGGTCTTGCAAATGACCTTATGGGCGAAGAAAAGGAAGCAGATGATAAAAGCACTGATAAAATATATTCTCAAAACATTATGACCGAAATGATGTCGACAATGATAAACGGTATTTCTGCTAACAATCTTGAAGCCTTTAAAAAGCATATTGATAAAACTGATGCCTTTAATGAATATACAACCGAAATACAATACGGTTATTCAACACCCATGAACATTTACACTGAGGAAGGTGTTCACATTAACCCAAATCAGATTTTTACAAATATGATGTCTCAGATGGGTACTAATGTAGAAACCACCGGTATGGCTTCTGCCTCCTCAGGCCCCTTTATGAACACAGAGGTCTGGAATCAGCTTTTTGACGATAAGGAATATCTTGAATCTCAGTACGAAGTTATCTCAGGCAGACTGCCGAAAAAATACAACGAGGTTGTTTTAATAGTTAACCGCAACCATCAAATCAGTGATTACACCCTATATTCTTTAGGTCTTAAGGACCAAAATGAGCTTACCGAAATGATAGAAAAAGCAAAAAAGGGTGAAAAAATAGAAGCGACAAAAAAGACCTCTTACACATACGACCAAATATTAAAGCTTAAGTTCAAGTTACTTGTTAACAGTGATTACTTCGAAAAGGGCGAAAATAACATTTGGACCGACAAGACAAATGACCCTATTTATGTTCAAAAAATGCTTGAAAATGCAGAAGAAATTAAAGTTGTTGGTATTTTGAAGCCTGCTGAAAGTACCGTAAGCACCCAAACCAGTGGCTATATCGGTTATAAAAAGGAGCTTATGGAAAGGCTTATAACCTCTGTGAATAGCAGTGAAATTGTTAAATACCAAAAAGAAAACGAAAATATCAACGCTTTCACAGGCAGACCGTTCGAAAACAATTTTGAAAATCTAACCTTCGAACAGCTACAGCAATATATAATGACCTTGCCTCAAAAAGAACAGTCCGAATACACAGCATATATCGGACAAATGAAATCACAAGGAAAAAATGAACAAGAAATCACCGAGTTTTTTAAAAAAGCCCTTTCTTCACAAAATACTTCTGCCACACTTGAAAGCAATTTAGCGCTTATGGGTGTCTCAGACCTTGCAAACCCAACCGTTATAAATATATACCCAAGGGATTTCGAAGCTAAAGACAGTATCTCTGATCTTATCAAAGAATATAACGATAAAGCAACTGACGGTGAAGAAATAACCTATACCGATTATATCGGTCTTATGATGTCTTCCGTCACAACAATTATAAACGCAATCAGCTATATTCTTATAGCTTTTGTAAGCATTTCGCTTATAGTTTCTTCTATTATGATTGGAATTATAACCTATATATCGGTGCTTGAAAGAACTAAGGAAATTGGTATTTTGCGTGCCATGGGTGCTTCAAAACGAGATATATCCAGAGTTTTCAATGCCGAAACCTTAATCGTAGGTTTTGTTGCAGGTGCGCTTGGAATATTAGTAACGCTTATTTTATTAATACCAATTAATGCAATTATATTAGCAGTTACAGATATCAGCGGTTTAGCAAAGCTACCAACTGTTGCGGCGGTTATTCTTATAGGAATAAGTATGTTGCTAACATTTATCGCAGGTCTATTCCCCTCAAAAGTTGCAGCTAAAAAAGACCCGGTCACCGCACTTAGAACTGAATAAAAGCTAACTACAAATAAGAAAGCGCCTAACAGAAAATTCTGTTAGGCGTTAATTCCTTTGAGCTTAATTATTATGCTTCTTAAAACCGCGACGGTTACCGTTCTTACGGGGTTTTTCCTGATTATCATCAGCATCATCCTCAACAACAGCACCGTTAACCTCTACCAAAGCATCTCTGCGCGAAAGATTAATTCTGCCTTGTTCATCAATCTCGGTTACCTTTACGAGTACCTGATCTCCAACAGTCACAACATCCTCAACCTTTTCAACACGCTTAACATCAAGCTTTGAAATGTGAACAAGACCCTCTTTACCTGGAGCGATTTCAACGAATGCACCGAATGTCATAAGTCTTGTTACCTTACCGCTATAAATGGCGCCGATTTCGGGGTCATTTGCGATAAGCTCAACAATAGAGATAGCCTGCTTAGCCTTATCGATATCAAGACCAGAAACATAAACGTGACCGTCTTCCTCGATATTAATTGTACACTCACACTGCTCTTGTATAGACTGAATAACCTTACCCTGCTTACCGATAACATCACCGATTTTATCGGGTGAAATAACGGTTGTAAGCATCTTAGGTGCATACTGAGAAAGCTCTGCACGGGGCTCAGGAATACACTTGAGCATTACCTCATCTAAAATATGAAGTCTTGCCTTGTGGGTCTTAGCAAAAGCCTCTTTAATAATAGCAGGAGTAAGACCGTGTACCTTTAGGTCCATCTGAATAGCTGTGATACCCTTATGAGTACCTGCAACCTTAAAGTCCATATCACCATAAAAATCTTCAAGGCCTTGAATATCAACCATTGTCATAAAGTCGCCATAAACACCCTCGTCGCCCGTGATAAGACCGCATGAAATACCTGCAACAGGCGCCTTAATCGGAACACCTGCAGCCATAAGAGCTAAGGTAGAACCGCAGATAGAACCTTGTGAGGTCGAACCGTTTGAAGAAAGAACCTCAGATACAACGCGGATAGCATAAGGAAACTCTTCAACACTTGGAATTACTGGCACTAATGCCTTTTCAGCCAATGCACCGTGACCGATTTCGCGTCTACCAGGGCCACGAGAAGGCTTGGTTTCGCCAACTGAGTATGATGGGAAGTTATAGTGATGAATATATCTCTTAGATACTTCCTCGTCAAGACCGTCAAGCTTCTGAGCCTCGCTTACGGGAGCTAAGGTAGCAATCGAAAGTACCTGTGTTTGACCGCGGGTAAACATACCTGAACCGTGTACACGGGGTAACAAATCAACCTTAGCATCAAGCGGACGAATTTCATCAATACCTCTACCATCGACACGTTTTTTCTCATCCTTAAGCCAGCTTCTTACAACATGCTTCTGTATAAGATACAGAATTTCATCAATCTTAGCCTCATTGCCCTCAAACTGAGCATCATACTTTTCGTGTAAAGCGTTGCTTATAGGAAGTAATGCTGCATCGCGAACCAGCTTATCATCGGTATCAAGAGCCTTTTTAACATCCTCAATACAGAAACTTTCCATTTCCTCAAATATAACGGGGTCAGGATCGTTAGACTGGAATTCAAACTTAGGCTTACCAATTTCGGCTACTATACCATTAATAAACTTAACTACCTCTTTGTTGACCTCATGGCCTGCCATGATACAGTCGAACATAAGGTCGTCCTCAATTTCATTACCGCCGGCCTCAATCATAGCAACCAAATCTTCAGTGGAAGAAACAGTAAGATTAAGGTCAGTAACAGCTCTTTGCTCTAATGTAGGGTTAATAACAATTTCACCGTCAATAAGACCAACATTAACACTTGAAATAGGGCCAGCCCAAGGAATATCAGAAATTGCAATTGCAGCAGATACACCGATAGCAGCAGCTACTTCAGGTGAACAATCCGGATCAACCGACATAACGGTTGCAACAACCGAGCAATCGTTACGCATATCCTTAGGGAACAAGGGACGGATAGGACGGTCAATACAGCGAGATGCCAATATTGCCTTGTCACTTGCCTTTCCCTCTCTTCTGGTGAAAGAACCTGGTATTCTGCCAACAGAATACATCTTTTCCTCATAATCAACAGAAAGGGGGAAGAAATCAACACCCTCGCGGGGCTTTGCCGAAGCGGTAACGGTACAAAGTACACGTGTATCACCATAGCATGCCATAATTGCAGCATTTGCAAGACCCGCCATCATACCTGTTTCAAGCTTTAAAGGGCGGCCTGCAAGCTCGGTTTCATAAACCTTGTAATTTTCGAACATTTTACATTCTCCTTCTTTTATTTTTATTGGAGATTTTTGTTTAGCAATAAATCCGATATTTTATATTTTAATCACTAAAATACCCGATTTATCGCTAACCGCAAAAATCCCCTAAATTTTACAATAAGGCAGACCGTTTTTGTATCGGTCTGCCTAATAGGTCGACGAATGTCTAACCCATTACGCCTTACAAAAATAAACGCAAGAAAAACAGTAAAAGACGGCGAGCGAAACCGTAATCGGTTTGACACTCGCCGACCTAAAACTACTTACGGATGCCGAGTCTCTTAATGAGTGAACGGTATCTTTCAATATCAACCTTCTGCAAATAAGCTAAAAGGTTTCTTCTGTGACCAACCATTTTGAGAAGACCTCTGTAAGAGTGCTTATCCTTTGGATGATCCTTTAAGTGAGCGTTGAGCTCGTTGATTCTGTTGGTAAGAACAGCAATCTGTACCTCAGGTGAACCTGTGTCACCTTCATGAGTTGCATATTCAACCATAATCTGCTGCTTTTTCTCTTTTGTCATTTCGTTTTCACCTCTTTTAATCTTATCCGCAAACCAAGCAATAGGTCGTAGGTGTTCCCATTAAGGCAGTCGCCTAAAGCATAGTAGACGGTAATAAATTAGCGTTTGCACACTAACCTTTGGTATTTTACCACAACTTTTCTTAAAAGTAAAGAATTTTTTTACTTTTTAATAAATTAAAGAATTGCTTTAAGTTCACAAAGCTTTTTAATTTCATATTTACTTTCGTATCTTGGTGTTATATTCTGAAAATTAAACCAACAAGTGTCGATACCTGAATTGATGCCGCCCAGAATATCAGAGCTTTGGCTGTCCCCTATTATAAGCATTTTAGAAATATCTTTTTCAGGAATATTAGCTATAACATAGCCAAAATATTCCTTTTCTGGTTTTTGATGCCCTGCCTCTTCTGACACAAATATTTTATCAAAAAACGGTTCTATGCCAGAATTTTTAATTCGTTTAAATTGTGTCGAGGAAAGCCCATTAGTAGTGGCATATAACTTATAGCCTTTTCCTTTTAAATATTCAAGAATTTCGATTGCTCCGTCAACCTTATAATAGCCCTCAGACAGATACGAGCAGTATTCCTTTGAAATAGCGGCAATATCCCCTTCTTTACCTAGAGTTTCAAGCAGAGTTTTAAAACGTCCCTCAAAGATATCTCTTTTAGGAATTTCGCCCCTTTCAAACCGCTCCCAATAGCTTTGATTAATACCTGAATATAACTTTACTGTGAGATCGTCAAAAGGTAGCGAATGCTTCTTTAAAACCCGCCTTACCGCAAAATCCTCTGCTGCATAGAAATCCAGCAACGTATTATCAACATCTAAAAACAAAGATGTGTATGTAGCCAATTTCTTCACCATTTAGATACCCATTAATGTAGCTACTATAGTTGCAAAATTTGTAACCACAATCATTATTACTATACCTAATACTACCATTCCGCCCGAAACACCGCCAATAGATGCCAGGCCCATTCTATAGAAGCGCTTATCAGTACCTATTACTCTATAGTTAGTAATCTTTTCTATAACGTGGTTTTTATAAATATAAAAGCCGAAAAGACCACACAAAATACAACTTGCTATATTAACACCGTTTTCAATAATTGAAGCTACCGTAGAAAAGACTTTGAACTCAGGATTTACCGTCTCCAAAGCTGAGGTATAAGCTTCAATGTCGCCTTCTGCTAAGGCTTCGAAAATAGCATCGAAATCTACATTAATCCCACCGGTCATTAGGGTTACAATTACCGTAACCACAGTGCCTATAATGGATAAAATTAAGGCAGGCTTATACATTTTTCTGTAGAAAAACCAAAAAGCCGCACCAAAGGGCCCGAATAAATACCCTAAAATTGCCACAGGCCAACACCACGACACCTTGGAATTTGAAAGTTCCATTTTACTAAACTTAGGCAAAATATCATAACTCTTTTTACCGATAAAAAGAGCTACTTCTTCTGAAGGTATTCCAGAAATACTATCAATAATAATCCCTTTTGAACCTCTTTGAAAGTTTGGCTCAGCAGATGATGCACTATCATCGCTATGAGTATAATTTTCGGTATTATTATCTTCAACCGTTTCTACAACAATCTCTTCTCCACAGTTTTTACAAAATCTATACTCCTGCTCGTTTTCTGTTCCACAGGAACTACATATGTTTTTATTATCCATAGATTACACCTCAAAAAATTGATATGAGTATCACAGGTATATACTGTAACGCAAGATAAGCTACCAAAAACCAAATCAAATTAACTCCGCCATGCTTACGGTAATCAAAGGCTAAATCTTCACTTTCCGCCTTGATTTTCTTTATTGCAGAAATCGTGTGATTTTTATATATATAGTCCCCAAACAAACCTGCAAACAGCCTAATTCCAATATCAAGCGCGCCACCAAGTAGGGTTAAAATTATTGTAACGGTTTTTGTTTCGGGCAATGTACTATTTAAGGCACTTACTATATTCATAATGTTCATCGAATCTCTAGCACCCGTATTTAAAATAAGCATATTAAGCGGTACAGACAAAAGCGTAACCGTAAGCGCCAAAAGACCCAGCAAAATTCCGTTTTTAAACATTTTGCGAGAAAACATCCATTGGCACGGAAACAAGAATGCCATCCAATTCCACGAAACCTTGTTTTTGGCATTAATGGTTGCAAATTTTGGAATATATCGGTGGGTATTTGATGCGACAAAGCGCTTAGCATCTTCTGCCGTTACATTTTCATCAAGCTTATAATCGGCAGGCACACCGCCTAAAAAATCAAATCCGTTTAAACCGCTCGTTTTATTTATGTTAGGAAACGAGCATCTGGGACAGCGTGAAAACTCACCGTCATAACTTTCACCGCACTTACTACAGATGATATGTTCCTTTTTATACTCTGCCTTAGACTCATACTTCTCTTTTTTCTCTTGCTCTTTTTCAAAAGCCTCAAGCACCCTTTCACGTGAATACTGCATTTCGGTGCCATGAAGTTCTTCTAAAGCACAGTGCCCTAAAGAATTAAAGCACTCTCTATGATGCGGTGCTCCGCATTCGGGACAATACACAACATCATCCTCACCAAACAAGTAAGCCTTACACCTAACACAACTACATCCTTCTGTTTTTAAGCTCATACCAACGCGCCTCTGTGACTGTCAATTTTTTCAAAAACGTTCATAAAATATTCTTTTCCGTAATTATGAAACTCACCATTATTTATCATTCTCTTTATTTCATCCAAAGTAACCCATTTTGCCTCAGCTACCTCTTCGGCCTGTAAAACAAGCGCCTCTATAGGATAATCGCATTCGATATACCATACATCAAGCAAAGAATTTCTTCTTTTAAGTCTTAATAGCTTTACAAGACTTGATTTGTTAGATTTAATACCAAGTTCCTCAAAAAGCTCCCGCGAAGCAGCAGAGAAGGAATCTTCTCCTGATATTGCTGCTCCGCCTGTAGCAGCCCACTCTCCCGGCATAAGCTTTTTATCGGGTGAGCGACGTTGAATTAAAAACTTGTTATCCTTTGATACTATCCAAATATGGACAACTAAATGATATTCCCCATTTTTAAGGGTAGTCCCACCGCGAAGGGTGGTTCTTCCTGTGGGAATACCGTTTTCATCTAAAATATCCCACTTTTCAAAGTTCATCGCTTTTCGACAACCTCTCCGGCTTTTTTATAAATGCTGTTTTCGGGTACAATACCTCTAACACTCGAAAGCGGATAAACGTTTGAATTCTTTCCTATAACAGTTCCCGGATTCAGCACTGAACCACAGCCTACCTCAACTCCGTCGCCAACCATAGCTCCAAATTTCTTAAGTCCTGTTTCAATTATCTCATCCCCTGATTTTAGTTTAACCAAGGTTTTATCCGACTTTACATTTGATGTTATAGCGCCAGCGCCCAAATGTGAAAGTGTTCCTAAAACGGAATCACCCACATAATTATAGTGTGGTACCTGAACCTTTTCAATTAAAACAACATTTTTTAGCTCGGTAGAATTACCAACCACACAATTATTGCCAACAAACGCATTTCCGCGTATGAAAGCACAGTGACGCACTTCGGAATTTTCGCCGATAATACAAGGCCCTGTAATAAATGCCGTAGGAGCAATCTTAGCAGATTTAGCAACCCAAATTTCCTCTCCGAGTTCTTCATAAATTTCTCTATCAAGGGTGGGACCTAATTTTTTAATAAATTCGCTGATGTGCGGTAATACCTCAAAAGCATATTTCACACCTTTGAAGAGTGGCGCCACAAGCTTATTTTCAAGATTAAACAATTCTGCAACAGTTATATTTTTCATAATAATTTCCTTTCAAAAACAATTATATATTGCAATTATATCAAATATATGATTTTTTTTCAACATTTTATATCTTTACTATTGTAAATTTTTTTGTTTTGTGTTAAAATAGTTTAGAAATCAGTCTTTGCGTACCGTAGTGTGCGAATGGGCGGGTCCTGTGCGACAGAACGCTACGAACCATGTCAGGCGGGGAACCGAGCAGCATTAAGTAGTTTTTTCTGTGCGCCGCAGTAAATCGGTTCATTCGTACACTATAGTACGCAATTTTTATAACGCAAAATTAACTTGTTAATCGGGGTGACAAATAAATGGCATATCAAGCGCTTTATCGTAAATATCGTCCGCAAACCTTTTCAGATGTTGTAGGTCAAGAGCATATAACCGAAACCTTAAAAAATGAATTAGCCGATGGTAAAACGGTGCACGCTTACCTCTTCACAGGTACAAGAGGCACAGGTAAAACAAGCTGCGCTAAAATCTTAGCAAAGGCAATCAACTGTCTTGCTTCTAAAAACGGTGACCCTTGCTTAGGGTGTGAAAGTTGTCTTTCAATTTCAGAGGGCGAGAATACCGATATAGTAGAAATAGATGCGGCATCCAACAACAGTGTTGACAACATAAGAGAACTTCGTGATTTAATTTCTTTTGCACCCTCCTCATCAAAATACCGCGTATATATCATTGATGAGGTGCATATGCTCACCCTCAACGCTTTTAATGCTCTGCTTAAAACGCTTGAAGAGCCGCCTGCACACGTGGTATTTATTCTTGCCACAACCGAGGTGCATAAATTACCTGCCACTATTTTATCGCGCTGTCAACGTTTTGATTTCAGACGTATTGACAATGCAAAAATCTGCGAAAGAATACAGTATATTGCTAAAAAAGAGGGGCTTACCGTAACCGATGATGCCGCAACACTTATAGCTGCCGCTGCTGATGGTGGTATGCGCGATGCCCTTTCAATATTAGATCTGTGTGCTTCAAGCAGTAAGGAAATTAATGAAGATACAGTTGAAACTGTCTGTGCAATGGCAGGAAACGATTATTTATTAGAGCTTGCTAATGCTATTAAAAACCACTCAACAGAGCAATCCCTCCTGCTTATTGACAGACTGCATAATTCCTCTGTTGATATGCTTCGTTTACTTTCAGAACTCACCTCACATTACCGTGATTTAATGATTGTGAAAACTGTCAAGGCAAAAAACAAACCTGTTGTCTGTTCAGCCTCTAGATTAAAAGCTTTGGAAACCCAGGCCGAGAGCTATGACATTAAGGATATTATGTATTGTATTTCGTGCCTTCAGTCAGCCTCTGCTGCTATGCAAACAGGAAACCGTCGTTGCGAAATGGAAATGGCGGTAATTCGTATGTGTGACCCTGCTTTATCGGTTGATTTATCTGCGCTTGAAAGACGAATTGCGGCTATCGAAAAAGGCGGTGTGAAAATTTCTGGTGATTTCACTGCAAAAACTGAGCAACAGACAGAGCCTCCTGTAAACACAGAAGCAGATAACGATGAAATCCCACTCCCCGAATATGAAAATGAGGCTCCGCCACCCGTAACTGCAGATACAATAAAAGGACAAGAAGCTCAAACTGTTTCCGAAAGCGAAATCACAGAGGTTGCGCAATGGGATTCTATATTGAAGCTACTAAAGACCGAATGCCCTCTTATTGCAGGCGTTCTTATTAATTCCAAAGCATATATAAAAGGCTCTTATCTTTTAATAGATGCACCTAACAATCAGTTCCGTACGCTTATAAACAGTGCTAATGCGCCCTATAAAGACAGTATTCGCAAGGCGGCATTTTCAGTATTAGGTGTCACCTATAAATTAGGCCCTTATAACCCAAATACTTTCTCTTCTAATTCGAATGACCCGCTAGCAGAGCTAGAACAAAAACTTAAAAACTATGAAATCAACTAAAGGAGATATACACTATGAAGGTTAGAATTCCAAATTCGGGTGGTCCCGGTAATATGAATCAAATGCTAAAACAGGCTCAAAAGATGCAGGCTGATATGGCCGCATTACAGGAAGACCTCGAAAACCGCGAATTTTCTGCCACTTCGGGTGGCGGTATGGTTGAAGTTACTGTTGATGGTAAGCATTTAATAAAAAGCATAAAAATCAATCCTGATGCTATAGACCCCGATGATGCTGAAATGCTAGAAGACCTTATAACTGTTGCTGTTAATGAGGCCATTGGCAATGCAACCAAGACCTCCGAAGAGGAAATGGGCGCTATCACCGGTGGACTTAATATGCCAGGACTTTTCTAAAAAATATGGCTAACAATAATATTATACCCTTAACCGAGCTGATTAACCAATTTGAAAGATTGCCCGGAATAGGTAAAAAAACCGCACAACGATTAGCCTACAGCATTTTGGAGCAACCGCCCGAAAGGGCTGAAAAATTTGCTGAAGCGCTTGTAAATGCACGCAAAAAAATTCATTTTTGTAAGGTTTGTCAAGCCTTTACCGATTTAGAGGTTTGTGAAATTTGCGATAACCCAGCACGCGATAAAACCGTTATCTGCGTTGTAGCCGAACCAAAGGACGTTATGGCTTTTGAGCGCACACGGGAATATAACGGTCTTTACCACGTGCTTCATGGTGTTATATCCCCTCTTGACGGTATAGGTCCTGACCAACTAAAAATCAAAGAGCTTATGGCGAGGCTTTCTTCAAATGAAATAGCCGAAATCATAATGGCTACCAACCCCACGGTTGACGGTGAGGCTACCGCTAGCTATATTTCAAGACTTGTAAAACCTATGGGAATTAAGGTTACTCGTCTAGCTTACGGTATACCCGTGGGCAGCGACCTTGAATATGCTGATGAATTTACCTTAGCCCGCGCCCTTTCAGGCAGAAATGAAATTTAGGAGTTTTTGTATGACCGACGAAAAAATCAATCGAATAAACGAGCTTGCAAAAAAGAAAAAAAGTGTGGGGCTGACAGATGCCGAACTTGAAGAGCAATCCATTTTAAGACGTGAATATATTGACAGCTTTAAGGCCTCCCTCGTTTCACAGCTTGAAAACACCTACATTGTAGAACCTGACGGTACAAAACGAAAGGTCAAAGCAAAAGATGAAAATACTGATAACTGATAATGCAACACTTCATTCAAATAACGATATATCCACCGAACGTTTTAAAAAATACGGTGATTGCATCATTTGTAATAACATAAGCCGCGAAGAACTGCTTAAAACTGTAAAGGATATAAATGTTATTCTTTGTAACAAAACATTGATTGACCGCAAGGTTATGGAAATGGCGCCAAACCTTAAATATGTTGGAATTTTTGCAACAGGTTATAACAATATAGACCTTGTTTGTGCTAAAGAAAGAGGCATTACTGTCTGCAATATTGCCGGTTATTCAACAAATGCTGTGGCTCAACAGGTTATTGGGTACATTCTTATGCACTATACCCGTATACCCGAATATAACAAATTTGTTCTGGGTGGGGGTTGGCAAAATTCAGAAATATTTTCCCCTCTTGTTTACGTATCTGATGAGGTTTACGGTAAAACCTTAGGAATTATCGGGTACGGCAGTATTGGAAGGGCTGTTAAAAAAGCTGCAGAGGGTCTTGGAATGAGGGTTATTGTTAATACCAGAACTGTGCAGGAAGACGATGAGACAGAATTTGTTGACCTTGACACTCTACTTCAATCCTCTGATATTGTAACCCTTCACTGCCCTCTTACCGAGCAAAGCGCCGATATGATGAATTATGATACCTTCGGCAAAATGAAGGACGGTGCATTTTTTATAAACACCTCGCGCGGTGGCACGGTTGACGAGCAAGCCTTGTTTGATGCTTTAGAAAGCGGAAAACTTTCGGGTGCGGCTGTTGATGTTTTAAAGGCTGAGCCTATGAGTAAAGACTGCATTCTCATTAATGCTAAAAATATTATTATCACACCTCACTCAGCTTGGGCACCATATTCAACAAGAATCAGACTGCTCGATTTAGTAGAAGAAAAATTAGAAAAATTTTTAAATGGCGAGAAAGTGGAAAATCTTGCCGAATAATTTTAAAAGGATGAAGTTACGTGTTCTCAAGAGTTAAAGGTATCGGTCTTTTCGGTATTGATTCTTATATGATTGAAATTGAGGCTGATGTCTCAGGCGGACTTCCTGCTTTTGATATTGTAGGGCTTCCCGATGCCACGGTTAAGGAATCAAGAGATAGAATACGCGCCGCAATTAAAAATTGCGGCTTTAAATTCCCTGTTGGTAGGATTACGGTTAATTTAGCACCAGCTGACCGCAAAAAAGAAGGCTCACTTTATGACCTACCCGTTTTGCTTGCTATTTTAAAGGCTTACGGTCAATTTAAAGAGGATATCGGAAATTCGGTGGTAATTGGTGAAGTAGCTCTCGACGGTATGGTAAGAGCGGTAAATGGTGTTTTAGCAATAACTATTACAGCTAAGGAAAATGGTATAGAAAATATTTTTGTTCCAATTGCCAATGTCTCAGAAGCGGCTGTTGTTGAGGGAATTAATGTTTATGCTGTAGAAAATGTCAAACAAATTATCGAGCATTTTAATGGTAATAATCCCCTTTCCCCGCATCCCAAAACAGATATCAATTCATTAGAAAATTTACATATACCAGATTTTAGTGAGGTTAAAGGTCAAATTGCCGCAAAAAAAGCTCTAGAGGTAGCTGCTGCAGGCGGACATAATATTTTACTTATCGGTCCTCCCGGAGCAGGCAAAAGTATGTTGGCTAAGCGTCTTCCTGGCATTCTACCCGAAATGACCTTTGAGGAATCGATTGAAACCACAAAAATTCATTCAATAGCAGGTAAGCTTACACGAGATAACCCTTTTATAACTGCGCGTCCGTTCCGTTCGCCTCATCATACCGTATCGGTTGCCGGTATTTCCGGCGGAGGTACAACTCCAAAACCCGGTGAAATTTCACTAGCTCACAATGGTGTTCTGTTTTTAGATGAATTACCCGAATACAAACGTGATGTTATGGAAGCTTTGCGTCAACCATTAGAGGACGGAAAGGTTACCATTTCGAGAGTTGCAGGAACTCTCACTTATCCAAGCCAAATAATGCTTGTAGCGGCTATGAACCCTTGTCCTTGCGGATATTTCGGACATCCAACCAGAGAATGTACGTGTTCGCAAAATGCTGTGCATAAATATTTAGGTAGAATTTCGGGGCCTATGCTGGACCGATTAGACCTTCATGTAGAGGTTCCTCCCGTGGATTTTTCCGAGCTCAACTCTACCGAAAAGGCAGAAACCTCTGCCGAAATCAAATCGCGCGTGAATAAAGCCCGAAAAATACAGGTTGAACGGTATAAAGGTACAGGAATTACCTGTAACGCACGTCTTACTCCGTCATTGCTTAAAAAATACTGCATAATGTCGGATGATGCCTCTAAGTATTTGGCGCTTTCTTTTGAAAGACTTGGTATGTCTGCAAGAGCCTATGACCGAATTTTAAAGGTCGCAAGAACTATTGCCGACCTTGACGGTAGCAAAATAATTGAAAAGAACCATATTTTTTCTGCCATTTCATTTAGAAGTCTTGATAGAAAATATTGGGGTGTATAACCTTAAAGGACTACTCAAAAAAGAGTAGCCCTTTTTTTATGCCGATTTATTTATAATAGACACCATCACAGTTATATCATCCTCGTGGTCGTCGTTTCTGCGGCGTTTAGCAGATTCACAAAGCTTTTCTGCAAGTGCCTGTGCCGAGCCATCCTGCCAAGCCTCAATTTCTGCCCTAATCCAATCGGTGCCATTTCCTGTGGCTCCATCAGACATAAGTACTATGATATCACCTACTCTACATTTAACTATTGCTCTGTCAAAGCCTATGTCCCGAAGTATTCCTGCGGGAAGTGAGGTGCTTTGAGCTTTTCCCGTCTTACCTGAACGTCTCACAATAGTCGGTGCAGCACCCGCCTTATAAAGCTCTGTAACACCTGTATAAAGGTCTATGCTCGCAATATCCACTGTTGCCAAGGATTCATCGGTTGATTTAAAAAGCATCGACGAATTAAGGATTTTAAGAGAACAATCATACCCGAAGCCTGCCTTTAAAAGCCTTGACATCAATCCCGACGCCATAGCTCCGTCTACCGCTGCTCTGCCTCCTGTTCCCATTCCATCGCTGAGTATCATTATAAAATGACCTTTACCGTCAAGAAAATACTTATATGCGTCACCGCACATATTTGAATCTGATGCAGAAATTTGTTCTACACCTATATCAACCGTCAGCGACGCATGTTCGTTAATCACAATATAAATATCACCGCCCACCTCACTGACTGTGGGTATATCAAAATCCCTTTCGCAAACTATAGACAGTATTTTCATCACCTGTAGCCTATTTATAACAAGCTCTGGTGTTTTTTTTAGCTTAAATTCTAAGGTCATCCTTCCGTACTTATCTATTCGGCTGCAAGCCTCACTTACTCTTATATCAATATTTTTTAGTGCCGCAGCGGCATTTTCTGCTGCAGAATTGTCAAGCTTTTCATCGTTTCCAAATTCCCTACTCAAATCATAAAGCATAGATGAAATTCCGTCAAATTGGTCAGATACTACCGAACGCACCTCATCGATACGGTTTTCGGCAGCTATATGCGAGGCATAGTCAGAATAGCGTTTATAGGTTACATTAGCAACCTGTGGAACACGCATACACCTGCCCTTAAACTCCGACGGTGCGGCAATTTCAGGTGAAACCTCTCCCTGTTTTACCGCTTTCGTCATTTGGAGTATAGCCTCTATTGTGTCGCTTCTTTTATTTTCCCAACAATGTACCCTTAGCTTACAACCTGCACAGGCGTCTCTTTCAATAGCCGAAATCACGCTGCAAAAATCAGGTGCATTAATCTTTGAAAGCTCACTGGAGACCTGTTCTACCGTCTCGGAAACATCCCGTAAAGCATTAGATGCTAATTCTAAACGCATTGTTAGGGATTTTTTGAGACCTGTTGGTACCGCAAGCTTTGGACTTGCAGAAAAGATTTTACCAAACACAATACCTGCTTTTCTAGGCAAAATCAGAAAAACAGCCGCACCAAGTGCCGCCTCTATTACTGTTCTTGAAATTAGCACTGTATCCCCCGTGCTTACCGCTCCTATAAAGCTTGAAATGATAAGCACTATAATCTGGGCATATTTTCCAAGCGTCACAAAAATACCTGCCATAAGCCCCGAAAAAGCAAATGCAACACCAATATTCCCTGAAACTCCGCTAAGTATTAAGGTTAGTGATACCGCAATTCCTGATACCGCCCCCGATACTATTCCACCATACTTAGCACAGGTAAGAATAAGTGCTACGCCTAAAAGTCTTCCTAAGGATATCCCTGTTAGCTCTAAATTATTAAAACCCAATATTAAAATGCTTAGGCTTATCAGCACAGTCGCAAGCTCGTCCGCAGAAAGCCCTGAAGAAAAGCGATTAATAGTAATAAAGCTTTTCGATATAAAAAAAGTTGCAACTGTGCATAAAACAGTTTCTGTTACTACATCTAGCAGACTTGTTTCCAGATTTCTTAGTGCTACCGAAGACGTAACAAGATTAGCTGCTAAGGCAATAAAGGTTAAGAATATAGGATTGCACACAATCTTTTTATAATTATTTAACAAAAGCTTGATTGCCACTATCGCAAAAAGAGCCGCTATGTACCTGAAGCCACCGTTACCAACAGCAGGAAAAAAATAGCCTAAAAATACACCTATTGCCGCAGCAGGAGTGAATGTTACCGAGCTTCCCGCCAAAAAAGAAAGTCCGAACGGCAAAAGCCTGTCCAAAACAACAGCCCTTGATGCCGCTATGCCGCCAAGACCGACGAAAAAATGAGAAATGGAGCCTAAAACTAATTCCTTGCTTGAAAAATTTTCACTTTTTTCCGATATTTTCACAATATCTTTCAATTACATCACCGCCTATTTTTCTAAAGCTTATTATACGTCTAAAACGGTGATTATTTTGTCAAACCGTGATGTAACAAACTAGGATTTTTTGAAATATTTGTGTGCTATAGGTCGAGTATAGAAAAGTATAAAAAGGAATTTTTAGGAAAGACTAATTTCGAGGTGTTTATATGAAATACTATTTTAAATTAATCGTAATATTACTTATTATTCTTTCCGTTTTCACCTGTTGCGCTTCGGCACTTTCAAAAATAGGCTCACGCTCAGAAGAAGTAAGAAGCATTCAGCAAGTTCTCAAGGAGCAAGGATATTACACTGGGAATGTTGACGGAATTTTCGGCACAGCCACAAAAAATGCAGTAATATCATTTCAAAAGGCTAACGGTCTTGTTGCGGACGGAATAGCAGGGGACAAAACCCTTAAAGCATTGGGTGTAGGCGGTAATAATACTGATTATTTTGGCATTGCATCTGCCGATTATGAGCTTTTGGCAAGAATAATATCCGCTGAGGCGAGAGGTGAGACGTATCTAGGTCAAGTGGCGGTAGGTGCGGTAATTCTTAACCGTATCGAACACCCCTCCTTTCCCGATACACTTTCAGGTGTGGTTTACCAAAAAGGTGCTTTTTCCTGTCTTAACGACGGTCAGTTTTATGAGGCAATTTCAGACAGTGCATACAGAGCTGCAACCGATGCTTTAAATGGTCTTGACCCAAGTGGCGGTGCTATTTACTACTATAATCCAGTTAAATCAACAAATAAATGGATTTTTTCAAGACCGATTATCACTACGATAGGAAACCACAGATTTTGCAGTTAGCGGATGTTTTCCGCTACATATTGTTTGACCTTATAGCCTTTATGTGATAATATATAACTATATTATACTGTTTAGGTGCTGAAAATTTAATGCAAAAGAATGATGAAATAATTATAGATATCATTGATGTGACTAACGAAGGTAGCGGCGTAGGAAAATATGACGGTATAGCTGTTTTTGTGCCGCTTACTGCTGTTGGTGACACGGTAAAGGCAAAGATTTTAAAAGTAAAAAAAAGCTATGCCTTTGGAAAACTTTTAGAAGTAATATCCCCTTCATCTGACCGCATAGTCCCTGATTGCTCTGCTTTTAATCAGTGCGGAGGCTGTGCATTTAGGCATATAAGCTACGAGGCTGAGCTAAAACTAAAAGAGAAAAAAGTATATGAAGCAATAAAACGCATTGGCGGAATAGATATAGCTCCTATGCCTATTATCTTCAGTGAAAATGCTGACCGTTACAGAAACAAGGCACAGCTACCTATTACAAGTGACGGTTGCGTAGGCTTTTTTGCTTTTCATTCTCACCGTATAATACCCATAGATGACTGTAAGCTGCAGCCAAAAGAGTTTAATGCTATTACTAAGCTATTTGAAAAATGGATTAAAAAACATAATATAAGTATTTATTCGGAAGAAGGCGGCAACGGACTTATTAGGCATTTATATCTCCGCAAGGCAGAAAAAACCGAAGAAATAATGGTTGTTCTAATAATTAACGGAACAGATGTGCCTTTTTCAGACCAACTTATAGAAGAGCTTAAAAATTTATTAGGAAGCTCTTTAAAAAGTATTCAGATTAATATAAATACGAAAAATACCAATGTTATTTTAGGCGAAGAATGTAAGGTTATTTACGGCGAACCTTATATTACCGACATTTTGTGTGATATAAAGGTGCGGCTCTCTCCCCTCTCTTTTTATCAAGTTAATCGTGATATGGCAGAAAAGCTTTATAAAAAAGCTGCAGAGTATGCAAACCCTAAAGCCAAAAACCTTTTAGACCTTTACTGCGGTGCAGGTACCATAGGTCTTTCTATGTCGAACATTGCTAAAAGCATTATCGGTGTTGAAATCATACCCGATGCAATTAAGGATGCTGAATTCAACGCTCAAATAAACAGTATAAAAAACACTAGGTTTATTTGCGGTGATGCCACCGAAGCGGCAGAAAAATTAGCTGAAGAAAATATTAAAACTGATACCATAATCGTAGACCCGCCAAGAAAAGGTTGCTCACCTGAGCTTATAGAAACAATATCAAAAGAGTTTTCCCCCGAAAGAGTGGTTTATGTTTCTTGCGACCCCGCAACCCTAGCGCGTGACATAAAGCTTTTTGACGGATGCGGATATAAGCTTATAGAATACACCCCTTGTGACCTTTTCCCAAGAACAAGCCACGTTGAAACAGTAGCATTATTAATTAAAGGAGAAAACTATGAGGGCTAACGGCAATAAACCGTTTATAAAAAGCAGCAAAAACCAAAACCAACCACTTCGCACAGGTAAAGGTAACGGTTGTCCATACTATAAAAAATGTGGCGGATGTCATCTTCAGAATATGACCTACGAAGAACAGCTTAAATACAAACAAATTAAAGCTATTAAACTATTGGGTAAATTCTGTCGGGTTAAAGAGATTATCGGTATGGAAAATCCGCTTCACTACAGATGCAAGGTACAAGCCGCTTTCTCAAAAGACCGAACCGGTATAATTTCGGGTGTTTTTCAGTCGGCTACTCACCGCATTGTACCGATTGACTCCTGTATGATAGAAGATACTGAAGCAGATGCTATAATAGTCACTATCAGAAATCTTATGAAATCCTTTAAGTTAAAACCTTTTGACCAAAATCAAAATAGCGGTTTTCTAAGGCATATTTTAGTGCGAAAAGGCTTTTATACCGGGCAGATTATGGTAGTGCTCGTAACTGCCACATCTATATTCCCGTCCTGCCGTTCGTTTATAAATGCATTACTCGGTAGGCATCCCGAAATTACCACAATATTACAAAACGTTAACGATAAACCCACAAATCTGATTCTTGGTGAAAAAAGCATAGTTTTATACGGTGAGGGTTTCATTGAGGATTCTATTCTTGACTGCACCTTCCGCATATCACCTAAATCTTTTTATCAGGTTAACCCCGTAATGACCACTAAGCTTTATAGCAAAGCGATAGAATATATGTCTCTTTCAGGCACAGAAACCGTTATAGATACATATTGCGGCACAGGCACTATAGGTATTCTGACTTCTAAAAACGCTAAAAAGGTAATCGGAGTTGAGGTTAATGCTGATGCTATCAAGGATGCCAATTTCAATGCCAAATGCAACGGAATAGAAAATATAGAATTCTTTAATGCCGACGCGAGTGATTTTATGGTAGAAATGGCAAGCTCGGGCGAAACCGCCGATGTTGTTATTATGGACCCACCAAGAGCCGGAAGCACCGAACGCTTTATGCGGTCTGTTGTTACCCTTTCCCCTGAAAAAATCGTATATGTATCCTGCAACCCTGAAACACTTGCACGTGATTTGAATTATTTTATAAAAAATGGCTACAATGTGCGACGTATTCAACCTTTTGATATGTTCCCACATACAAATCACATTGAGGCAGTTGTTCTTTTAAATCGCAAAAAAGCTATTGAAAAAAGCAATGCAATTTGATAAAATAATAAAAAACTTTGGAGGTATAAATATGTCAGATTATCAGTTGAAAGCACCTGAGGCAAGCGACATAGTTGCTATTATGAAAACCAATATGGGTGAAATTAAAATAAAGCTTTTTCCAAAAGAAGCTCCCAAAACCGTTGAAAACTTTACAACCCACGCTA
Source organism: Acutalibacteraceae bacterium (assembly GCA_045637925.1). Taxonomy (GTDB): domain Bacteria; phylum Bacillota; class Clostridia; order Oscillospirales; family Acutalibacteraceae; genus UBA737. The sequence goes on along the minus strand of JAZUAL010000035.1, from coordinate 23,959 downwards.
AAAACGGATATTATAACGGTCTTATTTTTCACAGAGTTATTAAAGACTTTATGATACAAGGCGGCGACCCTACAGGTACAGGTATGGGCGGTGAGTCCATTTGGGGTAGCAGCTTTGAAGATGAGTTTGACCCCTCACTTCACAATTTGCGCGGTTCTCTTTCAATGGCAAATGCCGGTCCTAATACTAACGGTAGCCAGTTCTTTATAGTGCAAGCTTCAACCGTTCCTGCTAATATGCTAGCACAAATGAAGCAAATGCCCGAATCCTTCCCCGAAACCACCGTTAAGGCTTATGCGGAAATTGGTGGTACACCTTGGCTTGATTTCCGTCACACAGTTTTCGGTCAGGTTGTCGACGGTATGGATGTTGTGGATAACATTGCATCAGTTAAGGTCGGTGCTGCTGATAAGCCCGTAGAAAGCGTAATTATTGAAGCTATAGAAATTATAGAAGTTTAAAAATAAAAGAACCGCTGTGTAGAATTTCTGCACAGCGGTTTTTAACATTAAAATTTTTCAAATCCTATGAGCATTCCGCCTTTTTCGGCATAAAAACTGCAAAGTCCCATACAATTTGAAATACGCACATCTATATCTCCAAATTCTTTTCTTATCAGTTCGCTAAGTTTACTAGCGCCATCAAGATTAAAGCAATGGGCTATACGCACCCGTCCTCTTTTAAGTCCAAGCTCTTTTAAATGCTCAATTATTGTATTAAGTGCTTTTGCCTCTCCCCTACATTTATTTAGCGGCTCTAAATCCCCCTTTTCACTCGCTTTACCAACAAGGCGAATGCCAAGTATTCCCGTCATTTTAGCAACCAGAGGACTTACTCGCCCGTTATTCGCCAGATTTTTCAAGGACTCGAGCATAAATAACAGCCCTGTGTTCTTACTATACTCGGTTATGCTTTCGCATACTGTATCGAAATCATTACCGCCTAAAACAAGTTCCTCCAGTTTCTCAATTATCAGTCTTATCTCACTTCCAGCAGTAAGACTGTTAAGTACAAACACTCGTCTTTCGGGGTACATTTCCTCATAAATCTGTTTTGCTAAAACAGCGGCATTATAGCTTCCTGAAAGGGTTGCTGTTATGGTTATGCAGTATATTTCTTCTGCGTCATCAAAAGCCTCCAACCAATCTCCAGAATTTGGACAAGAGGTCGACGACTTGCCCTTATACCCGCCTAGGTAATTAACCATTTCTAGTACGTCAAGGTTTTTATCGTCTGTAAATTCTTTTTCGTCTGTTCTGATTTTAAGCGGTGCAAAGCGAAAAGAAACACGTTCTAATTCTAACATATCCGCTGAAGAATCAGCAACTATTTTGATTTTTCTGGCATTCATCTCTAAACCTCTTTTTTAAAGAAATATCATATAAATATTTTACAATTTAACTGTTTTATATTCAATCTACTAAAAAAAATTCGAGGTATAATATATAAAAATAAAGAGTAGAGTATAATAAAACACTCTACCCACTGTAGAATTTAATACTCTTTTTTAAAAAATGTGCTAACAACTTTGAAGCCAGCATCATAACTACAGAACTGTCTCCAGTTGAAACAATATTAATAAATAAAAACGACCGCCTCAAAGATTGAAGTGGTCGTTTAATTTTAAATATGAGCCTCATCAAGTAACTCGATATCGTTATCAGCTAAAAATTTTTCAGCCTTTTCTTCATCGTTAGTACGCATTACAGCGTAAGCCTTGCCCTGAGTTTTTGTAACTAAGGCATACATATATTCAATATCTATGCTGTTTTCTTCAAGAATGCTTAACACCTTTGCCAAGCCGCCCGGTTGGTCGGGAACTGCAAACGCGGTAACATTTCTCACATTTGCCGAATGACCGACTCCATTTAAAATTTCCTTTGCACGCTCTGGCTCGCTTGCAATAATGCGGACAATTCCGTAATCACTTGTATCTGCAATGCACATTGAACGAAGGTCTATACCCGATTTTGCTAAAACATCAGTGATTTCGTGCAGTGAGCCTTTTTTATTTTCAACAAAAACAGAAAGCTGTCTTATAGCCATAACAAAACCCTCCTATTAATCGTAAAGCTTACGTTCATCAATAATTCTTACTGCTTTTCCCTCGCTGCGAGCAATGGTCTTAGGCGGCACCAAATGAACTGCGGGACCAATACCAAGCATGCTTCTAAGAGCTGCCTGTAAAGATTTTTCCTTAGACGCCAGATTCTTGACCGAATCGTCAAACTGTTCTGGTGGAAGCTCAACAAATATATCAAATGTATCACTGTTATTAACACGTGATATTTTAATCTGATAGTTGAGTGAGCAGCCCTCTTTAATAAGCACAGCCTCAATTTGCGAGGGGAATACATTAACTCCACGAATAATCATCATATCATCGCTTCTACCCATAGGCTTAGCCATACGGATAAAGGTTCTGCCGCAAGAACACTTTTCGCGGCTTAACACACAAATATCTCTTGTGCGATAACGGATAACAGGAAAAGCCTCTTTATCAAGACAGGTGAACACTAATTCGCCCTTTTCACCCTCAGGCAATGGCTCACCTGTTTCGGGGTTAATAATCTCTGCTAGGAAATGGTCCTCGTTAATGTGCATACCGCCTTGTGCTTCACATTCGAATGCTACACCAGGACCTGAAATTTCGGTCAATCCGTAAATATCGTAAGCCTTTATTCCTAAATTTTTTTCAAGCTCACGACGGTTTTCCTCAGTCCAAGCCTCTGCACCGAAAATACCTGCCTTGAGCGGAATGGTATCGGGTGTGTAACCCATTTCCTTTAGGGACTCACCAAGATATGCAGCATAAGATGGTGTGCAGCAAATGACCGTAGCTCTTAAATCGGTCATAAACTGTAGTTGACGTTCGGTATTGCCTGAAGACATAGGAAGTGTTAAGCAACCCACCTTATGAGAGCCGCCGTTAAGCCCAGGACCGCCTGTAAACAGACCGTAACCGTAGCTCACCTGAACCACATCTTCCCTATCTGCACCCGCCGCAACCAAGGCACGCGCACAGCAATCCTCCCATAAATCAATATCGTGCTGTGTGTAGTATGCAATTACACGCTTGCCCGTAGTACCCGAGGTTGACTGAATACGAACACAATCTTCAAGCGGTTTACCAAGCATTGCGTAAGGGTAGCCCTCTCTCAAATCCTTTTTCTCTAAAAACGGAAGCTTGTATAAATCCTCTATACCGTGAATATCTTCAGGCTTTACGCCCTTTTTATCCATTAATTCACGATAATAAGGCACATCCTCATATGCATGCTTAACCTGTTTCACTAGTTTCTCAGATTGCATTCTTTTTATTTCTTCAACCGACATTGTTTCAATTTCAGGTTGGTAATACTTTCTTTTTCCCATCAATATCACGCTTTCGTTTTAATTACGCTCTTCCAAGCTTAAAGGCTTTCTTATTCATCTCAATAAATTTAGGAGCTACAGTTTGCTCAATAGCCTCTAACCATTTTTCTTCGGGTATGTTAAGGCTCTTTGAAAGTCTTCCCATAAGAACTATATTAACCGCCTTTGAAGATCCAGCCTCTAACGCCGGACTTAAAGCATCAATAACATCAATCTCTAATCCCTGCTCACTAAGCTTTTCCAAAGCATCATGTGGGTAATCCGCCGCACCTGTTATTACAGGCATCGGGTCAATTTCCTGAGAGTTTACTATTATTTTACCGTCCTTTGCAAGATACGATGCATATCGTGCCGCCTCTAGCTTCTCAAAGGAAACGATAAAATCTGCCTCACCCTTATCAATAATCGGTGAATAAACCTTTTCTCCAAAGCGTACATATGTAACAACGCTTCCCCCGCGCTGACTCATACCGTGCACTTCGGAAACCTTAACATCAAAGCCCTCGTTTACAAGCAGTCTTCCTAAAAGCTTACTTGCAAGAAGTGAGCCCTGACCGCCTACACCTACAATCATAATATTGGAAACTTTCATTACATATCACCTCCAATAGCATCAAAAGCGCACAACTGCTCACAAACGCCACAACCAACACAAAGAGTAGCATCAATTACAGCCTTACCGCCTCTCATACTGATAGCAGGACAGCCTATTTTCATACAAGCCTTGCAAGAACGACATTTTTCACCGTCAATCTTAAGGGCAGGTTTTGCCTTAACATACTTAAGAAGTGCACAAGGTCTTCTTGAAATAATCACAGACGGTTCATTAGTATTAACTTCCTCTTTTACCGCCGCATCTGTAGCCTTTAAATCATATGGGTCTACCACTCGCACACGGTTGATACCAAGCGCCCGACATAAAGCCTCTAAATCAATCTTAGTAGCAGGGTCACCCTTAATGTTATATCCTGTTGTGGGATTTTGCTGATGACCTGTCATACCCGTAATAGAGTTATCCACAATAATAACGGTTGAGTTTGTACCGTTGTAAGCTATATTTGCAAGACCTGTCATACCCGAATGCATAAATGTAGAATCTCCGATAACGCAAACTGTTTTATTCTCGCTCTCACTACCGTTTGCTTTATTAAATCCATGAATGCCTGAAACACTGGCACCCATACAAAGAACAGAATCTATAGCATTAAGTGGCGCTGCAGAGCCCAGGGTATAGCAACCGATATCACCTAAGACACTAAGCTTATTCTTAGAAAGCACATAGAAAAGACCTCTATGAGGACAGCCAGCACACATTACAGGGGGACGAACAGGTACATTATCTAAGGGTGCTGCAAATTCATTAGTCTCAAGCCCTAAGGCTTCGGCAATAATTCTTTGTGAAAATTCACCGCAGATTGGAAGTAAGCTTTTGCCCTCTACCTCAATTCCTAATGCCTTGCAATGATTTTCAATTACAGGGTCTAGCTCCTCAATTACAATGACGCGTTCAACCTTAGCCGCAAAATCCTTAATCAAATTAATAGGAAGCGGATTAACAAGGCCTAATTTCATTACCGAAATGCTGTCACCTATAACCTCTTTAACATAGTCATAGCAAGTGCCTGACGTGATAATACCAATCTTCTTATCCTCTGCCCATTCCACACGGTTAAGTGAGCTGGTTTCAGCAAACTGGATAAGCTTTTCAGTCCTCTCTTCAACTACGGGATGGCGACGGATAGCATTGGCAGGCGCCATTATGTATTTCTGCGGATTTTTAACATATTCCTTTTTAACAGCGGCTACAGGCTCGCAAAACTCCACACTGCACTGCGAATGAGCAATTCTTGTGCACATCCGAAGAAGTACGGGAGTATCAAATTTCTCTGAAAGCTCAAAAGCAATTTTTGCGAACTCTTTAGCTTCCCTAGAGTCTGATGGCTCAAGCATAGGAATTTTAGATGCTATTGCATAGTGACGGGAATCCTGCTCGTTCTGTGAAGAGTGCATACCGGGGTCATCAGCAACGCAAATCACAAGACCGCCATTAACACCTGTATAAGACATTGTGAAAAGTGGGTCTGCCGCAACGTTAAGGCCCACATGCTTCATACAACAAGCACTTCTAGCGCCACCTAAGGAAGCACCGAAAGCTACCTCACAAGCCACCTTTTCGTTGGGCGCCCACTCACAATAAATTTCATCATACTTTGCCGCATACTCGGTAATCTCGGTAGAGGGGGTACCAGGATAGCTTGAAACTACCGAACATCCCGCCTCTAAAAGACCGCGTGCTACAGCTTCGTTACCTAACATTAGTTTTTTCATTATTTTCACCTATTAAAATTTAATTACTTTTCGTTTAAGGATTTACTTACAGGTACTGTTATTTCTGCATCATAGCAAGCAAACATTTCCTCCACATTCTGCGGCTTATCCTTCTGTGTTAAAAGACTTACAATCGGCACTAACACTAAGCCACCAAGCATAGCAAACACACCCGAATAAAGAGAATTCGTAAATATAAATCCTAAAATACCACCATCAAACACTATAAGCTTCATTGAAACAAATAACTGCATAAGCATTAGTCCAACGCCGTAAATAAAAGAAACCCAAACAGCAGTCCTTGTGGTTTTCTTCCAATAAAGTCCATAAAGGAATGGTGCTAAGAAAGCACCGGCAAGAGCGCCCCATGAAACGCCCATCATCTGAGCTATAAATACAAAGTCAGACCATATAGAATCCTTAAGTATCGCAATTACAGCCGAAATAGTTATAAAAGCAACTATAAGCCAACGCATCATAGAAACCTTTTTGTTTTCACTTATCTCTTTTTTGGCAACAGGCAGAAAAACATCCAGTGCCAAGGTTGAAGCAGAGGTTAATACGAGTGAAGAAAGTGTTGACATTGAAGCCGAAAGTACAAGAACTATAACTATTCCTATTATGTAGGGTGAAAGGGTTGCGAGCATAGAAGGAACAATTATATCAAAACCCTTTGCGGCAACCTCTTGAGGAGTGACAAACAGTCTCCCAAAACCTCCGATAAAATAACATCCGCCTGCAACTATGATTGCAAAAAACGTGGATATAAGCGTTCCTTTTCTTATTGCCGCCTCATTTGATATTGCATAGAACTTTCCTACCATTTGCGGAAGTCCCCAAGTGCCAAGTGAGGTCAGTAAAATCACAAAAATAAGGAAAATAGGATTAGAACCAAAGAATGAGGTATATTCCCAACCACCATTTTTGCTTGTTGCTAACAATTCAGCGGAAGCCATCAGACCTCCGTTTTTATTAAGCACCGCAACTATTACTGCTGCTATACCACCAAGCATAATAATACCTTGAATAAAATCGTTAATAGCTGTTGCCATATATCCGCCGAATATAACATATATTCCCGTTAGTATTGCCATTGCAAGAATACATGCCCAGTACGGAATATCAAAGGCTATTCCAAAAAGGCTTGAAAGACCGTTATAAAGTGAAGCCGTATACGGTATTAGGAATACGAACACTATTACCGATGCCGCTATTTTTAGAGAATTTGAATTATAACGTTTTTGGAAAAAATCAGGCATGGTTTTAGAATTTATATGCTGTGTCATAACGCGTGTTCGTCTGCCTAAAATATTCCAGGCAAGAAGTGAGCCTATAAAGGCATTTCCTAGACCTATCCATGTTGATGCAATACCGAAATTCCAACCGAACTGTCCCGCATACCCAACAAATATTACTGCAGAAAAATATGAAGTACCAAAAGCAAAAGCAGTAAGCCACGGGCCTACTGAACGGCCACCTAAAACAAAACCATCAACATCGGTTGCATTCTTTCGGCAATAAACACCAACGCCTATCATCATACCAAAAAATAAAATCACCAATACCGCTGTGAAAATTGTTGCTGTCATTATTTTTTATCCTCTTTTAACCTTTAATCTGCGCTTCTACAAGACTGCCGCCGCAATACATATCGCGAAGCTTAGGCTTTTCAATTTTACCGGTTGGATTACGCGGAACATCTGCAAATATTATCTTTCTGGGACGCTTGTATTTTGGAAGCGATAAACAAAATTCGTTGATTTCGTCTTCACTACAAGTCATTCCCTTCTTTATTTCGATTATTGCGGTTGCAATTTCACCAAGGCGCTTATCAGGAAGACCGATTACAGCCACATCCTTTATTTTTTCATATGCTCTTAAATGGTCCTCAATTTGAACGGGGTAAAGATTTTCGCCGCCACTTATAATAACATCTTTCTTGCGGTCAACAAGATAAATAAATCCGTCCTCATCCTCTTTTGCCATATCGCCTGTGAGCAACCACTCACCTTTGAGAATTTCGGCTGTAGCATCGGGATTTTTATAATAGCATTTCATAACGCCATCACCCTTGACAGCAAGCTCACCAACCTCGCCTCTGTTTACTACCTCACCGTTTTCATCAACGATTTTTGTTTCCCAAAGATAGCCAGCTTTACCTATAGCGCCAACCTTATGTATATTTTTAACACCTAAATGAACACAACCCGGACCTATAGATTCAGAAAGTCCATAGTTTGTATCATATTCGTGGGTTGGGAACATATTTTTCCAACGCTTTATAAGTGACGGTGGTACAGGTTGTGCGCCAACATGCATAAGTCTCCACTGGGAAAGGGTATGATTAGATAAGTTAATTTCTCCCCTATCAATGCTGTCAAGTATATCTTGTACCCACGGAACTAAGAGCCACACAATCGTTGCCTTTTCATCCGAGACCGTCTGCAACACCCACTCAGGTCTTACACCGCGAAGCAGCACCGACTTAGCCCCTACTAAAAGCGAGCCAAACCAATGCATTTTAGCACCTGTATGATAAAGAGGCGGTATGCAAAGGAAAACATCCTCCTTGCACTGCGAATGGTGGTTTTGTTCGGTATAGCAGGATGCCACCAAAGCGGCATGGCGGTGAAGAATAGCCTTTGGAAATCCTGTTGTGCCCGACGAAAAATAAATAGCCGCATCATCACTGTCCTTAAGTTCAACGGGCGGTACAGTGGATGAGCAATAATATGTCATTTCAGCGTAATTATCGGCATACTTAGGAGTATCATCTCTATCGCCCACATAAAACAGGTTATCAACCATAGGAATTTCATCAGATATTCCATTAATTCTATCGATAAATTCAGGACCGAAAACAAGCATTCTGACATCTGCCAAATCAAGACAGTATTTTATCTCATCAGATGAATATCGGTAGTTCATCGGAACAACCAAAGCGCCAGCCTTTAAAATACCAAAATATATGGGTAACCATTCAAGGCAATTCATTAAAAGAATTGCAACCTTATCACCCTTCTTAATTCCTCTTGTAAAAAGCAGATTAGCAAAGCGATTTGCCTTAACATCAAACTCTTTCCAAGTGATTTCTCTACGGTATTTATCACTCTCCGCCGCAGTTTCAATAAGATTATACTCACGCCATGTCATATTCTTTTCGGGTTGTTTTTCAGGATTAACCTCTACTATAGCAGAATCGTTAGGATAAATCTTTGCATTCCGCTCTAAAAAATCAGTAATTGGCATTAAAAAATCATTCCTTTGGCATACTACACCATAATATTAATTAAAAAAAATTATATCATATTATTAATTATTTGTCGAGTAAAATATACAATTTTTTTGCATATTTTTGATTTTTTAAAATTTTTATGCAGCAAAGAGGTGAAAAATTTGTTTTTTCTCCTATGCAAACGCTAAATCTCAGAGAAAAACAACTCGATTATCAACTATCTATCGTCTTTTTGATTTTTATACTTGTATTTTACCACTATATATGGTAGTATATAGAAGATAATACCAATATCATTTAAAGGAGAAATAAATATGAAATGTCCTTATTGTGCCTTTGAAGAAAGCAAGGTTATAGACTCACGTCCTACCGATGAGGGTCAGCGCATCAGAAGAAGAAGAGAATGTCTCCAATGTCAGAAGCGTTTTACTACCTATGAAATAATTGAAAGCCTTCCTATCATCGTTATTAAGAAGGATAAATCAAGAGAAACCTTCAACAGAGACAAGCTTATGACAGGTTTACTTCGCGCATGCGAAAAGCGTCCCGTTTCTTTTGATACATTAGATAATATGATTGATGAAATTGAGGTCACCATTCAAAATTCACTCGACCGTGAGGTTAGCAGTGAGCGTATCGGTGAGCTTGTTATGGATAAGCTAAAGAGAATTGACGAGGTGGCTTATGTTCGTTTTGCAAGCGTTTACCGTCAGTTTAAAGATATAAACACATTTATGAACGAACTAAATAAGCTGCTTTGCGAGGACTGATTAAATGACAGAAAATATAAAAATGGCGGAGCTTTTACTGCCAAATATAAAAAACACACCCGATTATTATGAAGGGCTATACCCAGCACGTAATTTACCCGAGGGTGCGAGGGTTGTAAGAATAGCTCCAAGCCCTACAGGATATCTGCATTTAGGCACACTTTTTGCAGCACTTGTTAACCGTATTACCGCAACCTCAACAGGCGGTGTTTTCTTCACAAGAATAGAGGATACCGATAAAAAGCGTGAGATTTCGGGCGGTATTGAAGATATTATTGACGGTCTTAACCGCTTTGGTATAACTATTGATGAGGGTTTTGTTTCGGGTAACGAGCAAAAGGGTGATTACGGTCCTTACAAGCAAAGCGAACGTGCTGAGATTTACCAAACCTATGTAAAGGAACTTATACGCCAAGGTCTTGCATACCCTTGCTTCTGCACTGCAGAGGAATTAGAGGCTGTGCGCAGCAAACAGGAAGCAGATAAACTCAGAACAGGCTATTACGGAAAATTTGCAAAGCACAGAGACATCTCCTTTACAGAGGCTAAGGCTTTGATTGACGAGGGCAAACCTTTTGTAGTCCGCCTTAAATCACCGGGAAGCGAAGAAAACAAAGTCACCTTTGAAGATACCATTAAGGGCAAAATAGAGATGCCCGAAAATGACGAAGACTTTGTTCTGCTTAAATCCGACGGTATACCCACCTATCACTTTGCACACGCGATTGACGACCACCTTATGCACACAACCCACGTGCTGCGCGGTGACGAATGGATTTCGTCTGTACCGAAGCATATTCAGCTTTTTAAAATTTTAGGCTTTAAGCTTCCAAAATTCGGACACATTTCACCTATTATGAAGTTGGACAACGGTGCTAAGCGCAAAATTTCAAAGCGCAAGGACCCTGAGGCTGCTGTGCATTTCTTTGCAGAACAAGGTTATGACAGCGAGTGCGTTATAAACTATCTTATGACAGTTGCCGCCTCAGATTTTGAAGACTGGCGCAGAGCAAACCCCAACGTTTCTTATAAGGACTTCAAGTTCAATCTTAAGAAAATGAGTGTTTCAGGTGCGCTTTTCGATGAAGTAAAGCTAACCGATGTTAGCAAAAATATGATTTCAAAGCTTAACAGCAGTGAGGTTTATGAAAAGCTTTCTGCGTGGGCAAAGGAATTTGACGGTGAATTCTATAATATACTAACTAAAAATCCGGAATATACAAAATCAGTGCTTGCTATTGACCGTGATGTTCCAAAGCCTAGAAAGGATATCGCACGTTGGAGTGAAGCCAAGGATTACTTCTCTTACCTTTTCGACGAGCTTTATGTTCCAAATGCTGAACTTCCCGAAAATATAGAAAGTGCTGATGCGATAGCTTTCTTAGAGGCTTACAAAGGCGTTTACAATCCTAAGGATGACCGTCAGGCTTGGTTTGATAAAATCAAGGAAATTGCACCAAGTCTTAGCTTTGCTGCCGAAACAAAGCAATATAAGTCAGAGCCAGATTCTTATAAAGGTCATGCAGGAGACCTTAGCACTGTACTCAGAATTGCAATTACAGGCAGACGTAACACGCCCGACCTTTGCAGTATTATGCAGGTTTTGGGCAAAGACGAATGTATAAAACGTATTAATGACACAATAAATTCACTTTAAAGGGTTTTTTATATGGAAGAGAATATTATTTTAACAGAAGAGGAAAATAAAGCCTCTAACTTTATTCACGATTTTATAGACGAAGATTTAAAGGAAGGCGTTTATAAAAAGGTTCAAACACGTTTTCCGCCTGAGCCTAACGGTTATCTTCATATAGGTCACGCAAAGGCTATTTGCATAGATTTTGCGACAGCAGAAAAATACGGGGGCACCTGTAATCTAAGACTTGACGACACCAATCCCACCAAAGAGGACGTTGAATATGTCGATGCAATCAAGGAGGATATTAAGTGGCTCGGCTTTGATTGGGACAATGTATATTTCGCCTCAGACTATTTCGATTTTATTTATGAATGCGCTTTAAAGCTTATAGATAAAGGATTAGCATACGTTGACGAATCAACACCCGAAAAAATTAAGGAAATGCGCGGAACTCTTACCGAGGCGGGCATTAACAGTCCCTACCGTGATAGACCAATCGAGGAAACCAAAGACTTATTCCGCAGAATGACAGAAGGCGAATTTGAGAACGGTGCTATGGTGCTAAGAGCTAAAATCGATATGTCATCCTCCAATCTTAATATGCGTGACCCGATTATTTACCGTATTATGCACGCGCATCACCACAGAACAGGTGACAAATGGTGTGTTTACCCGATGTATGACTTCGCACATCCTTTAAGTGACGCTAAAGAGGGTGTTACTCACTCGCTTTGTTCTTTGGAATTTGAAAATCACCGTCCCCTTTACAATTGGTTCTTAGAGGTTTTGGAAATTCCCGAGGCTCCCCGTCAGATAGAGTTTGCCAGAATGAATGTGAACTATACTCTTACAAGTAAACGCAAATGCTTAAAGCTTGTAAATGACGGTTTGGTTTCTGGATGGGATGATCCTAGAATGGCAACAATTTGTGGTATGAGAAGACGTGGCTATCCCGCTGAGGCTGTACGCACTTTTGTTGATAAAATCGGTGTTTCAAAAGCATACAGCGTTATTGATTACGCATTGCTCGAATCCTGTGTTCGTGATTATCTTAACGAGAACGCTGAGCGCGCAATGGCAGTTCTCCGTCCATTAAAGGTTATTATCGATAACTATCCCGAAGATAAAACAGATCTTATCGAGGTTGATATCAACCCTAACAAACCAGAGCTTGGAAAAACCTCAGTCACATTCTCAAAGGAAATTTATATTGAACAGGACGACTTTATGTTAGAACCTCCTGGAAAATATTTCCGTCTGTGCCCACAAAAAGAAGTACGTCTAAAAGGTGCTTATTACATTAAATATGCTTCCCACGAAACCGACGAAAACGGTAACATCACAGCAGTTCACTGCACCTACGACCCTGAAAGCTTCGGCGGCGAAACCCCCGATGGCAGAAAGGTTAAGGGTACACTTCATTGGGTTAATGCTAATAACTCTCTAGATGTTGAGATAAGACTATATGAGCGTCTGTTCAATGTTCCAAATCCAAGTGATGAAGAGGGTGTTTCTTCCTTTGCTGATAACCTTAATCCCGAATCTCTTACTGTTTTAAACGACTGCAAAATTGATGCAGGACTAAAATCGGTTAAAGCAGGTGAAACCTTCCAGTTTATGCGTCAGGGTTATTTCTGCGTGGATAAAGATTCTACCGATGCAAAGCTCATCTTTAACCGAACTGTTGCTCTTAAAGATTCTTTTGCTAAGAAGGCTTGATTTATGAATGTAAAGTGTATTTTTGAATTTTTAGATAGCCTTTTTCCGACCGATACTGCCTGCGATTTTGACAATGTAGGTCTGCTTATCGGCGACTGGAATGCCGAAGTCACAAGGGTTCTGATTGCTCTTGATTGTACAGATAGCGTTATAAACACAGCTACTGAAAAGGGTTGCCAGCTTATTATTACCCACCATCCGATAATTTTTTCTCCATTAAAAAGTATTTTAGCTGACAGTATACAGTACAAACTCATAAAAAACGGTATTTCGGTTATTTCTATGCACACTAATTTGGATATAGCTGAAAATTCCGGTGTTAATACCTGTCTTTGTAATGCTTTGGGGCTTAAAAACCAAAAAAAGCATATCGCGAGTGATGGATATGCTTTAAGATATGGCACCGTCTCCCCCATCTCAGCCGATGAGTTTGCAAAGCTTATAAAATCACAGCTTGGCGGTTCAGTTAAATATATTGACGGTGGCAAAGAAATTAAAACCGTGCTTGTTTGCTCAGGCAGTGGCGGTGATTTTATTTATGAAGCCATAAACAGCGGTTTTGATGCCCTTATTACAGCAGATACCAAGCGCCATCATTTTTTAGATGCTAAGCATAACCATGTATCACTATTTGACGGTGGGCATTTTAATACTGAGGATGTTGTGGTTGAACCGTTAAAAGAACTTCTTTCCAACAAATTCAAAGGTGTTGAATTCATAACAACACACCAAAGTGATATAAAATATCTATAATAAATAATTTAAGAGCAGATTTTACAGCACTGTAAAATCTGCTCTTTTTTTAACGCTTAACAAAATATTCCTCATACCAAACAAGGAAAGTATATATAGTCCAAACCTTGCGCCAATTATCTGAATTACCGCCTATATACTCATCAAAAATAGCGCCTATCTCATCTAAATTAAAGAATTTTGCCGCCGTTTTACTCTTGAATTTTTTTCTTACATCAGCATTATAACGCTCATCCGCAAGCCACATACGAATAGGTACCACAAAGCCAAGTTTTTTTCTGAAAGCTATTTCTTCGGGTAAAACCTTTGCAGCCGCTTTACGCAATGCCAATTTGTTTTGCTCGTCATTAACCTTAAATCTTGGCGGTATACGAAGGGCTATATCAAAAATGCGACGGTCGGTAAGAGGCATTCTCACTTCAAGCCCTGCCGCCTTACTCATTTTATCAACATTAAGATAAATATCCCCTTCAAGCCAAACCTTAATATCAACGTCACACATTTTAGAAAGTGGGTCCATACCCTCGTTTTCATCATAGATATCCTTTAAAAGATTTATCGGCAAAAACTCAGGGTCGTAATTTTTAAGAATTTTTTCTTTTTCTTCCTCTTTCATAATATTGGTATTGCCAACATAAAAGGATTTAAGATTATCACCGTATCTCTCGGCATTTCGGTACATATTATATCCGCCGAAAAATTCATCCGCACCCTCACCCGAATAACAAATCCTTGTGTTTTTAGCGGTCGCAATGCAACCGAGTGCAAACGCTATTGCAGAAGCATCACCTAAGGGTTGCTCCATATTATACATAACATAAGGAACAATATTGAAATAATCCTCAGGTGTTATAAGACAGCGATTGAATTTGCGTTTCAAAATTTTTGCAGTCTCACAAGCAAGACCGGATTCATCAAGCCTACTGTCGTCATAACCGCAAGAATTACAGGCTATAGCATCCGACATTGCCAAAACATAGGACGAATCGACTCCGCCTGATAAAAAGCTTTCTACATATTCGTCATCATCCTTAACCTCTGTCATCACTTCTTTAAGGGTGACATCAATCTCTTCTGCCCAATCCTCAAGAGATTTATTTTCATCGGGGCAAAACTCATAATTCCAATATCTGCCAATACTAATCTTTCCGCCGCTATAGCGCAGATATCTTCCCGGAAGCAGTTTTTTTACACCCTTGAAAAAGGTTTCCTCGCCTGTGGTGTATGTCATAGTAAGATAGATTTGCAAAAGCTTTTCGTTAAGTTCTTTTTTAAAGCCGTCTTGCTCCATAATACCTCTTATTGTAGTACCATAAAGCAATCTGCCATCCGCAGTTTCATAATAATAAAAAGGTACCGTTCCAAAATGGTCTCTAATGCAAAACAACTCGCCTGTACTGTCATCCATAATTGCAAAAGCAAACATTCCGTAAAGATGCATTGCCATTTCTGAGCCCCATTTAATATAAGCCTCTATTAAAATTTGCTCCTCTCGTTCTTTACGGGAAAGCGAAGGATTGATTTCCAACTCCTCGCAAAGAGATTTCCAATTACGAATATGACCGCTGTATTCCTTTAAAAAGAGCACTATACAAAACTCCTAAATCTATTTTTCTAATATTCTAACACATTTTACGACCTTTTTCAACATTTTTTACCAACCGTTTACAAGGGTGAAGCATACATCCTCATGTTGCGCATACAACTACTAAAAGTTTTTTGATTTCCTTATTAGCTTAGACATTTATATGCCTTTTAAAACAACAAAACAAAATTTTATTACACTAAAAATAAGTTATTGATTTTTCATTTGTCGTAAAAACAGCAATACTGCTGTTATCAATAGGAAAACAGCATATCCGAGAACCCACCATATATGAGGAAAAATATCCGCAAAATTCCCCTTTAGCAACCCGCGTTCCATATCAACAGCATGTACAAACGGAAGCGCATAAGAAATTTTCTTGAATACTCCGCCTACAAGCTCAAGGTCAAACCAAATCCCTGATACCCACGCCGAAAGGTTGGTTAGCAGAGCTCCGCAGATACCGCCGACCTGCTTATCGTTAAATAGACTTCCGCAAAGAAGTCCAAAAGCAATATAAAGCACCGAAATAGGTATGATAAAAATAATCGCATATAAAATATTAACCGTAATATCCAGACCTAAAAATATAGCCACAATATAGCAAACAATACTTTGTGCCACTGCAAGCGGTATAATAGGAAGTGTATAGCCGAGAATAAAATCAAGTGGGGAAAGCGGCGTAGTATATAAACGCTGAAGCAGTGAACTTCCTCTATCCTTCGCTATAACAGTTGCAGAAAACAGTGACATAAACGAAAGACCAAAGACAGTAATACCGGGTGTTAAATACTCTATCTCAAAAAGCTCCACAGGTATATTTGCCTGTATAACATTAAGCAAAAATATCAGCACCAACGGAAATCCCAGCCCAAATGCTAAGTTAATGGGGTCGCGAAGTATTTCCTTTGTATTTCTGCTCATAAACGCAAAACATCTCATAGAACTTCCCCCTTTACAATGCGAATAAATGCCTGTTCAAAATTATTTGTTTCAGCCTTTTCTTTAATTTTATCTGCAGTTTCGCAAATAAGAAGTTTACCGTCCTTCATAATAGCAATACGGTCTGAAAGTGCCTCTGCCTCTTCCATATAGTGTGTAGTCAGAATGATTGTGATTTTTCCTTTAAGAGAACGAATAGTATCCCAAAGCTCACTACGAGCTATCACATCAAGACCAAGCGTAGGCTCATCGAGAAACAGTATTTGCGGCTCGCTTATAAGCGCCATTGCGATACTAAGTCTTCTCTGAAAACCGCCCGACAGCTTGCCCGCTTTTTTCTTTGTGACCGTTCCCAAACCAAGCAGTTGGGTAAGTTCGGTAATTTTTCTGTTTTGTTTTTCCTTGGCAAATCCATAAACACCGCACATAAGTTCAAGATTTTCTATTACAGATAGCCCCCTTGCTACCGCAGTTTCTTGAGGAGAAACCGCTATAATTGATTTTACCGCCGCAGCGTCCTTACTTATGCTATTTCCGTTTAAAAAAGCATCACCACTGGTCGCCTCTGTAAGACAGGACAACATTTTAATCGTTGTTGTTTTGCCCGCACCGTTAACACCAAGAAGAGAAAATAATTCACCCTTATGAACCGAAAGATTCAGATTATCAACCGCAATAACATCTTTATATTTTTTAGTTAAAGCATCAATTCTTATAGCATCCATAAATAATTACTCCATTCCGTATTGTTTACGCATTCCTTGATATGCATCAGAAAGCATACGGCTCACAAGCTCCCAATCTAGATTTACAAAGCCTGTTGCAATCATACTGGCAATACCGTGAACGTACACCCACATTTCAAGATGAAATAGCTTTGCCTCTTCCCGTTTAAGCCCTGTATTACTTTGTACAAGTTCTTCCATTTTGTCATTAAGCTCACTTGAATCGGGGATAGTCTCATTTGCCCTGTCCCGCATATATAATAGTTTGAAAAGCTCGTTTTCCTCTTTTGCAAAACGAATATAAGCCATTCCGCTAGCCTTATAGTTGGGAAACACTCCACTTTCCACCTCGCGCCTTATGTATTCCTGACATAATACATCAGCCTTTTCTACAACCGCAAGACGAAGCGCTTCCATAGTTGCGAAATTAGAGAAAATTGGCTGTGTAGAACAATTAAGAACAGAGGCTATCATTCTGGCGTTAATAGCCTCTGCGCCATTCTGTCTTACAATGTTGACAGCAGTATTTATTATCTCATCTCTTGTGATTTTAACCTTTGGTGGCATGTCACACCTCCATAATATAGTCAATGTTATATATCATATGTTATTTTATCACGAATTTACTATCAAGTCAATAGATTTTCATATAAAAAGGCTTGACCGATTGGTCAAGCCTTAAGCGTTTAAAATAAACCTATTACCCAATAAACAACCCCGTAAATCACGCTTGCTATTGTGCCATAAACTATAACAGGGCCTGCGATTTTGAACATATTAGCGCCAAGACCTAAGACAAAGCCTTCGCTTTTAAATTCTATCGCAGGGGAAACTACAGCGTTTGCAAAGCCTGTTATAGGCACTAATGTGCCCGCCCCTGCCCTTTTCGCAATTTTATCAAAAAGCTTTAATCCCGTAAGTAAAGCGGCGATAAATATAAGGGTTACTGGTACAGCCATTTTCACAACCTTTTCTTCTAAACCAAAGCTTTTATAAAGTTCTGTAAAAAGCTGTCCGATAACACATATTAAACCGCCCACGCCGTATGCACATATAAAATCTTTGATTTTCGGTGAGGTGGGCGACAGCTTTTTAGTAAGTTTACCGTATTCGTCATTCTTCATTATAGCCATAAAAAAGCACCTCTTTAGTTTTATTTTTCAACTAAAAGGGTGCTTTATTCATTTGAATTTTTTAAAAAATCTCTAGGGTCCATTCCGTAAAGCTGTATTACCTCTAATTTATCCGAATGCAGCAAGTCATAGCCCGTCACAATTTTACCGCCATCACTGTCAAGGTCTATCGCAAAATTATTCCAAGCATACCATATAAGATTAGTACAGTAAAAACCTATGTTTTTATCATTAATACTAGGGGCTTTTGGGCCAAATACACCCGAAAAAAGACTGTATGGTTTTCCCTTAAGCTTACTTAAACCAAATTCGCAAACCGCCTTTTGTTGCTCGTATGTCACATTTTTGGGTCTTAAAACCGCCCAATTTGAATAGTTGTTCCAATAATAAATGCCCTGCGCATCAGCATTTGTACCCATTCGCTGACACTCAAGCACGGTGTATTCATCAATAACAAGTGCTGCATGCCCATGTCGCCACCCAAGGCTATGTGTTGAAAGGGTTACCAGAACATCACCCATTTGCAAATCAGCGAAATCAGGACACTCGGTATCCCCCAATCTATCCTCCCTTGTAAACCAATCAAACATCGGCGCACAATCAATTTGCGGTGTTGCAAAAAAGCGGTCTTGAGCCAAGCTTATCGCATCAAAATCACCCGCCGCCTTTAATTTATCCACCGCCGCTCTACCAAGCCCTGTTTGAAGAAAAAGGGTTTCATAATCAGTATCATCTGTCAATACTACGCGTGGGTAATCAGGCTCAAACGGTTTGTGCTTATGGGCAATAAAGCGTTGTGGTAAATATACCACAGATACTGTCAACAAGAAAAGTGCTGATAGCGAAAAAATTATAGTTTTCAACAGCTTTTTAAACACTGTTATTCACCCCCACAAAAGCACTATATAATCAACCAATTCGTTTTGACGCTGTTATTATACCACAATTAAAATATTTTTTTCAATAAATCTTTATAATTCGCAAGCGACAAGCCTTTTATTCATATACTTACACATAAAGGGGTTGTTATTTATGTTTAATCTTTTATTAGAACTCGCCGCAAGTATATATTATTTTGCATTGCACGTGACAGGTGCAGGCTCTTATCCACAACCTTTATCGGCAAAAAAAGAAAAGGAATTGCTGGAAAAAAGCCAAAACGGCGACATTGCTGCGAGAAATACACTAGTTGAACACAATTTAAGACTAGTAGCCCACATAGTAAAAAAATATTTTGCTGCGGGTGCCGAGCAAGACGACCTGATTTCTATTGGCACAATAGGACTTATAAAAGCAGTTTCCACATTTAAAGCAGATAAAAAAATAAGGCTTGCCACCTATGCCTCTCGTTGTATAGAAAATGCAACCCTATCACAAATGAGTTTTTGGTTACGAAAAGAACTCCCCATTGGAGAATTACCGAGCAGACGGCAGAAAATATGTATATAATGTCGCACACCGAAAACGGTAAAACGAAACATTCTCCCTTGTTTGTTTTAAGCTTTAGATTGATGGCGCCGAGAAAACTTCTCGAAGCACAGTTATTTAACAAGCAATATCATTCTTACGAGGATATTGATAACATCCCCGACCGCTTACGCTTTTGCCGACACAAGCTCGGTCTTATGCAAAAAGAAGTGGCACAGATTGTTGGCATTGCTCGCAGCACATACGTAAATCTTGAAACAGGCAACCATAACGGCTTTGATAAAACGACAGCGGACAAGCTTTCCAAACTCTATAATATCCCTGTATATGACCTTCTTGACGATTACAATCGCTTTATTGCAGTCGGACAAGGCAAACTAATACGAGAGCACCGAGAAAGTCTTAATCTCGGCAAAAGACCGTTTGCAAGGCTTGTTGGCGTAGATGCCAATATGATTAGGCTATGGGAAAGTGAGCGAAAGCAAATTAGTCTTAAATCTTGGGAGAAATATTTTAAGGATCGTATCACTCTTTAACGGACGACCGCCTCACATTTTTGTGAGGCGGTCAACTTGTTTCAGACTACTTTTCCTGTTCAGCTTTAATCTGTTCTTTTGTATCTTTTATAATCGCATTAAGCAGTCTTTCCTTTTCTCTGATTGGGCAATCTAACTTAGAAATGCTATTAAGTACTCCATCGGCGTGAACACCGGCTACACGCCGTCTTAGTTCACGCCATCCTTCTTCTGTCGTGGGATAGTGGACAATAACGTTAATCGGTGCAAATGTCTTCATACCGAGAACCTCCTATGTGCATAAACTATATGCGCGAGGTGTTGTCCGCTATTCCTATGTTTATTTACGAAAGTTGCCCAAATCAGATGATGCATATAAAAATACATCATAAGATTTCCTTTCTACATATCTCAATTAAAACTTCTCCTTCTTGTCCTTGCCTTTGAGTTTTGCAAGGTATGTAAGATATGTATGCTTGCAGATGGGCAACCTGCAAGTCTGAACTCTGTTAAATTTGCTTTTCCGTTACTTCCTATTTTTTGTCCCTATATATCAATCCTACGGATTTCGTCAGCAGGATATTGTAGTCAATTTAAATAAATCCTTCATTATTTTAATTAATAGATTACTTTTTCTGGCGCTTATCAGCTAAATAAATTCTTGTTACTTCAGTTCTGTGGTGACCTAAATTTTCGCTTACAATCTTACGTGCTTTCTTCGGTCTCTCTTGCAACGCTTCGGCGTAGGTTCTTTGTGCGTAGGTATGTCTCAGTCCGTGCCATGAAATCGTCTCGGTTCTTTTCTTTTTACCGTCTTCGTATAAATCCTCGCGATTTTCTGCTATAAAACTTTTGCGGTGATAACTCATCCAATTCTGCAATGAACGTTTTTCACGCTTGACTCCGTCCTTTTCGCTTGCGGAGATTAAGTAATCCCTCGGGTATCGGCCCGAGCATCGTGCATAATCCAAATATTTAGTAATAATACTGCGTTGCTTTGCACTCAAATCAATCGCCCTTGTCTGACCGCCTTTGCCTTTTATAACGAGTTGACCCGTTTTTAAGGCAGACATAAGATACTCAACTCTAAGGGTGCAGATTTCTTCAAGCCGCAAACCAAACTCATGGGCAAAGTCTATGGCAATCACCACATCCTGTCGACCTTGTTCTGTAGCCAACTGTCGCATATTATCAATCTCGGTTTTTAGCCACGAGTGATCTTTAACGCCTGTTGCTCGTTTTGGCAGCGATAGCTTATCATTTTTTGAAAGCCTGTTTTTACTACCGGATTTTCTGTGGAAATACCGTATGCCTGATAGATCGGATTGAATAGTCGCGGCGGAGTTGTTTTCTTTTAGATGCTCCACGTAGGCTTTAAAGTGTCGGTCTTCCACGTTCTTAAAGTTTTGTAGACGAAAATTATCGGCTAAGAACTTACAGAACCTTTTTGTTGCTTCAAAGTACCGCGCTCGTGTTTTAAAGCTTAGCTCGTTGCTGTGGTTGTAAATTGCTTCAACCTGCGCTAACAAGTTTTTATACAGACCTGGGTTTAGCACTGTAATATTATTAGAATCTGACATAACAAACCGTCTCCTTTCTTCTAAAATTTTATTTCAACGCAAGGATAGGGACCAAGCCTTGCGTAAAAAGCTGTGTACGAAAAATAATTAAAATGCAGTATTTTCGTCATTAAATTGTGTTAGGAATTGCTGACGAAAATAATTTTGTGTACGAAAATTTTTCTGCTCATTTGCAAACGATAGTCATATATCATCTCAAACCGTGGAGCATCAAAAATTGCTTTTATAGATTGTGCTGACCTGATATCGAAATGTAAATAATCTCAAACAGACGGTCAGCACAATCCTTTTTTTACGGGAAATGAAAGTGATTTCGAAATATTCTCTCGAAACTATAATCATAGAACATATCGAAATTATAATCATAAAGCATATCGAAAATTACATCATCAATAATACAAGAGCCATATTTAGTAACATCATAATTACAAATAAATTCATCTTTAAGGGGAATCTTAGATTAATCTATAATTAATCCATATGGCTCTTAAAATGAAAGTACGCAGGGCATAATACACCCACTGTCAAAGGTATGTACGAACCTTCATTTCTTACTGATTCTTCTTTGACGCGGGGTATTATGCCCTGCTCATCGCGGCTCTCCGACTGCGTCTCCGAGCCGTTTCTATCTGACTTCGTCCAATAGAAACGGCTCGGCTCCCAAAAGAGAGTCATAAATCATTTCTAAAGGACAATCATCTATCATCATAGAAATGATAGTCATAGCACCTGCTTCTTGAGTTTCATCGTTATCTTATTCGACTTCCTGCAGCTTGTCATTCATAAAACGAATGACAACTTGCAGAGAGCCGAAGGTGTGTTTAGCAGGTGCAACTTTCTCTCGAAAAGTAAATCATACACTCTCGAAGAGACAGTCATAAATCATCCCGAAGCGAAAGTTCTGTTCTTGTATTCTGCTGTAAAATAAGGTTAGTACTTGGCTTAATCTATTTTCACTTTAACGCAAGATTAATAGATTTTCCGTGCGTGTTCTCTTAAAATTCAAGAGTGCAAACAACCTTGTATTGCTTGCTGACGCTACGCCGAGTGCAAGGCATTTCAGCCTAGCCGAGACTAAACACTCGTTCGGCGGGGATTTTCATTTGGTTTTTATACCACGATTAAATCCCGGAAACTTCGTATGCTTTTCCGTTAAAGGACGGTAGCACCACCGTTCGAGCAGTTTTATTTTTTGACGGAACTCTCAAACGTCGTGGATTCCATAATTTTCGTCAATAACTTAAGCCGAATCCAAGCTAACGTTATGCACTTATTTTCGTTTACAGACACTGTTATAAGTGAAAACAGGTTTGCAGTCGAACAATCCTTGTTTCGTAACGGCTCTGCTATCCGCACAATTTTATTCACATTGCCTTTGTGAAGGGCTTTGTATATCACGACTTTTCCTATCCTTTGGACCACTGCGTGAAAGTGGGATCTGATTAATTACGGGTAATCATAAAACCGAGCAACGTAATAGGTCACTTACATTCCATAATACCTATTTAATATATCACCCTGTCCGCTGCCAGAACGGTGATAGCTCTTTAATTCCGTATTCCACTTCTACGGACATACGGATAATCAGCCTTAGAGCATCGGCTGATGAAGTCTAACCCGACCTCAAAGGTTTTCTACTAGTGATTCTCAGTCCGTCGCAGAACTCAGACTGTAGCTCTCGGCACCAAACCTTTGGTGCAACTAACTTCCCATGTCAAAAACAAAAATTTAAAACATACCTTCATAACTCCGTCATACGCCAATTTTTGAGCGTATCGACGGGAATATATTTGAACCTCATTAGAGGAATCAAAAACACCATAAAACAAAGAAAGACACCTATCTCGGAAGATAAGTGCCTTTGTTTGCTTTATCGTAAGCTTTACGAAAGAGCATACCAATACACTTAACCTTCTCGGTTCAATGTATTATTTGAATAACTCCTTCATTATTTTAAAGCTCATGTATATTATACAGTATAGAATTTGCTTTGTCAAATTGCTTAGGGATCTCTTATTTGCGATTACAAGCGATTAGAAGCGCTCACAAGCGGAAAAGTGGTCTTTTTAATATCTGTTGTTGTCTTTTTATATGCTTTTAGATACCATTTTTGATCTTTTAAACATTTTGTGAACATTTTAATTTTAAGCTGTAATCCAAAATGTCTTTACACGCATATTACTGCCGATTATGCACAATGAAAAGCACACAAGAAAAACGGTGTAAACGGCA
>JAZUAL010000034.1:0-8877 GCA_045637925.1 Acutalibacteraceae bacterium | reverse complement strand
GGCGAAAGCTTTATAAGCACAGGCTTATTTGTGACCTTTTTAACCGCTTTTGTCACCGCCTCGGCATTTTTTGCGCTTGTGCCGAAAGCCAAGCCACCGCCGTGAACATTAGGACAGGAAATGTTAACCTCAAACCAACCGATTTGGTTTTCCCCATCTAATTTTTCACAGGTATAGGCATAATCCTCAACCGAAAAACCGCTGACATTAGCCATAACAGGCTTTTTGAACACAGCCTTAAGCTTAGGTAATTCTTCGGCAATAACCTTTTCTACACCTGGGTTTTGAAGACCGACAGAATTAAGCATACCCATTGGGGTTTCTGCAATTCTAGGGGTCGGATTGCCGAAACGGGCGTCCTTAGTTGTGCCCTTAAATGAGAAGGTGCCAAGCATATTTATATCGTAGATACCGGCAAATTCATAGCCAAAACCAAATGTACCGCTTGCGGGGATAATAGGGTTATCCATTTCTAAACCGCAAAGGTTAACCTTAGTGTTTACCATACTATTTCCTCCCTTTCAAGCACAGGTCCGTCCTTGCAGATACGCTTGTTACCGTACTTTGTTTTACAGGTACAGCCCATACAAGCGCCGAAGCCACAGCCCATTCTTTCTTCAAAGCTATACTGACCGCTGGTTGTAGCAATGCTTTCAATAGCCTTAAACATCGGCATAGGTCCGCAGGTATAGAAATAGTCGTAATCGAGATTTTTCATAACATCGGTAACAAAGCCTTTGGTACCGTAGCTACCGTCAACCGTGGTAACATAAACATCGATACCCAAAAGCTTAAAAACATCTTCATAAAAAATTTCGTCTTTTGTGTTAAAGCCTAAAATAACGGTGGGCTTTTTGCCGAATTTAATAAGCTCTTTGCAGAGGTTATAAAGAGGCGGAATACCAACGCCTCCACCGATAACAAGCGGATTTTTGCAAGTGTTTTCGGCATTGAAACCGTTGCCGAGGCCGACGAGCACATCAAGTTGCTCGCCTGCTTGCATTTTGCTCATTTTCTCGGTACCCTCGCCCACAACCTTGTAGATAAGCACGATGGAATTTTTATCGTAATCGCAAACTGAAATGGGCCTGCGAAGATATAAACCGTCAATTTTAATGTTTACGAATTGCCCCGGTGACAAAAGCGCTGAGGTATCACCCTCAATCACCATTCTGAAAACCGCGGGGGCCAGCTCGAAGTTATAAAGAATTTTATAAATTCCCTGTTTCATCATAGTTTGTCACCTGATTTTACGCATCAATTGTAGAAATTGTGATTGTGGTTTCGTCGAGAACGTCAAGAAGCACCTTAACGGTATCGAGTGAAGTAAACAGGGTTACGTTGTTCTCTGTAGCACAGCGGCGGATTTCAAAACCGTCGGTCACAGGACCTGCAGAATTGATATCGCGTGTGTTAATGATATACGCAATATGACCCTGACGGATAGCCTCAGGAATTTCGTCACTGTCCTCACCGATTTTCTTTAATACGTGGGTGCGGATACCGTTAGCCTTTAAGAATGCGGCAGTACCTGCAGTTGCCTCGATATTAAAGCCAAGGTTATAGAAACGACGGATAAGAGGCAAAGCCTCCTCCTTATCGCAGTCGGCAATAGTTGCAAGCACTGTGCCATAGTTCTGAAGCTTCATTCCGCTCGCCTGTAAAGCCTTATAAAGCGCGCGGTTAAGCTTATCGTCATAGCCGATTGCTTCACCGGTAGACTTCATTTCGGGTGAGAGATAAGCATCAAGCCCGCGGATTTTGTTGAATGAGAATACAGGAACCTTTACATAGTAGCGGTTCTTCTCATCGGGATAAATATCGAAAATACCCTGCTCCTTAAGGCTCTTGCCTAAGATAACCTCGGTGGCAATATCAGCAAGGCTATAGCCTGTAGCTTTAGAAAGGAAAGGAACGGTACGCGAAGAACGGGGGTTAACCTCGATTATGAAGACGTTATCGTCCTTATCAACTATAAACTGAATGTTGTAAAGACCGATAATGCCGATACCAAGACCGAGCTTTTTAGCATATTGAAGAATGGTTCCACGAACCTTGTCGGAAATGCTGAAGGTAGGATAAACGCTGATAGAGTCACCCGAATGAATACCGGTACGCTCTACAAGCTCCATAATACCCGGCACGAATACATCTCTGCCATCGCAGATAGCGTCAACCTCAACCTCTTTACCGAATATATATTTATCAACGAGAACGGGCTTGTCCTCATCGATTTCAACAGCTGTCTTAAGATAGTGGCGAAGCTGAGCTTCGTCGGCAACTATCTGCATAGCACGTCCGCCAAGCACGAAGGAGGGGCGAACAAGCACAGGATATCCGATTTTTGCGGCGGCGGCAACACCTGCCTCAATATTTGTAACCGCACTGCCCTCTGGCTGAGGAATATTAAGCGACTTTAGCACCTTTTCGAAGCTGTCACGGTTTTCTGCGCGCTCGATAGCCTCGCAGTCAGTGCCGATAATCTTAACACCGCGCTCCATAAGAGGCTCAGCAAGGTTAATAGCGGTCTGACCGCCGAGAGATGCGATAACACCCTCGGGCTGCTCAAAATCGATAATATTCATAACGTCTTCGGGAGTGAGCGGCTCAAAATAGAGCTTATCAGAGCAGGTATAGTCGGTAGAAACGGTTTCGGGGTTATTGTTTATAATAATAGCCTCGTAGCCTGAATTTTTAATTGTTGTAACAGCGTGAACGGTTGAATAGTCAAACTCAACACCCTGACCGATACGGATAGGACCTGCGCCTAAAACAACCATTTTCTTTTTATCGGTAAGGATAGATGCGTTTTCACCTGTATATGAAGAATAGAAGTAAGGAATATACGCTCCTGTGTGGCAGGTATCAACCATACGGAAAGAGGGGGTAAGCTTGTTTTCCCTGCGGAATTTATAAACCTCAAGCTCGGTGCATTCCCACATTCTTGCAACATATTTATCAGAAAAGCCCATTTTCTTTGCTTCTCTTAAAATCTGGGGATTGCGGGGATTTTCTTTGAGGCTTCTTTCCATATCAATAATGCGCTTGATAGCTTCAAGGAAATATGCGGTAATTTTTGTGATTTGGTGAATTTCTTCAACCGTCGCACCGCGGTATAAAAGCTCTGCGATAGCAAAAAGGTTATCGTCTCTGAACTCGCCGATGTATGAGCGAAGCTCATCATCACTCATATTGTCGAACTTTGCGTGATAAAGGTGGTTTACACCGATTTCAAGTGAGCGCGTGCCTTTAAGAAGACTTTCTTCCAGGGTAGAGCCTATGCCCATAACCTCACCCGTAGCTTTCATCTGAGTTCCCAGAACGTTAGAAGCAGAGGTGAATTTATCAAACGGGAAACGGGGAAGCTTGGTGATTATATAGTCAAGCTTAGGCTCAAAAGCGGCATTGGTATTTGCAATAGAAATATCCTCAAGCGCCATACCAACCGCAATTTTAGCGGTAACGCGTGCGATAGGATAACCGCTTGCCTTAGATGCCAAGGCAGACGAACGTGAAACACGGGGGTTAACCTCGATAAGATAATATTCACTGGACTGGGGGTTTAATGCAAACTGAACATTACAGCCGCCCTCAATCTTTAATTCCTTAATAATCTTAATTGCGCTGTCGTTAAGCATTTTAAGGTCATGGTCATTAAGGGTAAGGATAGGCGCCACAACCAATGAGTCACCTGTGTGAACGCCAACAGGGTCTATATTCTCCATACCGCAGATAGTGATGGCATGGTCATTAGAGTCACGCATAACCTCAAACTCGATTTCCTTGTAACCCTTTACGCTCTTTTCGATAAGCACCTGAGAAACGGGGGATAGCTTAAATGCGTTAAGACCGATTTCAACAAGCTCCTCATCATTATAAGCAAAGCCGCCGCCTGTACCGCCCAAGGTGAATGCAGGGCGCAAAACTACAGGATAGCCGATGCGGTTAGCCGCCGCCTTTGCTTCTTCAATGTTATATGTGATTTCAGAGGGTATGGTGGGCTCGCCGATAGACTGGCAAAGTTCTTTAAAAAGTTCACGGTCCTCAGCTCTTTCGATACTCTCACTGCTGGTACCGAGAAGCTCAACGCCGCACTCCTTTAAAATACCCTTTTTTTCCAACTGCATAGCAAGGTTAAGACCTGTCTGACCGCCAATGCCCGGAACGATAGCGTCAGGACGCTCGTAACGGAGGATTTTAGCTATGTATTCCAGAGTCAAAGGCTCCATATAAACCTTGTCCGCAATAGTAGTGTCGGTCATAATGGTAGCAGGGTTAGAGTTGCAAAGCACAACCTCATAGCCCTCTTCTTTAAGGGCTAAGCAGGCCTGTGTGCCTGCATAGTCAAACTCAGCCGCCTGACCGATAACGATAGGGCCTGAACCTATAATCAAAATTTTCTTAATGTCTGTTCTCTTTGCCATTTTTCTTCCTCCGTAATATATTAAATGTTAGTATAAACTATTTTTTTATCGCAAACCGTTAATTTACAAACACCGAAAAGCTTTTCGTCTTTAAAGGGTGTTGCCCTGCCGAGTGATAAAAATTCATCGGGGTTTACGGTGTATTCCTTATTCAAGTCGAAAACACAGATATCCTCGGTTCCCCCCAGACCAAAGCGTTTTCTTGGGTTAATCGACATAACCTCAACTAACTTTTCGAGGGTTATAATTCCCGTTTTCACAAGCTTTGTATAAAGCACCGAAAAGGCGGTTTCAAGCCCTACAACGCCCATAAGACTTTGCTGGAGACCTTTGCCTTTTTCCTCGGCTGAGTGGGGCGCATGGTCGGTAGCAATCATATCAATCGTACCGTCCTTCAGTCCCTCGACCAGTGCCAAACGGTCCTCTTCGCTTCGGATGGGAGGGTTCATTTTAAATCTGCCATCCTCACGGAGCATCATATCATTCATAACAAGGTAGTGGGGAGCGGTTTCACAGGTAACATCAACACCGTCGTGCTTAGCCCTTCTTATCAGCTCAACACTTTCTTTACAGGATATGTGGCAAACGTGGTATTTACAGCCCGTTTCCTTTGCGAGCTTTAAGTCGCGTTCAATCGGCCGCCACTCACTTTCGCTGCAAATTCCTTTATGACCGTGAAGCTTTGCATATTCGCCATCGTGAATATAACCGCCGTGAAGCAGACTGTTTTCTTCGCAGTGGGCAACTATTATTTTATTTAAAGCTTTAGCTTTAAGCATAGCCTCTCGCATAAGCTCTTTGGATTGCACACCTCTGCCATCATCTGAAAAGCCGGCACACAAACTGCTTAAATTTTCAAAATCACTTAAAACCTCACCATTTTCGCCCACAGTTATTGATGCATAAGGGTAAACCCCTATAACAGCACTGTCCTTAATAAGTTTCAGCTGTTTTTCGATATTTTCGCAGCTGTCGGGAACGGGGTTTAGGTTAGGCATAGAAAAAACCGCGGTGTAACCGCCGCGCGCCGCTGCAAGCGTGCCTGTTTCAACAGTCTCTTTATATGAAAAACCCGGCTCCCTGAGATGAACATGTACATCACAAAAGGCCGGAAAAACAAAACAATTATTAAAATTAGAAACAATACCGCCACCATTAGAAACAGTGGGGCTAAGGTCAAAGGAAAAATCGCCCGAATGAAAAGCGCCGTCTTTATAATATTTCACTTTTTTGAGGGTTGTATTCATAACTTCGCCGCCTTTCAAAATTCATATATCTTTATCTAAGTTATTCTACCATAACAGCATATATATGTCAAGAAAAACGACCTTAAATTTTCCAAAAAAATCAGCTTTTTTTATGCCCGTAAAGACTGACCTTTCCTGAGAGGAAATACCCCACAAAAATAGGAATTATCAGAGGCAAAAGTGAGAAATCGCCAAAAAGCTCCAAAGCTATTGCGAATGCCGTAAGCGGACAGTTCGTAACCGCGCCGAAAAGGGTTGCAAGACCTACTGCGGCGCTATATGAGGTTCCGAGATTTAAAATAGAGCCGACAGTAGCGCCAAGGGTAGCGCCGATAAACATTGTGGGCACGATTTCACCGCCTTTAAGCCCTGCGCCAACAGTTATAGCGGTGAAGATAATTTTAAGCAAAAAGGCTTCGGGGCGCACAGCCTTATTTCCAAAAATACCCTCTATTATACCGATACCGCTACCGTTATAATCGGTAGTACCAATTATAAATGTAAGCACTACTATTATTAAACTACCTGAAAAAATGCGAAGATATGGGTTTTTAAAATATTTTTCAAAAATTTCTTTTGTGAAATGTAAGGTGTGGCAGAAAATAAAACTGACCACACCGCATGCGATACCAATAGCGGTGATTTTTAATAAAAGCGAAATATTAAATTGAGGTGTATCCAAAACCTCAAAATGCTCAGAGTGCGTGCCGATTAAAAATGCTACAATTTTAGCGGTTATGCTTGTCATTAGCGCGGGCACAAAGGCTTTGTGTCGGTTTTTCGAATGAAGCACCTCCACCGAGAAAACGGCGGCGCCGATACCGGTGCCGAAAGCGGCAGAGAAAAGGCCCGCCATACCGCATACAGTGAGCAATTGTCGGTTTTTGTCATTAAGCCTTAAAATTTTTGAAATGAGAGCCGAAATACTGCCGCCAATCTGCAAGGCGGCGCCCTCTTTACCCGCCGAGCCACCGAAAAGATGGGTTATAACCGAACCTATAAATACTGCGGGGGCTAATAAAACAGGAACTTTCTTCTCGGTTTTTGTGGCATCGAAAACATAGGCTGTGCCGATATTTTCAACATGGAAAAGCTTAAAAAGAAAAACTGATAAAAGTGCAAAAACGGGCAATAAAAATATAAGCTTTTCGTTTTCGTGTCTTGTTTCGGTGACAAGTGAGATGCTTTTAGCAAAAAGACCTCCCAAAACACCGCAACAAGCGCCTGTTAAAACAGACAATTCAAGCCAGAAGAAGAAAAGTTTTATGTATTTAAAAATAAAAAGAGATGATTTTCTGAAAACAGAATTTTCCACCCAAAATCATCTCCTTTAAACATCCGTTATTTTAAAAAATACTTGTAATAAAAATTTCAAGACCTATAAAAATAAGTATTACTCCGCCGAGTATACCGGCTTTACCTGCAAGTCGGGTACCTGCAACCTTGCCTATGCTAAGACCTGCAAAGCAGATAAAGAAGGTCACAACACCGATAAGCAGACAGGCAATAAGGGCTTCTAAAAAATTATAGTCAGCAATAGTAAAGCCTACTGACAGCGCATCAATAGATGTAGCCACTCCCTGAATTAAAAGGGCAACAAAGCCGAGTTCACTTGTTTCCTCGGTGTCGGCATCCGCCTTTAGTCCGTCATAAAGCATTTTCCCGCCTATGTAGCATAAAAGAACAAGAGCAATATATGGGATAAATCTTTCGAAAAGCTTAAAGCAGTGGGCTACGGTTGATACGCAAACCCAACCAAGCATTGGCATTGCAAACTGAAAGAGTGAGAAAACACCCGCAATACCGCACATTTTGCACTTTTTCATTGCAGAATCGTGCAGACCGTTAGCGAGAGACACCGAAAAAGCGTCCATAGCAAGACCAATTCCTAAAAGAATACTGTTAAGAAAAAAAGCAAAGTTCAAAGTCATTCTAAGTCCTCTTTTTAAGTTTTTTACAAGCAATAACAGTTATATCATAATTTCTAAAATTTTTCAATTATTTTTTAATTCTCAAAAAAACTGATGCACCGAAGGCGTTGTACCCGTAAGGATACAACGCCAGTTTTATTCGCCTTACGGCGAGTTCTATTGCTACGCAGTGATATTTGGACTAGAGTCCAAGTGATATTGCCTTCGGCAGTTATTGACGAATAAAATATCACTGAAACCGCAAGGTTTCAATAACACTATTGCTGTAAGGCAATAATAACACTCCGACAAAGTCGGAATATAACTTGAAAGCCTATCAGTTTTTATGTATAATAGACTTAGTGGTGATAACTGTGGCTGATAGTATTTTAAGAGATAAAGCAAAAGAGTTTGCAAAGAAAATCGTTTTTCTTTGCCGCGATATGAAAACAAACCACAAAGAATCCGTTTTAATAAATCAGTTGCTCCGCTCAGCGACCTCTATTGGAGCAAACCTACACGAAGCCCAATATGCTCAAGGAACAAAAGATTTTATTTCAAAACTTGAGATTGCTCAAAAAGAGTGCTATGAAACGGAATATTGGCTAGAACTTCTTTTTGAGACAAATTGTATGAATGAAGAAAATTATAAAGCATTGCAAAATGATTGTGGTGCTATTCGCAGAATGTTAATCTCGTCACTTAAAACTATAAAGTCTAAATAAAGAGGTACATATTATGAGCAAAAGAAAAAGATTAGAATATTTGATAATCACTTCTTGTGTATTATTATCAGGATTTGTCATTTATGGTTTTGTAGGAAGTATTCAGCCGCTAATTAACGATAGTAAAGTGGCTTCCTTTTTTGTTTTTGGTGCTTTGGGTGGCTTTGGGTTTAGCCTTATCTTATCTACCATAATTTTAAGTTCAAGATTTTTTCAAAAAAGAGGTTTAACCTTTAAAATAGTTGCGGCTGTTCTTTGGCCTATTACTTTTGCTTGTTGTTTTTATGTTGGTGTTTTTATGTATATCCCCTATGGAATATACAATGTTATAATGTTGATTAAAAAAGAGCCTCAAGTTGTAGAAAGTTCCGTTGACAATTTAAATGAATAAAGAATACACAAATTCTTTATTTGAGTTTGGTTAAGGGTTTTAGGTTCTCCTAAAGTTTGGAAAATTTGATATACATTTTCCCTGCTTGTTACGGTATAAGACAAAATTAAAAACTGTGTAGAAATTTTCTACACAGTTTTTTTACTGTCCTTTAGAGTACGGCTCTAAAGGCACATCAGT
>JAZUAL010000033.1:0-16655 GCA_045637925.1 Acutalibacteraceae bacterium | reverse complement strand
CCTCATAAATTAACAAAAGCAGTAATTTGCCAAATCAATAATAAATTACCGCTTTAATAAAATGCTTATTTAGTTTTATAATGCTGATGGCAATTTGAGTTGTAACAGTTGACAAATCTATAAAATCTGCTATAATATAAGCAGAGAGGCTACCGATAGACGGTCAGCCTGATAATGGGTTAAAGAAATAACCGCACTTTTGGCGAGGGGCGGTTATTTCTTTTTTGTTATGTCAATAACAAGTGCGATAATTGCTACAACAAGTGAACCGAAAAGGAACAAAGTCTCGTAAGTAACCATTGGCACCCCTCCTTTCATTTAGGAGGGAAAAGTGCCCCTCCTTAGTAAAGAAGGGCTAACCGCCTACCGTTATGGTAGCCTCTAAGGGTGCGAAGCACCATTCATATTATACAATATTCGACACTCATTGTCAATCGATCAAAAGGACTGAAAAGCCCTTGTATCAAGGGGTTTCATTGCTATAAAAATACATAACCATACCATAACCCTACATAGTCAAACGAAAAATTTTTTATGCTTGTAAAGAGAATTAGAGTTCTAACAAGGTTACTAAAAGCGTTGGACCTATGGGCAACGTTAAAATAGTAGTTTTGAGCGAAAAAATCTTGAATTAGAACATAGTTCTAATGAAATACTTCTAAAACACTTCTAACAAATATCCGCAAAATGAGAAAAACCGTGCAGACCGCACGGTTAAAGGCTTTGTGGCGAGTTTAGTCAAAAACCCGCATAAATAAAGGGCTTCACAGGGGACTGCAAGGAACTCAAAGGAACCCATCGGCACTGCCATTTATGAAATTCAGGTTCTAGTCGGGGCAACTCGGTGCAGGTTCGATTCCTGTTATCCGCACCAAAAATTCCAAGGACTTTAAGTTCTTGGAATTTTTACTTATTACCTCTTCTCGCTTCACTTTTCACTAAAAAATCTTTGGAATTTTGAAGAAATAAGTAAGAGGCAATAGCGAAAAGTTTCGGTGTCTGCTTCGCAGACAAATTTATAAGCTTTTATAAAATACCGATTTTGGAAAAACTTATAGGTTTTGTATTATAAATGCTATTTACCAACGCAAAATCTGCGAAAAATTTCGTCGGTAACTTCGTTTGTAACACGCTTGCCGGTGAGTTCTAAAAGTGCTGCAAGGGCGTCATCAACGCAAACACCAACTGCATCCATTGTACAACCCATTACAAGAGCTGACAAGGCTTCGCGAACACCGTCAACAGCCCTCTCAGCGCAAGCTCTCTGCCTCTCATTAATAAGCACCGTACTGTCAGAACTTAAGTTTGATGTTTTGGTGATTTCAGCAATAGCAGTGCAAAGAGCATCATACCCTATTCTGTTCTTCGCCGAGGTTTCCACAACACTAAAATCCGAAAATCTTGAATAATCAAGCTTCTTTTCCAAATCGGTTTTATTTATAATTATTATGGTATTTTCCTTAGGCACACTATCGAGAAGATATTCATCATCATCACTAAGCGGTGCGGTACCGTCAAAAACAGCAAGAACGAGCTGTGCCGAATCAATTTTCTGCTTAGCACGTTCAACACCTATACTTTCAACCGCATCGTCCGTCTCATGAATACCCGCTGTATCCGAAAGCCTTAAGGTTATATCGCCAACCGTCACCGTTTCCTCAACGATATCACGGGTAGTACCTGCAATTTCAGTAACAATAGAACGGTCACTGCCGCTAAGCATATTCATAAGGGTTGATTTGCCAACGTTTGGTTTTCCCACTATAACCGTATCTATTCCCTCTCTTATAACCCTTCCTGCATCGTAATCAATAAGTATTTTATTAAGCTCGTTTTCGGCATTTTTAAGCATTCTTATAAAATTTTCAGGATTTAGTCCCTCTATATCCTCATCAGGATAGTCTGAAAATGCCGCTATTGAAGCATCGGCAGCTATTAAATCAGCTTCAATTTCTGCGATTTTGCATGAAATTCTTCCAGAATGCGCGGCACGTGACAGTCTTAATTCAGCCTCACTTCTTGCAGAAATAAGACCCATTATGCTTTCGGCTTTTGTAAGGTCGGTTTTTCCGTTTAAAAAGGCCCTTTTGGTAAATTCGCCTGCTTCCGCCATAAATGCGCCATTCTTCAAAATAAGCCTTAGCACAGAGCGAAGCATTATACTTCCGCCATGCACCGAAAATTCAACTGTATTCTCCCCCGTAAAACTGTGTGGTGCTCTAAAAACCAATGCGACAGCATCATCAAGAACATTAATGCCGTCCTTGATTTCACCGTATGCGGCATTATAGCCATCTAAATCAACTAATTTTTTGCCTGAAAAGGAAACAAACACCTTGTCAGCAACAGTTATAGCATCCTCACCTGATATTCTGATAACACCTAAGGCACCGTCACCCGCAGGGGTGGCAATAGCCGCTATTGTACGCTCCGACATTACTACACATCCTTTATAAGTATTTTAACACAAACCGTACTTATAATCAATAATAAAAAAAGACACACAGCTCAATGCTATGTGTCTTCTGTGTTGGCATCTACTTATTTTCCCAGGCAGCTTCCCGCCAAGTATCTTCAGCGCAAGCGAGCTTAACTTCCGTGTTCGGTATGGGAACGGGTGGACCCTCGCCGCAATCAACACCAACTGCTTGTCACCCTCAGGCGACTTTGGTATAATACCACATTAATTTCTGTTTGTCAACACTTTTTTTAAAAATTTTTTCTTTTTTTAAAAAAAGCGGATATTATACCCTTTTCAGTAAATAAACATTGCATTTCACATTATCAAATGCTATTATTATTTCACGGCGACCAATAGCCTTATAGTGTTAATAAAGTCCTACTCACCGTTTCAGTTTAAGTTATTCTAAATAGGATAGGAATTGTATATAATGGAAAACAAACTGCAAAAAATCATTAAAATTCAAACAAGTATGTGTGATAATTGCTCAAAGCTTAGTATACCAAGTCTTTTTGCAATATTTATGGACTTGGCTTGCGAGCATGCGCCAATGCTTGGTTTAGGCTCTGATACGCTGATGCCAAAAGGTCTTTTCTGGGTTGCAGCCAAAACAAAGGTTAAAATACATCGCAGACCCGAAATGCTGACCGAAGCTACAGCCTGCACATGGCCCGAAGCACCGGGCAAAATAAGAACTAATCGCTATTATACCCTATCAGACCAAAGCGGTTCCTTAGCGGAGGGTAAAACCGAATGGGCAATTATAGATATAACCACAGGCAGACCTGTAAAACTTAGCGAGATTTATCCTAAAAATCTTGCGCATTCCCCAGAAAAAGTATGTAACCTTCCCTTCGTTCGTATAAAAGATAGTTTTGAAGATTATGAATGTCTCGGTAACTACACTGTAAGGTCTACCGATATTGATATCGGTCAGCATATGAACAATGTGGCCTACATACGCGCTCTATTTGGGGCTTTCACCTGTGAAGAGCTTGAAAGCCTTACCGTCACATGTATTGATATTGCGTTTAAAAGCCAATGCTACGAGGGTGAAATTCTTAAGTTACTAAAAAGAACTGTTGACAGTGGTTTAGAAATAGAATTTATAAAACATGACGGCACCGTTGCTGCTACAGTCAGTCTTGAATGCAATATTTGATAATAAAACCGTACCTATTTGACATTAGTCTTATGAGTGCGGTTTGTTTTTTGTGAAAATTTATTTTTTCGATTAATTATTCCATCATTATCGTTGCAATTTCACCTAAATTCGCATTCCTAGGCAATACTTTTATATTTTTATCACCAAAAAGCAATTTTTTCTTGATATTTTTAAATTTAGATATTTACAAAACAATAGAAAAGTGTTATTATATCATTGTATGGGAAGACTGATTGTTAAAAAAATATCAAGCTTCTGTCTTTCTCACGAAAATTTTTTTAGGAGGAATTTCAGGTGTCCAGAAAATTTATGACAATGGACGGTAATAATGCTGCTGCTTATGTATCCTATGCGTTTACCGAAGTTGCAGGTATTTATCCTATTACCCCGTCCAGCCCTATGGCTGACTATGTTGATCAATGGTCTGCTCAGGGAAGAAAAAACATCTTCGGTTCAACCGTTAAGGTTTCCGAAATGCAGTCCGAAGCTGGTGCTGCAGGTACAGTTCACGGTTCACTTAACGCCGGTGCTCTTACCACTACTTATACCGCTTCTCAGGGTCTCTTACTTATGATCCCGAATATGTACAAAATCGCAGGTGAGCTTCTCCCCAGCGTTTTCCACGTATCAGCTCGTTGCGTGGCTTCTCACGCACTTAACATTTTCGGCGACCATTCAGACGTTTACGCTTGCCGTCAGACTGGTTTTGCAATGCTCGCTGAAACCAACACACAGGAAGTTATGGACCTCGGTGCTGTAGCTCACCTTGCTACTATTAAATCACGCGTTCCTTTCATTAACTTCTTTGACGGTTTCCGTACCTCACATGAAATCCAGAAGATTGCTGTTTGGGATTATGAGGACCTCAAAGAAATGTGCGATATGGAGGCTGTTGATGGCTTCCGCAAGCGTGCTCTTAACCCTGAGCATCCTGTAATGCGCGGCTCACACGAGAACGGTGATATCTTCTTCCAGCACAGAGAAGCTTGTAACAAGTATTACGATGCTACTCCTGCTATCGTTGAAGAATATATGGATAAGGTTAACGCTAAGCTCGGCACTGACTATAAGCTCTTCAACTACTACGGTGCACCCGATGCTGAGAAAATCATCATCGCTATGGGCTCTATCTGCGACGTTGCAGAAGAAGTTATCGACTACATGGTAGCTGCTGGTGAAAAGGTTGGTCTTGTAAAGGTTAGACTTTACCGTCCTTTCTCTGCTGAAAAGTTAGTAGAAGCTATCCCCTCTACTGTTAAGAAGATTGCTGTTCTTGACAGAACTAAGGAACCCGGTGCTCTCGGCGAGCCCTTATTCCTTGATGTTGTTGCTGCCCTCGCTAAAACAGGCAGAAAGATTGACACCGTAGTAGGCGGTCGTTACGGTCTTGGTTCTAAAGATACTCCTCCTTCAAGCATCTTTGCTATTTACAATGAGCTTGCTAAGGACGAGCCTAAGGCTCAGTTTACTCTTGGTATCAACGATGACGTTACCGGTCTTTCACTCGATGAGGAAGAGGCTCCTAACACTGCTGCTGAGGGTACTATCGAATGTAAGTTCTGGGGTCTCGGCGGTGACGGTACCGTTGGTGCTAATAAAGACTCTATCAAAATCATCGGTGACCACACTGATAAATATGTTCAAGCTTACTTCCAGTATGACTCTAAGAAAACCGGCGGTATCACAATTTCCCATTTGAGATTTGGTGATAAGCCCATCAAGAGTCCTTACTATATCAATAAGGCTGACTTCGTTGCTTGTCACAACCCCTCTTATGTAATCAAGGGTTACAAGATGGTTAACGACGTTAAGCCCGGCGGTGTATTCCTTATCAACTGTCAGTGGTCTGCTGAAGAGTTAGACAAGCATATGCCTGCTGAAGCTAAGCGTTATATTGCTAAGAACAATATTCAGCTTTACACTGTTAACGCTATCGACCTTGCCGCCGAAATCGGTCTTGGCAAGCGTACAAATACAGTTCTTCAGTCTGCTTTCTTCTCACTTTCCAAGGTTCTTCCTGCTGAGGAAGCTATTGGCTATATGAAAGAAAAAGCTCAGAAGTTTATGAAGAAGGGTATTGAAATCGTCCAGATGAACGAGAAGGCTATTGATGCCGGTGCTACAGCTTACGTTAAGATTGATGTTCCTGCTTCTTGGGCAGATGCTACAGATGCTAACGTTGCTGATGCTACTACAGATACCTCTAAGCTCGTTAAGATGGTTGACAATATTATGAAGCCGGTTGGTCTTATGAACGGTGACTCTCTCCCCGTTTCTGCATTTATTGACCATGCTGACGGTAGTTTCGAGCAGGGTGCTTCTGCATTCGAGAAACGCGGCGTTGCAGTTCTCGTTCCAGAGTGGAATAATGAGACCTGTATCGGTTGTAACAAGTGTGCTTTTGTATGTCCTCATGCTACAATCCGTCCTTATGCTCTATCAAGTGAGGAAAAGGCTGCTGCTCCTGCAAATATCAAGATTGCTACTAAAGAAAAGCTCGTTACAAACAAGGGCTACTCTTATGTAATGACCGTATCTCCTCTCGACTGTATGGGTTGTGGTGTTTGCGTTGGCGAATGTCCTACAAACTCACTCAAGATGGTTTCTCAGGAATCACAGCTCGCAGAACAAGACGTATTCGATTACTGCGTTGCTAATGTTACTGAAAAGGCTGACGTTGCTTCTGATGCTAACGTTATCACCTCTCAGTTCAAAAAGCCTTTACTTGAGTTCTCAGGTTCATGTGCTGGTTGTGCTGAAACTGCTTATGCACGTCTCGTAACTCAGCTCTTTGGTGATAAGATGTACATCTCTAACGCTACCGGTTGTTCTTCAATCTGGGGCGGCCCTGCTGCTACATCACCTTACACTGTAGACGCTAATGGTCACGGTCCTGCTTGGGCTAACTCACTCTTCGAAGATAACGCAGAGCACGGCTTTGGTATGTACCTCGGTCAGAAGGCTCTTCGTGATGGTCTCATTGCAAAGGTTCGTGAAATGGCTGAAAGCGACAAGTCTTCTGCTGAATTCAAGGCTGCTGCTGAAGCATATTTTGCAACTCTTGATGATACAAACAAGAACGCTGCTGCTACTACAGCCCTTATTGCTGAAATTGAAAAGGCTGCAGCTGCCGGTTGTCCTATTGCTCCTGCTGTTCTTGAGCAGAAGGAATTCCTCGCTAAGAAGTCCATCTGGATCTTCGGTGGTGACGGTTGGGCATACGATATCGGCTTCGGCGGTGTTGACCACGTACTTGCTACCGGTGAGAACGTAAACATAATGGTATTCGATACCGAGGTTTACTCTAACACAGGCGGTCAGGCTTCTAAGGCTTCTAACATCGGTCAGGTTGCTCAGTTCGCTGCTGCCGGTAAGGCTATCAACAAGAAGAGCCTTGCTGAAATTGCAATGTCCTACGGTTATGTATACGTAGCACAAATTGCTATGGGCGCTGATATGAACCAGACCCTTAAGGCTATTAAGGAAGCTGAAGCTTACAATGGTCCTTCAATCATCATCTGCTACTCACCTTGCGAAATGCACTCTATTAAGGGTGGTATGGTTAACTGCCAGAACGAGATGAAGAAGGCTGTAGCTTGCGGTTACTGGGATATGTTCCGTTACAATCCTGCACTTAAGGCAGAGGGCAAAAACCCCTTCAGTCTTGACAGCAAGCCCGCTACTGCTGATTATAAGGAATTCATCCTTAATGAAGCTCGTTACTCATCACTTACACGTTCATTCCCTGAGCGTGCAGAGGCTCTCTTCGAGCAGGCAAGCGAGGCTGCAAAGGCTCGTCGTGCTCACCTCGAAAAGCTTGTTGAGCTTTACGGCAAACAGTAATATTGCTTAAAACTTTAAAAGACTTGTTCACAATCGTGGACAAGTCTTTTTTTATAATACCATCTTATAATATTTTATACGCTTTGGATAAAGCAAAAGAATATTTCATATCCTTGACTTTTGATTAAAAATATGAGAAAATATTTTTCACTTAAGAGGCAAAAATAAAATCTAAAAAACAGAATTAGCGCTGTGAAAAAAATAAGTTTCTACGAGGTAATATTATGACACAAAAAGAGCTTTTAAATAAAGCCATTTCAGCTATGAATAATTCCTATTCCCCTTATTCGTGTTATAAGGTCGGTGCGGCATTGCTTTGCAAAAGCGGAAATATTTATATTGGCACAAATGTAGAAAATGCTTCCTATTCCGCTACAATATGTGCAGAACGTATTGCTATTTCAAGCGCTATTTCAAATGGAGAAACCGATTTTTTGATGTTGGCAATAGTTGGTGGCAAAGACGGTGAAATTAAAGATTTTTGTCATCCCTGTGGTGTCTGCCGACAGGTAATGATTGAATTCTGCGATAAGAATTTTGAAATTATAACAACCAACGGAAAAAGTGTCAAAATTTTTAAACTAGGCGAGCTTTTGCCTTATAGCTTTGGGAGGGGAACTCTATGCTAATGACCGATATAATTGCAAGCAAGCGCAATAAAAAAGAATTATCCGAGCAAGAAATCGCATTCTTTATAAACGGTGTATCAAACGAAACTATACCCGATTATCAAATTTCCGCATTGCTAATGGCAATATATTTAAACGGTCTATCCCCTAAAGAAACCACCCTGCTCACTATTGCTATGGCGCAAAGCGGTGATACACTTGATTTATCATCTCTAGGCGATAAAACTGTGGATAAACACAGCACTGGTGGTGTGGGTGATAAAACCACCCTTATATGTGCACCCATTGCCGCTGCACTCGGTTGCAAGGTGGCAAAAATGTCAGGTAGAGGGCTTGGTCACACAGGAGGCACTGTAGACAAACTTGAAGCGATTGAGGGATATAAAACCTCAGTTTCCTCCGCAAAAATGCTTGAAATCACTAAAAAGCACGGACTTTGCTTAGTTGGACATAGCGGAAACTTTGCACCCGCAGATAAAAGGCTTTACTCAATAAGGGATGTAACCGCCACAGTAGAAAGCATACCGCTTATTGCTTCAAGTATTATGAGCAAAAAATTAGCCGCGGGCGCTAAAAATATACTGCTTGATGTTAAGTTTGGCAGCGGTGCTTTTATGAAATTTCCAGAAGAAGCTGAGGCGCTTGCTCAAAAAATGGTTGAAATCGGTAATAATGCCGGCAGAAAAACCGCTGCTATAATTACTGATATGGATATACCCTTAGGTCGCTGTATAGGTAATGCACTTGAAATAAAGGAAGCATTAGATATTCTGAACGGAAAGGGTGATGCAAGGCTTCGCAAGCTCTGTATAACTCTAGCTGCAAAAATGCACAGCCTTTGTTTTGACACAGATATTGAAAAATCCCAAGGCCTCGCTATAGAAGTGCTCGAAAATGGCAGTGCACTTAAAAAACTTTGCGAACTAGCAGAAGCCCTAGGGGGAGATATAAAGCTTTTAACGGGTGAAAAGCAATTTCCAAAAGCAGAATCAAATTTAAAAATTATTGCCAAAGAGGACGGTTATATCACTTCTATAAACAGCGAACTTATTGGTAAATCGGCGGTTTTAAGCGGTGCCGGTAGAGAACTTATAAACCAAGAAATAGACCACTCGGCAGGTATTTTTCTTAATAAGCAGTATGGCGAATTTGTAAAAAAAGGCGAAGTATTAGCCACTGTTTTTGGTAGACAAGAAAAGCTTTGTTCTGCTGTAGAGCTTTTAAAACAAGCTTATCTCATAACCAAGGAAAAACCAAAAAACCGACCGCTTATATACAAAACAATAGACGGAGTATGAAAATGTCACTAACCACAAAACCCACTTATATCAAAGAACCCACTTCCCTACAATGCGGTCAGGCGGTACTAGCAATGCTAAGCGATAACAGTGTGGATGAAATAATAAAAATAGTAGGCACCGACCGTGAAACCACTCTAAAGCAGATGTTTTATGCGCTTGATCGCTACGGAATAGAATATTGTAAAGAACGCCGACAGGTAACCGATATCCAAGAATTGCCAAAAATATGCTTTTTGAGCCTTGAAACGCCACATTGTTGGCATTGGTCATTATACTTTGACGGAATATTCTACGACCCCGAATACGGAATTTTAACAGATTTTCCACCATCTGCAAGACGGTATTATTGGGAAATAAAAAAAGCACCTTAGCGGTGCTTTTTTATTATCCACGCATTTCTTTTAATGCTTCTTCCATTTTAGTATGTATTATATCCCCTATTTGTTGGGTATTCATTCCCTCAAATTGCTCTGGGTAAATCACATCAATCAATCTGAACTCGACTGTGGTAGGTCTGCGGAATATTCTTTTAGGTAACGCTCTTGTGTTATTTATTGCACAAACCACAATAGGTGCATTTGACTTTGTGGCGATTTTTAAAGAACCATTTCTGAATGGCAGAAGCTCACAGTTTTGGCTTACATATCCCTCAGGAAAAAGTGCAATCGAAGCCTTATCCTCTTTGATGATTTTAATTGCATTTATAATGGTTTTGGCTGCCTCGCGGTCATTCTCTCGGTCAATCGGCAAGGAATGAAGTCTATGCATAGCGCGTTTCACAATAGGCCTTGTTTTATATATTTCTTTTTTTCCTATAAAGCCTATTTCTATATCAGGAAATGCTGTAAGTATTATGATTGGGTCAAAATCGTGCTGATGGTTGCATACAAAAAGCATCCTTGTGTTTTCAGGAAGTGGCTTTTCCATACCCTTTTTATTTATTTTTACAAGCGCCGCAGTCAATATTACAGGCAAGGAAATCTTAACCATAAAATGAAAGAATTTTGCGCCTTTATCCGCAGACTTTTCAACATTTGTAAAAAGTATTGCGGCAAAAAACACTAGCAACTGTAATAACAAAAGACCTAAGAAAAAGGCACACAGCAACACAGGCGCTAACCACCAAGAATACGCTTCGCCAAACACTGCTGTGAAATTATTAATTATCAGTAATAATACAGCGCTTATTACCAAATAGGTTGAACAAATATATTTCATTTCCTTTTCACCCCTAATTTTGCTTTCTGACGATGCTATATTCATCATAAAAATTAAAATACGGGCAACTACCCGTCTGACCAGTCACAAATCGATACATTTCGTCCTCGTCAAGCCTAGCCTCACAGAAGTAGCAATCATTTTGGTCATCATAAATGTAATTAGCACAGTTTTCGCAATTACTTTTCATTTTAAGCCCTCTAATTTGTAAGATATGAGCTTACAGCATAAACTGTCTGCCCGTTAAATTCAAGCCTTGACCAACCGCTTGCGCTCGTTCCCGTTCTTATAACATATTCCCCATTTTTAAGGGTATAAACCACTGTTGAATCGCCCACGGTGCTCGGCTTTGTTCTAAGGTTTGTTTCACTTTTAGCGGTAACACGCTCATTTGTATCAGCGAATACCATTCCCTCGTTTTGTAAAGATGATTGCTCTGTTACGGGCGGCTTAAAATTCAAATCGGTTGTTAGATAACTGCTTATTGCATAAACTGTCTGCCCGTTAAACATAAGCCTTGACCAACCATTTGAGCCAACACCTGTTCGGGTAACTGTTTCTCCGTTTTTAAGGGTATGAACAACCGTTGAACCTTTCGTAGAAGCCGCTGTTCTAAGATTAGTTTCACTTTTAGCTGTAACCTCTTCATTGACAGCCGTATATATATTATCGGACTGGGTACTATCTGAAACCTGCGGTTTAAAGCCCAAATCAGTTGTGAGGTAGCTCGTTATAGCATATACTGTTTTTCCCTTATATTCAAGCTTTGACCAACCGTTTATTCCTATCGCAGTACGTTTAAGGGTATTACCATTTTTAAGGGTGCCGACAATTTTGAAATCAGTGCCTGCCCCATCCCTTAAATTAACCTCATTTTTAGCAGTTACATTATCATTAATCACTGTATAAATTTCATCCTTTTCTACGGGTGACTTTGCAATTACTACAGTTTTATTAACCTTGGGAGCTGCCTTAACACAGTCAAAATAGGATACAATCATATCTGCTCCGCCAGAAACACCTGAAACACTGCCTTTATCTGTATACTGCCACATATCGTATTTACCGATGTAATCGGGAGTTTTAATATTAGGATATGTGTTGGACGGATAATGTGCTACCCATATTTTATATCCGTTTTCAAGAATATTCATATCCCATTTAGTCAGTAAATCGATTTTAGAACCATAAAACATAGCATCATA
Organism: Acutalibacteraceae bacterium; assembly: GCA_045637925.1. Lineage (GTDB taxonomy): Bacteria > Bacillota > Clostridia > Oscillospirales > Acutalibacteraceae > UBA737. The sequence goes on along the minus strand of JAZUAL010000033.1, from coordinate 4,833 downwards.
TCCGAGGCTCTTTATATAATTCAAAAAAGTCACTGCAATTTGAGTGCGCTGAGCCATATCTAAACTATTCATACGACTGTCCGCTTCGTCAAATCCCTCACAGTCATACACTACAGGATATGAAATCGGATATCCCTCTATCATTGAAGCAGTCCATTTTGCCTCTTCCAATGCTTCACTTGAAGAAATTGCGGTTGAGAAAAAATAAACGCCTACAAGAAGTCCTGCCTTATTAGCTTGCTGAATATTATAATCGGCATTATCATCCTTTAAAATTTTTCCGTTCTCAGCGCGATAACCTATTCTTATAATGGCAAACTTGTTACCGTCGTTTTTAACCTTTTTCCAATCAATTTTCCCTTGCCACTTAGACACATCTATTCCTTGTGCCCTAACCGTCTTTTTTTGATGTTCAGAATTAACAATACCGAGTGAAGAAGTGTCTTGAGATGTTAATGTATTGCTTGATGCCGAGGAAATATCAGAAGATGCGTTTGCAGAAATATTTGAAGATGCACCCTGCATAGTATGGTTTTCCTCTTTTTGCAGTATCGGTGACGATATTGATTCATTCAAAGTGCTAAGTTGTTCTCCGTCATTTCTACAGCCACACAAAATAGTGAAAATCAAAAAAACTGATAAAACAAATGCTGTTTTTCTTTTCATATTAACTCCTTGATTTTTTAAGCATCCTTTAACACTTATGGTTTCGGTTGCTGAAACCACCCTTTAAAACCGTTTTAAGTTTAAATGCTTTTGCTAACCATACGGATGGTGAGAACAGTAATATTAGCGGCATAATTTCAAGTCTACCTAAAAGCATTGCAAAAGATAAAACCAACTTAGAAAACGGAGTGTATATATCAAAATTACCCATAGGGCCAACCTTGCCAAAGCCAGGACCTACATTGTTAAAGCAAGCCGCTACCGCCGAAATATTGGTCTCAAAATCAAAATTTTCAAAGCTTATAAGCAAAAATATCACAGTGAAACAAATAAAATAAATTGCCAGATATACTGTTACATTTGTAACGGTTGGCGCATCTATTCTTTTTCCCTCTAACCTTACAGAATCTACTGAGCGAGGATGTAGCATACGCTTTAAATTTGCCCTTACAGACTTGAAGAGTAATACTATACGCGAAACCTTCAAGCCACCCGCAGTTGAGCCTGCACAGGCGCCCACAAACATAAGAATAAAAAGTATTGCTTTTGATAATGAGGGCCACATATTGAAATCAGCAGTAGCATAACCTGTTGTAGAAATAATTGTGGCGACTTGAAACATAGAATGGCGCAGAGAATTTGATAAATTCTCATACAATGGATAAATATTGTATGTGATAAGTGCAGCTGACACCGCAACTATTCCAATATACCACCAAAGTTCCTCACTCTTTATAGCGGTTCGAAGCTTTTTAATTATTATCAAATAATAAAGGTTGAAATTCACACCGAAAATTAGCATGAATACTGTAATTACCCACTGTGTATAGGCATTGTAGCCCGTAAGACTGTCAGCATAAACACTAAAACCGCCTGTACCCGCAGTACCAAAGCTATAAACTAAGCTTTCAAAAAGGTTCATTTCTCCGCACAATAGTAGTATAACTTGAACTGCTGTAAGCACTATATAAATCAAATAAAGAATTTTAGCTGTACTCTTAATTTTAGGCACCAACTTGCCCACAATAGGACCTGGCATTTCTGCACGCATTATGTGGATAGACCTTCCCGTTTCTGTGGGGATAATCGCCATAACAAGCACCAAAACACCCATACCGCCTATCCAGTGCGAAAAACTGCGCCAAAATAGCATACCCTTTGAAAGAGCCTCAACATTATTTAAAATAGAGGCACCTGTCGTTGTAAAACCGCTCACTGTTTCGAAAAACGCATCATAATAATGAGGAATTTCACGACTAAGGTAGAATGGTAAAGCACCTAACGCCGACATTAAAATCCATGCAAGCGCTACTATCACAAAACCCTCTCTAGCGTATATGGTTTTGTTTTTTGGTTTAAGCACAGAACAAAGATATCCAAAAGTAACAGCTATTCCTATAGTAATTAAAAAAGCAATTATTGTGGTCTCTTTATATATCAAGGCGCATACTAGTGGCAAAATCAAAAGTACAGCCTCAACCAATGCTATACGCCCTAACATATATATAATCATTCTCTTATTCATATCATCAACCTAAAATATCTGACAGTTTGTTTATTCTTTGGTTTGCTGCAAGCACAACAACCTTATCATTTGCAAGCAACATATCTTCACCTGAAGGGATTATTATTTTTCTATCCCTAACTATGCCTGCAACGAGGGTATTTGGCTTAGTTTTAAGGTCTTTAAAAGCAATTTTCAGTTTAGGAAAATCGGATTTAACCTTAAACTCAAGTACCTCTACTTTACCGTCCATAAGCTTATAAAGAGTTTCCACACTGCTTCCAACCGAGTTTTCAAGAGCACGCGCATACTGAACAAGCTTATCTGCAATTAATTCTTTAGGTGAAACAATACATTCCAATCCCCAATGCTCTGCTAAAGGAATTAGCTCCTCGCGGTTTACCTTAGCAATAACCTTAGGCACATTTTGTGACTGTGCAAAGGATGCTAATAATAAATTTTCCTCATCCATTCCAGTTAGCGAAACAAAAGCATCTACCGAATGTAGTCCCTCTTCTAAAAGCAACTCTTGCTTTGCTCCGTCACCGTTTATTATAACCGCTTTTGGAATTGCTTCACAAAGCTCCTCACAAAGCTTTTTGTCACGCTCTATTATTGTAACAGAGTTGCCCGCAAGCGTGAGCATTCTGGCCAAATAAAGAGCTGTTCTACTGCCACCTAAAATCATTACATTTTTAGCCTGTTTTTGAAGCATACCCATTTCTTTAAGAAGCTTTGCAATTTCAGTGGGTGCTGCTGTAAGGCCAATCTTATCGCCACTTTTAAGCACAAAATTACCGCCAGGTATATATGCCTCTTCACCGCGCTGAACTGCGCAAATCAAAAATTTTGCCTTGAATTTTGAGCGCAAATCCATAAGCTTCATACCGTCAAGCAAAGAGTCGGGTTTTAGTTTTAGTTCTATAAGCTCAAAATTTCGCACTGAAAAGGTTTCTATTTTCGCAGCGGATGGTAGCTTTAGTATGTTGAATAACTCCCTCGCCGCCAAAAGCTCAGGATTAATAGCCATTGAAATATCCAATTCTCTACGCATAAAGCTAAGACTGTTATCATTATACTCCGGATTTCTAATACGACATACGGTATACTTCGCACCCATACGCTTTGCTAAAAAACAGCTTAGCATATTAAGCTCATCCGAATCTGTAGTGGCAATAACAAGCTCTGCCTTATCAACACCTGCCTCAGCCAAAACCTCACTATCGGCACCGTTACCGCATACACCGATAACGTCGTATATATTAGTTATATCATTAATTTTAACAGGATTATTGTCAATTAACAGAACATCATGTCCCTCTGCAACCAAGTTAGCAAGTATGGTAAGGCCGATTTTTCCGCCACCCACAACAACTATATTCATTTCGCAACCTCACAAAAGTATTTTAAGTATAATTATTTATTATACATTGTAACACTTTAACACCGATTTTACAATACCAAAAAATAAAAAGCTTATACACTGCTTTTATATCATTTAAAACTTCCTATAGCCCAATTATTACTTCAAAAAATACTTTTACAAAAGCCAATAAAAAGGTTGACCTTTTAATCACAATTTGGTATAATAACCTTTGTTCATTATATCTGTTATATGGAGATGTATCGAAGTGGGGACGTTGCCGAGCGCTGCCGGTGGCAGATACAGCGAGGCATAAGGAGTGGCCGCGGTCGAAATTTTTACACGGCAGTGTCAAAAAATTCCGGGCACCGCAACAGGACATAACGGGGCGCCCTGTTCGATAAAAATTGAATAGTTCGTTACACTCTAAATTGAGTTTAACATATATGGAGACGTATCGAAGTGGTCATAACGGGGCTGACTCGAAATCAGTTAGGGAGCAATCCCCCGCGAGTTCGAATCTCGCCGTCTCCGCCAAAAATAATGAATCATACCTTTGGTGTGGTTCATTATTTTTTGTGGTGGTGTGAGATGCGAACGTAGTTCGTCGAAGCAGTTCAAAATGCGCGATAGCATTTTGAAACTGTGAAGTCTCGAGCAACGCAGATTTTCCGCAACCGTTCGGAACGGTCGGAAAATCAAGGGCGCAGAGTATCTCGCCATAAAATCACAGCACAATAATTATTAGGATTGCGGTTGTTTTCTTTGTGTGTTATAATAATCTAAAAGGCGGTGATTATATGGGTACAAAGTATTCTGTCACATGTAAAAACAAGAATTGTAAATATCATGTCGAATTACGCGAAGGACCTGGAATGATAGGTTTTGCAAATATGATGAGATTCCGAGATCAAATTTTATCTGGTGAATTTTCAAATCCATCTGTTGCTGAAAAACTCAAAAATGGAGCAAGGATTCATACGAGGGGCATATATCTGTGTCCTAAATGTAAGGAATTTAAGAGTAATGACACCTACTTTCTCTTGGAAAATTTTACAGAATCGCCTTACGGTACAATCCGATATGATGTTACTTTTCCTTTTGATAAACCTGTTTGTGATGTTTGCGATAGCGAATTAGTTTACATTAAAAATATTCGTTCTTCGAAAGTAAAATGTCCTAAATGTGATAGCGAACTCAATGCACGATTATCGGCATATGTAGATTGATCGCTTTCAATATTTATACACCCCTCACTCCTTGAAGGTTTTATCCTTCAAGGAGTTTTCTCTTTTTATCC
>JAZUAL010000032.1:0-11384 GCA_045637925.1 Acutalibacteraceae bacterium | reverse complement strand
GTATGCTTTTGATAATATACAGAAAAAAAGTAAATGCGGTATCGGTGTTTGTCCTTGTGAAAAAGTTTAAGTTGTAAAAATTAACAATAAGCTGTTGATTTGTGTGTATTGTGTGATATAATAAAAGACAGTTATCTGATGTTTTGGAGGAAAATTATATGACAACAAAATCCAACCTGATGAAACGTTGGCTTTATCTTGTTTCAGGTGTGTTCACGATGCTTTTTTCAGGTGTGTTATATGCCTGGTCAATTCTGAAAATCCCGTTTAAAAATGAATTTAACTGGAGCGATTCTGTTTTAGCCTTCAATTTTACACTGACAATGTGTTTCTTCTGTCTGGGTGCTTTTTTCGGCAGCTTAATCTGTAAAAAAATCGGGCCGAAAATCACACTCGTTCTTGCAGGTGTGTTAGTCGGAGTAGGCTTTGTGACCACAGGTCTTTTGAACGCGCAGAACCCATATCTTTTATATCTTACATACGCTGTTTTGGCAGGAACGGGTATCGGTATATCATATAATGTAGTTGTGTCAACTGTTAACTCATGGTTTCCTGACAAAAAAGGTTTTTCTTCAGGCTGCCTGATGATGGGTTTCGGCATCAGCACACTTTTGCTTGGCAATATTATCAGTGCTTTGTTTGAAAATGTAAATGTGGGATGGAGTAAGGCTTATATTCTTTTAGGTATTGTCGTGGCAGTTGTCCTTGTAATTGCAGGTCTTGTTCTTAAAAAACCTTCTGCAGATGTTGAATTACCTGCTCCGAAAGCCAAAAAGAATATTCAGAAGGAAAGCTTTGAAACAAGAGATTTTTCAACAAAGGAAATGCTTAAAAGCTTTACTTTCTGGCGAGCATTTGTGTTTATGGCACTTATCACCGCTGTGGGTAACTCCGTTATAAGCTTTGCAAGAGATCTGGTTATTTCTGTTGATGCGGCACCTGCTCTTGCGACAACACTCGTAGGTGTGCTTTCTGTTTTCAACGGCATCGGCCGTATTCTTACGGGGGCTGTCTATGATTCTCTCGGAAGAAAAACAACAATGTTAGCATCCAATATACTGACAATTTTTGCTGCGGGACTTACTCTTGTTGCAGTGCTGACAAATTCACTTCCGCTCTGCATCATCGGCCTTTGCCTTACGGGTCTTTCGTACGGTTCGTGTCCGACTATGACATCAGCTTTTACAGCGTCTTTTTACGGCACAAAATATTTCGCTACAAACTACAGTCTTACAAACTTCAACCTGATTGTAGCATCATTTATTGCAACCTTCAGTAACTCTCTGTTAATCTCAACAGGCAGCTACACAGCACCTTTCGTGATGCTTCTGATTCTGGCAGTCGGTGCCCTGGGACTTAATTTTACTATTCGCAAACCGTAAAATATCAAATTAAATCAAAACTCCTTTGTTGACAGATAATAACAGTGTTATTAAATCAACAAAGGAGTTTTTATTGCGAGGGTACCGAGCAACAAGGTTCTTGGCACCTTTCAAAAATCTCCGATTTTTAGAAAGGTAAGGTTCTTATATATGAAAGCAACTGGAATAGTTAGAAGAATTGCGGCTCGTGTTATAATAACACAAAAGTCGCTTAAAGCCGCATAAACACTGGGGTTTCGGGCATTTTTTGAAGAAAAATTTTTGACGAAAAATAGCATATTTTGACCTATACATAACAAAAGCGGAGTGAAATCACTCCGCTTTTGTTATGTAACAGTTACGGTATTCCGTTGGTGACATCTGATAATACTTTTTGAATATCTTATTAAAATATATAGAATCATCGACGCCTACCTCAGCTGATATTTGATTAATTGGATTTGCGGTTGCTTGGAGTTGCTCTGCTGCTATGGACATTCGATAGCTATTGAGAAAAGAAATGGGGGAAACGCCAAATTCTTTTTTGAAAACCGCAAATAAATGAGAAGAAGAAAGCTGAACTTGTGCGGCAATATCTTCAACCGATATTTTTTCTCTGTAGTTATCTTTTATATAGTGTAAGGCTTTCTCTATATAAGGTGATAATCGTTGTTCTTTTTCGTTTGCAACCAAAGAAAGAAGTTTAACTATTTTGTAATAACAAATATATTCATCAAAGGCATTATTTGAACAAAAAAGCTCATCAAAAACTGTATTCATTTCCGACTTTATATTTTCCGGCAGAATGGTTGGAAAACTGAATTTTTCATCAAAGCTATAAATATCATTGATTTTGATTTTAATAAAAATCCAACGGCAAACCATTTTTTTACTTGTTGGGCTTACATTGTGTACAATGCGTTGCTGTACGTTTGCGGGGGCAATAAAGAAACCACCGTTACCGGTATTATAAGTTTTACCATTGTCAAGTTGTATATCATAAGAGCCTTCCACTGCCTGTACAACCGATAAATACGGCAACACTTTTGTGTGACAGGAACCGTTACATGTGGCAGAAGAAAACCCGCTTTTATGAGCATATTCTATATGAATCTTTGCAATATCCATATTCTCACCTCAATAGTATTATACTAAAGATAAGTAGTATTTTCAATAGATTTAATAGTTTTATTTGTTATAATGGTTGTGAGGTGAGGAATTATGGATTTTTTTGCAGTGAACGGTAAAAGACCGATAAGGCTATGTGAAGAAACAAGAAAATTTGCTTTTGATTCTTTAAATCATAAATATGGACAGGATACCTGGAGTACGCCTGCTGTCCCGATGGACGATTATGAGGGATTTGAAAATTTAACGTCGCTTCAAAAATATGATGCCGCCATAGAGCGCATAGCGAAGACAGCACCTATTCGTATATGTGATGGTGAAAAACTCAGTGGAGCGGCAACACTAGGTATGGCAATATCACATAACATTCCTGCTACTTTTGGAGGAAAGCCCGTATTTTCAAGTTCTATCAGTCATTTGACGATTGATTTTGAAACAGTGATCAAAAAAGGTGTTAATCACATTCGAAAACAAGCTGAAGAAAGCCTGAAAAAGTACAGAGGAACGGAAAAAGAGCCATTTGTTTTAAGTTGTTTACACTGTCTGAATTGTATGAAAATATGGCATGAACGATACTTGAACGAATTGAAAAACAAGCCTGAATATCGTGCCAACTACGAGAATTTACAAAGCGCACCTTTTGAGCCTGCGAAGAATTTTTATGAAGCGGTGCAAAGCATCTGGTTTACCTTTGCGTTTGTCCGTCTTTGCGGAAACTGGCCGGGAATAGGCAGAATCGATTGGCTTCTAGGCGATTATTTGGAAAAAGATCTTGCCGACGGCACGTTAACACTCGATGAAGCAAGAGAAATACTGGCACACCTCTTTATCAAGGGATGTGAATGGGTCAAGGGCGGCGATTACGGAAGTGGAGATGCACAACATTATCAAAATATTCTTCTTGCAGGTGTAGACGAAAACGGAAAAGAAGTAACCAATACTGTTACCTATCTTGTTTTGGATATATTGGAAGAATTGGGTATCAGCGACTTTCCTACCACCGTTCGTATCAATAAAAATACCGACAAGAAATTGCTTAATCGCGTTGCCGAAGTTATACGCTTGGGCGGCGGTGTTGTTGCCGTATACAACGAGGATTTGGTCATAGAATCCCTTGTTGATTACGGATATGAACTCAAAGAGGCAAGAAAATTTGCCAATGATGGTTGCTGGGAAATACAAATTCCGGGTAAAACGTTTTTTACGTATACTCCATTTGATGCTTTGCAGATTTTACAGCAAATTATGCTGGAGGATTACAGTGACAACACTCGCTTTTCGGATTTTGAATCTTTGTACAATGCATTTATTGATGGATTGAAAAACAAAGTGATAGGCATTGCTGCTTCAACAAATGAGAATCGTTTTATATATACTGCAGTTCCGACAAAGGACTGGAAATGGGCGCCGGCTACGCCTTGTACGATCGTTTCATTGTTTGAGCAAGGATGTGTTGAGAAAGGACTTTCCTATTTGGAAGGCGGACCAACTTACAACGTCGTTTCGCCGCATATCGGCGGATTGCCCGACGTAGTTAACAGCCTGTATGCCATTAAAAAGCTGGTTTTTGATGAGCAAAAAGTGTCGTTTGATGAACTGCTCCGGCTGTTAAAAAGCGACTGGGAAGACGGAGAAGTGCTTCGGAAATATGTGCTTAACAAGTATGATTATTTTGGAAACGATAATGACGAAGTGGACCGTATTGCTAAAAACATCATAAGTGATTTTGCTGATATTTGCGACAATTTGGAAAGCGGATATAAAACTCCCGCAGGTGTCAGCACGTTTGGGCGGCAATTGGAATGGTCGCGTCTGCGAATGGCAACCCCCTACGGTAAGAAAGCACATGATATATTATCGGGTAATTTTTCTCCAACTCCCGGTACCGATAAAGAAGGGGCAACCGCTATTATCAAATCGTATTGCAAGGCTGACTTGAAACGTACTGTATCGGGCGCAGCGCTTGATATTAAATTGCTTCCGGCGGCAGTAAATGGCGAAAACGGTACTGAGGCCATAATTTCCTTAATAAAAGGCTTTGTTACACTCGGTGGGCATTTTATGCAGTTGGATATAGCAGATACAGAGCTTTTGAAACAAGCACAAAAACATCCGGAAGACTATCAAAATTTATCCGTTCGTGTATCCGGCTGGAACGCTCGTTTTGTCACGCTGAATCGAGAATGGCAGGATATGATCATCGCGCATACAGGAAGTGAGCTTTGATGATTATCAGCGATATTCAACGGTTTTGTATGCATGACGGTCCGGGTATCAGAACGACCGTGTTTTTCAAAGGGTGTCCACTTCGTTGCGAGTGGTGTCACAATCCCGAAACTCAAAGCCATCAAAAAGAGCTTTTGTTTTATAAACAAAAATGTATTGGGTGCGGACTTTGCGGAGTTTGTGATGAAGAGAGCTGTATCGTTTGCGGTGAGTGCGCTAAAAACTGTCCAACAGGCGCAAGAGAGGTTGTTGGCAAAGAATATACTGCACAAGAAGTATACACCCAAATTCAAAAAGATATTGTTTTTTATGGCGAAGAAGGCGGTGTTACTTTTTCGGGTGGCGAGTGTATGATGCAGATTGAACCATTGATAGAAGTAATTAAAATGTGCAAAGAAAAAGGCATACATACCGCCGTCGACACCGCAGGTTACGTGCCGTTTGAGAATTTTGAGAAAATTCTGCCGTATACTGATTTATTCCTTTATGACATCAAGCTTTTTGATTCCGAAAAACATAAAAAATATACAGGTGTGAGCAACAAACTGATTTTAGAGAATTTAAAAAAGCTTTTTTCTGTTGGCACTAGAATATGGATTCGTATCCCAATCATTCCTTCGGTCAATGATAATGTAGAAGAAATGAAAAAAATAAAAAAATTTTTAGATGCGTGTGGAACTCCTGAAAAAATTGAACTGTTACCGTATCATCCGATGGGCGAAAGTAAAAGCCAAGCACTTGGAAAGACACCGCATTTATTTGAAATACCTGATCCCGAAAAAATAAAATCGCTTAAAGAAATCTTCGGGTAATTACAGTATAAATCTTCCCCTTTTACAAATAATAGCATCATAATTTCTAAAATAAGGAGATAGATATATATGAAAGCAACTGGTATCGTCCGTCGGGTGGAGGAATATGGTACATTAGGGCAAAAGTCGAGAAACCCGTATAAACACTACAGTTTTCACTAGTTTTTTCTAACTTAATTAACACAAAACACAACATTACATAGCAAAGCGGAGTGGAAATCCACTCCGCTTTGCTTATCGATAGTTAAAACTACATTTAATCACGTTTAATGATTTTTACTTCATAGGCGTATAACATACTTTTGTGGGGTCTTCGTCCAATACTTGAAAGGTTGCGGGCATTTGCAGTGTTCCACGGCCATCAAGATACCAAACAATTTCCTTTTTATTGTTAACTTCAAAAAAATGGATCCCTTCATCGAGATGACCGTGCCCCATCCAGTTAGCGAATACAAGATTGCCGTTTGATAACAATTGAAGACCGAGTAACCAACAGATATTTATTTGAGGAATATCGTCATTCGTAAGTGACCAGATTTCTATACCATTTTCATCTAATTCGTAAGCACCGGACATGCAGGAGTACACAATATTGCCGTTAGGCAGAGCAACAAGTCCAAATGCATCCGAATGAATATCAAATTCCTTGATGATTTCCCCATTTAAGGACAACTTGCGTATTTTGTTTATTCCTGGCTGAACCACAAAATAAGCATTACCGATTTTTCTTGCCAGTCGCATTCCTTCATGTGATTTTCCTTCATAGGGTATATTGATTTGGTTAATTGTATTTCCTTTGCAATCAATTTCCAAAAGCTGGGGCTCTCCCAGAAGTCCTAATAAAACATTGCCGTTTTCTAGAGGCTGACAACTGAATATCTCCTTCCCTGTGAGATAATGCGTTGCGACCGAACTGTCGCTATTAAGGAGCGTAACTCCGGCGGTGTCAATGCCACTGTTGTGAGAGTATAGGATTTTCCCTTCGGGCAATGCCCACAAATCAAATGCACCTGGAACGTCACATATTTCCTGTGTAATATTACCGTCTTTATCAATAAATAGCAATTTCTTTGTCGCTGTATCACTGCATATAAGACTATGGCGTTTACTTCCTAAGATTTTCAATTTTCACCCACCCAATTACTTTGCCATGTTTAAAATAGCAATAATCCCATCTTTGCCGATTTTAGGTATTGACGGAAGCATGCCGTCGGCATCACAACCGTGAGCAACAATTTCATCAGCGATTTTTTCTATATCTGAAGTTGTAATATTTGCATGCGATAATGTATGAGGCACTCCAACCTCATCCATGAACTGTATGAAACACTCTACTGTTTTTTCTGCAATTTGGCGGTTGGTTTTTCCGTTGCGTTCTAAATTAAACACTTTTTCTCCAAGTAAAGCAAACCGACTCTCGCGTTCCTCATTAAGAGTGCAGGTATAACGAAAATACGAATCCATAAAGATCGCAAGGGTTACGCCGTGAGGCGTATTATAAAGTGCGGAAAGAACGTGTCCCATTTGGTGCATGGGAGTAGTTGCATTAAGACCCGATTGTAAATATCCGTTCCATGCCAAAGAGGCTGCCCACTGCATATTTGCTCTATGGGCAACATTGGAAGGTTCTTTTATAATGGCTCGTAATTCATCCATAATTGTCACGAGCAGTCCTTCGTGTAATCGGTCCTGCAAGGGCGAATTTTGATCGCCGTTGAGATAGGCTTCAAGTATATGGGACATTGCATCAACCGCGCCTACTGCTGTTTGATACACAGGAAGCGTACAGGTAAGCGAGGGGTCAATTATTGAAACGGTAGGATAAAGTACAGGCGCGGATATATATGCCTTTTCTCGAGTTACTTCATTGGTAGCAACTGCAATGCAGTTCATTTCGCTACTGGTAGCAGGAAGTGTGGGCATCATAATGGTTGGCAGACTGTTTTCAGGTGGTATTGAAACGGAACAATCGTGACGAGACACAAACATATTCCACAGCTCACCCTTATACAATGTACCTGCTGCGATTGCTTTTGTAGAATCCATAACACTACCGCCGCCTATACCTATACAGAAATCGACTTTCTCTTTTCTGCAAATTTCGACGGCTTCTTTTATGTGGCAAAGCAACGGATTTGCCTTTACACGATAAAATCTAATGACTTCAATTCCGCTGTCAATCAATTTGGTTTCAACATCAGAAAGTAATGACTCTAAAAAAGTAATATCATCGTAAGAAACAATAAGTGCTTTTTTGCCAAGAGTTTTCGCGTATTTTGAAATATTTTTTGATTCGTCAGTACCGAAAATAACGCGAACGGGATTATAAAGTTCGAAGTTTTGCAAGATAATACCTCCATTTCTATTGCAATACATAAATAATTTTATCATTAGTATTAAGCCGCATCAATGGATTTTAGTATTGTATTTTAGTATTATACTACGATGGTCAGTGGTTTTGTAAAATTTCTCCTTTACCACTTGTATTGATTTTTTGAGAACTAAGGAGAAATTTCCAAACTACAAAAAAGATTAAAATCTTCGGAAACCTAAAAGTGAATTGTTGCAGTATAAATTCCCTTAAATCACAAATAATAGTATCACGATTTGAAATTAAAGGAGATTTATATATGAAAGCAACTGGAATAGTTCGAAGAATCGACGATTTGGGAAGGGTCGTTATCCCCAAAGAAATCCGTCGCACGATGCGGATAAGAGAGGGAGACCCCTTGGAGATATACACAGGGGTTGGCGGTGAGGTGGTGTTTAAAAAATATTCGCCTATTGGCGAATTGTCGGACTTTGCTTCTCAGTATGCAGAGTCATTGGCACAGGCGACAAGTCTGCCTGTTTTGATTTGTGACCGTGACCACTGTGTTGCAGCGTCGGGAATTTCTAAAAAAGAGGTTTTGGAGCGTCGGGTTACCCCTACCTTAGAAAATATTATGAACGAACGCAGAAGCGTAAGCTATGCGGACGGAGAAAGCCGTCCCGCACTTGAGGGCGTTAAAAACAGTATACGCGTGGGCGTACCGATTGTAAATGCGGGTGATGTCAGCGGCGCGGTGGTTTTGGTATCGGATGAGGTTGGCACAAATGTTAGTGAATCTGATATTAAGCTCGCGGGTGTTGCGGCAGATTTCTTGGGTCGTCAAATGGAATAGATTTTAAAATATGTCTCGGTCTTCCGAGGCATATTTTATATTATATATAAGGTGTTGTTGATTTTTGTCTTTTATTAAATTCCACCCAACTTTGTGTTAAGATTAATGTATTAATCAATTATAGGAGTTTTTTGAAAAAGTATGAATAATATTCGCAAAACAAAAATAGTTTGTACTATAGGACCTGCTTGTTCTGATGAGGAGACAATAACTAAAATGTGCCTTGCTGGTATGAATGTGGCAAGGATGAATTTTTCACATAACACATATAAGGAACACGACGAACGAATAGCGCTTGTAAAAAAGGTGAGGGAAAAGCTGGGTCTACCTATTGCAATTTTACTTGATACCAAAGGTCCTGAATACCGAATAAAAACCTTTAAAAACGGCAAAACCATGCTAGAGGCAGGGGCGGAATTTATATTTACTGTTGAGGATGTAGAGGGCAATAATGGTAAGGTTTCGGTTAATTATAAGGAGCTGCCCAATGAGCTTGAAAAGGGCGATATAATTTTTCTTAATAACGGTTTGTTAAAATTTGAGGTTTTGGATACCGATGAAAAAACGATAAAGTGCAAGGTTTTGGTGGGCGGAGAGCTCTCTGATAGAAAAAGTATGAGCTTTCCAAACAAGACCTTAAAGCAGAAGTATCTAAGCGAACAGGATAAACAGGATATTTTGTTTGGTCTTGAGCGTGATGTTGATTTTATTGCTTGCTCTTTTGTTTCTTGCCGACAGGATTTGTTAGATGTTAAGAGCTTTTTGGCAGAGCATGGAGCAGAGAACATTGATATTATAGCAAAAATCGAGAATCGTTCGGGAGTTCAGAATATCGAGGCAATTTGTGAGGAATGTGAGGGCATTATGATTGCCCGAGGTGATATGGGTGTTGAGATACCATTCGAGGAGCTTCCTGCAATACAAAAACAACTCATAACAAAATGCCGCCTTTTAGGTAAAAGGGTAATCACAGCCACCGAAATGCTCGAATCCATGGTTTCAAACCTAAGACCTACCCGTGCCGAAATATCCGATGTTGCAAATGCGGTTTATGATGGCACGAGCGCTATTATGTTATCGGGAGAAACGGCGGCAGGTATTTACCCTGTAGAAGCGGTTGAGACAATGAATAGAATTGCTTTTAATACCGAACAGAATATTCATTACGAAAAGCGCTTTTTGAATGCCGCTTTTAAAATTAAGAATACGGTTGATGCTATTTCCCATGCTACTTGCGGAATGGCTATAGATATAGGCGCTAAGGCTATCGCGGTTTGCTCACTTTCGGGGATGACTGCGCGTATGGTTTCGCGTTTCAGACCCCATGTTAATATTATAGGTATTACAACCAAGGAAAAAACATGGCGCAAATTGGCACTGTCTTGGGGCGTTGTGCCTGTTATGTGCGAAAGCTACACCTCCACTGAGGTGCTGTTCTATCAAGCGTCGAGACTAACACGCGATACTCTGCAATTGAGTGGCGGTGATAAAATAGTTATGACAGGCGGTGTCACGGACGGACGCTCAGGCAATACAAATCTTATAAAGGTTGAAATACTGTAAAAATTCAAAATTAAATGTTGCGGATTGCATTGTTTTAAAACCTTTAACAAAAAACTTTGAATTTTAATAAAGATATGTGAAAAATCCTAAAAAAAACACTTGACAGTTTAAAAAAATTGTATTATACTTTAAATGTCAAGTTGGGTTATAGTCTATAAAAGATGGTCAGAATCGTATTTTTGGTTAATCTTACAAAAAAACGGTGTAATTTTTTATAGTTGGCATTGTTCAAATTTGTTTTTGAAACTTGAAAAAACATTTGTTTTAATGCTATAATAACCTTAACTCCCCATATCCTTGCACTTGGATAGGGGTAATATTATAATTTTTGTCCTTAGGACAGTTAGGAGAATTTCTATGAGAACTTTTTGCAAAAAGGCACTTGCGCTCTTAGTTGTGTTCACTCTCGCTCTTACTTGCTTTGTGTCCACTCTTGCTGTTAGCGCTGATTCCTTTAACGCTACCGTTAGCGTTACCGCATCCCCTGTTGCCCTTGACGATACCTCTGCTTTTGCTACTCTTCATATCGATATGGTTGAAGATAACGGTGGTATCAATGAAGCTTTAATTAAGCTTTCTTCCCCTATCGGCTATGTTCAAAATGTTGAGATTGTTGATAGTACTGGTAATACTATTACCCCTAAAAATTATGCTATCAAATATAACACTCTTGATGGCGAAGACGTTAAATCTGATTTTAGCAATGTTGCTGATCCCGGTAGGTTCTTTATCTCTGCTAAAAGTGATGAGATTGCTATCTCTGAGGTTTTCATTAAGGTTACCTTTGAGGTTTCTAATCTGATTGCAGGTAAGTCTTATCCTATCTCTATCGAGATCCCCGATTCAGATGTTATTGCTTCTACTCCTAATATGGAGGCTATCAATTTCTCTTACCCTCAATCCGCTCAGTTTACTGTGACTTGTGCGCATGAATACGGTGAAACTGTTGAAGTAACCGCTCCTACTTGTACCGAGCCCGGTGCTGGTACTCAGACCTGCTCTATTTGTAACGACGTTAAAGATGTTGAAATCCCTGCTACAGGTCATGCTTATACATATGAGTTAGGTAACGGTGAAACCCATAACTTCACCTGTACCGTTGGTGGCGAGACAGGTTCTGAACCTTGCGC
>JAZUAL010000031.1:0-61825 GCA_045637925.1 Acutalibacteraceae bacterium | reverse complement strand
GAAAGGATATATTTTCGTTAACAAGGAGTCGTTAAACAATTGGTAAATGCTGTATAAATGTTTTTCGCAAGGTAAAAAATATCTTATGAAAGGAATGGCAAGTTATGTTAAATTATTTTGATTTAATAAACTTTAAAACTGTTGCTATTGCCGATTATTCTAAAGATAGCCTTGTTGATTTGCGTAACGTGAAGATAGACTCGGGTAAATCAGTGCCCGAAAAGATGAATGAATATTTTGAGCAAATTAAAAACCCTTATCTTTTCAAAGTCAGCGATATGAGAGTGAAGTTAAGTTTCGGCGGAGAACGTTCGTTTACCGATGCTCTCGGAGCAGTAATCGGGCTGACAACATTTGGCCCCGTTGCGCCTGGCGACCAATAATTTTTTGTTTTTCTTGTCTCATCGCTTGTAATACCAAAAGTATTACTTCGCTCTTCGTCTTCGCCCTCTCAAAAAATTCTCTGCTCGGCAGGTCGAAGAGTTTACCTCTGCCGATTTTTTGCAAAAGGCGAAGTGTGAAATTTGAAGTAATGCATTCGCCTTACGAGAATGAACACAAGCAAGGAGCGAAAAAGTGGCGAGGAAAACCGCAATGCGGTCAAATCTTGTCAGCCCAATGGTGCAAATTACCAAACTAATTTGGGTTGATTTAAAACCGAAGGTATGGTATACTACTGCCCAGTAGAAAAACGACCATACCTTCATATTGGAGGACGGAGTAATTCCGTCAAAATCAAATTGGAGGCTAAAGCTTTATGGCAAATTCTAAATATGCAGAAATTTTAGAGCAGTCCTCCGTACCAAATAAGGTTTGGAAGACTGCTCTTTATCTTCGTCTTTCCCGTGATGACGGAACCGAGACGGAGAGTAACTCGATTGCGTCGCAACGAGAAATTTTAAAAGAATATCTAAAACGCTGTCCTGATATGGAACTAGTTGAGATTTATTCTGATGACGGTTACAGCGGTACAAATTTTGACCGCCCTGATTTTATTAGAATGATGGAGGATGTTTATTCCGGTAAAATCAACTGTATTGTTGTAAAAGACCTTTCACGTTTTGGGCGAAACTATATTGAGATAGGAAATTATCTCGATAATGTTTTTGTTCGCCAGCGTGTTAGGTTTGTAGCGATAAACAACAATTATGATAATTTAAGCACGAGTAATAATGTAGTTAGCAATTTGCTGACTTTGAGTATTACCAACGTTACAAACGAATCTCAGGCGGCGAGTACGTCTGTTAACGTGCGGGGTACGCTGAATTTAAGACGTCAGCAAGGAAAGTTTATCGGTTCTTTTCCGACCTACGGATACCTAAAAGATCCAGATGATAAACATCATCTTATTATTGATGAGGAAACAGCACCGATAGTGCGAATGATTTTTGAACGCTTTATTGCGGGCGAAAGTATAATAGGTATTACTAAAGACCTGAACGAAATGGGTATACCAAATCCGTCAATGTATAAAAAACAAAAGGGACTAAACTACAAGCATCCGTCAGGCAGAAGCAATGACGGTTTATGGCCTGATAGTTCGGTGCGCCGAATTTTACAAAACCGAATGTATGTCGGCGATATGGTGCAGGGCAGGAATACCACCTATAGTTATAAGATTAAACAATGCCGTGCAATACCTAAGGACGAGTGGATTATTGTTGAGGGAACCCATGAACCGATTATCAGCCACGAAACCTTTGACAATGCACAGGCTTTGTTTAATAAGCACATCCGTAAAAGTCCAAAGAAGAATAATGTTGATTTGTTTTCAGGAATTGTGCGGTGTGCAGACTGTAAGCGTGTGATGAATAAAAAGACCAATCAGCATCCGTATGCCACTTATCATTATTACCGTTGTGTTACGGCACGAAAGATGAAAAAATCAGCCTGCACAAACCACACCATACGTATTGACAAGTTAGAAGAGGCGGTTTTTTTATCCATTCAAAATATGATTAACACTGCGGTTACGATGAGCGATATGTTAGATTTGACTAATAATAATGCTAAACGAAAAAGCGAATCGAGCCATCTCCAAAAGGCACTCAAAACGCAAGTGTCTGAACGAGAAAAATTGGTGACGATGCTTACTGACCTTTATCCTGATTCGAAAAGCGGTGTTATTACAATGGATGAATATCAAATGTTAAAGGAACGTCTTAATGAGAGGCTTAGAGTTATTGACGAAAAAATTGCCGGACTTACAAAATCGGCAGAGCAATTCAAAAACGGTATCAACGAAGATAACGACTTTGTAGCGCATTTTAAGAAGTACGGTAATATTGAGACTTTAACAAGGCCGATAGTAACCGAACTTATAGAGGAGATTTTCGTTCACGAGGGCGGAGATATCGAGGTTGTATTCAAGTTCCAGGATGCTTATGCACAGGCAGTTGAATATATCGAACTCAACAAGCAACTTATCGAACCCGAAAAGCCCACAAAAAAGAAAAAATCGGCGTAATGATAAAGCGTGTGACAGTTTACTGCCACACGCTTATTTATGGTGTAAAACATCAGCCTCCCCATAGAAGCACCCATAATTTTCCATATTTCGATTAAAGCTTTATGAGTTCAGCATTTTTTGGAAAAATAAAGTATCCACACTAAATATTGAAATATTTAGAATAATATGTTATTATATATATAATTATACATTTATGTTGGAATTTGTTATTTTAGGGGTGGAAAAATGGCTATAAAGTATGGCAAAAAGAAGCATAAACGTCATTACATTTTATATACTGTTATTACCGCTTTCTTGTTATGTGCGGTTTTTCTTACTATGGTCGTATCTCTTTATATCAATACGGAAGATGAGGCGTACGAAAATCTTCATTCCCAAACAAAACAGATTAAGGATGATATTGCGCTTCAGTTAATATCTGACCGCGAAAATCTTTCTACAATGGCAAACTTTGCCGCAACACTTTACAGCGAAGAAGAACGCTATGATATTATGTTTGAATCCTTTAAGCCGATTGGACTTATTGAAAACATAGGAATCTTAAATGCTGACAACACCTTTGTTACCAAGGCAGGTAGTATGGATGTGTCAGAGTACCTTTCGTTTGAAGTGGAAGCAAGTAAGGGCGAGTATATAAGTTCAAGGGTAAGCGACATTACAACGCGCGGCAAGGAAATTGTAAGAAGCGCCGTTCCAATAAAGTCAGGCGATAAAACTGTTGGCATTCTTTATGGAGTTATTCAACTTGATAAAATCGGTGCCAGATATAACGAAATGGCAAAAAACATTAACGCTCAACTTTTTGTTTATCATAAAGAGACGGGCGACCTAATTATTGACAATATACATAACGAACTTGGTAACATATCTTTCTTAAAAGACCGTAAGTATAACGACGGATATTCTTACGAGCAAATGGCAACCACAGAAAACGGATTTACATCATTCTTATCTGCATATAAGGATGAAAACGTTTACCTGCATTATTCAACCATTGAAGGTCTTGACTTAATGATTGCTATGGTAAGATATGATTCTCAGGTTTTTGCCGAGGTGCGCGAATTATCTAAAATTTTGCTTTTAGTATTCATTGTTATGCTTGTTATAATCGTTTTATATATCGTTTTGTTAATGACGAGTGAAAAACAAGCAAATGGAATAGTAACCTGCGCGTCAGATGTCAGAAAAATCCTTTTGGAAACCTCCGGAAATCAGAACAACGTTGCCGATGCATTAAAACTCGTTTCAGATTTTGCACGTTCAAGGTCGGTAGTTTTCTTTGATACCGATGGGGAAGATTATAACTGTCTTTCTCCTGAATTCAACGGCAAAGTTTTCACCGATAATGAAATAAATTATTTTAAGACAGAACTATTTAGATACGCGGCAGAGTATCATAGTATAAGCAAGACAACCGTAAATGTTTTGTGTATAAAAGCGAACAAGCATTTATATAAAACCAATCCTGGCTTTTATAATTTATTAAAGCAACACAAAATAAATGACATTTCGCTTTCTGCAACTATAAATAATTCAAACCACATCACCATTCTGGCAGCTATTAACGCCAAATGCAGAAGTCAGTTTATGATGCTGGCAGAAAAGATTTCGGCTTGTTTTTCAATGGCGCTTTACAATAAGAACTATCTTAACAAAACAAAACTTGTTGCAACAACCGACTCTCTTACAGGAGCGCTGAACCGCGTTGCATATAAGAGTGACTTGGTAGCTTTCGATGAAGAACAAGAAACGAACTTTTCGTGCATATATATTGATGTGAACGAACTTCACATCATAAACAACAAATACGGTCACACCGCAGGCGATGAAATGCTCATATACATCGCCAATACCTTGAAAGAGGTTTTTTATGGTCATAAGGTTTACCGCATGGGCGGTGATGAGTTTTTGGTATTCTGCCAAAATACCGAAAAGGACAGCGTGAAGAAAAGCATTGAAGTTTTCAAAGAACAACTGCTGCCTAAGAATTATCACGTTGCAGTTGGTTTGTCGTTTAGAGTGCAAAACACAGATACGGAAAATTTGGTAAAAGAAGCAGAAGTCAGAATGTATGAGGAGAAGGCTGAATATTATCAAAACAAACAACAAGTCGCTGCTACGACCTCTGACAAAGATTATATTCAATTGAAGACAGGAATACTTGAGATTGATACAATGCTTTCTATTTTGAAAGAAAATTATAACGGAATATACCGAGTATCTCTTGATACCGATAAGGCAAGACGTATTTTGATGCCCGCTTACTTGAAATATAATGAAAACGAAGAGCATTTTTCACAACTGTTTTCGAATTTCGTTATTGAATCTGTTGAGCCCGATTATCATCGAGCGGTGATGAGTTTCTTGAACTACGAAGCACTCAAGCATCAACTTATAGAGGGCAAAATCCCCAAGATTACATTTAAAAAGAACAACGGCGAGAGCGTGCTTTTAAGTGTATATAAACTGTCAGACACGGACTATACCGTATCGGACACTTTGTGGGTTTTTGCAAAAGCCCAAAATTCTTGACAAAGACAAATCATTAAACTTAGTAATTTAAGAGTGAGGTAAAACTTAGATGAGCTATAAATTCGGTGAAATTTTCAAAAAAGTTGCATCAGAGAAAAAAACCCATTTAAGCGAAAGAAAACTTTTGAAGAACATTAGAAAAGGATTTGAAAATCAAGAGTTCAAAATGTATCTTCAATTTATTGTGGATAGTAAAGACGGCAAAATTTCTTCTGCAGAAACGTTGTCACGTTGGGAAAATTCGTCAGGAGAGATTGTTTTCCCAGGCACGTACATCGGCATAATGGAAAAATCAGGCCTTATTACAAGGTTTGATTACTATATGTTTGAAAAGGTGTGCCAAAAACTATCAGAGTGGAAAGATTCCAAACTTAGCGATGTGTCACTGTCCTGTAACTTGACAAGAATTACAATATCCGAAAAAGATTTTGCAGAAAAAATTGAAGAGATATCCAACAAATACGATTTCGACAGAAGCAAACTCGTAATTGAAATTACAGAGGATTCAATTGAGAAGAATCTGGTTGTTGCAATGTTCAATATTATTAAAATTAAAAAACTTGGATTTCGCATAGCGCTTGATGATATCGGAAGCGGTTATACTTCGCTTGTAAGTCTTTGCGAATATCCGATTGACGTTGTTAAAATCGACCGCGAAATTCTTCTTTTGGCGGGAACTGAAAAGGGTAAAAAACTTTTTTGGGGAATTATTTCTTTGGCGCACTATCTTAACCTTAAGGTTGTGTGTGAAGGCGTTGAAACAGAGGAACAAAATAAACTCGTCTCAGAGAGTGATTGTGATTATATTCAAGGTTGGTACTATTCAAAGGCTCTTTCCGAGAAAAAGGCTGAAAAATTTGCAATTGATTATATGAATAAAAGCCTCTGATACTTTGGAGAAGAAAATGAACAAACAGTTTTCAAAAGATTTATATCGATACTACGGTGAAAAGGGCGAAAGTTTTGCAAAAAGATTGTTAAGACCTGTAGAACTTAAGTATATTGCACTTTTCAGAAAGGCAAACACCACCCGTATAAAACCGTTAAGACTTTATTACGCGGTAAAACTTAAACTTTTGTCTTATAAGACACATATACAAATACCTGCAAGGACGCAGATTGGTGAGGGTTTTTACATCGGACACAGCGGTAGGGTTATTATTCATCCTGATGCTAAAATCGGAAAAAACGTAAACGTCGGTACGGGCGTAACTATTGGATTTGAGAATCGCGGCGCAAGAAAAGGCGCACCATTTCTTGAGGGTAACTGTTGGGTTGGAACCAACTCGGTTATTGTGGGCAACGTAAAAATAGGTGAAGACGTGCTCATAGCACCGTTAACCTTTGTGAATTTTGATGTTCCCGCGCATAGTATAGTAATCGGAAACCCCGCCAAAATTATAGAAAAACAAAACGCAACAGAGGATTACATACAGAATAGGATTTAGAAAAGGAGGAAACTTAAATGGCTAAGAAAGATAACAGAATTAAATATAATTTGTTATCGGGGATAACCTATCAAATTATCCTTATCGTATTAAGTTTCCTTCTTCCAAGACTTTATTTAGAAAACTTCGGCTCAGAGGTTAACGGCGTTTTATCAACCATAAAACAAATATTTGTATATATGGCTTTGCTTGAATCGGGCGTGGGACTTGCCACAACACAAGCGCTTTACAAACCCGTTGCTGAAAAAAACTACGGAAAGATAAGTTCTGTTATTTCGGCAACCAACAGTTACTATTGTAAAATAGGCTTTTTCTATGCCGCAATCGTTCTTGTTATTGCTACCGTGTATGCATTTATAGTACCAACTGGTATAGGTTCGGGCGTGGTTTTTGGGATAGTTGTTTTAACCGCACTTCCTGCACTGTTTAGTTATTTTGTTCAGGCAAAATACAGAATACTTTTAGAGGTTGACGGTAGAAAATACGTAATTACCAATTCAGAAACAATACTTCAGATTTTATCAAACGCAGGTAAAATACTCGTTCTATTACTTACAGATAGTTTGTTGCTTATTCAACTTGTATATTGCGTATTGTCGCTGATGCAGTTAGTCTTTGTGTACGCTCACGCAAAGAGCAGATATAAGTGGCTCGACGTTAACGCATCACCCGATTACGAGGCGATTTCTCAAAGAAAGTCGGTGCTTGTGCATCAGGCTTCGGGAATGGTTTTTAATAATACAGACATTTTGTTGCTGTCTTTTCTTTGTGATTTCAAGGTTGTCAGCGTTTACACAATATATAACATTTTCTTTTCTCAGATACAGGCTTTTATAACAAGTATTATTTCGGGTTTCAGTTTTGCACTCGGTCAGCTGTTTCATACCGATAGGGAAAAGTTTTTGAAGGTTTACAATGTTTATGAAACCATTTACATAATGTCAACCTTTATAATCTATACGCTTATGGCGGTTTTTCTTTTACCGTTGATTCAGATATATACAAACGGAATAAACGACGCCGATTATACCAACGTTTATCTTGTAATTCTGTTCGTTATTATGAACCTTTTGTCTAACGGGAAATTGCCCTCAAACCACGTGCTTGAATATTCGGGCAAATTTGAGGAAACACGTTCTCACGCAATATGGGAAATGGCAATCAATATAATAGTATCGGTAGTTGCAATTCTTTTCTTTGGAATTTGCGGTGCTATCGTCGGCACAATAGTTGCCCTTTTATATAGGGGTACTATGATGATTTACTATTCAAATAAAAAGGTTTTAGACAGAAGTATGTTTGCTACATACAAACTATGGCTTGTAAACGGCGCAGTTTTTGCCGTTATTATGATAGTTTTCTTTGTAGATAGTTTTTGCGGACTTTCTTTTCTCGATTTGCTAATCAAGGGAATCATACATTCGCTTTGGATAATACCTTTGTTTGTTTTAGTGAATTTTGTGTTCTTCAAAGAAGCATTTGATTTTTTAATTACACTTAAGGTGAAGAAAAATGAGCATTCCTAAGGTGATTCATTATTGTTGGTTTGGTAAGGGCAAAATGCCGAAACTTGCAAATAAATGCATTAAAAGTTGGAAAAAGTACTGTCCCGATTATAAAATTATTTGCCACAACGAAGATAATTTTGATTTGACTCAAAATCGTTATCTGAATGAGGCGTATAAAGCGGGAAAGTGGGCTTTTGTCAGCGACTATGCAAGGCTTAAAATAATTTATGATAACGGCGGAATATACCTTGATACCGATGTTGAACTTATAAAACCTATTGACGATTTGCTTTTGACAAAAGGTTTCATGGGATTTGATGAAAAAGGCATTGTTGCAACGGGATTGGGCTTCGGTGCCGAAAAGGGAAACGAAATAGTTTCTGAATTCTTGAAAGACTATGACAATATTCCGTTTGTTTTACCTGACGGCAGTTATGACTTAACCCCTTGCCCCGACAGAAACACAGAAGCGCTTAAACGACTTGGTATGGATATAAAAAACACAAACCAAACGTTTAGAGATATAACCTTTTTACCAGATGAGTATCTTTGCCCAATGAACTATTATACAGGTAAAAAGACAATAACCGAAAACACCTATTCGATACACCACTATTCTGCTTCGTGGACGTCGGTTGTTACCAAAAGAACAACAAGAATTAAAAGAATAATCGGTGTTAGGTTGTACGATAAAATTTACGGAAAATTTTTGCAAAACTGCAAATGGTTGGAGTGGTAATTTTGCCCGAAAAAATAATAAATAAACTAAAAAACAATATTTTACCGCAGTGGAAGATTTGCTTTATATCGGCGGTTGTTATAGGTTTAATTACACACCTTTATAAAATCACAAATTGGCTTCCCAATTGGGATTCACTTGTCTTCAGGTATGACGCGCAAAATATGCTTTCACTAGGAAGATGGTTTTTGCCTGTGGCTTCGGGTATTAGTTCTTTTTACGATTTACCTTGGGTTACAGGTCTTATGGCCATATTGTTTCACGCATTTGGTGCGGTTGCAATAGTTGAAATTTTCAAGGTTAAGAAAACCGTAACAGCTTGTCTTATCGGTGCTACAGTAGTTTCATTCCCAACGGTTACGTCGGTTATGATGTATAACTATGTAGCAGATGCTTACGCACTTTCTTTCCTTTTTGCCGTTTTAGCAGCTTTTCTTTTAACAAAAGAGAAACCGAAGTATATAACTTCGCTCATTTTAATTGCATTGTCTGTAGGAATTTATCAAGCCTACATAACCGTTACAATAATGCTTTTGCTTTGTTTCTTGATAGTTAAAGCCTTGTCTGATGACACAAAAATCAAAGAACTGTTTATATACGGCGCGAAGTTTTTAATTACAGGTGCCTTGGGAATGGTGCTTTATTATTTGGTTTTAACGTTACTTTTGAAACTGACAAAAACAACACTTTTGGATTATCAAGGCTTTGGCGATGCGGCGTCACTTTCGGGATTAAACCTTTTCGCTTCGCTTTACACAATAAAAGAGTCGTTTTTCGGCTATTTCTTTGACTTTTCAAACGGTATAAACGCTTTTAGCGTTATCAATGTTATAGTTATTATGGCTTCGCTTGTCTTCTATCTTGCCTTTATAATCAAAAATAAAATAAGCGTGCCTAAGACCTTGGTTATTGCCGCTTTGGTGGTTTTGCTTCCGATAGGGGCTAGTGTGCTCAGCATTATAAACAGCGCCATTGATTATCACAATCTGATGAAAATGGGCTTTTGGGTATTTTATCTGCTTTTCATACTCATTTATGAAATAAACGACTTTGAAAAGATAAGTTTCCAAGCAATTAAATCTTGGTCTGTTTTGGTTTTATCGGCTGTCTTGATTTTCAATTACATGATTATTGCCAACATAAGTTACCATAAACTTAATATGGCGTATGAAAAATCAATCGGCACCTTAAATCGAATTGCCGACAGAATTGAGCAAACCGTGGGTGCTGCCGATTGTGAGAGTATTTTGGTACTTGGTGCACTAGATAACAGCCAAGCGTATAGTTCCCAAATACCACCCGATATGACGGGCACTACCGATGGGCATATCATAAGAGCCGATGACGAAATAGTCGGACAAAGCGTTTTGTGCAGCGCATTAAACGATTATTGCGGTAAAGAATATAAATTCCTTTCGGGTGAAGAAAAACAAAAACTGCTTAGTAAAATAGAAGAAGATAGTTTGAGAAATTGGCCCGATAAGAATTCAATTAAAATTATCGATAATGTAATTGTTGTTAAATTGGGAGATTAGAGGTAGGTTTTAGATGATATATTTTTGTGCGGATGATTATGGTATATCAAGGTCGAGTAATGCCCGCATAGAAGAATGTTTTAAAAATGGCGTTTTGAACAAAATTAGCGTTTTGCCAAACGGCGACCTTTCGGATTTTAATGAGCGCCTACTTAGCGAAAACATTAAATTATCATTACATTTGAATTTAGTGGAAGGTTGTCCTTTATCCAAAAAGGAAGACGTTAGTCTGCTTGTATCAGAAAAAGGATTTTTCAAGTATTCTTTTATAGGACTTTTCTTTCTCTCCCTTTTCGGTAATAGGCGGTTGCTTGAAAAACAACTTTATAACGAAATTAAAGCCCAAATAGATTTTTGGAAAAATAAAATGGGCGAAAAAACACCCATTTTGATAGACAGTCATCAGCATACACATATGATACCGCTAATTTTCAGAACGCTTATGCGGGTGATTAGAGAAGAAGATGTAGCGGTGGAATATATAAGAATACCCTCCGAACTGATTCTTCCCTTTATTAAATCTCCGTCACTTTATTTAACTTTTAGTCCTGTTGGACTTGTTAAACAATGGTTGCTTAAATTTTTGAATTTGGTAAATCGAAGAGAACTTAAAAAGGCTAATATTAAATCGGCTGCGTTTATGGGTATTTTGTTTTCGGGGCAACTTACAGAAGACAAAATAAATAAATTATTACCGCATTATAAAAAGCAAAACGAAAATATAGAATTAGCCTTTCACGCGGGATATTTAGAGAATGGAGAACCCCTAATCGATGGATGCAGACCGGGTTTTAAGAAATTTTATTATTCAAAATGGCGTAGAGAAGAATACAATACGCTTATAAATTTCAGGAAAGATTGAAAGAAGGAATATAAGTGCCTTACCTTGATACCGAAAAAGTTGACGAAAAAACCAGAGTTAAATTAGAGGCTTTAATTGAAAAATCTTATTCATCGTATTGGAAAAAGAAAAGACTTTTCGATATATTTTTTGCAACTCTGATTTTAATCGGCTTTCTTCCGCTTATGGTTATAATAGCCATAGTTATTTGTATTGACGACCCAACCGCAGGTCCCTTCTTCAAGCAAAAAAGAGTGGGCAGACACGGCAAGGAATTTAATATGTACAAATTCCGTACCATGCGTCCCAACGCGGAAAAACTTTTAGAAGAACTTAAAGACAAAAACGAAATGGAAGGTCCCGTTTTCAAGATTAAAGATGACCCGAGAATTACAAGGGTGGGAAAGATACTCAGAAAACTTTCTTTGGATGAATTGATGCAGTTTTTCAACGTCTTCAAGGGCGATATGACCTTGGTAGGTCCAAGGCCGCCGCTACCGAGAGAGGTTGAATATTACACCGACTATCAAAAGTTAAGACTGCATGTCACGCCGGGAATAACCTGCACCTGGCAAATAAGCAAAAACAGGAACGACATTCCCTTTGAACAGTGGGTAGAAATGGATTTAGATTACATACAAAACAGAACTTTCCCCGGCGATATACTAATAATGCTTAAAACCCCTATTGTTATGCTTAGCGCAACAGGAAGATAATCTCTTTTAGAGAGGAGAAACAAAATGAAAGTCGCAATGATAGGCCACAAGGTTGTTCCGTCAAAACGCGGCGGAATTGAAAGCGTACTTACCAATCTGTGTCCTTTATTGGCAGAAATGGGCGTAGACGTTACATGCTACAACCGTTCTTCTGATAAGGTCGAGAACGAATATGTCGGCACGGTAGTAAATAACGAATACTGCGGTGTTAAAATTAAAAAAGCGTGGACACTAAGCGGTAAGGGCGTGTCTGCAATGATTGCGTCTTTCACAGCTGCAATAAGCGCGGCATTTGGCAAATACGATATTGTTCATTTTCACGCAGAGGGACCTTGCGCTGCTATGTGGATTCCGAAAATCTTCGGCAAACGCTGTGTCGCAACCGTTCACGGACTTGATTGGCAAAGAGAAAAATGGAGTGGCTCTTTTGCCTCTAAATACATAAAATTTGGCGAAAAAGTAATGGTAAAATGCGCCGATGAAATTATCGTTTTAAGTGAAAGCGCAAAAGCTTATTTCAAAGAAACCTATAATCGCGAAACGATGGTTATACATAACGGAATAGACAAGCCAACAATAAAACAGGCAAAAAAAATCACAGAATTATACGGCTTATCAAAAGGTGAATATATCTGCACCGTGTCAAGACTTACTGCAGAAAAGGGTATCCATTATTTGATTGACGCTTATAACAACATAAAAACAGATAAAAAACTTGTTATCGCAGGAGATACAAGCGATACTGACGAATATGTTGCTTATATAAAACAAATGGCAGGCGATAATCCCAATATTATATTTACAGGATTTATTTCGGGTGACATTCTTAAAGAAATATACAGCAATGCTTATATTGTTGCCGTGCCTTCGGATATTGAGGGTATGTCCATAAGTCTTTTGGAAGCATTAGCGTATGGAAATGCAGTTTTGTGTTCTGATATCCCTGAAAATACATTAGTTACAGAAGACAAAGCAATAAATTTCAAAAAGAGCGATGTTGCCGATTTGCAAAATAAACTGCAAAATATGTGTGATGACAATTTGTGTGTAGAGAATTTAAAACATGGCGTTGATGATTTTATTCTCGAAAAATATAATTGGAATGACGTTGCGGTTGCTACACGTAACCTTTATGAAAAAGTTTTAACAAATAAATGGAAAGGAAATTAACGGTATGAAAAAGAATAAGCGCATAACTAAAAAAAGCGTACGTGTTATACGATTTTTTATAATAAGCTTGATTTTCATAGGGGTTGCCGCTTCTATCACCATAGTTGGTTGCAACTATCTTGAAAATCAAAATTTTAAGGAAACTTTTTATTCTGTCAGTAGCCTTAAAGTTAATAATAAAATAAGGGTTATTCAGATTTCCGACTTACATAATTGCAACTTTGGCAAGGATAATGAAAAACTTATTAGAAGGGTTCAAAAACTTGTTCCTGATTTAATCATTTATACCGGCGACATTATTGATTCAAACGCTGACTCTGAAGAAAATGTCGTAAATCTTTGTGCTAAATTAGCAAAGGTTGCTCCGTCCTATTACATATACGGAAATAATGAAGTTGAAAAGTATTATGATAATCTTTTCACCCAAGATTCATTAGATGAAAAGTTCGGATTTAATAATGATAACCGTGATCCTAATAAACTTTTAGAAATTTCAGATTCTCTTACTGAAAAGCTAACAAATGCGGGGGTTAAAGTTCTTAAAAATAGTCAAGATACCATAACAATAGGCACAACTAACGTTGATATTTACGGCGTTTTAACATCTAATCCTTCTGCATTTTGGTCCTATGGCGGAAAAGGTTTTGATGATTTTATTTTTACAAATGAAAACAATCTAAAAATTATGGCAATTCACGAGCCGGAAGTTTTTGAAACATATACACCTGATACTTGGGGTGATTTAATGTTGGCAGGACATACACACGGTGGTACAGCTAGAATACCGATAATAGGACCGGCTTACACCCACGAAGGCGGAATCTTGCCTGCAAGAAGCGGACATTATGTTTATGGAAGATATGATGTCGAGGGCAGACCTTTAATTGTTAGCTCAGGACTAGAAAACACAAATCTTTTAAGATTTAATAACGAACCTGAGCTTGTTATTGTAGATATTAATAAATTCTAAATTTTTAAAGGAGTCTATTATATGCTTATATCACTTTTGCATAAAATACCTATTTTAATAGTGGGGCTATTGCTGATAGTTGGAGCTTTAACAATATATTTTCGTTCTAAAAATGTCACAAAAGCTGAGTTTGTGAGAATATTAAAAGCTACAAAGTTTTTGCAGGTCGGCATTTTGATTTTTTTGGTGCTATTTACAGGAGTATTTGGCGTTTTGAATCATATCAAATCAAAACAGTTTGTTTCGGCGGTAGTTTCCCTTAATTATTCTGAAGCTTCACTTGCTCAAAATTCAAATGGAACAAGATATAATATGTCCGAAATTATTTGTGATGAGGTTATTGAAAAGGCTATTGAAAAAGGCGCTTTAGAGGATGTTACTGTTAAACAGTTAAAGGACTGTCTATCGGTTTACCCTTATGTTCAAGGTGATGTGAATGATGAGTCTAACTATCATATTTCTACTGAATTTGTTGTGGAATATCATGCTTCAAAGCATACCGAGCATTTAAGTTCTGAAAATGTAATTGCCTTGATAGCAAGTGCCTATAAGGATTATTACATAGAAAAATATACCGACAATTTCAGTCTTACTGAACAAGAAGAAAAGCCGGATTTTACTCAGATGGAGTATATGGATATCGTAACTTATTTTAATAAAGAAACTTCTTCTGTTTTGAATTACCTATACGGAATGGCAGAAAAAGGTTCAAGCTTTGTTACCGAAAACGATACGACATTTAATTCAATTGCAGGTAAAGTTTTTCAGTTTAAGGAAACTCAAATCGAACAAAATTTAAGGTCTTTAATTTTGCAGCACGGCATAGCAAAGGATAAGTCAAGTTATATAGACAGACTTGCATATCAAAACAAAAACACGGATTTTGATAAGCTAAAGAATTATGCATCTTATACCATTTGTAATGATGCGGTTGAAATGTATTCAGAAGAAATGACAAGAGTTGTTTTGGTTCCGACTTGGGACGGAAGCGGAAAATACTATATGGGTAGAACCAAAGTGGGTGTTGATGAGTTGTCCGTATTAGCTACCGGTTTTAGTGATAGTGTCGCTTCAAATAATAAAGAAATTATGGACAATGAACTTATTATTGATAAAATAAAGTCGGCAAATACTAACGCTTCAGCAAATGCTCAGGCAGATGCGCTTATAGAATCAATTGATAAGAGCATTGATAACTTTACGGCAGAGGCAATAAAAGCAGGTAGAGAATATTCTAACTACACAATGAATCAATGTATTGCCGTTAGCATTTCGGGAACATCTCTTTTGGGAGAATTAAAAACAGTTGCAGCATTTGCTTTGTTAACCTATGCCGCATTAATGGCAATTTATATCTCTAAAAAGTTCCCTAAATTTTAACTCAAAAACCATATAGAAAGGTGAAAAAAATGAAGAGTTTTCAAATTTTGAGATATTTAAAAAAGCTTTTGCCAATTATTGTGGTTTTCTGCGTTATTGCTACCTATGCTATTAATTTCAAACTGAAATCATCAAATACTTATGTGGCTTCGGAGGTTATTCACTATAATGACCCTGCAGCCGAACAAGGTCTTACTCCAACCGGTTCTAAACTTGATGTTAATGAAATTAAATCATCTGCAGTTATGTCTAAAGTTGTTGAAAGAATGGGACTTACAGGCATTTATTCGGTAGATAGCCTGATTTCCAGAGTTTCAATAACTCCGCTACCCGATGCAGATAAGGTTGCACAAAAAGAGGCAAAACTTGAAGAGGGCGAAGAATATATTTACGAGCCCAGTACATATATTGTTTCCTTTACGGCAACCAACAATGAAGGTTCTGTTTTTGCAAGAACTATTCTTGATGAAACGCTTGACGTCTACTTTGCAGAGTATAGCCAAAAATACGTTAATGTTGCCCCTGCAAACAATGTTATTGACAACATTGAAAGTGAAAATTATGACTATATTGAATTGGTGGAATTAATTGATACAGGTGTTGACCAAACTCTTTCCACCCTATATCAAAGAATGGAACAAAATCCATACTACAGAGCGACCGGCACAGGCGTTTCTTTTAGTGATTTAGCCGAAGATTTCAACTATTTAAGAAGTGTTAGACTTTCATCGTTATTCTCCAAAATATATAAATATCAAATAACAAAAAATAAAACTGTTTTGGTTTCTGACTATACAACAAGAATTGATAATAACAGTATTCAAAATACAAAAGAAGCAAGTATTATAAAGGATACTGTTGATGTTATAAATGCTTATGTAGAGAAAATGAGAGAGTCGGGAAATACCAATATTACCTATGAATATATTCTTGATACAGTACACGATAAGAACCTTTTAGAAGTAGCACCCGGCGACCAAACGGTTACTTATGATGAATTAATCTATAGTTGGAGAGACCACAACGAAAGTAAGGAACATTTAATTATAGATACTGCGTATTCTCACTATATTATTGACACATTCTCAGCTTGCACAGGAAATTGCAATAACCGTGAGTGTTTATCATCAGGTAAGACCTGCACCGAAATTTATAATGCAAACTATGATGAAATAAAAACAGAAATCGATGCCGAAATCAAGTCATTAATTGCTGATTTATCTGATCTTTATAACGCTACGATGAAGACAAACGATGAGTATAATCAATATCTTGGCGCAAGTTATATTTCTGTTTTATCTTCTGCATCGGTAAAGCCAAGCGTAAATGTGGGACTTTATACTATAATTGCGTTTTTCTTCCTTGTAATCCTTTGCTGCGGCGGTGCGATTGTTTTAGGAAGAATAGGTGACATTATAAACTACATCTTCTATACCGACCATCTTACTGGATTTAATAACCGTGCGTATTTTGATAAATATCTAAAGTCTATGGAAAAGAAACTTTTAGATGATGGAACAGTATATGCAATGGTTGATATTTCGAATCTTATTTATATCAATGCCGAGTATAACCGTCAAGTCGGTGATGATATAATTAAAATGTTCACATCTTTCATAAAAGAATCCTTTGGAAAGACAAAGGCCGAGTTTATTTATAATGGTAATGGAAGTTTTGTGATTTTGGTTGAAGGTTCGGATTATATTACTGTTGAAGACATTTTAAGAATCTTTAGTTTAAGACTTGATGAACGTGAAGAATATAAAAATATAAGCCTTGAATATAAAATCGGTATTGCAGAAACCTTTAAAGAAAACCAAACTGCAAGAAAATTGCTTTCTGAGGCAATTAAAAATAAGAAAGAATTTGAGTCAAAAATTCTTTAAAGTATAAATAATAAAAAAGAGGGCGGTGTGAAGTATGGAAAATAAACTTTCCGAAAAAGTTTTAAAGGTTTATTTTGTTGCGGTAGCGGTACTTATGTACTATTTTATTACCCAAACTATAAATCTTGGCTTGTTTATTACATATCGTCACGCCTTTGCCCTCGTTTTATTTGCGTCGGCACTTTTAGCATTTTTAATTAAGCCTAATGTAGCAAGGGGAACTGCCACCTTAAAAGCAACATTTGTTTATTCCTTACCGCTTTTAATTACCATTTTAGTTTCATTATTTATTTGGTTTGTGGGACAGGTTGATACGGATGTTATTTCAAGAGGACTTTCCAGTTCTTTTATATATAGCAATATGATATCCTTTACCTTTGCAGCGGTTGCATTTTTATACATATTTGGTGAAAAAGGAATTTGGTATAACCTTATTGCAATTTTAATTTCAAATATTTTAATGATTTGTACCATTATTCTACAAAACGGAATAGGTCCGTTTTTTTCGGAATTTATCAAACTGATTATAACCTTTGCAGGTGAAACGGGAGATATTATAGTTCAAGCCGAAATTCACGAACTTGCATTTTGTCTTGGTGCATATTTAATCTATATGTTTTATAAACCAAAGAAAAACATTGTATTTTTTATCCTTTTAGGACTCACATTGTTTTGTTTTACCGCCGCTTTTAAACGAATAGGAATTATCGCCATTGTAGTAGCATTGGGATTTGCTTGGATTTTAAAGCTTATTGCTAAATTAAAAAAAGATACCGCTATGCGAATTACGGTAGGACTTTCTGTTATACTGGTCTTAATTCTTATTGGATATATAGGCATTATAAAGTTAGATGTTTTCGCTTTGCTTGAAGAGGCGGGCATTGATACCAGCGGCCGTGTTGTTATTTATAACGCAGTAGATAAGTTTTATGAGTTTTCACCCGAGTTTTTAGGAAACGGTATCGGGTTTTTGACCTATCAGTTAAGTTCAAATATGTCGGTTGGTGTTCACGCGGTTCATAATGACTTTTTGCAGTATTTCATTGATTTAGGCTTTTGGGGTTATATTTTATGGCTGGTTTCAATGACAATACTAAGGGTTTGTTATTTTGGCAAAAAAGGTGATATTGAAAATGCAATTTTAACATTTTCCCTGACCCTTTATCTTATTATTGTTTCATCTACCGATAACACAATGAACTTCCCGTTACTTACAACTGTACTTGCTATTTTAATGATTGGTAATGGATTTGATGAAAAAGTCAGAAAGACTGAAATGAAAATATTCGGACATGTTTCAGATGTTAATAAAACGGCAGAGGAGGGCTCAATTATATGAAGATACTAATGGTGAATAAGTTCCTTTATCCAAGAGGCGGTTGCGAAACCTATATGCTTAAACTTTCCGAAGAACTAAAAGCCAAAGGACACGAAATTGAGTTTTTCGGTATGTATGATGAACAGAATACTGTTGGCAATAGCGAAAATTTATACACAACTAATATGGATTTTCACTCTACCGGTATAGCAAGATTTTTTTATCCTTTCAAAATTATATATTCTTTAGAGGCTTATAAAAAAATAGGAAAGGTAATAGATAGTTTTAAGCCTGATATTGTGCATATGAACAATATCAATTTTCAACTGACACCTTCAATCATTTATGCTATAAAAAAGCGTAATATACCTTTAGTACAAACGGTGCACGATTATCAGATGATTTGTCCTAATCATCTTTTATATAGCCTTGAGGAAGCAAAACCTTGTGAGCGTTGTATAAATGGTTCAAAGTTTAATTGCTTCAAATATGGTTGTATCCACGGTTCAAAGGCTAAAAGCCTTATTGGTGTAATAGAGGCAAAATTATATTCTTTATTAAAAACATATAAAAAGGTGGATTTATATGTTTGTCCAAGCAAGTTTTTGGAAGAAAAACTTTTAAGTGCGGATAGTCTTTATTCGGGTAAAACCTTTATGGTACATAATTTTATTGAAAAGAAGTCTATGCCCGAAAAAACAGATACGCAAAAGCCTTATGTTGCTTTTGCGAGTCGACTTTCCGTTGAAAAGGGTGTAGGTATTTTAGCTAAAGCTGCAAAGCTTCTTCCTGACATTACTTTTAAAATTGCAGGAACCGGACCTGATGATGAATGCCTTAAAAATATTCCCAATGTCAATATGTTAGGCTTTCTTACAGGGGATGAGTTAATATCCCTTATTGCTAACGCAAAAGTGATGATTTTGCCTTCTGTTTGGTATGAAAATTGTCCTTTAAATATACTTGAAACACACGCATTTGGTGTTCCTGTTATTACGATGAATAGTGGGGGAATGGCAGAACTTGTTGAAGACGGCAAAACAGGTCTGCTTATAAAGGAGTCAACTGCAGAGGCTACGGCAGAGGCTATAAATAAATGTTTTGAAGATGAAGAATTTTATTCTTCACTTAAGCAAAATTGCGAAATAAGAAAAGATGAGATAATCGAAGTTGGCGATTATGCGGATATTTTAATAGAAAAGTATCAGCAAATTATAGGTTAAGAGGTGAAAACAGTGGCAGCACCAAAAGTGAGCGTTATAGTACCTGTTTATAATACAGAGAAATATTTACAACAATGTATAACTTCAATTACTTCTCAAACAATAAGGGAAATTGAAATCATTATTGTAGATGACGGCTCAAGGGAAGAGTGTGCTGTTCTCTGTGATTCCTTAGCAAAAACTGACGATAGAATCAAGGTAATACATAAAGAAAACGCAGGTCCCGGCTTTGCAAGGAATACGGGAATTGAAGCTGCAATGGGCGAATATATAGGATTTGTTGATTCGGACGACTATATAAAGCCTGAAATGTACGATGTGCTTTATAACGCAGCCTTAAAAAATAATGCAGACCTTGTTGTATCAGGTATTAGTTTTGTTGGCGGCAACACCTTTGGAAAGAGCGGAGAATACGAGGAAAAGCATTATTTCCATAATGAAACGCTTTTTGAAAATGAAGACATAAAGAAACTTCTCTTAGGCGTAGTTGGTGCATTACCACACGAACCTGATGACAGTAGATATGGCGTTAGTACCTGTAAAAATCTTTTTAAACGCTCGGTAATTACGGATAATAAACTTGAGTTTTTATCCGAACGCAAGGTTATGAGTGAAGACGCTATTTTTATGATTGATTTTATTAAACTTATTGATAAAGCTGTTGGTATTCATGGGGCGTTTTATTGTTACACAAGAAATGATGAATCATTTTCTAAATCTTACAGAAATGACCGCTTTTCAATGGTGCAAAGTTTCATTAAAGAATTAGAAAATCATATTAAAAATGTCTGCAAGCATGAAGAATATAGTCTGTATTTAAACAGACTTATCCAAGGTTATGGAAGAATTTTATGTTCGCAAGAAATAATGCACGCTAAGGAAAAGGGTATAAAATATTCAAGCCTTTTAAAAAGACTTAAAATGATTTGTAAAAGCCAGATGATATCGGATGCACTAAAAGATTATCCTTGGTATCGTTTGCCGAAGAAGCAGGCGGCATTTGCCTTTGCAATGAAGTATAAATTATATTTACTGCAAAAAATAATGGTTTTATTTAGAGCAAGATAGGAGTAAGAAATATGTTTTTTTCGGTAATAGTCCCGATATACAATGTTGAAAAATATTTAAGCCGATGTATTGATAGCGTACTGTCGCAGACTTTTGCCGATTTTGAACTTATTTTGGTAGATGATGGCTCACCTGATAACTGTCCTGAAATTTGTGATGAATATGCCCAAAAGGACCGCAGAGTTAAGGTTGTTCACAAGAAAAACGGCGGTTTAGTAAGTGCCAGACAGGCGGGCGTTAGCATAGCAAAAGGCGACTATATATTTAACCTTGATGGCGACGATGCAATTGCCACGGACGCACTAATGAGTGCGTATGAAATTATTTCGGACACCAAAGCTGAGATGGTTTCTTTTTCTTATAGGATTTATACAGATGATAAATTGGGCGAAGTGGTAGACGACCTTTCACAAGAAGGTCTTTACGATAAAAAAAGGTTAGAAGAACAAATCTTTCCTAATCTTTTATCCAATAAGAGTATGCATAACTTATTTTATTTCTTGTGGGGCAAGGCAATAAAGAGGGAGCTGGCTTTAAAGTATCAAATGAATTTGCCTACATCAATTATTATGGGTGAAGATGCGTGTTGTACAACCCCTTGCTATTTAGATGCAAATTTAGTATACATGAGTAAAAAGCCCATATACCTATATACCGTTCGCGGAGATTCTATTACAACAAGTTTTAAAATAATTCAAATTTCCCAGATTGAAGAGGCGGTTACTTATCTTCGAAATCTTGATGTTAAAAAGCCTGTGTATTTTGAAGAAGCGCTTTCTCGCTATTCTGCGTTTTTATGTTTCGCTATTTTAGCATCAGCAGCAGAAGGGGGCTATTTTGGTGAGATTAAGGGTATAAAACAGGCTATTTTAGGCTCTTTACACAGAGAAGAAATTAAAAAAGCGCATTTTGAAAATATTACCATAAAAAGCAAAATTTCAATATGG
The DNA here is from genome assembly GCA_045637925.1 of Acutalibacteraceae bacterium. Classification (GTDB taxonomy): domain Bacteria; phylum Bacillota; class Clostridia; order Oscillospirales; family Acutalibacteraceae; genus UBA737. The sequence goes on along the minus strand of JAZUAL010000031.1, from coordinate 40,074 downwards.
TTAATGAAAAAGCAAAAAATAAGATTAGCCTTTTATTTTCTCTATCTTTGCAAAAAAATTAAAGATATCAAGGGGTTGAAGAAATGAATATATCACCTAAAATATCCTTAATAATGAGTGTCTATAACGGAGAGGATTATTTGGCAGAAACCATCGACAGCGTATTAAGCCAAACCTTTACTGAATGGGAGTTTATTATTATAAACGATTGTTCTACCGATAAAACGTCTCAGATTTTGGCAGAATATGCTGCCAAAGACCACAGAATTAAAGTACATACAAACGAAACGAATTTAAGACTTCCGTCGTCGTTAAATAAGGCGCTATCTTTGGCGAAGGGTAAATATATTGCCCGAATGGATGCCGATGATATTTGTATGCCCGACAGACTGCAAAAGCAGTATGATTTTATGGAGTCAAACCCGCAAGTAGATCTGTCTTCTTGCCGATTTATGACGCTTAAAAACGGTGTTTATTCTTCGGGCGGCTGTGGCGGCAAAGATGATGATGCGTCAATAAAAGCTTTGCTTTTAGTTACAAACCCTATTCTTCATCCGGGCATTATTGCCAAGGCAGAGGCGATAATGGAATTATGTTACGATAAAAACTTTACCTGCACCGAAGATATGGAGCTTTGGACAAGATTTGCTTTATCTGATAAAAAGATAGAGATTTTGTCCCAGTATCTTATGATATACAGACTTCACGATAAACAGATAACCGAAACCACTTTGGATAAGCAGAAAAATGAGGTTATCAAAATTCAAAAGAACTATTTCTCAAAACTTCTGAAACCTATGACAGAAGAGCGAGAAAAGTTTTATATAAACGGAATTTATTTCAGAAAAAACACAAATATTGCAGAATTTATTGAGTTTTACAGATGGGCAAAATCTGCTAACAAAGAAACAAAGAAATTCGATAAAGAAGCTTTAAATTATGCTTTTTTTGAAATTTTGGCGGAATATAAAAGAAAAGGAATTTCAAAGCCCGACCTTATTAAAGGAATGTTACAGTTTGGAATACCGTTTCTTATAAAAGAAATTTTCGAACGCAAAAAAAGGGCCAGAGCAGACGGAATTAAATGTATTAAAGTTGCAGAGAGCATAGGGCTCGAAGTATCAGGCGGTACGCCCCAGTTTCCGTTATTTAATAAAAAATAAAACAGAGGTTAAAATATGCATGTTTTTGAAAATCCATACATAATTATAGCGACTTTGGCTATCGGTGTGGTTGTACTTGCGGCAATAGGTATTTGTTTTGCCATAAGAGGTTTAAGGGCGGCTAACGGGCAAACCGAAAGGTCGTTCACATCTATAAGTAAAATGGAAAGTCGCTTCAAATCAATGGGCAAATCGCATAGTAGATTGGTTTTATATATAAACTTTTCTACGGATAATCTGCGCGTATCACGCTCCGAACAGAAGTTGTTCTTAGAAATAAAAGACAATTTGCTCTATACTTTCGCCAACTCGGAAGAATCTTTTGTTGCGGCTTATGATGATAAAAACTATATTGTTATAGCAAATTTGGACGCCGAAACAATTAAAGAACAAATTGAAACGTGCATAAACGATTTAAATAAAATTCTCTTGAAACACTGCGCTTTTAATGTTGTAATTGTAAGAATTGGCTATTACGATTCAAGCCGTATACAAGTAAACTTTGACGACGCAGTCGCCCGTGCAAAACAAGCCTGTTTGCTTGCAAAAACACAAAAAATATCATACGCAGAATGGACGGCAAGTAGTGGAAAAGCGCTTGAGAAAAAGATGAAAATTGAAAACAATATCGAAAAAGAAATTGATAACAACCGCTTTTTTCTCGAATATCAACCCGTTTTGGATGCTAAGACAAAAAAGATTATCGGGGCAGAGGTTTTGTCCCGTCTAAATTCGGAAAGCGAGGGTGTTTTAGCGCCGAAAAGTTTTTTGTCAGCCGTTGATTCGGTCGGAATAAATGAAAAGTTTGATTATTATATTTTTGAAAAAAATTGCAAATGGATTTCCAACGATAAAAAACAAAGAGAAGGCTATAAATACACAATAAACTTTTCGCGTTCAACTATTAGTGAGCCTGAATTTGTAGAAAAAATTACAAATATTGCAGAAAAATATGACCTTAAATTTTCTTGCTTGGCAGTGGAAATTTTAGAGGACAAAAACATTATGGGCGAAGCAAAGCAACAAATGATAGATAACCTATCACTTCTTAAAGAAAAAGGCATTTCAATTCTGCTTGATGATTTTGGAAGCGGATATACAACCTTTGGAGATTTGCAGAACCTTGATATTTCTATCATAAAAATAGATAAATCTATAACTCAAAACTCGGTTACCGAAACAGGCTTCAAAATCCTTAAAAACATTATCCAAACCGCAAAAGATATCGGTTTCAAAACCCTTTGTGAAGGGATAGAGACCAAGGAACAGGAAGATGCGGCGATTGAGGCAGGATGCGACCTACTTCAAGGATTTTATTACTATAAACCTATGTCGGTTGCAACGCTTGAAAATTTGTTTGATAACGTTTAGGGAGGAAATGAAATGTTGTCTGTAATTATTCCTGCATATAATGAGGAATTAATGATTGAAAAAGCCTATTTTACAATTTCGGATATTTTAAAAAATGCAGATATAGAGAGCGAGATTATTTTTGTTGATGACGGTTCTTCCGACAATACTTATGAAAGCATCAAAACTTTAGCCGATAAAGTGTCAAATATAATCGGACTTCATTTTTCGAGGAATTTTGGTAAAGAGGCGGCAATTTCTGCAGGGCTTGCGAGTGCTAAAGGAGACTGTGTGGTTGTTATTGATTGCGATTTGCAGCATCCTCCCGAAAAAATTGTTGAGATGTACAGGCTTTGGCAGGAAGGCTTTGAAATTGTTGAAGGAATTAAAAATAATCGTGGCAAGGAAAATGCGGCGCATGGTTTGGCGGCAAAGTGTTTCTATTCTATTATCAGTTCGCTTGTAGGCTTTGATATGTCAAACGCATCCGATTTCAAACTTCTTGACCGTAAAGTTGTCGATATTCTTAATAAAATACCCGAGAAGAAAGGCTTTTTTAGAGCCATTTCCTTTTGGGTGGGATACAAAAAAACAACGGTTGAGTTTCAGGTGAATGAACGAACGGAGGGCACTACAAAGTGGTCGCTTGTTTCACTTATGAAATATGCCGTTTCTAATATATCGGCATACACAACCGCACCAATGCAAATCGTAACGGTTTTAGGGTTTATAATGCTTGCAATTACCGCAGTTTTTGGCGTGTGGGCGTTTATTGATAAAATTCAAGGTCGCGCACTTGAGGGCATGACGACGGTTATCCTTATCTTAATTTTCATTGGTAGTATAATGATGATAAGTCTTGGAATTATCGGATATTACGTTGCCCGTATTTATGAAGAAATTAAAGGAAGACCTAAATATATAATTTCTTCATCTTGCAAGGGTAAGAAAAATAATTAATTGAGGTGTAAATTACAAATGGCAACCTTAGGTAAAAGATTTTTGGCGTGTATAAACTATCCGAGAACTTTTTTTGTATTTTTGTGTGTACTCACATCAAAACAAAAGCATTTAATCCTAAAAGATGTTGCAAGGTGGAATCAGATTAACAATAACACACTAGGACTCTTTGAATCTTTAAATTGGTATTTGACATATTATAAAGAGTTTAGAAATCTTTTAATGCACCGTTTTAAACATCCTCACCGTTCGGTTATTCATTATCTTATAACAAGACTTCTTTGGAAGCCTATGGAGAGCCTTTACATCTACACAAAAGATATTGGCGGCGGTCTTTACATACAACACGGCTTTGCGACCATTATTAGTGCTGAAAAAATAGGGGAGAACTGTCGTATTTATCAGCAGGTAACAATAGGCTATAAGGGTGAACTTGCTCCTGTTTTAGAAGATAATGTTTCGGTTACTTGCGGTGCAAAAGTACTTGGCGGTATAACTATGGGCAAGAATAGTTTAGCTGCCGCAGGCGCGGTTGTTTTAAAAGACGTACCAATGAACACAATAGTTGGCGGTGTGCCTGCAAAAGTAATCTCGTATAAGGATGAAAACAATCTGGATTTTCAGGGTTGATTATTTTAAATAAGAAATTTATGGTGTTCTCTTGACATTTTCCCCTGCTGCTGCCTCTACCCTAATACACTATTTTAAGGATACCAATACCGCACCTGAGGATTATGATATAATCTTTACGGGGGATTTGGGGCATACGGGCACACAGCTTTTATACAAGCTTTGCGAACGCGAGGGCATTGACCTCAGATGCCGCCACAGTGATTGCGGGATAATTATTTTTGATACCGAAAAACAGGATGTTCATGCAGGCGGGTCGGGTTGCGGTTGCTCGGCATCGGTGCTTTGCTCTTATATAATGCACCGTTTTGAAGAGGGAAAGTTTAAAAATATCCTTTTTATGTCTACAGGTGCGTTAATGTCTCCAACCTCGTCCTATCAAGGCGAAAGTATACCAGGTATTGCGCATCTTCTCAATATTAAAACAGATTGACAGAAGCCTTATAAAAGAATATAATATTAATGGTATCAAGCAGCATGAAAAGGGAGGCTTCATTATGGAAAATGTAATTATTGAGCTTATAACTAAAAAGAAGTACAGTCAGCTACGAAGTATTCTTTCCGAAATGAACCCTGCCGATATCGCTCAAATTTTAAATGAGGCAACCTCTAAGGAACAGTTGCCTGTGATATACCGTATTCTGCCTAAGGAGTTGGCAGCTGAGACCTTTGCTTATATGGACACCGATATGCAACAACTTATAATTGAAACCTTTAGTGATGCTGAGCTTCGTGAGGTTGTGGATGAGCTTTTTCTTGACGATACAGTTGATATTATCGACGAAATGCCGGCAAATGTTGCAAAGCGTATTTTAAGTCAGACCGATATTGCAACAAGGAAGAAGATTAATCAGCTTTTAGCATATCCTGACGATAGTGCGGGAAGTCTTATGACCACTGAGTATGTAGACCTCAGAAGAGATATGACGGTAGATGAGGCATTCGGGAAAATACGAAGGGTGGGCGAAAACGCCGAGGATATCTATACCTGTTATGTTTTGGGCAATGGAAGAAGTCTCGACGGTTTTGTTACGGTTAAGGATTTGCTGCTTAGCAGCGGAGATACCCTTATCGGTGACTTAATGGAGGAAAATATCATATTCGCCTATACCCTTGATGATAAGGAAGAAGTTGCCGAAAAGTTTTCGAAATACGACCTCACGGTGTTGCCTGTGGTTGACCGTGAAAACAGGCTTGTGGGAATTGTAACGGTTGACGATGCTATCGATGTTTTACAGGAAGAGGCAACCGAGGATATCGAAAAGATGGCAGCTATTTCGCCTATGGATAAGTCTTATCTCAAGACTGATACTTTTAGTATATTTAAGGCGCGAATTCCTTGGCTTATGCTTTTGATGCTTTCTTCAACTATAACAGGCGCTATTATATCGTCATTTGAGTCAAGACTTACGGTATTCCCCGCTCTTATTGCTTTTATTCCAATGCTTATGGGTACTGCGGGTAACAGTGGCAGTCAGTCATCTGTAACGGTTATAAGAGGTCTTTCCTTGGGTGATATAGAATTTCGCGATATTTTTAAGGTGCTTTGGAAAGAGTTTCGGGTGGGCATTATTGCAAGCATTACATTGGCGGCAGTAAATTTCGGCAAGATGTGGCTTGTTGATTATTGCCTTTTAGGCACATTTGATTCTGAAAAGCAGTTTGTGGAAATCACGGTGGTTTGCACAACCTTACTGTTCACCGTTATTGCAGCAAAGCTTATAGGCGCGGTACTGCCCATACTAGCAAAAAAAATCGGGTTTGACCCTGCTGTAATGGCAAGCCCGCTTATTACAACAGCGGTAGATGCGATTTCACTTGTCATTTATTTCTCTGTGGCGGTGCTTTTACTCGATTTTTAAAATAATATTTAATAAAAAAGACCTTCGGAAATCGACTGCTCCAACTTGTGCAGACAGTACAAAAAATCCTCCTATGGTAGTTATTTTAATTCTACCATAGGAGGTCTCTTTTTTTATTGTCCGTTTTTACTGGACTTGTGCAATTCTTGCAGTCTTTAAAATTTTAAATTATAGCGCTACGCTTACAAACAACTTTGCATTTTCCGCAACCGTCACAAACTGATTGGTCAATAACAGCTAAATTATCCACAAGACTGATTGCGCCCTTGTCGCACGCTTTAACACACATTCCGCAAGCGATACAAGAAACACTGCACGCCTTAACAACCGCCGCGCCCTTCTCTTTATTAGAGCATGCAACCACTGTTTTATGGTCTTTTGGTAAAAGCGTTATAACGCCCTTTGGACAGGCTTTAACACAAGCACCGCAACCGCCGCAAAGCTCTTCGCAAACAATAGCTTTGCCATCACTAACCGTAATCGCACCGAATGTGCAAGCCTTTGCGCAGTCGCCAAAGCCGATACAACCAAACTTGCACTCAAGCGGTCCGCCTTGTATAAGAGCCGCCGCCGAACAGCTGTTAATGCCACTGTAATTATATTTAACGCGGCTTTTTTCATTATCACCGTTACAGGCAACAAAGGCAACCTTAGGTACTATTTTAACCTCTACGCCTAAAATTTCCGATATCGCCTTAGCGGTAGCCTCACCGCCTGCGGTACAGCTATCAGGTCTCGCTTTTCCCTCGGCCAATGCCGCTGCAAAACCGTCACAACCCGAAAAACCGCAAGCGCCACAGTTAGCGCCCGGAAGTGCCTCACGGATTTTTTCCTGTGTTTCGTCGATCGGCACTGCCATAAACTTTGAAGCAAGCGCTAAACCTACTGCCGCAATAAATCCTATAGCGGCAACTATAAATACGGGAATTAAAATGTCCATAGCTTAACCTCCTATTCCTGCAAAGCCAAGGAACGAAAGCGATACCAAGGCGGCCGCAACAAGTGTTATAGGAAGCCCCTTCAAAAATTCAGGTATATTCGATGTTTCCATACGCTCTCTCACACCGGCAAACAAAAGCATTGCAAGCATAAAACCAAGTCCCGCTGCCAATGCATTAACTATAGACTTAATAAAATTGAACTCGTTAGTTATATTAAGCATTGTAATACCGAGCACCGCACAGTTTGTAGTAATAAGCGGAAGATATATACCGAGCGCCTTGTATATCGGTTTTATGAATTTTTTAAGAAATATTTCTATCAGCTGAACTATTGCCGCGATTACAAGGATAAACACAATAGTTTCAAGATAAACAAAATCGGGAGCTAAAAGATAGTGATAAATCGGCCAAGTAACCGCAGTTGCAACCACCATAACAAGTGTTACAGCAACACTCATTGAAAAAGCAGTGCCGCTCTTTTTAGATACACCCAAAAACGGACAGATACCCAAAAACTTTGAAAGCACCATATTATTAGTGAGAAGTCCTGCAAGTATGATTGAAGCGATTGTAGTTGTACTATTCATTTACAGTCTCCTCCTTTTCTTCACAAGACTCTCTGTTGCACATAGCTCTTGAGGGACAGTTTGCACAACCCAAATGCTCTACAGGTTTTTTACCGTTTTTCTTAGCAATAGCATTAGATGTAGCAACAAGCATACCAAACACAAAGAAGCCGCCTGGAGGTAGCAAAAATACTACCATCGGGTCAATAAATTCAGCAGTTACAGGGAACGAAAATAAGGTGCCCGCGCCCAAAAGCTCACGGATTGCACCCATTATTGTAAGCACAGCTGTAAATCCAACGCCCATTCCGAGACCGTCAAGTATACTAGCCACCGGGGTGTTTTTAGATGCGAACATCTCAGCACGCGCTAAAATAATACAGTTAACAACTATAAGCGGCAAGAATATACCAAGAGATTTGTCGATACTGGGCAAAAACGCTTTAACAAGCATCTGCACCACACTAACAAAGCCTGCAATAATTGTTATGTATGCGGGTATACGTACCTTATCGGGTATGATATTTCTAAGCAGAGAAATTGCAAGGTTCGAGCAAACCAAAACCAAAGTTGCCGAAACACCCATACCAATTCCGTTAATTGCGGCGGTTGTAACAGCGAGGGTAGGACAGGTACCAAGAACCAGTCTCAAAACGGGGTTTTCTTTAATAAGTCCATTTGTAAAGTAACCTAAATACTTATTTTTCATCTGCTGTCACCCCCATATCCACCAAAACTTTATTTGAATACTCACTGAAATTTGCCATTGCAGTATTTACTGCAGTATTTACTGCCTTTGAAGAAATGGTAGCGCCCGTCCAAGCGTTAATCTGATTGGCACTGTCGTCAGCGCCGTTCTTAAGCACCTCTACATCAGCAGACTTTCCCTTATATTGCGAATAAAAAGACTCTTTTGTAACATTCTGTCCAAGACCTGGGGTTTCATTGGCGGCATCAAGAATTGAAATCTCGATAATCTTACCATCAGTACCTATAGCGGTCATAACCGAAATGTCTCCGCCGTAGCCACGGGCAGCTGTTACAAATATATATCCTAAAACTTCACCGTTTTTGGACTTAGCTATATTAAAATCAAATTTGCTTTCACCCTCGCCAAAGCTATGAGGCTCAAAAGCATCCGCATCAATTAAAAGCTCCATTTCTTTTTGCTCATTTTCTTTAGCAAGAGTAGCAATACGGTCAACCGTCAGCTTATTTGTAAGCGAAAGAGCTAACGGAATAATTATACAAATAGAAAAAAGAACAACCACCGGCTTTAGAATATCATCTTTATTAGCCTTGAAAAACTCTAAAAACTTATTCATTCGCACTACCCTCCTTAACCTTTTTAGGCTTTATATAGCCAAAAGGCTTTCTAAGCGTTGCGCGATTAATATAAGGCACTAAAATATTCATTATAAGAATAGCGTATGAAACACCCTCGGGTAAAGCCGCAAACTTTCTTATAACAAAGGTGATTATACCACAACCTATGCCAAAAATAAGCTTGCCCCACTGTGTCGTAGGTGAGGTTGTGTAATCAGTTGCCATAAAAATAGCGCCTATCATAAGTCCGCCTCCAAAAACAGCAACATTAAGTTGGTCGCCGCTAATCAGACTAAGCAATGCCACTGTACCTACAAACGCAAGAGGAGTTGTAGGAGCAATCACTCGGCGCATTATAAGATAAAGACCGCCTATGATAAGTAAAAATGCTGAGGTTTCGCCGATACAGCCGCTGTGCATACCGAAGAAAAGATTTTTTGTGGTAAGCGGAACTGCAAGCTCTACAGCAGAGTCAGAAAGGGTTGCAAGCGGTGTGGCAGAACTCATCGTATGCTCTATAGGCACAATATATTTTGTCATAGCGGCGGGAAACGAAACCAATAAAACAATTCTTGCCGCCATCGCAGGATTAGCAAAATTACAGCCAATTCCACCAAACATCTGCTTAACTACTATTATTGCAACCGCACTGCCTATTGCTGCCATCCACAACGGCAACTCCGAGCTTAAATTCATACCAAGCAAAAGACCTGTTACCACAGCAGATAAATCACCTAGCGTATTTGGTTTTTTAAGAATTTTATTCCATAAAAACTCACACAATACCGCAGTAGCAACACATGTGATTAAAACTAAAGCTGCCTTATACCCAAAGAGTATACATCCAAAAACTGCGGCAGGAAGCAACGCAATTATAACATCAAGCATTACTCCGCTTGTGGTATCCTGATGTCTTATGTGCGGTGATGAAGTTACATTTAAAACCGTTTTCATTAGTGCGCCTCCTTTTTAAGTATTGCTTTCGCCAAGCGCATAGTCTGTGTAAGTGGACGCTTAGCAGGACAAACAAATGCACAGCTACCGCATTCCATACAGTAATTAATATTAAGATTTTTCAGATTTTCAGAATTGCCAAATGATAGCGTTGCATCAACCGAAGCCGGATAAAGCTGCATAGGACAGGCATTCGCGCATCTTCCGCAACGTATACAAGCGGTTGTGGGTACAGCCTTTTTAGGTGATTTCATAACGGTTATAGCATTATTTCGCTTTTCTACAACTGCATTTTCGTTATAAATATCAATACCCATCATCGGTCCGCCCATTATAATCTCGTCAGCTTCTTCATCAATTCCACCGACAAAGTCGAGTAATTCTTTAATAGGCGTTCCTATTGGAACGATAACATTTTTAGGCTCAGCAACAGCCGTTCCGTCAACCGTAACCCTTTTTGAAACTAAGGGCATACCTGTTTTTATAAATCTATGTAAGGTGGCAACACTTGTTACATTCATTACGATACAGCCAACATCGCTAGGGAGCTTGCCAAGGGGCACTTTTCTTCCTGTGGCAGAATAAATAATAACCTTTTCCGCACCCTGAGGATATTTGGTCGGAAGCTTCATAAGCTTTACAGAATCATCATCGTCTCTCTTATCGGTAGCAATTTCATATAGCTTTTCAATAGCTTTTTTCTTATTGCTTTCTACGCAGATTATAACCTTTGGTATACCTAAAATATCCTTTAACAGATATACACCCTCTATAACATCCTCATAGCCCTCCATACACTCGCGGTAGTCACTTGTAATATAAGGCTCACACTCGGCGGCATTTATAATAAGGGTATCTATCTTGGTATCTTCTTTAAGGGTTAGCTTAACCTTTGCGGGAAATCCTGCACCGCCAAGGCCCACAAGACCGCACCTATCCGCCGCTGTGGCTATATCGGCTGCGGTTTTTACTTCGAAAGGCTTAAGCTCTGGGTCTTTTTTATTCAGTCCGTCAGACTCAATAACAACACATTCGCCGCTACCGTCTAAAACCGAGATTTCCTTTACAGTTCCCGAAACGCTCGAATGAACAGGCGCACTGACAAAACCGGTTGCTTCTCCCAATAAGGTTCCGACATATACTTTATCGCCTTTTTTTACAACAGCAGTGGCAGGCGCGCCTATATGCTGGCCAAGAGGAATTTTAACAACCGCAGGTGGCGGCATTATAACTGTATTTAACTCTGCTGAAGCTTTAAAGTGTGGCAAGAATGCGCCCATTCCGGAAGATACAACAGGTTTCAAAATTCTTTCTTTTTTCTCCATAATTTACCCCTTTGAATAAATATGTGTATATATTTTCTTATATTTTACTATATTTTCAAACTTTTTTCAAGTGTTCGGCAAAAGTTATATTTTTAACAAATTTATAAAGATTATAAAATATTGCTCTTGAATAAGTTTTCTTTATATGGTATAATGATATTATAAATATGCAAAATTTATAAATATGGTGAAAAAACATGTCGAATAATACGCAAACCTCCGTTATACAAAAAAATATAACCCTAAATTCCCTCTATATAATAATTTTAAGATATTGGAAATTTTTACTTTCAATATTTGTTGTGTGTGTGTTGCTTTTTAATTTTTATTACTTTTTTTTAACAAAACCCATGTATAAATCAACCGCTAAGCTTTATATCATAAATAAAGCTTCTGATTTTAACCAGTTAACAACCACCGATTTAAGCGTTTCGACCTATCTCACAAGAGACTTTGCCGAAATTTTAATGGATGAGGTAATTTTAAGCGAAGTCGCTCAGGACCTTTCCAATAAATATACTGCCTCAGAAGTTAAAAGCTTTTTGAATATATATCCAGCCGAAAACACCCGTATAATCGAAATAATCGTTTTATCTCCGGTGGCTGAGGATTCAAAACAAATAGCTGACAGCGTTTGTAGGATTTCACAGGATAAACTCGTTGAAATTATGGGGCTTGACCGAGTTAAAATAATTCGCAACGGTAATCTTCCCAAAAAACCCTCCTTGCCCAACGGAAGCAGGGATTTCTGGAATTCGATAATATTCAGTTTAATCATATCGGTGGCAACAGCATTCATTATTTTAATTGCTGATAATAAGATTGCTTCTTGCGAGGATGTTGAGGAATTTCTCGGCGTAAATATTCTTACCACCATTCCTTATACCAGCCACAAAACATATAAATAACTAGAATTTGAAAGGTTTTTTAAATGGATACAAAAGCTTTAGATTTAGAACAACCCAACTCCTTTACCCCTGCAGGTAAGGTGAACTTCAATCCCACAGCCTTAAAAGGCGATTTTGCCACTTTGGAAGCTTTTAAAACCTTACGCACAAATCTTCTTTTTTGCAGCGAGGGTATTAAGACTATTGTTGTAACCTCTACCTTTGAAAACGAGGGAAAAAGCACTATTTCGGTAGGATTGGCAAGAAGTCTTTCTGAAATCGGAAAAAAGACGCTCTTTATAGATGCTGATATGAGAAAATCCGTTTTCTTGAAAAACAGTCATAAAACCCAAAATATCAAAGGTCTTTCTGAACTGCTTTCAAATCAAGCCACCATCCAAGAGGTGCTTTATAATACACAGTTGCCTGATTTTGATGTTATTTTCAGCGGTAATTTCCCTCCAAACCCCGTTGAGCTTTTAAGTTCAACCCGTTTGCCTGAGCTTTTAGAGCAATTCAAAGCCATCTATGATTTCGTTATTATTGATACGCCTCCGCTTAATCCTATTATTGATGCGGCAGTTATCTCGGCTCATAGCGACGGCGCGATTTTAGTTGTAGGTCTTGGAAAGTCTAAAATTAAGGAAACGTCTGCTGTTAAAGAACAGCTTCTTAAAAGCGGCTGTAAAATACTTGGAGCGGTTATAAACGAGCCTGATTCAAAGTATCCCAGATATGCGTATAAAAAGTATTATTCTTATTACGGAGTTTCTAAGAAAAAAACAAAACTCAAAAAAGCAAAATAGAATACATTTATAATGAAACCCCCATAGCTACTGCTATGGGGGTTATGTAATATCTAATCCGTATTCTGTTTTTTAATGCCAAAAAGCATTCTTAAAATTCCGCCTAAAAACCTTGGACTTTTAACTAAAACTACCTTCACAAAAATCGCCTCCGTCAAATTCTGCAGTTAGATATTCCAAGTATTATCACCCAGAGTGCCAATACTGCAACCAAAAATTTAGGAGGGCAAAAACAGCTTATCAGAAGCCCTAATGCGAATGTTAGAGCTAAAATTCCTTTATTAAAATTACAGGGTTTTCGCATTTTTGCATCCTCCTCAAAACTTGGCAAACGGTCTTTTTTGACCTTCACTAACAGTATATAAGAAAAATGCAAAAATGTTACAAAATTTAATTTTTTCTGTGTTTTTTAGCCTCCCAAGGCTTTAAATTCTTCATTTCTTCAAATAATTCAACATAAGATTTGTGTCGGCTGGTTTCAATTTCTCCTCTTTTAACCGCATGTAAAACACCGCATCCGTTTTCTTTTATATGGGTGCAAGAGGTGAATTTGCAATCGCTCAAAAAAGGAACGAAATCTCTAAAGCTCACGCTAAGCTTTTCCTTTAATTCATAATCGTTATTACTGAGTTCCAATGACGAAAAGCCAGGTGTGTCGGCAACAAAACTGTTTGCATCCAGTTCATAAAGTTCGGTATGTCTTGTGGTGTGCCTGCCTCTGCCGAGTTTTTCGCTGACAGCACCGGTAGCTATTCTTTCCTCACCGATAATACGGTTTAACAGGCTTGATTTTCCAACTCCCGAATTACCCGTGAATGCGCTGACCGAATTTTTCAATTCTTCTAAAAGCGGAGCAAAACCCTCTCCGCTTGCGGCAGAAACCACGTAGGTTTTAAAGCCCGCCTTTTCATAAACCCTGCTAAGCTCAGAAAAATCACCCATATCGCATTTATTAAAAACAATAATTGGCTCTATTCCGTTATAATCCGCAATAACCGTCATCTTATCAATTATAAGTGTATTCGGTTGCGGCGAGGAAAAGGCAGAAACGATAAAAAGCTTATCTATATTAGCTACGGGCGGACGAACTATAAAACTCTTGCGCGGCAAAATTTTGTTAATAATGCCGCCGACTTCTCCGTCCCTATCAAATTCAACACGGTCGCCAACCAAAGGGGAAACTCCATTTTTACGGAAGCTTCCCCTTGCTTTGCATTCATAGGTAAAACCGTCACAACTCACATAATAAAAGCCCGAAAGCGCTTTAACTATAATTCCGTTCATACTTAGTTGTTTGTATTGGCAGAATTGGAATTTTCAACACCGTTCCCATTCGAAGAGCCGCTGTTATTTTGTGTGTTGCCCGAACCGTTGCTACCTTCTGTATCAGTAGGGGTGCTTTCTTTTGGTTCTTCTTCAAATTGTGGATAACTATCATAGCTTTTGTCTATACTAGCTTGCCTGTTCTTATAGTGAACAGAAACATCATAAAGGTCGTATTTGTCCTTACCGTCACCCGAAATTTTGACAGTAAGATTTAAGGATTTTTCGGTAGTAATAAGCTCTTCAAATGTATAACTTGTAATCTTCTTAGAGTCTATTTTACCACTTGTCTTAATCGCTTTATCATCCAACCAAAGTGAAACGAAATAATATTGACTTTCAAAGTCGTTAGGTAAATTGATTTTTACATTATAGCTATAACCGTTGCAAACATATACCTTAACTGCCGTACCCTCGGGTATCTTTGAAGAGTTGCTGTCGGGGTCTTGCTTTGCCACTGAGCCCACAGGATAATTCTTTTCACCGTATGCAATTTGAATATCCTCGAATTCTGGCAATAGCCCTGCTTCCTTGAGCTGCTCTTCAGCATCCTCTTTGCTAAGTCCTATAACGTCAGGAACATCGACATCCTTAGCAGGCTTACCCGAGCTGATATAGATAGTAATGGTCTCGTTTTCGCCAACAACCTGAGTGCGTTGAGGTTCGGTTTTAACGACCAACCCCTCTTCAACCTCCTCATGAGGCATTTCTGCAATAACCGTCTTAAAACCCTTCGATTTAAGCTCAGATACAGCGGCGGACTCGGTCTTTCCGTAAACATCGGGAACCCTCTCTGTAATAGGGCCTTTACTTATATAAAGCGTAATTTTAGCATCCTTCTTAAGCTTTTGCCCTGCAGCTTCAGACTGCTCGTAAACCACACCGTAATCATAGTCCTCGTTTAATTCCCATTCCTCTATAAAATCAAAATTCTCAATATACTCGGTGTTTTTCTTGATTTCTTCAATAGTTTTATTAACAAAATCAGGACATTCAAGCTCTGCGCCTGTATCCGAGAATAGCTTAGGGATGAAAATAACAGCCAAAACCACTAATGCCGCAACTAAAGAAATAGCAATGCCTGTAAGGATAGGGATAATATTATTTCTTTCTCTGCCCTCGGTTTCTGCAGTATCCTCACCTTCCATAACCTCAAAATCAGAAGCCGCACCTACAGCGCCTACAAACTTTGTGGGCGAATTATCTACAAAATAAGGATATTCAAATGTAATGGCAGGGTCTCTTACAAAACGGCTGAGGTCGCTTAGCATTTCACCCGCCGACTGATAACGTCTCTCAGGGGTTTTCTGCATAGCATGCATAGTTATTTGCTCAAGTCCCTCAGGGATTGAGCCATTAATTTCGGTGGGCAGCTGAGGGTCACGCTGAAGCTGCATAATAGCAACCGAAACTGCGCTTTCCGCCTGAAATGGCAGCTTGCCCGTAAGCATTTCGTAAAGCATTACGCCAACAGAATAGATATCAGCCTTTTCATCGGTCTTTTCGCCTCTTGCCTGTTCGGGACTGATATAATGAACCGAGCCGATAGCCTTATCGGTTATAGTGCGTTGGTCGCTTCTTGCAAAGCGAGCAATTCCGAAGTCGGTAACCTTTATGGTACCGTCAGCAAGCACCATAATATTCTGTGGCTTCACATCGCGGTGAACAATACCCTTATCGTGCGCATGCTGAAGACCTTTAAGAATCTGAACCGTAAAATGCACAGCATCCTTCCAACGAAGACTGCCTTCTCTTTCAATAAACTCTTTAAGGGTTATTCCCTCAATATGCTCCATTACGATATACTGTATAAGGTCGCCAAAGCTTACATCATAAACCTTCACGATATTTGGATGCGAAAGCATTGCAATAGCCTTTGATTCGTTTTTAAAGCGACGCAAAAACTCCTCGTTAGAGGTGAATTCTTCCTTTAAAATCTTAATGGCAACAATACGGTTTTCCTGATTATCGTAAGCCTTATAAACAACAGCCATACCGCCCACGCCGATAATTTCTCTGATTTCATATCTACTGTCAAGTCGTTTGCCTACATACTTATCCATAATTATGTTCCTTTCTATCCTAACCTTGATTAGCAATTACCGCAACCGTGATATTATCACGTCCGCCGCCCGATTTTGCAAGCTCTATAAGATTTTCAGCAACCTGTTTAGTATTTTTCTTTAAGGCGTTGTATATACCGTCCTCGTCTGCATAACCGCTAAGACCGTCGGTACATAACAGCAAAATATCATCTGCTTTAATCTCAATCTGGCAACTGTCCACAACAACGTTTTCCTCAATGCCCAAGGCTCTTGTGATAACATTTTTACGCGGATGCACCTTCGCATCCTCAGGGCTTATTTTTCCGCTTTCCACAAGGCTTTGAACTACCGAATGGTCGCGCGTAATAAGATTAAGCCCATCCCCTGCTATATAGGCGCGGCTGTCACCCACATGGGCGATAACTGCAACACCGTCTCTCACCACAGCCACCACCGTTGTGGTTCCCATACCCTTTAAAGCCTCATCCTTTAAGGACATATCATAGATTTCCATATTAGCGCTCGCAATAGCATTTTTAAGTATTCTTTCAATGCCGAAAAAATCCATAGCAATTCTATATGACTGAGTAATATACTCCGAAATCGTCTTTACTGCAATTTCGCTCGCTATATTGCCTGCATTAGCACCACCCATACCGTCGCATACTATTGCTAACACGCCACCGTCCTCAAGAACACTTGTGAAAACCGCGTCTTGATTTGAATGTCTTGTAAGGCCGATATCAGTTTTGCTGTAAATCTTCAATGATATCCCCCTCCTTTGCTCTGTTTCGAAGCTGTCCGCAAGAGGCCTCAATGTCAGCACCAAGCGTTCTCCTGACCGTAGCGTTTATGCCCTTGCTTTCAAGCATCTGTCTGAATTTTTGAATTTTATTTTTATCCGGTTTTTTAAATGAGTTTTCCTTGACCGGATTAGCAGGTATAAGATTTACGTGACACATTATGCCTTTAAGCCGCTCTGCTAATTCGTCGGCACATTTTTCGCTGTCATTAACACCGTCAATCAAGGCATATTCAAAAGAAATTCTTCGTGTAGTCACCTTTTGGTATTTTCTGCACGCCTCTAAAAGAGCGTCTATATTCCATCTCTTGTTAATCTTCATCATAGAGCTTCTTATCTGGTCGTTAGGTGCGTGAAGTGAAATAGACAGGGTTATAGGCAGATTATATTCCTTTAACCTTTCTATTCCGCTTACCACACCCGAAGTTGAAAGGGAAATATGGCGAAGCCCTATGCCCAAGCCCTTTTCGCTCGAAACAAGCTCCAGAAATTTCACTGAATTTTCGAAATTATCAAGCGGCTCACCCATTCCCATCATAACAACATTAGAAATCCTGATAGCATTATCCTTTGCCGCCATCATTATTTGGGAAAGCATTTCTGAAGCGGTAAGATTTCTTTTGAGACCGAAAAGCCCCGAAGCACAAAAGCTACAGCCCATACGACAACCCACCTGAGTGGAAATGCAAATGGTATATCCGTGCTCATATTTCATAAGTACCGCCTCAATTAGCTCGCCGTCGAACAGTCTGTACAGATATTTCACCGTACCGTCAAGCTTTGAAACAAGCTTTCGTTCGATACTTACACCGGCTATATAACAGCTTTCCCGAAGCTTTTCTCTAAGGTCCCTTGGGATATTTGTCATATCTTCAAAATCCTCTGCGCCCGTCTGTAACCACTTAAAAACCTGTGACGCTCTGAACCTTGGCTGGCCCATTTTAGCAAGAAGCCCCTCTAGCTCAGCCTCGTTCATAGATTTAATATCAGTTTTAGCCAATAATGGCTTCCTCCTTTTTAGTGTTTTTACACTAATCCTCCATTTTTAACAACGCGTAATAAAATCCGTCGGTATTATTTATATGCGGCATCAATGTCTTTTCTTCTACTTTATAAAACGTATTATGCTCTTCTATAAAGCGATTAACAATTTCCTCGTTTTCTGCCCGCCTTAAAGTACAGGTCGAATAAAGTATTCTGCCGCCTTTTTTCAGATATTTTACAGCACATTTGAGTATGCTATACTGTATATCCCGAAGCTCTGAAAAATCGTTTTCAGGTTTGTATTTAATATCAGGCTTGCGACGAATAACGCCAAGTCCCGAACATGGAACATCGCATAAAATACAGTCAAACCTGCCAAGTCTCTCATTAAAAATTGTGGCATCCGATACCACAGGCTTTATATTTGTAAGCCCCAGTCTCTTTGCACCGCTTTTTATAAGCTCTACTCTTTGCTCATAAAGGTCGGCAGAAACCACTTCGCCTGTGTTCTCCAGCATCTCTGCCACCGTAAAGCTTTTACCGCCGGGGGCGGCGCACATATCAAGCACTCTTTCTCCCTTTTTAAGTAACAACACTGAAAGTGCGGTTTGCGAGGCTAAATCCTCAACGTGAAAAAGACCCTCTTTAAAAAGGCGGTTACCGCCGATATCAGCGCCTTTTTCGAGAAATACTGAATTTTTTATCTCAGCGCGAATTGCCGAAACGCCGACTTTTTCAAGCTCTTTTAATAAGTTTTCTTCATCTGTCCTTGTGTTGTTAACCCGAATACAAACAGGTGGGGGCTTTAAGCTTTCTATAAGTAACGCCACTGTATTCTCTGCCCCGTAATCCTTTAAAAAGCTTTCAACCAACCATTCGGGAGCTGAATACCTTATACTTAAGGATTTAACGGAATTGTCACAAGGAAGCTCTGTGCTTTCCCTTAAAGCCGACCTTAAAACCGCGTTAACAAAACCTGTATTTCGGCTTTCCTTTGATTTTTTTATTAGCTTTACAGCCTCATTAACAGCAGCGCTTTCGGGGATTTTATCCATATACATTATTTGATAAAGCGCTGTCCTTAAAACATTAAGGGTGAAAGGCGCAGTCTTTTTTATTGAGGTTTTCATAAAACGCGCCAAAACATAATCAAGGGTAATTCTTCGGTCAAGCACACCGTAAACCAAGGCAGAAACAAAGCCTATATCCTCATGAGAAAACTCAGTATCCCTTAAAAAATCCTTTAATGCCAAATTAGAATAAGCATTATCCCTCTCGATTTTTGTGAGAATATTTACTGCCGCTTTTCTAGGATTTAGCATTTTCTTCACCAATAAAACTGCCTAAAGGTATCTTTTTACCGTTTAAAAACTGTTTTGAAGTCATAGCCGACTTGCCCTCAGGCTGAATTTCCAAAAGGCTTATTGTAACACCGTCAGCGCAGACTATAGAAAGACTTTGGTTGCTCTCGGCAACACAGCCCGCCTCTAAGCCCGACCTCTCGCCGACAGCTGTTTTTATAATCTTTATCCGCTTTCCGTCAAGCATAAAGTATGCGCAGGGCCAGGAATAATAACCCCTTACCGCATTAAAAACCTCTCTGGCAGTCATATTTTTAAAATCTATAAATGCCATTTCTTTTTTTATAATAGGCGCATAGGTTGCCTCTGCCTCGTTCTGCTTTTGAGGTTTAACTGCGCCCTTTTCAAGCTTACCTATGGTCGATACCATAAGCTCGGCGCTGATTTCTGATAACCGTTCAAAAAGTTCCTCTGCAGTCTCGTTTTCACCTATTAAAACCTCGGTTTGTTCGAGGATATCACCCGTATCCATACCCTCATCCATATACATTGTGGTAACACCTGTTTTTTCTTCGCCGCAAACGATACACCACTGAATAGGCGAAGCGCCACGATATTTAGGAAGAAGCGAAGCGTGACCGTTAATGCAACCGTATTTGGCAACTGACAGTATTTCTTTAGGCAAAATCTTACCGTAAGCCACAACCACGATAACATCAGGTGCAATCTCTTTTAACTGCTCTTCAGCCACACCGTCTCTTAAGGTTTCGGGTTGAAAAACGGGAATACCGTGATTTTCAGCGCAAACCTTTACGGGTGGAGCAGTCAAAATCCGCTTTCGGCCCACGGGCTTATCAGGCTGAGCAAAAACCGCCGCTATCCCGTGTCCTGCCTCTATTAACTTTTCGAGTGTTTTCACCGCATAGTCGGGTGTGCCCATAAAAACAATCTTCATTATGCTTTTTTAGTCCTATCTATAAAAAGTATACCGTCAAGATGGTCTATTTCGTGGCAAAAAGCTCTTGCCTTAAGACCCTCGCCCGTAACCACGATATTATTTCCGTGCCTGTCCTGTGCCCGAACTGTAACCTTCATAGGACGCTCAACCTCATCATAGCGTTCGGGAACAGAAAGACAGCCCTCAGCCCCTGTCTGCGTACCGCTTTTCTCAACTATAACAGGGTTTATAAGCTCTATCAATCCGTCTCCTACATCCACTATGCAAAAACGTCTTAAAAGGCCCACCTGAGGTGCAGCAAGTCCCACGCCCTCTGCCTTATACATAGTTTCTGCCATATCATCAAGTATAGTTCCAAGCTTTTGGTCAAAGGTGAGCTGTGTTCTGCAGATTTTACGCAAAACATCATCACCCAATTTTACAATGTTTCTTATTGCCATAATCTACTCCTAAATAACAGTTTCGGGGTTCATATCAACCGAAACGGTGGTTTGGTCCCCCGATTTACCGTCAAGCGCCGCTCTCAGCATTTTTCTGAATTCAGCATTATTTTTACACTTTATTATCATACGAAAACGGTATTTATTATTAACCTTTGCTATAGCCGCCGACGACGGACCTAATATAATAAGCTTTACCGTTTTATATTCGTTTTCTATTAATTCTTTAATACATTTAAAAATATCATTTATCGTATTTTCCGCCTTTTCTCTGGATAAAGACTGTGTACTTACCACACATACATCACAAAAGGGCGGATAAATCATCAGCTTGCGGTTAAGTATTTCCTCCTCGTAAAAGGTGTCATAATCCTGTTCGCGAGAAAGCGCTATCACATTGCTGTCGGGGTCCATAGTCTGAATTATTGCTCTACCCGAAGCACCGCCTCTGCCCGCTCTTCCCACAACCTGTGTAAGCAATGAGAAGGTACGCTCAAAACCGCGGAAATCCTCGCTATACATCGCACTGTCGGCACCTAGAACACCAACAAGAGTAACATTCGGGAAATCAAGTCCCTTAGCCACCATTTGCGTACCTAAGAGAATATCGTATTTACCTTCTTTAAAATCACTAAGATACGATGAATAAGAATCCCTCGCCACCGTGCTGTCGGCATCAAGCCTTAACACCGAAGCATCAGGGAAGAGGATTTTCAACTCTTCCTCTGCCTTTTGGGTGCCAAGTCCCGAAAACCTGATATGTGTGCTTTTACATTCGGGACAAACCCTTTCATTATGCTTTGAATATCCGCAGTAATGACACATAAGTCGGTTATTCGCCGAATGATAGGTAAGCGAAATACTGCAATTAGGACAGGTCTCAACATATCCGCACTCAGCACAGGTTACATAGGTATTATGCCCTCTGCGGTTAAGAAGCAAAATAGCCTGATTACCGTTTTTGAGGGTTTCGTCCACCGCCTCATAAAGACGGGTGCTGAGCATTCCGCTGTTACCATCTGCCAATTCCTTGCGCATATCAACCGTCTCAACCTCAGGAAGCTCTGCCTTTCCGTAGCGGTTTTTTATTCTAAACATAGAATATTTTCCGTTCTTAGCCGCTGTAAAGCTTTCAACCGATGGGGTAGCGGATGCGAGACACAACAGTCCCTTATGATAGGCTGTTCTGAATTTTGCTAAATCTCTTGTATGAAAACGGGGAGTTTTTTCGGATTTATAGGTGTGCTCCTGCTCCTCGTCTATAATTATGAGCCCTAAGTCTTTGAAAGGCGCGAAAACCGCACTTCTTGTGCCTATTGCGATAAGTGCCTTACCGTCCCTTATCCGTTTCCATTCATCCATACGCTGACCCATAGACATTGCGCTATGGAAAACAGCTATTTTATTACCATATCTCGCAGAAAAAATGGATATTAACTGCGGAGTAAGGGCAATTTCCGGCACCATCACAATAACGCCTTGTCCCGCCTCTGCCACGGTATCGACAAGGGATAAAAAGACCTGCGTTTTACCTGACCCTGTAACTCCGTAAAGCAGTGCCACCTCGCCTTTTTCAGACAAATAAGCCTTTTTAAGACCGTCGGCCGCCGCCTGTTGCTCATCAGTAAGTGTGATTTTTCCTTTATTTGACACACTGCCGATATTAGACGGGGTTCTGTAAACAGGCTTAGAAAAATAAACTAAAATCCCTTTTTTAACAAGACCCTCTATTACCGACTGCGAAACACCTGTAAAATAGCAGATTTCTTTAAGGCTTGCCGCTCCCACATTTTCTATTAGCTCCACTACCTCTTTTTGACGGGGGGTAAGCTTTATATCGGGCAGCTCGTCACCTGCGATACGCACCCATTTCTGAGTGGCATCGCCTATTTTACGTTTGGTATCGCTCGTTTTAATTAATGCTTCCTTTAATAGCATTTCTTCGAGCAGCCCATCCGAAAGTCCTAATATCTTTTTGATTTCATCGCCGCTTTTCTCACCCGATGAAATCAAAAGGTTATAGACCTCTTTTTCGCTATCACTCAAGAGCGAAGCAGAAAAGTTTTCATTAGCAGAATAATAATCCACCAACTTATAGCCAAGACCTGTAGGAAGCATAGAATGTACTGCATCATAATAGGTACAGAAAACACTTTCACTCATATACTCAGCCATTAAAAGCATTTCATCACTCAGCACAGGCTCATTGTCTGTAAAGGCAATTATACTTTTAAGACCGTCTGTTTCGGCATTTTCAAGGGCGAAAATTATACCCTGTTTTTTTACATTTCCTCTGCCGAAAGGCACGACAACACGAACGCCTTTTTGGGCTTTTTTACACATTTCTGTGGGAATGGTATAGGTATAAAGCCTATCGAACGCAAAGGTTGCGCCCTGTAAGGCTATACGCGCTACAAGCCCTTTCATACCCATTCCCCCACAAAATCAAAATTAAAGCTCAGATGCTAATTTATCAATAGCAACCGAAACTGGCTTTTCAACCGTAATTTCGCCCGCTTCCTCAGCCGCTGTTGCAATTTCGCGTGCAGTGTGTGCAACGTCAATTACAAGACGGTATCTGTTGTTATAGTCCTTAATAAGCTTTCCGATATTTGGGTTTAACATTTTTTCAACACCTCATCAATAATATGTTGCTGATTCTTGAGTCTTAATCTATGACCTTGAATTACAGCATTTATATTGTCAACAGCTACTTCTATATCGTCGTTCACAACAATATAGTCGTATTCTGTAGCACGCTTAATTTCGCCTAGAGCCTCGCCCATTCTTTTGGCGATTACCTCATCGGTTTCTGTGCCTCTGCCCTTAAGTCTTCTCTCTAGCTCTGAGAAGGTTGGCGGCATAATAAATATACTCACCGCTTCGGGCAACTTTTTTCTTATATTAGCGGCACCGTTAACATCAACCTCTATAATAATATCCAATCCTTTTTCAGTCGTCTCAATTACAGGAGCTTTAGGTGTACCGTAATAATTGTTAACATAAATGTTATATTCTAGCAGTTGATCGTTTTCAATCATTTTCTCAAAGGCTTCGCGGGAAATGAAGTTATATTTCTCACCCTCTACTTCGCCCTCACGCATATCACGGGTTACGGAAGAGATTGAAAATGCGATTTCGGGATGCTTTTGGAATAGCACCTTTAAAAGAGTATCCTTACCCGAGCCCGACGGACCCGAAACAATAAAAACCGAGCCTTTAGTCATCGCCTGCATCCCCCTCATCAATACTTTCTTCCTCTGCTATACGGTGTGCCAAATTTTCCGCAGTCAAATACGTCAGTATTATATGGTCACTGTCAGTAACAATAACCGCCTTTGTACGCCTTCCCTGTGTAGCATCAATAAGTGTGCCGCGCTCTTTAGCGTCCCCTATAATTCGTTTTATGGGGGCTGATTCGGGGCTTACTACCGCAATCATTCTATCGGCAGATACCAAATTTCCGAAGCCTATATTAACTAATTTCATATCAAAATCCTACTCTATATTCTGAATTTGCTCTCTTATTTTCTCAATTTCCGACTTAATATCCACAACTATATGGGCGATATCGGCATTCTGTGCCTTTGAGCCTATTGTGTTTGTTTCGCGGTTCATTTCTTGAATGATAAAATCAAGCTTTTTGCCTATAGGACCCTCTGCATCAAAAAGGCTCTCCAGCTGACCTATATGACTGCGAAGTCTCACAGTCTCCTCATCAACCGCAATTTTATCTGCAAAAATGGCAGTTTCGGTAATAAGACGTTGCTCATCAACATTCGCACCGTCAAGTAGCTCGCGCATTTTTTGCTCAAGCCTTTCCCTATATGCCATTACTGTCTCAGGTGCTTTTTCTTCAACAAGCTCAACCTTGGAAAGAACGGTGTGTGCACGGGAGATAACATCGCTCATAAGACGCTCACCCTCAATTTCGCGCATAGCAATAAAATTATCTACCGCCAAAGAGGTGACCTTGGTTAAAGCTTCGATAACAGTTTCGTCATCAAGCTGTGTTCTGCGAAGCTTAAAAATATCATTATTCCCTACAAAAGAGGAAATTCTGATATCGTTTTTTATCCCATATTCCTTTGACAGTTGCTTTAATGCCGCAATATATGCTTTAGCATAATTGTGGTTAATTTCAATCTGAGTTGTGCTTACCGTAGCTTCCTCCACAAAAACAGAAAGCTCGATTTTGCCTCTTGAAATGCTCTGCCCCAGAAGAGCTTTAAGCTTTTCCTCAGCGAACTGATATGCCCTAGGCATTCGGGCTGAAAACTCAAAATATCTGTGATTAACCGATTTTATTTCAACCGTTACATCAAGACCGTTTATAACCTCATTGGCTCTGCCAAAGCCAGTCATACTTCTTACCATAAAAACACTTCCAAACTTAGAGTCTATCAACGATACTACTCCATCGTACTATTCATTGTATTATACCAAAAAAAGTCCTCAATGTCAACTTTTTGCCCCCTTTTAAAGCCAAAAAACACATTCTTCCATAAAATTTCCGCTAATAAAAAAAGTGCTTGTAAAAAGGCTTCGCCTATTTACAAGCACACATTAAGATTTAAATAATTCACAAACAGATAAAATTTTATTTGTTTGTAATGCAATCGGCAACATATATACCCATTGCGCCCGACTGCGATAAGCCGCGGCAAATACCGCTACCGTCACCGATAATATACACATTATCAGTAAGCTCGAAATTTTTATTCATAAATTCAGGACGAATAGAATAATACTTACTTTCGCAACCGTAAAGCAGGGTATCATCGTTGGCTGTGCCGGGCGCCACCTTATCGAGCGCATAGATAGTCTCGATAATATTTGTCAGTATTCTGTGAGGTAACACAAGCGAAATATCACCCGCGGTAGCTTTTAACGTTGGCTCAACGGTGTTTTGGCTTAACCGATGCTCATTAGTGCGGCGGCCGCGTATCAGGTCACCGAAACGCTGAACCAAAACATTACCCTTGCCTATCATATTTGCAAGCCTTGAAATATTTTCAGCATATTCGGTAGGCTGGTTAAATGGCTCTGTAAAGCGGATGCTGGAAAGTATTGCAAAATTGCAATTCTGAGTTTTCTTTTCCGCCTCAGCAAAGGAGTGACCGTTAGCGGTAATTATTCCGTGATTATTTTCGGCAGACACAAGACCGCCCTTGTTAAAGCAGAACATTCTGCATCTATCCTCAAAGGTCTTGGTTTTATAAAGAATTTTAGGCTCATAAATCTTGTCTGAAAATTCTTTCCACACAAGGTCCTTCATCTCAACTCTGACGCCGATATCAATATGGTTAGAATGCATATGAACACCGAATTTGCGGCAGAAATCTGCCACGAAATTAGCGCCGCCTCTACCAGTTGCGATTATTATTCTGTCAGCCAAAATGCTTTCTCCGTTGCTATAGAAAAGCATATAACCGCTGTCAGCCCTTTCAACCCTTTCGCAATCATAAAAGGAAAGCATTTGGACCCCTTGCTCACCGATAGCTTTTATCAGATTTTGCATTGTAATATAGTTCTTATCTGTACCAAGATGCTTTACATTCATATCAAGCAGTCTTAAATTATTCTGAAGGCATTTCAGCTTCAAATCATCATTAGACTTATAAACCTTAGGAACGCCTGAGGTACAGTATTCAACCAAAATTTTATCGACCTCATCGATGTATTTATTCGCGAGGTCGTCGCCCAATTCCTCGCCCAAGGTGCCACCGTAGGCGGTTCCTAAATTGAATTTACCGTCAGAGAATGCTCCTGCGCCTGCATATCCGCTTGTGATACTACAGGTTTTGCAGTGCACACAGGTGTTGTTTTTACCCGCAGGGCAATGCCTTTTCTCTAGGGTGTTTCCTCTTTCGGTTATAATAATTTTAAGCTCAGGTGCATTTTGCTTTAGTCGGTAAGCCGCCATAAGACCGCCTATACCGCCGCCAATTATTGCAACATCATACTTATTAGAATTAGACACTAAAATCAAATCCTTTTAATTAATTTGTGCCGAGGTAATTTATCCCACAAGCTTTTCCAGCTCGCGAATAATTTTGTTAAGCGCCGAGGCATTAACCTTTCCTAACATATCGCCGTCTGAGCTATACTGATAACGGGTTTCGCTTATCTTTATAAAGTCAATACGGTTTTCAAGGTTATTCTCTTTAAACCTGAAGATAAAGCTATAATCTGCCTTTCCCGATGTCTTATCAACCGTAAAATCGCTGCATGAAATGCCTATAAGCAGCTGATAACAATCCTGGAAGCTCTGACAGTCAAGCTTAGTTCCGTTATATGAGATAACATACTTATCGTCAGCCTCTTCATCCTCATTCGCCGCTATACCAAAGGTATAAGTTTTGTCGGGAGTTACTACGCTAAGCTCCTTTAAATCGTCAATTCCGTTGAGACAAACCCAATTAGAATAGAAATCGGTTGTGCTATACTTAGCAAACAGAGCATTACTTTCTACTACCATACGTATAGCCCTTCCGCCGTTCTCAATAGCGGCATAATTGCCATCAGACTGTAGCGCAAACTTATAGGTCATGCTCTCTTTTCCAATTTTAACCGTTGCCACAAAATCAGGCTTATCAAGACCGTACTTTGCCAAAGACACTGCCGAAACATCAAAGCTGTAAACTCCGCTTGTCGCAACACCCTTGCGGAAAGCCTCAAACAGAGCATCAACATTTTGAGCAATACGACGTGTAGGCGAGGTTACATAAAATCCCTCATAGGTAGCAAGGTCTTCATCGCTTATCGGCTCTATAACCACAGGCTCTGCAAAGTTCTTACCTGTTACGGTAATAGTATCAAAGGTATCGATTAAATTATCCTCATTAAGATAATCACTGTATTTTTCGCCGGGCTCAAATCGGGTTAAATATTCGTTATTAGCCATATCAAGAGGTGTGAACTCATAATACTGCTCATAGGTATCGCTTACAACGTAAATCTTATCACTGTCAGCCAGCTTCATATAGCAGCCTCCGCTAACCTTGTCAAGATTAGCATTTCCGAGAAGCACTGTATGCTTTTTGCCATCCTTGGTTACAAGCTCCGCCTTAGCGGTAGGGTTGTCAAGACCGCAATCCGCAGCATTAAGCTTGGTGATTTCCATAGAAGCCACCACACCTGCAATACTTGTTACCTTGTGGGCAACATTATAACTGCTGAGAAGCCCCGCATCATAACCCTCTATATTCCAAACTGTAGTTTGCTCACTCTGAGAGGAGTTACCGCTCTGATTGGCTTCTGTTTTAGAATAGAATTTATATGTGCCTTGTTGGTTAGTGACCGTCATTTCGGTAAGGTCATCAGATGTCAGGTCAAGCACCTTTATATCCTGATTTTCGGTATTGGCTGAGTTAACTTCCTTTTCGGGAATAAGCTTAATAATACCTACTGTTCCGCCTACAAGCACCGCAACCGCCAAAAAGGAAGCGACGATTATAGGCAAACGCTTTTTCTTTTTAACATCCTCCGCAGTCTTTATATGAGCGGTAGGGTCTGAAAATATTGTGGAAAACTCCTGCTCAGACGGAAGCTCGTTTTTCTCACGCTCTGGAAAATCACTCATTTTATGTGTTCCTTCTCTTAATAAAAATGTAAATACTTGCAGTTATTGAAAGCACGGGTAACAAAATCATAAAGATAAACTGAATAGCCTTTGTAGAGCTTTCGGTTACCTTTTCTGCAAAGCTTTCGTTTGTTATTGTTTTTGAGGTAAACTTAACGCTGTTTTTATCGGCTCTGACGAGACGCTCGGAAACTGCAAGGCATATATCGTTATTTGCCACAGATGCCTGTGCGTTATAAGCCGAATAGAAATATTCAATACTGCTAAAGGCTACAACATAGCTTGAAATAACCTCATTATCCTCATTGTATTCTTCCTTTACAGACTGAATAATTGTGGGATAACTTCTTACTTCATAATCACCGGCTCCTGCCCAATCCTTAGTTGTGCCAACGGGCGCTGCCACAACAGTCTCAGGGGTTGCAACAAGAGGAGAAACGGTTATACCGTCGCGTTCCTCAAATCCAATATCAAAAGGCAGGTTAAAGCCTGTAATAAATAGGTCCATATTCTTGGTGATATCCTCTTCCTCATCCTCTACAGGATACGAACCGATGGTCATCGGGTCATCGGGGATATGGTTGTTGTTATCTGTTTCAAACAAAATACCCTCGCCCACATCAATACCCCACTGACTGAGGAAATCATAAAGGTTTGTAAGATAGGGAGCATCTATATCAGCAACAAACATAAGGCCTTTGTTAAGCTTGCCTTCGTTATCAAGGAATTTTGAAAGAGCTTCAATTTCGCTTCCGATAAAGTCCTTAACGGGAGCAGCAATCATTACAGCGTCAAACTCGCTTGAAATAGAGGTTACAAGCTCATCATCAATATAATCTACCTCATAATTGTTCTGTGAGAGCATTTTAGAAAAGTCCTCACTATAATGATTTTTGCTGTGACCTGTTAATATTGCCATTTTTTTGGTTTTGGTGCTTGTAACATAAGCAATAGCGCCTGTGAGGGCGGTTTCTATATTGTTACCGCTAACGGTTGCTGTGGTCATACCGTATGCGGCATAGGTGTCATCCTCTGTGACATCATAAATATCCTTAAAGCCTATAACCTTATGCTTTTCGTTGTCACCAATTTTAGTAGAAACCAAAATATCACCGTAGCCAATGTTATCGCTTGTATATTTCTGGGTTATTGCTGAAAACTCGGTTGATTGGGTATCGATAAACTCAACCTTAATATTCTTGTTATAATCAGCATATTTATCTACCAATGTCAGTGTTTGAGAATAGTAATTACTTGCATCCTCGCTAACACCGTACTGCTGTGCATAGTATGCCATATAACCGCTGGCATAACTTTCCTTGTCGGCGCAGAAAATAATGTTAACCTCTTGCTCTAGATTTCTTAAGAATTCAATATTTTCTTCACTCATACTGTTGGTCTTCTGTGCAGACATATCAAATTCCATATTAAATCTGTCAGCTAACACTGAAACTAAAATATTAATAACTATTAAACCTGCAAGTACAGCCGCAGTAAGCGCTAAGGAATAGCTGCCTCTTTTAAATGCAAACTGACTTTTGATAAGCTGAGGCTTTTTTGATGTCTTTTTAGCCTTTTTTGGTTTTTCTTTTTTGGATTTCACAGTCTCTGCCTCGTTAACTGTTGCTTCCTCAATTTCGGTTTCGGGAGTTAAATTCTTGTTTTCTTCCATTTTGCTTTACCTCCTTTAAGCCCATCGTCTCTTCTCAAGCGAACGAACGCTTAAGAAAATGAATGCTACAATAATACTAAAGAAATAAACCACATCTGTAATTCTGAAAACATTTTCACCGAATTTTTCAAAAACGGTCATAAATGCAGTTTTATCAAGGAACGCCACAAAGGTTTCAACTATCCAAGCCCAAATCTTTGCGAAGAAGCCTGTTGAACCCTCAGGAACGCTTATCAGCTGTGAAAAGCTTGACATATAAAGTGTAAGAATATTAATAACAAGGGTTAAAACACCTGCTATTACGGAGCTTTCGGTAAGGGACGAAATAAACATACCGATTGAAATAAGCACGCCGCCCAGAAGTATAGCGCCCAAAAGTGCATATAAATATGCCAAAATATTTATTTTAACATAAAACGCAACTATAATCTGAAAAATAACGGTAGGCACAAAGCCAAGTGCATAAACCGCTAATGCGGCAAAGAACTTACCGAAAACAACATCAATTATTTTTATGGGTGCTGTGAATAATACCTGGTCAACCTTCTGGCGTCTGTCCTCGCTCATAAGTCTCATAGTGAGCACGGGAATAATGAATATAACTATTGATGACATTGCCATAACAACGGTTGAAACATCAGGCGAACCGTAGCTGTAGATTATCGAAAAGCAATAGCCAAGGAAGAAAAAGATTACAGCTAAGGTTATGTAGCCTATAGGTGTTGAAAAATACGATTTAAATTCTCTTTTAAATATAGCAGTCATTATTCCTCAGCCTCCTTTGTTGCTTCTGTAGCCTTTATATCCTCAATCCCCAACATCTTTCGCGCCTCATTATTGTCAGCAACTCCTGTAAGTCTTAAGAACACCTGCTCTAAAGACAGTTTGTTGCTTGTAAGGGACAGCATGGTTTTGCCTCTTGAAACCACACGCTCAAATACAGCAGCGCGGATATCCGCATTTTCCTCAGGCTCAATAAGGAAATCGAAGGTGCCCTCCTCTTTTCTGCCGAGGGACATTACATTTTTAACACCCTTAACGGTGCTGAGCGCATCAAGCATATCCTGCTCGCCTGCGGCAATTCTTGCCACTAAAGATTGGTCGCCCGAAAGCTTGGAAGAAAGATTTTCTGCCATATCATCAGCGATAATTTCACCCTTATTTATAATTATAACCCTCTTACAAACAGCCTGTATTTCAGACAAAATGTGTGAAGAAAGAATAATTGTATGGTTTTTGCCAAGTCTCGAAATCAGATTTCTTATTTCTATAATCTGATTGGGGTCAAGACCAACTGTAGGCTCATCAAGAATAAGCACATCGGGATTGCCAATAAGCGCCTGAGCAAAGCCGACACGCTGACGGTAGCCCTTTGAAAGATTTTTAATAAGACGGTTTTCAACATGGTCAATCTTAACAAGCTTTAAAACCTCATCAATATGGGGCTTTTTAGGGAACTTAACCTTTTTTAAATCGTAAATAAAGTTAAGATACTCCCTAACCTTCATATCAATATAAAGGGGTGGGATTTCAGGAAGATAACCGATACGACGCTTCGCATCCTCAGGATTTTCAAGAATATCAAATCCGTCAATCTCTACCTTTCCCTGTGTGAGAGACAGGTAACCGGTCAAAATATTCATAATAGTAGATTTGCCGGCACCGTTCGGTCCCAAAAAGCCGATAACCTCACCCTTTTCAATGTTAAAGCTAACATTGTTTACCGCAAGGTGAGTACCGTACCTTTTACTAAGTCCGGTAACATTAATCATTTTTTATTCCTCCAAGAAAATTTTCATTTTCATTTTACAACATATTTTGCAACAAATAATATATTATCAAACAAAAGTACCTAAAAATTAAACAAATTGTTAATAATGAAATATTTTATGCCAATAAGCCATTGTGTACTGATAATACACTGGGGTTCAAGGGGCGACAAAATATTGTTTTAAGGTTCCTTAATGCTAAGCGATATTCTCTTCTTTGCAACATCAACAGAAAGCACATAAACATCAACTATATCGCCGACCTTTAAAACCTCACTGGGATGCTTTATAAATCGGTCGGTAATGCGTGAAATATGCACAAGCCCGTCTTGATGAACGCCGATATCCACAAATGCGCCAAAATCGATAACATTACGGACGGTACCCTTTAGCTTCATACCTGTTTTAAGGTCCTCCATGGACATTATTTCCTGACGGAGCATAGGTGGCGGCAGCTCGTCACGCGGGTCTCTGCCAGGTCTTTCGAGCTCTTTTACCATATCCTCTAAGGTGGGAATGCCTATGCCTAATTCCTCTGCGGTTTTGTCAATTCCTCTTAAGGCTACACGCTCAGAAATATTATCGGCACAGCCCGATTTTAAATCCTTATCGGTATAATCACAAAGCTTCAAAAGTGCCTTTGCGGCATCATAACTCTCAGGGTGAACTGAGGTGTTATCAAGCGCGTTTTTACCGTCAGCAATCTTAAGGAAGCCGGCACACTGCTGGAAAGCCTTTGGTCCTAATTTTGAAACCTTTTTAAGCTCGGCGCGTGCAGTAAACCTACCGTTTTCCTCTCGGTAAGCCACTATATTCTTAGCTAGTGCTCCTCCGATACCTGCCACGCGTGATAAAAGCTGAACAGATGCAGTATTAAGGTCAACCCCTACCGAGTTAACGCAATCCTCAACCACACCGTCAAGCGCGCCGTTAAGCTGTGCAGGTGGCATATCGTGCTGATACTGCCCAACACCTATAGCCTTTGGCTCAATTTTCACAAGCTCTGCTAAGGGGTCCTGAAGTCGCCTCGCAATAGAAACAGCGCTTCTCAGCGAAACATCATAATCGGGGAATTCCTCAGCCGCTAATTTCGAAGCCGAATAAACACTGGCTCCCGCCTCACTCACAACCATATATGAAAGCCCTGTGTCAAGCTCTTTTATAACCTCAGCAGCAAAGCACTCGGTTTCGTGGCTTGCGGTACCGTTGCCTATTGCAAAAACCTCAACCCCATGCTTTTTAACCAAAGCCTTTATGATAATTTTAGCCTCTTCAATCTTCTGTTTCGGGGGCACAGGATAAATAACCGCAGTATCAAGCACTTTACCCGTACCGTCAACAACCGCAACCTTACATCCCGTTCTGTAACCGGGGTCTAATCCCAATGTAACCTTATCCTTTACAGGTGGTTGCATAAGCAGTTGCTTTAAGTTGGTTGAGAAAACCTTTATCGCAGAGGCTGCCGCGCGGGCGGTAAGCTCAGAGCGAATTTCTCGCTCAATTGAGGGGAATATAAGTCTACTGTAAGCATCCTCAGCCGCAAGCCTTACGGTATCAGTTGCGGGCGACCCCTCTTTAATATGGGTTTTAGCAATGATAAACATCGCTTTATCTGTATCAAAATCAATAGAGACCTTTAATATGTCTTCCTTCTCACCACGGTTAATAGCCAAAATTCTATGGTCGGGTATTTTTGATACAGGCTCACTGTAATCGGCATACATTTCATACACACCCGTATCCTCCGCCGCCGCTTTAACGGTTAAAATACCGTGAGCCGAACAGACAAAGCGCATTCGCTTTCGGATATCTGCATCATCAGAAATTTTTTCAGCTATAATATCCATAGCGCCTTGGAGCGCATCCTCGGCAGTCTCAACACCAAGCTCGGAATTTATAAACTCTGCCGCCATTTCTATCGGCTCTTTGCAGTCTGGCTCTTGCCCATAAATCATATCAGCCAAGGGCTCAAGACCCTTTTCCTTAGCAACGCTAGCCCTTGTTTTGCGCTTTTTCTTGTAGGGGCGATAAATATCATCTAGCTCTGTGAGAGTTTTCGCGGTTTCGATAGCCTCAATAAGCTCGTCTGTAAGAGCGCCTTGCTCTTCGATTGCCTTCTTTATTTTTTCTCTTGTTTCTTCCATATTGCGAAGATAAGAAAGTCGGTCATTAAGCTCGCGCAAAACTTGGTCATCAAGCGAGCCTGTGGCCT
This sequence comes from Acutalibacteraceae bacterium, assembly GCA_045637925.1. Taxonomy (GTDB): domain Bacteria; phylum Bacillota; class Clostridia; order Oscillospirales; family Acutalibacteraceae; genus UBA737. The sequence continues at coordinate 6,213 of JAZUAL010000031.1, read as the reverse complement.
CCTTTCTGTAACGCGCAATAAAGGGAATTGTATTGCCCTCGTCAATAAGCTTTACCGTGTTTTCAACCTGAAAGGGCTTTAAGCTAAATTCTTCTGTTAATACCTTTAAAATATCCATAATTCACCTAGATTTTAACTATTCCAAGCACATCAAGTACTGAGGAAACAAGAATAAGAACTATACAAACAGGCGCGATATACTTAATAACAATATTGAAAAGCTTTTTGCCTTTGAATTTTCCTGTAAGCTCAATTTCATCAGTAATGGCTTTTGGCTTAATAACATAACCGATAAATATGCAGGTTAGGAAAGCAACTATGGGCATAAGCACGCTATTGCTTATGAAATCGAACATATCGAGGAAGGTAAGACCCGCAATAGTGAAGCTTCCAAGTACTCCAAAACCCAAAGAGGAAGGAAGTCCTAAAACAACCGAGCCCAAAAGAACCACTAAACAGGTTTTCTTTCTTCCCCAGTTTAACTTATCGTTGATAATTGAAACAACCGTTTCCATAAGAGAAATTGAAGATGTGAGGGCTGCAAAGAATACCATAATAAAGAACATTGCACCTATAACAGAGCCGCCTGTCATAGACTCAAATACCTTAGGAAGTGTGATAAACATAAGGCTTGGTCCCTTGCCGAGTGCTGCCTCGTCTCCGCCTGAGAAAGCGAATACAGCAGGAATAATCATAAGACCGGCAAGGAAAGCGATACCTGTATCAAAAATTTCAATCTGTCTTACAGAGGATTCAAGATTGATTTCCTTTTTCATATATGAGCCATAGGTAATCATAATACCCATAGCTAATGACATTGAATAGAAAAGCTGGCCCATGGCCGCAAGCACAGTAGTAGCAGAAAACTTGCTGAAATCAGGTTTTATGTAGTAAACAAGACCGTCCATAGCGCCGGGCATAAACAAACCGTAAACCGCAATTATAATTGTGAGCAGCACGAGGATAGGCATCATCCACTTGCTTACCTTCTCAACACCCTTTTCAACACCGAAAAGCACAATCACCGCGGTAAGACCGATAAAGAGCATGAACCAACCTATAGGTTCTATGGGTTTTGTTATAAAGCCTGTGAAATAATCGTCTGACGCAGCAGCCTTAACACCACCCGAAACGAAAACCCAGATATATTTTGCAACCCAACCGCCAATTACTGAATAATAAGGCAGAATTATCATAGGAATAATAGATGCTATCCATCCGATAAAGCCATATTTCTTATTTAGCACACCGAAAGCCTTAACAGCGCTCATACCTGTTTTTCTGCCGATAGCAATTTCTGCGCACATAAGCGCAAAACCAAAGGTAACAGCCAACACAATGTAAACCAGCAGGAATATACCACCGCCGTATTTAGCGGCAAGATAGGGAAAACGCCAAATGTTTCCAAGACCTACAGCCGAGCCTGCAGCTGCAAGCACAAATCCGATTTTACCGGTAAAATTACCTCTTTTTTCACTCATAACCAAACATCCTTATAGCCATTATAATAGTCTTTTTCTTAAATCCTCTGCACTGCAGGGGGAAAGATACGAGGGAGCAACATCAAAAACTGTTTTACAGCCCGACATACCCTCTTTGCTCATTCTGTAAACTGCGCGGGCATAAGCCACAATAATACTCGAAGTAAATTCAGGGTTGGAATCAAGTTTTAAGCTGTATTCAATAATGTGCGTATTTTCCTCATTAATCCCCGTTTTACCCGAACGAAGCACCATGCCTCCGTGAGGAATACCGCTATGCTCACGCATCATTTCATCGGCACTGATAAAATGCACCGTTGTATCATAATCGGCAAAGTAATTAGGCATTGTTTTAATATCGTTTTCTATTCGCTTTAGGTCTGCGCCCTCATCTGCCACAACAAAGCACTCTCTTAAATGCTTTTGGCGAACACTAAGCTCTGGATTTTCACCACGCCTTACACTTTCAACCGCACTGTCAATAGGTATTGTATACTGACGGGCATCAACTACACCCTCAATTCTTCTAATAGCATCCGAATGACCTTGGCTTACTCCCTTGCCCCAGAAAGTATAATCCTTACCGTCGGGCAAAACTGCCTCTGCATAAAGTCGGTTAAGGGAGAACATACCTGGGTCCCAACCCGCCGAAATCATAGCAACGTTTTTACCCTTTTTAGCGGCATTATCAACCATTTCAAAATGCTCAGGGATTTTGGCATGGGTATCAAAGCTGTCTATAACATTAAAATTACGGGCGAGCATAGGTGTCTGCTCAGGTAAATCGGTAGCGGAGCCGCCGCAGATAACAAGCACATCAAGCTTTTCCTTATGCTCTAATATGTCATCTATATGATAAACCGTAGCGCCCGTCAGCGTCTTGACCGTTTCGGGAGCGCGCCTTGTAAAAACACCGTAAAGCTCCATATCCTTGTTTTGCTTTATTGCACACTCAGTACCGCGGCCCAAATTTCCATAGCCCACAATACCAATTTTAATTGACATTACTCATTACTCCTTAAAAACAGAATTAACTAACCTATTATATCATTTTATACCTATTTAATCAATTATTTTTTCACTCTCTTAGCAAATTATTCAAAAAGTTAAGAACTCTTTTCTTATCTGCAGACCAAAGCGGTGCTATCAAATCCCGTTTTGCACCGTCTCCTGTTATTCGGTGCACCACAGTTTTGCTCGGCAAAACAGCTATACATTCCTTTAAAATGCCACCATATTCCTCTAAAGTAAGACAATAAAATTCACGCTTTAAATAGCTTTTTTCAAGGTCGGTACCCTTTAGTACGTGAAGCAGATGGAATTTAACCCCGTCGCTACCGTTTTCAACTGCATACTTTGTTGTGCTAACCGCATCGGCTACCGTTTCTTTCGGCAGACCTATTATGATATGGGTTACAACCTCTATGCCTGCCGCTTTAAGCCTCTTTGCCGCGTCGGCATAAGCCTTATTTTTATATCCTCTTCTTATATATTCGGCGGTTTTCTCATTAGATGTCTGAAGACCAAGCTCAACCGTCACAGGCTTTATACAGTTTACCTCCCTTAAAAGCGCTATTATATCGTCTCCTAAACAATCAGGTCTGGTTCCAATGCTTAGCCCCACAATATAATCGGGTTTTATCGCCTCTAAATAAAGCTTTCTTAATCTGTCTGTCGGCGCGTAGGTGTTAGTAAAGGACTGAAAATAGGCGATATACTTTCCGTCCTTAATTTTGCCCTCAACCTTTTTCTTTGCTCTTTCGAGCTGTACCGCTATACTGCCGCACTGTTTTTCGGCAAAATCGCCCCCGCCCGAAGCTGAACAGAAAATGCAGCCTCTGGTATCAATTTTTCCGTCACGGTTAGGGCAGGTAAAACCGCCATCGATAGACAACTTGTAAACCTTGCAACCGTATTTTTCCTTATAATGCTCGTTTAAGGTTTTATACATACCCTCACCTCACAAAAGTAATTTTAGCAAAAAAGAGCCGAAAAATAAAGTTTTTTTAAAAAAATTGACACTTTATATTTTATAAAGTATAATTACGGTTATGAAGATAGGAAATTTAGAAATTAACGGTTTTGCCGCTCTGGCGCCGATGGCAGGCGTTGCCGACCGCGCTATGAGGGAAATATGTATGAAAAAAGGAGCCTCATTCTGCGTGGGCGAGCTTACAAGCTCAAGGGGTGTGACCTTGGGTGATAAAAAATCCGCCTCACTGCTTCGCTGTAGCGAGACTGAGCGCCCCGTTGCATCACAGCTTTTTGGCTGTGAACCGTCAATTATGGCAGAGGCGGCGGTAAAGGCTCTCGCTTTTAACCCCGATTTTATCGATATTAATATGGGCTGCCCCGCCCCAAAGGTTGCAGGCAACGGCGGTGGCAGTGCACTTATGCGGAACCCCGTCCTTGCGGGTAAAATTGTCGAAGAGGTTGTAAAGGCTGTAGATGTGCCTGTGACGGTTAAAATGCGAACAGGTTGGGATAGTGATAGTATAAATGCACCTGAGCTAGCCCGACGCTTAGAGGCGGCAGGTGCCAAAATGATTACTGTGCACGGAAGAACAAGGGTGCAGATGTACGCCCCCGGTATCGATTATAAAACCATAGAAAAGGTTGTAAAAGCGGTAAACATCCCCGTTTGCGCTAACGGTGATGTGAAGGACGGAAAAAGCGCCAAAAATATGTATGATGCCACAGGCTGTGCCTTTGTTATGGTGGGCAGAGCAGCGCAGGGCAATCCCTTTGTTTTTGAGGAAATCAACGCATATTTCAGTGACATGCCATACACACCGCCAGCCTTGGAACAGCGATTTAAAGCTCTTTTAGAGCAAATTTCTCTTATGCACAAATATAAGGACCCCCGAAATGCAATTTTAGAAGCCCGAAAGCACACTGCATGGTATATGCAGGGGCTAAACGGTGCGGCAGCATTAAGACGAATGTGCGGAGAAATAAATTCACTAGAGGACATTACCGCAATTTGCGAAAAAGCTCTTGAACAAAACCCATTATTGTGATAAAATTATTCTTTGTGGAGATTCACTTATAGAAAGGTTTGAAATAAAATGTCAGGACATTCCAAATGGAATAATATTAAAAGAAAAAAGGAAAAAACCGATGCCGCAAAGGCGAAGATTTTCACCAAAATTGGTAGAGAAATCGCAGTTATTGTTAAAACAGGCGGCGCAAACCCTAGTGAGAACAGCAAGCTTAAAGACGCTATTGCAAAGGCTAAGGCTGCAAATGTGCCTAACGATAATATCGAAAGAATTATTAAAAAGGCTGCGGGCGATGGTGAAGCAAACAACTATGAGGAGTTAATCTATGAGGGCTACGGTCCAAACGGTGTCGCAGTAGTTGTTGAAACCCTTTCGGACAACCGCAACAGAACCGCAGGCGAAATGCGTCACTATTTTGATAAGTGCGGCGGTAACCTCGGTCAGTCAGGTTCGGTTATGTTTATGTTTGACCGCAACGGTATCATCACAATAGAGGCCGAGGGTCTCGATGAGGACACCGTTATGGAGGATGCTTTAGAGGCAGGGGCTGATGATTTCAGCTTTGACGGTGACGTTTTCGAGATTGTAACCGCTCCCAACGATTTAGGTACTGTGCGTGACGCATTAGAGAACAAGGGCTACAGCTTCCTTTCTGCCGAGGTAGCTTACATTCCCCAGACCATGACCGCTATTGAGGATGAAGAAGCTATCACCAAAATGGAAAAGCTTATAGATATGCTCGAGGATAACGATGACGTTCAGGCAGTTTGGCACAACTGGGAAATGCCTGACGAGGAATAAATGCGTAATTCATAATTCGTAATGCGAAATTAAAAAGTGAGGTGGCTCAAAAGCTTACCTCACTTTTTTGCTATTATATATTTATACTTTAGGACACCACAAACCCGCCCAGTTCGTTAATACCCGTATGTATAACCACACGTCCTAAATCATCTATACGCCTAACTATACCTGTTGCTTTCATATATAAAAACTCCTTTGTTGATTTGATAACACTGTTATTATCTGTCAACAAAGGAGTTTTATACTACATTTTTATTTCAGCAACCCATATTCAAATAACAAATGTGATATATTTTTTTCATAATATTCTTTTAGTTTCGCTTTTAGAACTTCCAAATACCCGTTTAGTTCGTTGTAATCATATATTTTATTATTTTCCTCATCTAAACAATAAGTATTTAATTCATTTGATATTTGATAAATACCATATTTATAATTGGGGTTATAATTTTTAGTTTCTTTAGCTAACGATAAAATTAATTCCCATAGTTGCATCAAATTTTGTTCTTCTTGAGACAAATTTAACATGCTCAATTTTTGGCTTGATATTGTGCCATTATCAAAACACAATTGATTCAAATAAGTTTTGTTGTTGCTTGCTATAAAAGAAAGACAATGGTTCATAGATGATAAACAAGTATAAATAAGCGCACTCTTTAAAAGATTGTTATCCCTGATATATTCATCTCCATTATCAGAGCAAACATTAACAACATCTTTTTCATACCATAGGTTTTGTGGATATTTTTTTGCGCAAAAAAGTGGCAATTTATTAAAAAAGTTATCTTTCGTTAAATAAAACCCTCTGCCGTTAAAATATGCCAATCTGCCCAAATCAAAACTTGCTGAAACAAGACAAAAATAAGCTATAACATTTTCATCATCATAACTTATTGTTTCTATTTTTTTATTTAACTCTTCATATC
>JAZUAL010000030.1:0-11241 GCA_045637925.1 Acutalibacteraceae bacterium | reverse complement strand
GAGCGATACAGGACTCACATTTCGCAAATAATATTAATACTTAGGCTTAAATTTGTTATGTAATTTCAATTTACATAAATTAAGGGCTAAAAGTCCAAATTTTAAAAAGAGGAGATTTTTGAAATGAAAAAGTTACTCGCAATCGTTTTGTCTTTGTGCCTGCTTTTTGTATTTGCAGGTTGTGGAGACGCAACAACCAGCTCTGGTGAAAATGAAGGTGCAAAGGTGCTTTCTATTGATGAGGTAGAGCTTACTAAGGCTGATACTATCAAAGCTGTAGCTAAGGAAGACCTCAAGGTTGGCTTTATCTTCCTTCACGACCAGAACTCAACATATGACAAGAACTTTATTGATGCTGCTAATGCTGCTTGTAAAGACCTTGGCATTAAGGACGATCAGGTTATCATGAAGACCGGTATCCCCGAGGGTGAGGAATGCTATACCACAGCTAAAGAGCTTGTAACAGCTGGCTGTCAGGTAATTTTTGCTGACTCCTTCGGTCACGAGCCTTATATAATTAAGGCTGCTAAGGAATTCCCCGATGTTCAGTTCTGCCATGCAACAGGCGTTCGCGGTAAAACCGAGCTTCTTGGCAACTATCACACCGCTTTTGCTGAGATTTACAAGGGCCGTTATCTTGCAGGTATCGCTGCAGGTATGAAGCTTAATGAAATGATCAAGGCTGGTCAGTTCAAGGCTGAAGAGGCTAAAATGGGTTATGTTGGCGCATTCCCTTATGCTGAAGTTATTTCGGGTTACACCTCTTTCTATCTCGGTGCTAAATCTGTATGCCCCACTGTAACTATGGAAGTTCAATATACACAGTCTTGGTTTGATATTGAAAAAGAAAATACCGCTGCTAAGGCTCTTATAGCTAACGGATGTAAGCTTATCAGCCAGCACGCTGACTCATCAGGTGCTCCCTCTGCTTGTGAGGCTGCTAAGGTTCCCAACGTTGCTTACAATGTTGATACCTCTAATATAGGGCCCACAACCGCTATCATTTCTTCCAAGATTTCTTGGGTTCCTTATATGACCATGATGATTAAGGCTATGCTTGACGGTACCTCTATCCCTGCTGACTACTGCGCAACTCTTGCAGAAGGCGCTGTTCAGCTCACTGAGCTTACAAAGAACGCTGCCGCTGGCACCAAGGAAGCTATTGAAGCTGCTAAGACTAAGCTTAACGACGGCACTCTTAAGGTATTCGACACCAAAACCTTCACTGTAGAAGGCAAAGAGCTTACCACATATCTTGCAGACGTTGTTGATTTAGGTGACTTCGTTCCTGATACAGAAGCTATTGTTGACGGTCGTTTCATTGAGTCTGAGAAGCGTTCTGCTCCTTACTTCAATGTAATCATCGACGGTATCACTGTTCCTAAGAGCTAATATATCTATAGTCAAAGCATTCAAAATCTGATTCGAGTTTGAATGCTTTGGCTCGGGCGGAGTGCAGCAGTGCTCCGCCTTATTTGGTTTTATGTTTTGGAAAGAATATTATCCTATAATATCTTTTTCAAAACATAAAAACAGAAAGGAAGAAATCTGTGGAATTAAAGCCTGCTATTGAACTAAAAAACATAACCAAAACCTTTGGCAGTGTTGTTGCTAATAAGGATGTCAACTTAATAGTTAACCGCGGTGAGATTTTGTCCATTCTCGGCGAAAATGGAAGTGGTAAAACAACCCTTATGAATATGATTTCGGGTATTTACTATCCCGACCACGGCCAAATTTTTATTGACGGTGAAGAGGTAGTTATCCGCTCTCCAAAGGATGCCTTTGATTATAAAATAGGTATGATACATCAGCACTTCAAGCTCGTTGATGTTTTTTCTGCTACCGAAAATATAATCCTCGGTCTTAAAGAAGAAGGAAAGTATGATATAAAACAGGCAGAGCAAAGCATAAAGACTATCGCTGATAAATACAGCTTTGATATTGAGCCATCAAAAAAAATTCACGAAATGTCGGTTTCAGAAAAGCAGACGGTAGAAATTATAAAGGTGCTTTACCGCGGTGCTGATATTCTTATTCTTGATGAGCCTACCGCTGTGCTCACGCCACAGGAAACTCAGAGGCTTTTTTCGGTGCTCAGAAGAATGCGTGATGATGGTAAAGCAATCATTATCATCACCCATAAGCTCCACGAGGTACTGTCTCTGTCGGATAAGGTTGCGGTTCTTCGTAAAGGCGAATATATCGGCACTGTTGAGACTGCAGCCACTAACGAAGCCGACCTTACCGAAATGATGGTTGGTAAAAAAATCACGCTAAACATTGAACGTAGCGAACCACAGAACACCGAGGACCGTCTTATAGTTAAAAATCTTAACTGCATCAACCGTGAGGGTGTTAAGGTGCTTGATGATGTGAGTTTCACCGCCCGTTCAGGTGAAATTCTTGGTATTGCAGGTATTGCAGGCTCAGGACAACGTGAATTACTTGAAGCAATAGCTGGTCTTCAAAATGTTAACGAGGGTGAAATACTTTATAATAACCCCAAAACTCACTCGCAAGATAGCCTAAAGGATAAATCGCCAATTCAGATAAGAGAGCTCGGAGTTAGACTTTCCTTTGTACCTGAGGACCGTTTGGGTATGGGCCTTGTTGGTAATATGGATATTGTTGATAATATGATGCTAAGGTCCTACCGCAAGGGTAAATCGGTATTTCTACAGCGTAAAGCTCCCAAGGACTTAGCAGAGCATATCATTAAGGATTTAGAGGTTGTAACCCCAGGTGCTTCCACCCCTGTAAGACGGCTTTCGGGAGGTAATGTTCAAAAGGTGCTTGTGGGCAGAGAAATTGCCGCTTCCCCTACCGTGCTTATGGCGGCATATCCCGTAAGAGGCCTTGATATTAACTCCTCTTACCTTATTTATAATCTTCTTAACGAACAAAAGAAAAACGGTGTTGCTGTTATCTTCGTCGGCGAAGACCTTGATGTTTTAACCGAGCTTTGCGATAGAATTCTGGTTATCGGTTCGGGAGCTGTTACAGGTATAGTTGACGGTAGAACAGCCACAAAGGAAGAAATCGGTCTTCTTATGACTAAATCTAAGGCAGGTGAGGGAAATGGCTGATATTAAACAAAAGCAGATACGTGAACCTCTTATTCACATCACAAAGCGTGATGACGTAACTTTAAGTAAATCAGTGCTTATTCACTTTTTAGGTATTTTAGCCGCTTTACTGCTCAGTAGTATACTGATAGTCGCAGTAACAGGTCAAAACCCTATTGCAATTTTTAAATCTATGTATGAGGGTGTTATCGGCACTCCCGTCGCAAATTCAGGTCTTAATAAAAAATATATGGAATCTATCCATATCGCCGCAATTTTGCTTTGTATTTCATTAGCTGTAACCCCTGCCTTTAAAATGAAATTTTGGAATATCGGTGCAGAGGGTCAAGTGCTTATGGGCTGTCTCGCATCTGCTTACTGTATGCTTGAATTCGGCGGCAAGTTTGATGAACCCGTTCTGCTTATTATTACAGTGCTCAGCAGTGTTTTAATAGGTGCTATATGGGCGGTAATTCCTGCCATATGTAAGGCATTTTGGAACACCAATGAAACACTCTTTACTCTTATGATGAACTATGTTGCGATGACCTTGGTTTCATACTTCATAATGCTTAAGGATAAATCGGGCAGAAGCGACCTTGGTATTTTAAATGAGCGCACCGGCTATGGTTATTTGCCAAATTTGTTTGAGCGAAATTACATTTTTAATATCCTAATTGTTGTAGGTGTTACTGTATTTATGTTTATATACCTTAAATACAGCAAGCAAGGCTATGAAATTTCTGTAGTCGGCGAAAGTGAAAACACCGCAAGATATATCGGCATCAATGTTAAAAAGGTTATTATACGCACCGTTGCTATTTCGGGTGCTATATGCGGTCTCGTGGGCTTTATGATTGTTGCAGGAGATAAACATTCTATCAAGCCGGAAATCGTTGGAGGTCAGGGTTTTACTGCAATAATGGTATCTTGGATGGCTAAATTCAATCCGCTTATAATGGTTCCCGTGTCTTTTCTTATAGTTTTCCTTAGCGTTGGCAGTAAGTTTGCTACCTCAGCTTTCAGAATTGATAACAGTATCGGCGATATTTTAACCGCAATCGTTATTTTCTCAATTATAGCCTGTGAATTCTTTATACGCTACAAGGTTAATTTCCGCAAAACAAAGGGGAGGAGTTAATTATGAGCTTTGAAATGTTAATTACCTTTATTCAACAGTCCATCCGTCTCAGCTCTACCCTTTTGCTCGGCTCTACAGGTGAAATAATCACCGAAAAAAGCGGTAACCTCAATCTTGGCACACCCGGTATTATGGCTTCGGGTGCTATAAGCGGTATTGTTGGCGCGTATTTTTATACAACTTCGGGTGTAGCCTTTAATCCTATCCTAAGCATTATTATTACTATTGCTTGCTGTATACTGGGTTCTCTCCTTACAACCCTTATCTACTGCTTCTTAACCATAACCCTTAAAACCAATCAGAATGTTACAGGCTTGGCGCTTACCACATTCGGTGTTGGTATAAGTAACTTTATTGGCAGTATTATAAACGGAAAAATGGGTGGCACAGGTGTTGCGGCTTTCCCCGAAATCGGTAAAGCATACCGCACACCTCTCCCCTTTGCCGAAAAGCTTGGCGTTTTTGGAGATATCTTCCTTTCATACGGTTTTATGACCTATCTGGCAATAGCTATGGCGCTTATCGTGGCTTTTGTTATTACTAAAACCCGCATCGGTCTTAATCTCAGAGCTGTTGGCGAAAACCCTGCCACAGCCGATGCCGCAGGTATAAATGTTGGCGTATACAAATATGTCGCAACCTTAATCGGCGGTGTTATTTCGGGTCTTGGCGGACTTTACTATGTTATGGACTTTGCCGCGGCAAACTGGCAGAACAATATTCTCGACCAATTCGGTTGGCTTTCGGTTGCTCTTGTAATTTTTGCAGTATGGCGTCCAAATCTAGCCATTCTCGGCTCTATCGTATTTGGCGCTCTTTATGTAATCGGTCCATTCTTCTTGGAACTAAGCAGTAAGGACCAAGAGCTATTAAAAATTCTCCCTTATCTTGTAACTATAATAGTTCTTGTTTTTGTAAGTATCCGTGACAAAAAGGAAAACCAGCCTCCTCAGTCACTCGGTCTTTCATATTTCCGCGAAGAAAGATAAAATCAAACTTTGAAATTGCTGTTTTAGTCAGTATGAAAAACGGGCACATTCAACCGAATGTGCCCATTTTATTTTAAATCCTCTGTTCTAATACCAAATCTCTTTAAATCTATATGACCGTCCGCCTCGAATTCTATGCCTTCTTCCAAAAGCAATGCTCTTTGGGTATCTCCGCCGCCGAAAGCGAATGCCTCTGCTACACGTCCCTCGCGGTTAACTACTCTATGACACGGAATAACCATCGGAGCAGGATTGTTATGAAGCGCATAGCCTACAACTCGCGCCCAACGGGGATTTCCTGCAATCAGCGCAACCTGCCCGTAGGTTGCAACACGTCCCTTAGGTATCCTTGCAACCACCGCATAAATGCCTTCAAAAACCGACAATAATATTACCTCACAAAATAGATAGACTACAACTATTATACCCTTTTTTTAAAAAACAATTACCGCTAAGATTATAAGCAAAATTTGTGCTACTTTAATTATGGTTTTAAACCTTGGAAAAGCTTCTATAAGCTCTTGATAAACGCTTATTATCTCACCATTCTGATTTTCGGCTTCTTCTAAAATTTGTTCTAAAACATCTCCCATTGATGAGGAGTCCTCGTCCTTTTGGGAGGGTTGCTGAGGTTTATCTGTTGGCTTCGACAATGTACCATCAGCAGATGTGTTGCCAACGGTTTCAACTTTAGAGCTATCTTGCGGTTTGGCGTCTGCTTCGTTTTTATTTGAAGTGGGATTTTTGGTAGGCTTTTTTCCGGGATTTTGCTCTTTAAAAATTTCCTCAGCTGTTTCCTTATCGGTGAAATCCTCCCAAATTATATTATCAATATCTTCTTTTTCACTTTGCTCAAGACTAAATGTTATACGGTCTACATAGTCATCACATCTTATACAGTAGCGCGACATCGTTCCGTCACTATCCTCGGTGGCTGGTCTGTCAACCGTCCAATTTTCTGAATATGTATGTCCTATAGGACTGATTTCCTTGTATTTGTTATGCCCGCATAAGCTACAGGTTCTAACCTTTACTCCCACATCTTCACAAATCGGCTCGGTAACTATTGACCACTCGCCGTAATTTTTATGAGGACAGTTTTCACCGTTAAAGGCAACCTCAACACCGCCTGAAATAACCTCAGGCATAATTTTGTCAAGGTTCCAGTTGCAAAAATCGCCTTTGGTATATTTAACGGTAATAGGTGTAAGCTCAGCCTTAGCATCCTTTGTAACCCTGAATTTAAGACTTATAATCGTACCATCTTTTCTTTTATTAGTAATGCCGCAAATTACTACACGAACTAGCTTGCGGTCTGTATGGTTAGCAATAGTATAATCATCGAAAACATTACCGTAATAATGACTAACATACTCAAGTGCGGTCGGGTCATAGGTAACAGATATTGTAACTGCCATAATGCCCGGATTTTCCTTTATAAGAACAGGCACTACTACCTCGTCTCCAACAATACTTTTTACGGTGCCTACTTCAACAATTCCTTTTTTTATAACTGCCGCACTAATCTTAGGTGCGCAGAATACCATTCCTATAGTTAAGCAGGCTATACAGAACAATGAAATAATTTTTTTCATACCATTTCTCCCATAAATATATACATATTTATTTTACCATTTAGTGCTTCGCTTGTCAACCACCCCGACAGTAGCAGCTATTACCAATTTTTAAAAAAATAAGCAGTCGCCCTAAAGCAACTGCTCTTTAACTCAATTTATATCGATTTGATTTTCTTCGGTTTCATTCTTTAAAGCTTTAAGCTTTTCTATACACGCGGCGCAAACATTATAACCCTCAAACTCAACACTTTCATTTAGCTCACCGCAAAAAACACATGAAGGATGATATTTTTTAAGCAAAACAGTATCCCCTTCAAGATAAACCTCAAAACTGTCAACATCATTTTCAATCTTTAATTGTTTGCGGATTTCCTTTGGGATTACAACACGCCCCATTTTATCTACCGGCCTTATAACACCTGAAAGCTTCATAGCAATTCCCCCTATTCACAATAGGAATTTTATCACAAACCGCAAAAAATGTCAACCATTACCATTTTATAGCATCTAATCCGCAATTTGTCAGTATTTCATTCGTCTTGGAGAAATGCTTGCATCCTATAAAGCCTCTGCTTGCCGACAAAGGACTTGGATGGACCGAAAAAAGCTTTTTATGTATAGGATTTGTTATTATTTCAGCCTTTTTCTGAGCATACGCTCCCCAAAGCAGAAACACCACAGGGGTTGTCTTGCGGTTTAGCTCACCTATAACCCTATCAGTAAAGGTTTCCCAACCCATTCCCTTGTGGCTTGTAGGCTGTCCCTCTCGAACAGTAAGCACCGCATTAAGCAACAGCACACCCTGTTTTGCCCAATCGGTAAGCTCGCCATGACTTTTTATCGCTACACCTAAATCTGAACCCAACTCTTTAAATATATTTTTTAGTGACGGTGGCGGTGTTACACCCTTTTTCACCGAAAAACAAAGTCCGTGAGCCTGACCGTAACCGTGATATGGGTCCTGACCGATAATAACCACCCTTGTATCCTCAAAAGAGGTGTATTTAAGAGCATTAAAAATGTCGTTCATATCAGGGTATATTCTTTTGGTACTGTATTCAGCTTTAAGAAAAGCACGAAGCTTTTTATAATATGGCTTTTCCCACTCATCAGCTAAAATATTATCCCAATCGTTACCGATGTTTACCACAATGACCTCCGGTAATTAAAGTAATAAGTGAAAAGTAAAAGTGAATAGGTAAGGTGTGTCGTATTACGACACAATATATAATGTTTGCATAGCAAACACATTACTTATTACCTTTTCACTATTACCTATCACCTCAAATTAAAGTTTGTGAAACAAAATTTAATTTATATATCTAACCTGCAAATATCCTCTAATGTTTCGCGTTTTACTGCAAGATAATCGGCTCCGTCCTTTAACATGACAACTGCGGGACGCGGAATTCTATTGTAATTAGAAGCCATAGAATAGTTATATGCTCCCGTTGTGAGCACTGCCAATATCTCGTTTCGTTTGGGCTTGGCTATCTTTAAATCTTCGCCTATAAGGTCGCCCGACTCACAGCATCTGCCCGCAACAGTAGCAATATAATCAGCCTTTTCATTAGCGCGTGAAGCTAAAATAACGGTATACTCCGACTCATATAGCGCATAACGCGGATTATCCGCCATACCCCCGTCAATCGAAACATAGTTTTTATAACCCTTTATTTCCTTAACCGTACCTACAGTATAAAGGGTCATACCTGCGTCAGCAACGAAGCTTCTGCCAGGCTCCATATGTATAACAGGAACGCTAAGCCCTAATTCTTCACACTGCGTATTAACCGCATTGGCAACCTCAGAGATTTTCTCAGCATAGTCAATCACAGGGTCGCTTTCAACATATCTCACACCAAAGCCACCGCCCAAATTCAGCATTTGTGCTGTGTAGCCAAAACTATCTCTGATTTCCTTTATGAACTCAAGCATCATTTTGGAGGCTGTAATAAATGGCTCGCTCTCGAAAATCTGCGAGCCTATATGACAATGAAAACCGCAAAGTTCTATATTAGAGAGGCATAGCAACTTTTCTATCGCTTTCTTTGCCTGACCTGTCTCAATAGCAATGCCGAACTTCGACTCTACCGAGCCTGTAGAGATTTTTTTATGTGTGTGTGGGTCGATACCTGGGGTTACTCGAAGTAACGCCTTTTGAATTACGCCCTTTTTCTTGGCAATTAGGTCAAGTGCCGCCATTTCTTCTTCATTATCGATTACAAAATAACCTACACCGCTGTCAATTGCAAATTCTATATCGGCATCTGTTTTGTTGTTGCCGTGAAAATATGCCCTTTCCATAGGGAAGCCCGCTGTTTTTGCGGTATAGATTTCACCGCAGGATACCACATCAATATCTGCGCCCTCTTCAGCCATTATTCTGTAAATCTGCTTTGTAGAAAAGGCTTTAGAAGCAAATTCGGGAACCGAATTTTCGGGAAAATGGCAAGACATCGCTTTTTTATAGCTGCGAACACGCTCTCTTATTAAATTTTCATCCATAAGGTAAAGCGGCGTGCCATACTTTTCGGCTAATTCAACCGTATCAAAACCTGCAAAGGTCAGGTGTCCCTTTTCGTTCACTGAAACATTATCACAAATCATATATTAATACCGACTTTTCTCATTTCGTTATAAAGTACCTCTCTTGCGCCCTCTTCCATAGGAGTTAGAGGAAGTCTCAAATAATCCTCGCAAAAGCCCATTTTTGCCATAGCCGCTTTTACAGGGATGGGATTAACCTCACTAAAGAGTGCATTTATAAGTGGTAAATACTGAAGCTGCATCGCACATGCGCCCTTTATGTCACCAGCCGAAAACTTTTCGCACATAAGAGAAGCTTCCTTAGGCAAAAGATTTGAAAGCACCGAGATGCAACCCTTGCCGCCTAAAGCCATAATGGGTACTACCTGATCGTCGTTACCCGAATAAATATCAATACTATCGCCGCAAAGCGCCGCAATTTCTGCAATCTGCGAAATATTACCGCTTGCCGCCTTAATAGCCGCAATATTTGGATGCTTTGCAAGCTCTGCTACCGTCTTGGGTGTCATACCAACGCCTGTTCTTGAAGGAACATCGTAAAGAATAACAGGCGCAGTAGATTTATCTGCAATAAGACTAAACATTTTAATAAGACCGTTCTGTGTTGCCTTGTTGTAATAAGGTGTAACAACCAATACTGCATCAACACCAACAGAGCAGGCATACTCTGTAAGCTCTAAAGCATAAGCAGTATCATTAGAGCCTGTGCCCGCAATAATAGGAACTCGCTTGTTTGCACGCTGGACTGCAAATTTGATAGCCTCCTTGTGCTCGTCATCTGTAAGGGTTGAGCCTTCTCCTGTAGTACCACAGACTACAAGACCGTCAATTCCCTCTTCAATCTGCCAATCGATAAGCTTTCCAAAAGCCTCATAATCAATTCCCTCAGCAGTAATAGGTGTAATAAGAGCTGTTGCCATACCCTCAAAAATCGTTTTTTTCATACTAATACTTCCTTTTTAAAACAGTTCTACAATAAAAAATAGCCGATTGCTCGGCTACCAAAAATCAGAAAAACACACATAATAAAATATATGCGCTATGGGTTCTGTTTTGGATAGCTCTCCGCAAAAGCGACAGTAAGACAGATATTATTCCGAATTACCAAGCCAAATGCCCGCCGACATCCGCTTTCGGCGACCGCTCCTTTCACCTTTGACATCTTTCTGCCGAAATTAACATCCAAAAGCTACTGATAGCTAATCGCACCTCTATCTTTTTAAACAATTTAACACATTAAAGTGGTTTTGTCAAGCCCTAATTAACCAAAAATAAGGGCTACCGCACCATAACTTATTAATGTCATTATAATTCCTGCACCTAGGACACCTATTACAACTGAGGGGAATGCCTTTTTAAGAGGCATATCAAGCATAGCTGCAACAAGAGAGCCGGTCCAAGCACCTGTGCCCGGTAAAGGAATAGCAACAAACAAAGTAAGTCCCCAGAAAGCATATTTTAAAACCTTATCCTTGTTTTTTTCGGCCTTAGCTTCCATTTTATCTACAACTGCATTAAGCTTAGGACTGGTCTTACGCATCCAAGCAAAGATTTTTTTGATAAACAGAATGATGAAAGGAACCGGAATTAAATTACCAACAACCGCCAGAACAAACGCAAGCACTGGTGAAAGGCCTACGGCTGCTGCAACAGGAATTGCCAGACGCAATTCAATAATTGGAACCATCGAAATGAGTAATACTGCAATAATTTTCATTTCAAAAGAAAGTGATCCAATAAACTCCTTAAGAAATTCTTCCATTAACTTTTCCTCCTTAAAATTGGTGACAACATTTTTTTCGCACATAATTTTAAAAATTTATAATTTATTATAGCCATAAACAAAAGAGCCATAGCTTCTATTATTACCCAATAAGTCACAGCCATAATCATAACCGCCGACATTAAAAGAATTA
>JAZUAL010000029.1:0-18136 GCA_045637925.1 Acutalibacteraceae bacterium | reverse complement strand
TTTGCTCGAAATCGAGTTGCCCTAACGGGCACGTGGGTTCAAATCCCACCGTCTCCGCCAATTATAAGGAAATCGTGCTGTAAGGCATGGTTTCCTTTTGTTTTTAGTGTGTTGATATTCGAAAAGAACGGTTCGGCTCTGCCGCAAATAATCGACAGGGTTTTAGATTTTAAAAAAGCGGCAAGATTTTCTTGCCGCTTTTTTCAGTCATTAAAAATATCCTTTAGCTTATCAACAAAGCTTTTTTTCTTTTTGTAATTTTTTTCATCTGTCGCGGCGTCAAATTCTCGAAGTTTTTCCTTTTGTGATTTTGAAAGGTCTTTTGGCACCTCAACATTGATTTTAACATATTGGTCGCCCTTGCCACCGTAATTAAGACGTTGTATACCCTTGCCCCTTAGTTTAAATTCATCTCCCGGTTGAGTTCCCTCATGAATTTGGAATTTAACCTTACCATCAAGAGTAGGCACTGTTATTTCATCTCCCAGAGCCGCCTGAGTAAAGGTAATCGGTATCTCACAGTACACATCATATCCGTCTCGCACAAAAATTGGATGTGGACGAACGTTAACATTTATGCGAAGGTCTCCAGATGGACCACCATTCACACCGCTATCACCGCCGCCGCGAAGATTAATAACCTGACCGTCATCAATACCCGCTGGAATATCCACATTTTTTTCTACAGTATGTCGTATTCTTCCTTTACCCGCACATTTTTTACAGGGGTTATCGATAATTTTTCCGCTACCGTGACAGTGGTCGCAAACCTTTTGTGTCTGCATAACACCAAACGGTGTTCTTTGTGTTACAGAAACCTGACCGCTACCGTGACAAACAGAACAGGTTTTAGCGCTACTGCCCTTAGCAGCACCGCTACCGCCACACTCATCACAATTATCAATTTTTGTTACCTTAATAGTTTTTTTGCAACCCTTTGCTGCCTCTTCAAATGAAAGATTAACTGTAGCTGCAGTATCATTTCCGCGTCTTGGTGCATTGGGATTTCTCTGTCTTCCGCCGCCAAAGCCTCCACCGAAACCGCCGCCGAAGAAGGAACTGAAAATATCTCCTAAATCGCCGAAATCACCCGTAAATCCTCCGCCGTAACCTCCGCCTGCGCCAAAATTAGGGTCAACACCTGCATGACCAAACTGGTCATAACGGGCACGTTTTTCCTTATCAGATAAAACCTCGTAGGCTTCATTTACTTCCTTAAAGCTTTTTTCTGCCGCGGCATCACCCGGATTTAAGTCGGGGTGGTATTTTTTAGCCGCTTTTCTATATGCTTTTTTAAGCTCGTCGTCAGATACAGATTTATCTACACCTAAGACTTCATAATAATCTCTTTTATCGTCTGCCACAAGCAATTCTCCTATAAAACACCATCCACCTTTAAGGACGGTGTTTGAAGTATTATGTAATAAGTAATAGTGAATAAGTACGGTGTGCCGCAAGCGGCACTTATATATTGTTTGCGTAGCAAACACATTACCTTTTCACTCTTCACTATTACCTCTTACTTAATAATTGTTTTGATTTTCAAAACAATTATTTATTATCGTCTACGTCGGTGTAGTCAGCCTCGTAAACATTAGGGTCAGCATTTCCTGCATCCTGTGTGCCTGCTGCTGTGGGGTCACCCTGAGGGTTAGCAGCCTTATAAATTTTTTCACTGATAGCAAATAATTCTTTCTGCAAATCTTCCTGTTTAGCCTTAATAGCCTCTATATCCTCACCCTTTAAAGCTTCCTTTAAGGCCTCTTTTGCGGTTTCAATACGTGACTTTTCTTCTTCGGTAACTTTATCGCCGAACTCACCTATTGTCTTTTCGGTCTGATAAATCATCTGGTCAGCATTGTTGCGGACATCAACAGCCTCGCGGCGCTTCTTATCCTCCGCCGCATATTCCTCTGCCTCTTTAACAGCCTTATCAATATCGTCTTTAGACATATTAGTGTTAGAAGTGATTGTGATGTTATTTTCTTTACCTGTGCCAAGGTCCTTTGCTGATACGTGAACAATACCGTTAGCATCTATATCAAAGGTAACCTCAATCTGCGGAACACCACGGGGTGCTGCGGCAATACCGTCAAGATGGAATACTCCAAGTGTCTTATTATCCTTAGCAAATTCTCTTTCACCTTGAAGAACGTGTACCTCAACAGAGGTCTGACCGTCTGCAGCGGTTGAGAAAATCTGGCTCTTTTTAGCCGGAATGGTTGTATTTCTGTCGATAACCTTTGTAGAAACACCGCCCATAGTCTCAATGCCGAGAGAAAGGGGTGTTACGTCGAGAAGAAGAAGTCCTTTAACGTCACCGCCAAGAACACCTGCCTGTAACGAAGCACCGAGAGCTACGCACTCGTCAGGGTTGATGCCCTTAAAAGGCTCTGCACCCATAAATGTTTTAACTGCTTCCTGAACAGCGGGAATTCTCGAAGAACCGCCAACCATAAGAACCTTATTAATATCACCCTTATTAAGACCTGAGTCAGCTAAAGCCTGACGAACAGGAGCCATTGTAGCATCTACGAGGTCAGCTGTAAGTTCATTGAACTTAGCACGGGTAAGGGTTGTTTCGAAGTGCTTAGGACCAGTAGCATCAGCAGTAATAAAGGGAAGATTGATATCAGCGGTAGTCATACCTGAAAGGTCAATCTTTGCCTTTTCAGCAGCTTCCTTAACACGCTGCATAGCCATCTTATCGCCCGACAAATCAATACCCTGTTCTGCCTTGAAGGTAGCTACGATATAATCCATAACGCGCTTATCAAAGTCGTCACCGCCAAGACGGTTGTTACCTGCAGTAGCTAAAACCTCTTGAACACCGTCACCCATTTCTATAATTGAAACATCGAATGTACCGCCGCCAAGGTCGTAAACCATAACCTTTTGGTCGTCTTCCTTATCAATACTGTAAGCCAAAGCGGCTGCTGTAGGCTCATTGATAATTCTCTTAACCTCAAGACCAGCAATTTTACCTGCATCCTTTGTAGCCTGACGCTGAGCATCGGTAAAGTAAGCAGGAACGGTAATTACAGCCTCAGTAACAGTCTGACCGAGGTATGCCTCGGCATCTGCCTTTAGCTTTTGCAAAATGATAGCCGAAATCTCCTGTGGGGTAAACTTCTTGTCGTCAATAGCAACTGTGTAATTTGTGCCCATTTCTCTCTTGATTGAGCTTATAGTGCGGTCGGGGTTGGTGATTGCCTGACGCTTTGCAACCTGACCTACCATTCTTTCCCCAGTCTTCGAAAAAGCCACAACAGACGGTGTTGTTCTTGCACCCTCTGCGTTAGCAATAACAACAGGCTCGCCACCCTCCATAACAGCTACGCAAGAGTTTGTTGTACCTAAGTCAATACCTATAATTTTTCCCATTTTTATTTCCTCCAAATGTAATATATAATTTATTGTTTAATTAATTTGCAACCTTAACCATTGCGGGACGTATAACCGTATCACCGATTTTAAAACCCTTTTGCAAAACCTCAGCAATAACGTTTTCACCGAGATTTTCATCCTCTATGTGCATTACAGCCTCATGGCAGTTGGGGTCAAAGTTGTCACCGATCTGAGCCACTTCTTTAATTCCGAGCTTATCTGCCAAACCCTCAAACTGCTTTACAATAAGCTCTATACCCTTTATATAATCGGGAGAGGTTTTATCCTCTAAGGTTGCTGCCCTGTCTATATTGTCAAGTATCGGCAAAAGCTCTTTAATAACATTTGCCTTCGCAAACTCGGCTATTCCAGCTCGTTCACGGTCGGTACGCTTTTTATAGTTATCGAACTCTGCCGCAGTTCTAAGCAACAAATCGTTTTTGCTCTCAAGCTCTGACTTAACCTTATCAAGCTCAGCATCCTTCTTGGTTTTCTTTTCCTTTTTCTCTGTCTTTGGTTGTTCCTCTGCAGTTTCTGGAGCTACAGTGTTTTTTGTTTCCTCTGACATAACCTTAATCCTCCATATCCTTTTGTGCCTCTGTCATAATTCTTGTCATTACTTTAGCAGAATATTCCACGCAAGGCATTATATGTTCATAAGACATTCTATTCGGTCCTATTACTCCAACATAACCTTTATATTTATCGCTGCCTTTAAATTTTGCAGCAATTACCGTTTCACCTTCGAGTTCGCGGTAAGAGGTATCGGCACCGAAGACCGCACCCACGCTGTCCCCTATACCGTCCAGAATTGAAATTATAGTGTCACGACGGTTTATAAGCGAGGTGATTTTTCTGGCGGCAATTTCATCACCGCATATATTATACAAGGCATTTTCTCCCCTAAGGGTTACATCGGTATTTTCGATTTCCAAAACGGTTTCAAAAACCGCTGTAAGCAACGGCATAAGCTCTAGTGTATATATTCCACCCTCGGCAATAACACTTTGCATATACGCCTTGCTTAGTTCTGTAACCGTTTTACCCTTTACCCTCTTTTCTATAAGTGAGAAAAAGCATTTTTCACTCTCTTGGGTAAAACCGCTGTGACGTAAAATTCGACTTCGTGTTCTTCCATCATCGGTAATAAGCAAAAGCATAACTGACGACCTGCCGATGTTGAGCAGTTCTATCCTTTTTACGCGAGGCTGACGCTCGGTTAAAAGGCATGCAATAGCGGGAAGCCCGGTAAGATGTGATAGCATTTGCGCCACCGCCGACGGTATTCCCTCAGGTGCACAGTTAAGTCCTAATAAAGCCTTATCAATATATTCCTTTTCGGTTTCAGATATTTGAATCTTCGGCATAAGGGAATTAACATAAAGGCTATATCCTCTGCTTGTAGGCACTCTGCCAGCAGAGGTATGTGGCTGATGCAATAGCCCTAATTCGCAAAGCTCACTCATTTCATTGCGAAGGGTTGCTGACGAAGGGGCATTTTCTAATAACGCGGTGAGATTTTTTGAACCCACAGGCTCACCGCTTGCGATGTATGCTTTAATAATAGCCTTTAAAACAGCCTGTTTTCGTGGCGTAAGCTCCATCTCTAAGCCCTCCTTCTAGTTTTAGCACTCTAAGCCTTCGAGTGCTAACAGTTACTATTATATGCAAAATTTTCCGTTTGTCAATAGTTTTTGCAAAAAAAGTTTGACTTTCCCTGACTTTTACATTTTGTTCATATTTATAATGCAAAAAAGAACGCTGCAATCAACCGTCACAGCGTTCTTTTCTTTATTAATCCTCTAAATGTCCGTTTTTAGTGATGACTGCTGCTATACGCTCAGCATATCCTTCGCAAAGTTCTTCGCTTTCGCTCTCAATCATAATTCTGATAACAGGCTCCGTTCCGCTTTGACGAAGCAAGGCTCTTCCCTTACCATCGATAAGTTTATCTACAGCCTTTAATTCAGCCAAAACCTCGCTATCCATCATAACAGCTGCCTTATCCTTTACTCTCAGATTTTTCACAAGTTGAGGATAAAGTTTTACAGGCTCTGCTAACTTTGAAAGCGGCGACTTTCTGTCACGCATTTCTTCTGCAATCATTATTGCGGTTAGTAAACCGTCTCCCGTAGTGGCATATTTTTTAAGAATAATATGTCCCGACTGCTCACCGCCGAGGCGATATCCCTTCTCCTGCATACACTCATATACAAAGCGATCACCTACAGCTGTTTGCTCACATTCTATTCCAACATTCTTAAGCGCCGCAAAAAGACCGCTATTCGACATAATGGTCGCAACAATGGTATTGTGGTCCAACATATCTCTGGCTTTTAATCTGGTAGCTAATATATAAAGCATACCGTCACCGTCAACCACATTTCCATTTTCATCAACCGCAATACATCTGTCGGCATCGCCGTCAAAAGCAAAACCAACATCAAGGTGGCGTTCCTTAACTAGTTTACAAAGATTTTCAATATGCGTTGAACCACAACCGTTGTTGACATTAAGACCATCAGGCTCATTGCCTACAACTACCGTTTGGGCACCCAAAGCATCAAAAACATTCTTTGCAATCATCCACGAAGCACCGTTAGCACAGTCGAGACCTATTTTAAGGTCCTTATAGGAATGCGCGGCAACCGAAATCAAATATCCTACATAACGGTTTCTTCCTGCCACATAATCAACAATACAGCCTATGCGTTCTCTGTGTGCAAGCGGCAAATCTGTTCCGCACACGCCAAGTCTTTTAAGGTCACCGTCAATATAAGCCTCGATAAGTGATGTTGTATCATCGTCAAGCTTTTCACCGTGGCGGTTTATAACCTTTATTCCGTTATCATAATAAGGATTATGTGATGCAGTTATCATAATACCGCAATCAAATTCATCCTGTCTTGTGACATATGAAACACTAGGTGTGGTCGTAACATGAAGCATATACGCATCCGCACCAGATGCTGTTATACCAGCAACGATAGAATATTCAAGCATATAGCTTGAACGCCTTGTATCCTTACCGATAAGTATTCTCGGTTTGTAACCTGTTTTAGTGCAACCCGAAAGAGCAGAAGAATAATACCAACCCAAAAATCTGCCCACCTTATAAGCATGCATAGATGTGAGGTTTAAATTTGCTTCACCTCTAAAGCCATCGGTGCCAAAATATTTATTTGAGGTATTTTTCGCATCATTTTTGGTAATGGTAATCTTATCATACAAAAGTTCATCCGTAGAAACATTAAAAAGCTTGCATAACTGCAGCACTTTATCTATCTGCGGAAGAGCCTGCCCCATTTCCCATTTTGAAACAGATTGCCTTGAAACCGAAAGCTTTTCAGCAAGCTGTTCCTGAGAAATATCCAGATTGTCGCGCAAATGAGCAATTTTTTCGCCAATAGTCATAAAACCTTTACCGCCTTTCTGAAGTGCAACTAAATTTTTAACCATCGCACCAAAAGAAATTTGTATAAAACAAACCTCTCTACAATAATATTCCCATCGCTACAAAAAGAATACCCCGTTTCAAGCATCGTTTCAAGCAACATAACCTTGAAGTTTGCGCAACCAAAAGTTGCTTATGCTGTTAAAAATGCTATTTTTTATTTCGTAATTCACAGTTGTTAAAATAGTTTTGCAACTAAAAGTTTGCAAAACCGTCGAAATACTATTGTAAACTAAAAACAAATCATAAAAAATTAATTTATACCCGCCATTACATTTGAAAAAGCTTGTTTTTCTGTATATTTTGCACAACTTTTGTCGAAAATGTTTTAATTTTGTTTTTTATTTTTGACAAAAACCACTTGAAATACGTGGAAAAACTTGGTATAATAAATATGTAAATGGCTTTAAGGAGTTAACTATGCTGTCAAATACCTTGGCTTTCAGTTCTTCGGTTATTTCTAACGCCTATGAAATGTTAGGTTCTTTTAAAAAGGATAACTCGGTTATCTTTAGAGTATGGGCACCTAATGCAAAAACTGTTTCGGTTGTTGGGGATTTTAACGGTTGGAACCCATTGGCTTCTCCTGCCAAATTGCAAAAAAACGGGATTTGGGAAGCCGTTATAGAAAAAATAGATAATTTCTCGACCTATAAATATTCTATCACCAGATGCGACGGTACAGTAGTTTTAAAATCCGACCCTTATGCCCGTCATTTTGAAACTGCTCCCTCTAATGCTTCTAAGGTTTATTTTGATGACGGTTATGTTTGGCAAGACAGCAAATGGCAAGAAAAAATCCTAAAGACCGACATATACTCATCACCCATTAATATTTATGAAGTTCATTTAGGCTCTTGGCGAAAATTTAGAGACGGAAAGCCTTATAATTATATTAAATCGGCAGAGGAATTATCCTTATACCTTAAAAGGATGAACTATACCCATATAGAGCTTATGCCCTTGACCGAATATCCTTATGAGGGTTCTTGGGGTTACCAGGTAACAGGCTACTTTGCACCAACCTCAAGATATGGAACACCCAAGGATTTCAAAAAATTCGTTGATATTATGCACCAAAATGGTATCGGTGTGATTTTAGATTGGGTGCCTGCCCATTTCCCAAAGGATGAACACGGATTATACCGTTTCGACGGAAGCGCACTGTATGAATACGCCGATTC
Organism: Acutalibacteraceae bacterium; assembly: GCA_045637925.1. Taxonomy (GTDB): domain Bacteria; phylum Bacillota; class Clostridia; order Oscillospirales; family Acutalibacteraceae; genus UBA737. The sequence goes on along the minus strand of JAZUAL010000029.1, from coordinate 10,111 downwards.
CAGAAAAGGCGAGCATTACGAATGGGGCACTGCTGTTTTTGACTACGGAAAAAATGAAGTCAAAAGTTTTCTTGTTTCAAGCGCTGTTTACTGGCTCAAAGAGTTCCATCTTGACGGGCTTCGGGTTGATGCAGTGGCATGTATGCTCTATCTCGACTACGGAAGACAGAACACAGGTTGGATGCCCAATATCCACGGTGGCAGAGAAAATTTAGAAGCCATAGAGTTTTTACAACAGTTAAACAAAGCTGCCTATAAAATAAATCCCAAAGTGCTAATGATAGCCGAAGAATCTACCGCGTGGCCTATGGTGACTAAACCTGCTTACGACGGTGGATTAGGCTTTAACCTAAAATGGAATATGGGTTGGATGAATGACATGCTAAGGTATATGTGCCTCGATCCACTTTTTAGAAAAGGCAATCACGGATGCCTTACCTTTTCATTTTTTTATGCTTTTTCAGAAAACTTTCTGTTGCCATTGTCACACGATGAGGTCGTCCATGGCAAATGCTCTATGATAAACAAAATGCCTGGCGACTATGACGCCAAATTTAACGGTCTTAAAACCTTTTATTCTTATATAATGGCGCATCCTGGCAAAAAGCTACTCTTTATGGGACAGGAATTTGCACAGTTTATAGAATGGAATTACAAAAAAGAGCTCGATTGGCTTCTGCTTGATTATGACAGCCACAGGAATATCCAAAATTACGTCAAGGAACTGAACCGCTTTTATCTCAACAGTTCTCCGCTTTGGGAAATAGATTTTTCTTGGGAGGGCTTTAAATGGATTTCTCATGATGATTATGCACAAAGCATAATTGCCTTTAGAAGAATTGATAAATCCGGCAAGGAATTAATTGTCGTTTGTAATTTCGTGCCTGTTTCACGGGATAATTACCGTATAGGCGTTCCCTATAAAGGAAGCTACAAAAGAATTTTTTGTTCGGATGACGTTAAATTTGGCGGTTCAACCCCACCGCTCAAAAGCGGATTTAAATCTCAGAAAATTTCATGTCATGGATACGATTATTCGATCAATCTCAGCATACCGTCTATGTCGGTCAGCTTTTTTGCTTGCCCTGTAAAAAGGGTGAAGAGCAGTGAAACTAACTCAGACAGTAAAGGTCAAAAATCACAAATACCCGTTCTGCCGAGCAAATACTAACTGGTAGAGTATTTAAACCCGACGGTGCGGTTTTTAAAAAACGCAACCGCTGAGTGAATGAAATTTAACACTCGTTCACTCAGCAATGAAAACTAGAATTAACGGGAGTGTTATTATTGAAAAACAAAAAATGCGTAGCAATGCTACTCGCAGGCGGTCAAGGAAGCAGACTGGGGGTTCTAACCAGTAAAATTGCAAAGCCAGCCGTTCCATACGGAGGAAAATACCGTATCATCGACTTTCCTCTTTCAAACTGTGCTAACTCAGGCATAGACACCGTAGGAATTCTAACCCAATACAAACCTCTTGAGCTTAACAACTACATAGGCTCTGGTAAGCCTTGGGATTTAGACCGAATAAGCGGTGGTGTTCATATTCTCCCGCCCTATCAGACACAGGCGGGCGGTGACTGGTATAAGGGAACTGCCAATGCAATATACCAAAACATTGAGTTTATTGAGCGTTATAATCCCGAATATGTGCTTATCCTTTCGGGTGACCATATTTATAAAATGGATTATTCAGCAATGATAAACGCGCACACCGAAAGCGGTGCTGACTGCACAATAGCAGTTATCGAAGTTTCCTTAGAAGAGGCTACCAGATTTGGTATTATGAATACTAATCCCGACGGAACCATATATGAGTTTGAGGAAAAACCGCGCAAACCAAAAAGCAACCTTGCTTCTATGGGTATTTACGTCTTTAATTGGGATAAGTTAAGAAAATATCTTGTTGAAGACGAGGCAGACCCCACCTCCTCTAACGATTTTGGCAAAAATATTATTCCCTCTATGCTAAACGCCGGCGAAAAACTTATGGTTTACCGCTTTAACGATTATTGGAAGGATGTTGGTACGGTTGATTCTTTATGGGATGCAAACCTTGATCTCTTAAATCCAAAGATAGACCTTAACCTTTCCGACAGTAATTGGAAAATTTATTCGCGAACCAACAGTATGCCACCACAGTATATATCCTCCGAGGCTAAGGTCGAAAATTCTCTCATAACCGACGGATGCGAAATATACGGAAACCTGGATTTTTCAATTCTTTTTGAAAATGTTACTGTTGAAGAGGGTGCGTCTGTTGAATATTCACTTATAATGCCCGGTGCTGTAATCAAAAAAGGTGCTAAGGTTAAATATTCAATTATAGCAGAAAATGTTATAGTTGATGAAAACGCAGACATCGGCGGTGACCCCGCTGTTGTTGGCACTGATAATTGGGGCATAACCGTTGTAGGTGATAATTTGACCATAGGTAAAAATGCTAAAATATCGGCCAATAAAATGATAACTAAAAACATCGCTAAGGGGGAAGAAATATGAGAACTTCAGCAGTAGCAGGTATTGTGTTTGCCAACACAAACGATAATTTTCTAAAAAAGCTTACAGCTCATCGTTCTATGGCCTCTGTTCCCTTTGGCGGAAGATACCGTCTTATAGATTTTGCGCTTTCAAACCTTGTTAATGCAGGTGTCACTACCGTAGGTATCATCACTAAAGAAAAATACCGTTCTCTAATGGACCATGTTGGAAGCGGTATTTCTTGGGAACTTGACCGTAAGAACGGAGGTCTTTATCTACTGCCGCCATATCAGACCAGCGGTATGCGCCGTTATAACGGAACTGTTGACGCTTTATATGGCGCCAAGGATTATCTCGAGCGCGCTAATACCGACTATGTTGCTCTTTGCGATGCCGATGTTCTTGCTAACGTTGATATTACCGCCGCATTAAAAAATCACATTGCAAATAATGCCGATGTTTCTGTGGTTTATCATAAAGGCATACTTTCTGCCGCTGAAGAGCCTAAAGAAACTATGCTTTTAAAACTCGATAAGGAAAACAGAGTAACTTCGGTAAACTTTGACCCTGAAACCGAGATTGATGCTAACTACAGCATCGGTATCACAATAATCGGACGAGAGCTTTTATCAAAGCTTGTTGCCGAAGCCTCTGATAATGACTTTGTTAGCTTTAACCGTGAGGTTATATCCAAAAAACTCAAAACTCTCAAGGTTATAGGTTTCGAGCATACCGAATATGTTGCTGTTATGAACAGTACAAATAGCTATTATAATGCAAGTATGGATTTGCTTTGCAGTGATGTGCGCCGTCAACTTTTCAATAAAAAGCGTCCTATATTCACAAAAACGCGAGACGATATGCCGACACGCTACGGAACTAAAGCAAATGTTAGCAACTGCTTTATTGCAGATGGTTGCGTAATCAACGGTACGGTTAAAAACAGTATACTCTTCCGCGGTGTTAAGGTAGAAAAGGGCGCAATAGTTGAAAATTCAATTCTTATGCAGGAAACCGCTGTTGGAATGGGCGCTCAATTAAATCGAGTAATTGCCGATAAAAATGCCGTTATCGGTGACGGTATGGTACTTAAAGGCACTGAAAAAAAGGCTTTTTTTGTTAAGAAAAATCAAATACTATAATACATTAATATATAAGGAGTAAATTATGAAGGTTTTATATGCCTCAAGCGAGGCTTATCCATTTGCAATGTCTGGAGGGCTTGCTGACGTAGCAGGTTCTTTACCCAAAGCACTAAGAAAAAGATTTGTGGGTTGCCGTGTTGTTATGCCGCTATATAGCAGCATATCTGAGGAGCTTCGCCAAAAAATGACATTTATTTGCAGCATCACAGTGCCTGTTGCATGGAGACGTCAGTATTGTGGCGTTTTCGAGGCACATATTGACGGTGTAATTTACTATCTTATAGATAACCAATACTATTTCAAGCGTGACGGTCTTTACGGTCACTTTGATGACGCCGAACGCTTCGCATTTTTTTCACGTGCAGTTCTTGAAATTATACCATACATTGATTTTAAACCCGACATCATCCATTGCAACGATTGGCAAACAGCCTTAATTCCGGTTTATCTTGATAGCTTCTACAAATATGATGACCTTTATAAAGATATGAAAACGGTTTTCACTATTCATAACATTCAGTATCAGGGCAAATACGGATTTGAACTTATTAATGATGTTTTCGGTCTGCCCTTAGAACGCAGCAGCATAGTAGAGTATGATAACTGCGTAAATCTTATGAAAGGCGCTATCCAATGCTCCAATAAAATCACCACAGTTTCTCCCACCTATGCAAAAGAAATTTTAGACCCTTATTATTCTCACGGGCTTGACAATATATTAAAGGAGTTTACCTATAAGCTTACAGGTATCGTTAACGGTATTGACTATGACGTTTACAACCCCGAAACAGACACGCTGATTTATAAAAATTATACTCTAGATACCATTGGGGACAAGGCAGTTAACAAAGCATCGCTTCAAAAAGAATTAGGGCTTCCCCAAAAGGCAGATGTGCCTATTATCGGAATTGTAACAAGACTTGTTAAGCACAAGGGTATCGACCTTGTTAAATGTGTTTTTGAGGACCTTTTAAAAGCAGATTTACAGTTTGCAATTTTAGGCTCAGGCGAATGGGAATTTGAAACCTTCTTTCACGAAATGGCTGAAAAATATCCCGATAAAGTAGGATTAAAGCTGGGCTTTAATCCACAGTTAGCGCACAGAATTTACGCAGGCGCTGATATATTCCTTATGCCAAGCCAAAGTGAACCTTGTGGCTTAGCTCAAATGGTAGCGCTTCGTTATGGAACTGTCCCGATTGTTCGCGAAACGGGAGGACTTAACGACACTATAAGTGACAGCGGAGATAATAAAGGTAACGGATTTACATTCAAATCCTATAATGCTCATGATATGCTAGAAACTGTTTGGCGAGCTTTTGCAGGCTACAGCAATATAGAGGGCTGGAGCACACTTAGAGAGCGTGCAATGAACTGTGACAACAGTTGGGGCACCTCCGCAAATGCTTATATAAGACTTTATAAAGAATTGGTTAATAATTAATTTATAAAAAGGGTTGCTAAATTTTAGTAACCCTTTTATAATAAATGTAAGTTTTAATTTACAAGGAGTTTTCTTATGGAAATTATAAAATCAATTATATTGGGTATTATAGAGGGTATCACCGAATGGCTGCCCATAAGCAGTACGGGGCATATGATTTTAGCAGATGAACTAATTCATCTTAATGTAACAAATGCTTTTAAAGATATGTTTCTAGTGGTAATTCAGTTGGGTGCAATTCTTGCTGTAATCATTCTTTTCTGGAACAAGCTATGGCCATTTCATTTAAAGAGTACCGTCGCACCCCCCTGCTTCAAATCGGAAAAAAATCTTTTTTGCCGCCTTTGCAATAACTATGTTTACGGCGAGAGATTTGTTCTTTGGTTTAAAATCTTGCTAGCAAGTCTTCCTGCCGCCGTATTGGGACTTTTATTTGATGACCAGATAGATGCTATGCTAACAGGTGACGGTAGAGCTTATGTCGTTGGAACAACCCTTATTATATATGGTATATTATTTATTATAATAGAAAGTATGAAAACAAAGGGTAAGGTTGATGACCTAGGCGCACTTACATATAAGACCGCGTTTTTCATTGGTCTTATTCAGTGCCTAGCCCTTATTCCCGGAACCTCAAGAAGCGGGTCTACTATACTTGGTGCAATTCTTTTAGGTCTTTCACGCACCGCCGCCGCCGAATTTTCATTTTTCTTGTCTGTTCCAGCAATGGTCGGGGGAAGTGCCATCAAGGTGTTGCAGTATTTTTCAGACGGAAACACCTTTAACGCAAACGAAATCATTATACTTCTCGTTGGCATGGCAACCGCTTTCGCAGTATCAGTTCTAGCTATTAAATTCTTAATTTCATATATCCGCAAGCATGATTTTAAGGCGTTTGGATACTATAGAATTATTTTGGGTATAGTAGTTTTTACCTACTTTGCATTAACCTTATAAAATATGCTCTAAAAAATTAAAAAAGTTCTTGACCTTCAGCGGTGTTTGTGCTATAATACTATCACCTCTGGAGGTTCTTTTTTTTTGTAATGAACCGTATTTATTCAGTTTTTTAAAACATATTGTGCTATTGCTTTCGTTCTGCTACTAAATGTGGTAGAGCGGCACAAGGTTTTTGCTGAATTGAGGGAGGCGTTTACTTTTACGATATTGTTGGAGTAAAAGCAAAAAATATTTCCGTAAAGCGGGAGGTGCCGTTATGAGAGTAAAAATAACACTTGCTTGCACAGAGTGCAAACAGCGCAATTACAACACAATGAAAAACAAGAAAAACGATCCGGACAGGCTTGAAATGAACAAGTATTGCAGATTCTGTAAAAAGCACACCGTACACAAGGAAACAAAGTAAGGAGGTATCGGGATGAAGACTGTTAATAACATTTGCCGCGTTCTTAGCGTGGTTTTCGGTTTAGCTTCCCTCGTACTTTTCTTTACAAACTTTGTTAATATCACAACTGCTGATTTTAGCAAAGACGTTGTAGGTGCTCAATTAGCTTTCGGAAGCAAGGTTGATGGCATTGGTGATATGGCTAAGTCTGCAGACATTTTGCTCTGTTTCTGGTTCACAGCTATTTCTGCTGCATTGAGTATTTTCTCTTTCAAATCCAAAAAGCTTCGTTATGCTGCTCCAGGATTTGGAATTGTAGCAACAATTTATATGCTCGTTATCCTTCTTTCAGGTCCTTATGCATTCGTTGATATCCGTCCACTGACTTATAGTGATATTCAGCGCATGACCTACTCGGTATTCGTTCTTCTAGCAGTTATTGCATTGGCATTGTTCACAATTACTGCTATTGCTTATCTGCTCATTGACGATTATCTTGAGGTTTTAGCATCAAAGGGTGAAAAGCTGACTATTCCTAAACGCGTTATTCGTTTCCTTAGAGATTACAAGAGCGAATACAAAAAGATAGTATGGCCGAATATTAAGGATGTTGTAAAGAACACCGTAATCGTTCTTATAATGTGCTTACTAATCGGTGCACTTATCTGGTTGGTTGATTTCGGTCTCGGTCAGTTACTCAGTCTTATTTTGGGCGCGTAAGGTCCGGAGGTAGACTATGTCTGAAACAAAAGAAGCAAGATGGTATGTAGTACATACCTATTCAGGATATGAAAATAAAGTGGCAAGCGACCTTGCGACCATGGTAGAAAGCCGCGGTATGCAGGACCTTATCCACGAAATAAAAATTCCTACCGAAACAGTTGTAGAAATCAAAGAAGATAAGAAAAAAGAAGTTGAACGCAAAATTTTCCCGGGTTACGTTCTTATTAAAATGATTGTGACCGACGACAGCTGGTATGTTGTAAGAAATATCCGCGGTTGTACGGGATTTGTTGGACCGGCATCAAAACCGGTACCGCTTACTGATGAGGAAGTTGCAGCATTAGGCGTTGAAAAGCACAGCGTTGTGGTTGGCTACAGCGAAGGTGATAATGTTAAAATTATCAGCGGTCCTCTTGAGGGCTATACAGGTACTGTTAAGACGGTTGATACCGCAAACAATAATGTATGTGTAGTTCTTTCTATGTTTGGCAGAGAAACCCCCGTTGAGCTAGAGCTTGACCAAATTTCTCTTGCAAATGATTAATTTGTTAATACGCAGAAATGCTTATTAGGTCCCGACGTAAGACTTTTACGTCACGGTGGGAGGGACGGAATATGACCGTTCCGCCAGGTGTTTTTCAAAAACACTGTTACCACGAATAATGGAGGTGCAAATAAATGGCTCAGAAAATCACAGGTTACATTAAGCTTCAAATCCCTGCAGGTAAGGCTACACCGGCTCCACCGGTTGGTCCTGCTCTCGGTCAGCACGGCGTAAACATTATGTCGTTCACCAAGGAGTTTAACGAAAGAACAAAGAACGATATTGGTCTTATCATTCCGGTAATCATTACCGTTTACGCAGACCGTTCTTTCAGCTTCGTTACAAAGACTCCTCCCGCAGCTGTTCTTATTAAGAAGGCTTGCGGCATTGAGAGTGCTTCTGGCACACCTAACAAAACAAAGGTTGCCAAGATTACCAAAGAGCAGATAAAGAAGATTGCCGAAACAAAAATGCCCGACCTTAACGCAGCTACCATCGAAACAGCTATGAGTATGATAGCAGGTACTGCACGTAGTATGGGTGTAGAAGTAGTCGATTAATTCTCTCTTGTGGGAGGAAAATTCCGATTTAACCACTTATTGGGAGGTAAACAATGAAACACGGAAAAAAATATAATGAAAGCGCAAAGCTTATAGAAACAGGTAAGCTTTACGATGTAAACGAAGCAGTTGAGGTTGCAGTTAAGACTGGCACTGCTAAGTTTGATGAAACTGTTGAAATTCACGTTAGATTAGGCGTTGACTCTCGTCATGCTGACCAGCAGGTTAGAGGCGCAGTTGTTCTTCCTAACGGAACAGGTAAAACTGTTAGAACCTTAGTTTTTGCTAAGGGCGACAACGCAAAGGCAGCTGAGGAAGTAGGCTCTGATTTTGTTGGTGCTGAAGAACTCGTTGCTAAAATCCAGAATGAAAACTGGTTAGACTTTGATGTTGTTATCGCAACACCTGATATGATGGGCGTTGTTGGTCGTCTTGGTAAGGTATTAGGTCCCCGCGGTCTTATGCCTACACCTAAGGCTGGTACTGTTACTCCTGATGTTGCTAAGGCTGTTACCGAAGCAAAAGCAGGTAAGATTGAGTACCGTCTTGACAAGACTAATATCATTCACTGCCCCATTGGTAAGGTTTCCTTCGGACCCGAGAAGCTTCAAGAAAACTTTGATGCTCTTATGGGCGCTATCGTTAAGGCTAAGCCTGCCGCTGCAAAGGGTCAGTATATTAAGTCTTGCGTAATCGCAACAACAATGGGCCCCGGAATTAAGCTTAACGTAGCTAAGTTCGGCGGACAATAATTAAGCTTTAATCCCCTACAGCTTTGCTGTGGGGGACATTTTTTTACCAAGTTGAATATCTTCTTATGATGTGGTATGCTTGCGCTACAATAGGGACAAATATATAAACATAAAAATTCCTCACATGTGGCTTAACGGATACGAGTGAGGAATTATATTTTTAACAAATTAATCATTTAATAAATCTTCATAAGTTATATTAAATACTTTTGCAAAGGCAATTATTTCTATATCTGTAACGAAACGTTTACCACATTCAATTCGTTGAATGGCGTTTTTATCTATATCTATCCCAACTAACTGCATTTTATCCGCAAGTTCTCTTTGAGAAATTTTTAGTTCTATGCGAAATTTAGCTATATTTTTACCACAAATATTATTTAATCCATCAAGAGTTTTATTTATAAACATATTTTCTCCTTTTTGACATTTAGTGCTTGTCAACAAGAAGATTATATGTTATAATGTTTTCAAATATGACATTCACAGAATGTCAATAATTGGAGGATTGTAAAATGAAATGTTCAAAGTGTGGCAGTGAAAATTGTCAAATAATTAATGAAACAACATCTAAAGGAAAAGATTTTTCTGCATCTAAAGGTTGTTGTGGTGCTATATTGATGGGACCAATTGGTTTGTTATGTGGTGCATGTGGCAAAGGAAAACAAATGAAGAATAAAAACTATTGGGTTTGTAATAATTGTGGTAATAAATGGAGCCTTTAATTGATAAAAAGACAAAACGATGGATTGCTCTTATGGATTTTGGCGCTAAAATAGGCTGTCATCAAATGCCCGATAGAAGTTTTTCGTATAAAGGATATCAATTTCCTCTTTGCGCACGTTGTACGGGAGTCGTTTTTGGCGAACTGTTCTCAATAATTGCTATATTGTGTGCTATAAAAATTGATTTGATATTTGCATTTATATTTGTTCTTCCTTTGGCGATAGATGGGGGATTACAATATATAAAATTTTTACAATCAAACAATATACGAAGAGTTTTTACTGGAATTTTAGCTGGATTTGGATTAACATATATTTATTATTATTTTTTTATTTCAATAGCACATATTGCATTCAAAGTTTTTATAAAAGTGTAACAAATGTAAGTTAAA
>JAZUAL010000028.1:0-23215 GCA_045637925.1 Acutalibacteraceae bacterium | reverse complement strand
GGTAAAGCACGTGGCTCTAAGATGGGCAACAACTTGCTTGTTCAGGAAATAGATAAAGCCGGCGGTATTGACTTTAGTAAACCTGTTTTGCTCGGCTATAGCGGAATCTCTGATGCACTTCTGTTAAAATATATTGAAGATAGCCGTCATATTTGGGAAGGTAATCTTGATGAAGTCCGCTATACAACGGTTGGCAGTGTTATCGGAACCCATGCCGGACCAGGAGCTGTTGTCGTGGCGTTTTTCAAAAATTAATCAGAAAGGTTCGCATCAAATTGAGCGCAATGTCAGAAACAAGAAAAAGATATTTTGTTCGTTTATTCGGGCGAATTGCAATTTTTATTATCAGCTTAATTATGTGCCTTGTTTCTCCGCAGAAGTTTGAGATATTGGAGGGCAATAACTTTTTTAAGGAATTTTCTCTATTCCATATTTTGTGGCTTGTTTGGGTTGTAGATATGGTTTTACAGATTATCCCTGTGAAGAACAAGGTTGCACTCGGTTCTCAAAAATTATTTGCTAACCGATTCCGTCCGATTAGAGAAAAGATAAATTATAAAGCACTGAAAAGCTATGCGCTTACCACAACTCAAGCAGCATACAAGGTTATGCTTATTTGGACTATTCTGATTGCGGTTATCGGAGTTTTGTATTATATCAATGTAATTAATAAACTTTGGTTGTTTATGATATCCGTGTTTTTCTATGTTTGCGATTTGATTTGTGTTCTTGTTTGGTGTCCGTTCCGCCTTATAATGAAGAATAAATGCTGTACGACCTGCCGTATTTTTAATTGGGACCATCTAATGATGTTCTCACCCTTGATATTTGTAGGCGGTTTTTACTCAATCTCTCTTGTGGCTTTAGCAATTCTTGCATGGCTTATATGGGAATTGTGTGTAATGCTCTATCCCGAACGATTTTGGGAAATGACAAATTTATCGTTGAAGTGCTGTGAATGTACAGATAAACTCTGTACGCAGTATTGTCAGAAGTTAAGAAAGTAAGAATTGAAGGAAATGACCTTTATGGCAAAGAAATCAACAAGACCACTGCGATGGGTTCGTCTCGATAATGCGGCGAAAATCTATCCTGCGGCAAGACGAAAAAATTGGAGTAATGTTTTCAGGCAATCCGTAACCTTATTTGATGATGTGGATACGGGTGTATTAAAGTCGGCCTTAGATATTACCGTCAAGCGTTTTCCGTCCATTGCAGCTCGTTTGCGTAAAGGTGTATTTTGGTACTATTTGCAACAGGTCGAGTCTGCACCAGAAATCAGAGAAGAATACAGTTATCCACTCACTTATATGAGTAAGGAGGAAATGCGCAGATGTGCATTTCGTGTAATTGTTTTTAACAACCGTATTGCCGTTGAGTTCTTCCATTCTTTGACCGATGGCACAGGTGCCTTGATTTTCCTTAAAAGTTTGGTTGCAGAGTATATTGAACAGAAATATAACATTGAGATTCCTTGTGAAAATGGAATTGTAGATCGTAGAGCTATGCCTACAGAAGAAGAATTGGAAGACTGTTTTCCGAAGAATGCCGGTGCTGTATCTGCAAGTCGCAAGGATACAAATGCGTGGCATATGTATGGTGAGCCACAAAGAGATGGCTTTTTAAATTTAACTTGCTTCAATATACCAGTTAAAGAAGCGTTGGATATGGCGCATAAGTATAATGTAACTTTAACGGTGTTTATGAGTGCTGTAATGATGAAGGCACTCCTTAATCTTCAAAATGAGAAGCAACCTAATATTAGACGTCAAAAACGAATCAAACTGCTGATACCTGTTAATTTGCGTCAACTATTTCCAAGTAGTACACTCAGAAATTTTGCGATGTACACCGTTCCGGAAATAGATCCTCGACTTGGTGAGTACACATTGGATGAAATTTGCAAGGTTGTTCATCACAAGATGGGTTCGGAATTTACGGCAAAGCACATGAGCTGTGTTATTGCCACTAATGTAAATGATGAGAAAAATCCGTTGGTGCGCCTTATTCCGTTGCCAATAAAGAACGCTGTTATGAAAGCTATCTTTGATAGCGTTGGTGAAAAGAAATCTTGCTTGACTCTTTCAAATATTGGTCAAGTGAAAGTACCCGAAGTTATGGCAAAATATATTAAACGCTTTGATTTTATTCTCGGTGTTCAGGCGGCGGCTCCGTACAACTGCGGTATGTTGTCTTTCGGTGATACTATTTACATAAATTTTATTCGTAATATTAAAGAAGCAGAGCTGGAACGACACTTTTTTGAAGTTCTGCAGGAATTAGGTCTTTCCGCTACGGTGGAAAGTAATCAAAATGGGAGGTAAGCGTATGTACTGTATAAAATGCGGTGTGAAACTCAGCGACACCGAAAAGAAATGTCCTCTTTGTAATACTGTGGTTTGCCATCCCGATTTTGAGCAAACAGCAGAACGTCCGTTGTATCCAAGTGATAAAATGCCTAAGAGCAATTCTAGCTCAAAGGCATTAAACGGTGCGGTTATTATTTTATTCTTGATCCCGATGCTCGTCTGCTTTTTTGCAGATTGGTTTTTGGATGGAAGAATCGAATGGTTCGGCTACGTTGCAGGTGCATTGGTGCTTTCTTATGTTGCCTTTGCTTTGCCGTTATGGTTTAAGAAACCAAACCCTGTGATATTTGTGCCGTGCAATTTTGCAACTACAGCCCTTTATCTGCTGTACATTAACTTAGTCACAGGCGGAAGTTGGTTTTTGAGTTTCGCATTTCCTGTAGTGGGAGGCATCTGTCTCATTACCTGCACGGTTGTTACGCTGATGTACTATCTGCGCAGAGGAAAGTTATATATCCTCGGCGGCGCATTTATGGCTTTGGGTGCCTTTATGTTGCTCGTCGAGTTTTTGATGAAGATGACATTTGACCTACACTTTATCGGTTGGTCAATTTATCCGTTGGTTGTGCTATTCTTGTTTGGTGGTTTACTTATTTACTTCGCCATAAACGGTGTAGCTCGTGAAATGATAGAAAGAAAGCTGTTTTTTTAACAGATAAAGATGGGTTGAAAATATGGGAATTGAAATAAAAGAAGTCCTTACTAAAAAGGAATTATGGATGTGGGTACGTTTTCCAAATAGATTGTATAAGAACAATGATTTCTTTGTTCCTTTCTTGGAAAATGATGAATTTGAAACCTTTTCAAAGAATAAAAATCCGGCGTATGCTTTTTGCGAAACAAGATTGTTTTTAGCATACAAAGACGGAAAGCTTGTAGGTAGAATTGCAGGGCTTATCAATCACGCATACAATAAGAAATGGGATAAGAACGCTATTCGTTTTACAAGATTTGATTTCATCGATGATTATGAAGTATCTCGGGCTTTGTTTGATGCAGTCGTACACTGGGGCAAAGAGAGAAAGTGTGCAGAAATAATGGGCCCCATCGGTTTTACCGATATGGATCACGAAGGCATGCTGGTTGAAGGTTTCGATGAATTTAATATGTCCATCACTTTCTATAATCACCCGTACTATCTTACACATATGGAACAACTTGGTTTGTCAAAGGATATTGACTGGATTGAATATAAACTAAGCGTTCCAAAAGAGATAGATCCTCGATTTGACAGAATCTCTAACCATTTGATTAAAAAGGGAAATTATAAAGCAGTTACATATACTGACCGAAAGGTGCTTTATAAAGAAGCGTTTGAAGCGTTCAACTTAATTGATGTTGCGTTCTCAAAATTGTATGGTACGGTACCTCTGACACCGGAAGTAATAAAGAATGTTATTGACGGATATATTCCACTTGTGAATCTGGATTATATTTGCTCTATCAAAGATAAAGAGGATAGAATTATTGGCTTTGGTGTTATGGTTCCGTCAATTGCAAAGGCACTGAAAAAATCCGACGGCAAATTGTTTCCGCTTGGTATAGTGAGAATGCTTCGCGCATTAAAAGGTAAAAACGATACGTTAGAAATGTACTTTGTAGCGGTTGATCCTCAGTATCAGTCACAAGGTGTACCGGCAATTATAATAACCACTCTTCTAAAAAATATAATTGCAAACGGTGTGAAATATTGTGAAACCGGTCCTATGCTTGAAACTAATTCAGCAGTACATAGTATGTGGCGGCATTTTGATAAGAAGCAGCATAAGCGCCGCCGTTGTTTTATAAAGCAAATATAAGTGAGGACAAAGAATATGAGCGTTAATAAAAAACAATTATGGCAAGCAGTAAAATTTACTCTGTTTTCTATTTCTGCCGGTGTGATTCAAATCGGCTCCTTTGCTTTGCTTGAAATTTTTATAAAAGACTATTGGATTCCCTACTTGATTTCTCTTGTGCTGTCAATTCTATGGAATTTCACACTAAATCGCAGATATACTTTTAAGTCTGCGGCAAATATACCAGTAGCAATGACAAAGGTGTTTGGATTTTACCTGGTGTTTACGCCACTGTCTACATATCTTGGGAATTTTGCTGAAAGTTTAGGTATAAATGATTTTATTATCCTATTTGTAACGATGTTAGCAAATTTTGCGTTAGAATTCCTTTTCTGTAAATTTGTAGTATATCGTGGTAAGGAAGATACGTTGGAAAGTGATTAGTCATTGTATGTGCGGCATTGCAATTTGCTCTTGATGGACTTATTGCAATCATTATCAACAAACTGCCGGACAAATTTTTCAGTGTAAATAATCCGCTATACAATGTATCAGAAGCAGAAAAGAATCTTTATAAAAAGGTAAAAGTGCGCAATTGGAAGGATAAGGTCTGGGAGCTTGGCGGTCTTGGTGGCTTCAGCAAGAAAAATTTAGCAAATCCTAATAGCCCGGAGTACATAGAAAAGTTTATCATTGAATGTAACAAAGGTGTGCTTACTCATCGGCTGTCCTATCTAATTGGCTTTCTTCCAATGCTATTTATACCGAATATATGTGCATTTTCGATTGCTTTTCCTGTGGCAATGGTTAATTTGTTTCTAAACATTTTGCCAACACTTGCATTGAGATATAATACTCCGAAGTTAAAAATGATGTTAAAAAGAATGAATAGGAAGTCAGAACGTATAAAAGTATAAAGTTGAAAGGGCGTCGCAGAAATGCGGCGCTTTTGCTTTTTATATCAAAAAACGCTGGACTTGTGAAAGGTGTTGTGGTATGTATTTGTGTTGCAAAAGGAGGTGCAACGCACATGACAACACTTGAAGATTTATACTACGGCAACATCAGTCCGCATGAGAGGTACATTAAGCGAGGGACGAGGGTGGATAAACTCGTCAAGTTGATATGCAAAAACGAGGAAGAACTCAATGTAGGGCTTACAGAAAAACAAAAAGAAACCTTTGAAAAGTTCAAGGATTGCACAAGCGAACTGTCCTGTATTACCGAGCGAGAGGCATTCAGTTCGGGATTTATCCTTGCCACTCGAATAATGGTGGAAGTGATGCAAGGGTTGGAGGAGGTCGAGGATATATGAAGAAAATCATAATCCTTCTTCTCTGCTGTGGGGTGCTCGTGAGTATGGTGGGATGCGGTGGCAAAACCGCACCTCCACCTACCGAAAGTCCGCCAACAATCGTATCGGAAACGATAATAACAGAACCGCCTACCGAAACAACACTGCCTGTGGCGGCGGTAGAGCCGACAGAGAAGGAAAAGGAACCTACCCCGACCGTGAGCAAGGATCATGCAACCGAGCCGACTGTGACCGCCACAGAGCCATCAATAACGACACAACCAAAAGAAGAACCCAAGCCTACGGTAATAACAAATCCAACTGATCCATCGGCGGCGGAAAATATCGAGGAAAATGGTTGCATCACTATAGTGGAAACAGACGATCCGCCTAAAGAGGAAATCATAATCCCACCGAAGCCAAGTGCAGATTTAGTAGCACAGAAGGTCGCAGAATACATAAATCAGTTCCGCACCGAGCAAGGCGATGTCACCGCAACGGTAATTCCCGGACTGACCGAATACTGTAAATACCGATGTGCGCAACTAAAAACAAATTTTGCACACGACACCGCCGACCAACGAGCAGCCGCCAAAGCCTTGCAGTATGGCGAATATGTTGACTGGTCGCTATATGGAATCGAAGACGAGGGAAATTATTATACCGCCAATGTGCGCGAAGCCATCGGCAAAGGCAATTGGGGTGGCACGGCTGACGAGATAGCCTACTCCATAGCAAACGGATTCAGGAACAGCAAAAGACACTGGTCGTATGTCGGCAGATCCAAGTACACCTATATGGCGGTCGGCATTATGTATGACGGATATTACTGGTACGTCTGCGTATGCATGGACTCTGAAAATACAGACTTAAAATAAGCATAAAAATACCCACTGGATGCGGCAGTTCAACACGGAACTTTGCCACAACATCCGGTGGGCATTTTTTATATTTGCCTTTGTAGGCGTTTGTTTTATCTGAAACGGCCTACGGGTCGATAAAACTATTTCTGTTCGATTGTACGGCAATCAAATCTCATCATATTCTTGTGAGAGTTTTCTATCCTTTAAAGTCACTTCAATTTTTGAAAGTATTTTAGCAGGATCCAAATCTTTATGGTCGCTTGACAACTGAAGTTTTTCGGGTTTGATAAAATACTGCGTTTTACCATCAGTGCCTTTATGTCCTACATAAATTACCACAATGGTATCTCCATCTTTATCGGTTTTAACTTCTGTTTTAATCCAATAATCAGAATCTGGTTTTTCTTTGGATTTAATTTCAGGCACATACCAGTCATCCAATCGAATTAATTTAGCATCCTTAAACTCAGGAATATTAAGCATGCGCATACATTTGCTCTGTATATTCTTAAAACTATCTATCGGTATTTCTTCATTACATTTAGGACACCTGAAAGCTTGGTTAGTATATCCATCTGAAACGTATTCAAGTTCTATTTCCGGATGCTTTGTACAATGAAAGTGAATTCCATGTTGGTTGCAAAAATAATAGTTGTGCCAATTTTTCTCACGTTCACTAAAGTTAGTACAATCACCGTGGAATAATTCACCACCATCATATAAAGTGCATTTTCTGAAAGAAATATTATCATCCAATCGATATATAACTTTATTTTCAGTACTCATACATTATTCTCCTTGTATTTAATCATTAACCTCAATGATTTTTAATGCCTCTTCCGCCGTTAATTCGCCTTTGAGGTATTTATCTCTTGCTTCGGTAGCGGCATCGCACCAAACATAAAAATCATCGTAGGTTATGCCTTTGGGTGACATATAAATTTTACCGTCATTGCGCTCATAACGGCGATACATTTTTCTCTTTTCTCTGTCGTATGCTTCTACAACCTTATCTGTTCTAACCATCTTTTTATGTTTAAGGCTTGGCGCAAGATCCTTACAGGTCTTGTCATCTTTAAGAACACGATCACAGTACTTGGTTGCCTTATTGGTTTTGGGAACAAAATATCTACCGCAACATTCGCATCTTACGATTTTTGGTTTTGTAGATAAGAACTGCATTAATAGGAAGATATAATAATCCGTCAAATTGCGAAAGAAATACCGTGCGGTCAGTTCTCCGTGGAAAGATAGTTCTTGCTGCAACATGATTTGTGATAGGAAATAATTTTCGCCGTCCTCATCAATGGTATTGCCGGTATAAATATTATAAAACGTATCGTTTACAAATAAATTAAAATCCACAATTGAACGAAGTAGTATTGGGATTATAGTTTTTGTAATCTCTATACACTCAATTGAACCGCCAAAGACGGGAACAGAATCCACAATCATAGTCTCGGAGAGCAAAGAGGCAATCGGCGAATTCTCTTCCAACTCCTTAATCAAA
The DNA here is from genome assembly GCA_045637925.1 of Acutalibacteraceae bacterium. Classification (GTDB taxonomy): domain Bacteria; phylum Bacillota; class Clostridia; order Oscillospirales; family Acutalibacteraceae; genus UBA737. The sequence continues at coordinate 15,401 of JAZUAL010000028.1, read as the reverse complement.
CTCTCGGTAATCGAAGTGAGTCGCTCAAAATTTTTCAAATCTTCTTTGTTGGGTTTATGCTTTCCTTCGATTTTAATTTGGTTTGCAATTTCTTGAAGTACATCAACAATCCTTGAATACGGCCAAAAATTCAATTCAGAGAACTCTATAATCTCATCCTTAATCGTGGTAACAGGCAGTTCCTGCTCACCCGATTCGGTGATGAGATTTCTTTTTATTTGGCCGTCTTTTTCTAAGGTTACATACAGCCCGATTTGTTGGGGTATTATCTGCATAAATTCACCGCCTTTTGTGTAAAAGTGAACTTTGTATATTTTTCTTCAAAACACCTTCTCACCCCGAAGATGTTGTTTTCATATTAGAATTATATCACAGACAGGCGAAAAAAGAAAGCCTGTCCTTACAACTGAATGATCTGCCGATAAGATATGCGGAGGCGGCCTTTGGCGATGACAGCAGTTTGCGGGAACTGTGCTGAGAGAGAAAGATGCACTGCGGTGTGTTCCGAAAGGATTCGGCAAGCGAAGGATCGTCTTCAACACTACACGGTCAAAAAAGAGCGTAGGACCAACGTCGGGTGAACAGGCATAAATCTGCAGTGAAGCGAGGAAGGCGTGTGAACTTTCTCTCATAGGTAACAGTCGCCATCTGCAGTTGTGGGTACGCCACTCCTTTAAGTTGGTGTGCTCACAGTAGGAACAAAAAATGTTCCTATGCAATATGAATATTGCTCCCACCTTTTAGGTGAGCGCAATAAAAATAAACTTATGAAAGGTGGGATGTATATGATTGTTCCAACTGAACCCTCGATGCAAAAATCTACAGAAAGGAAAGAAAAAATGACAACAGAAAAAACACTATCCCTTGTTCGAATATCGGATGTGCAGCTTCAAGAAGTCAAATGGCTTTGGAAACCGTATATCCCATTTGGAAAACTGACTATTATCCAAGGCGACCCCGGCGAAGGTAAAACAACCTTTGCTCTACGGCTCGCCGCCGCTTGTTCGTCAGGTGTGGCTCTGCCCGGTATGGAAATCGCAGAACCGTTTAATGTGATATACCAAACTGCAGAGGACGGACTCGGCGATACTATCAAGCCGAGGCTCATCGAAGCCGGTGCAGATGAAAGCAGAGTGCTTAATATCTGTGAAGACACCGATCCTCTTTCTCTGTCGGATGAAAGAATCGAACAGGCAATCAGGCAGACCGATGCTAAGCTGATGATACTCGATCCGATTCAAGGTTATATCGGTGAGCGTATCGACATCAACCGCGCCAACGAAATCCGTACGGTTCTTAAAAAAGTTGCCGCCGTTGCTGAGTGTACAGGATGCGCCATTATTATGGTCGGTCACCTTAATAAAGCGCAAGGCTCAAGCAGTGCCTATCGTGGTCTTGGTTCAATAGACTTCCGTGCAGCTGCAAGAAGTGTTCTGCTGGTAGGGCGGCTTCGTAAAGAACCGAATGTCCGTGTTATTGTTCACGATAAATCTTCGCTGGCACCCGAAGGTAAATCCATCGCCTTCAACCTTGGTAATGAGGACGGTTTTTATTGGCTTGACGGTTACAGTGAAATATCCGCCGAAGAACTGCTCTGTGGTTTCTCTGCCGAAACCAAAACAGCGGTAGCGGAAGAACTGATCCGCAGCATGTTGGCAGACGGCAAAGAAGTTACGGCAGAGGAAATATTCCGAACCGCCGCCAACAAAAACATTTCACAGCGTACCGTTAATGAGGCCAAGAAAAACATTGACGGTATCAAAACCCGAAAGGTTGGTAAAGGCTGGGCGTGGTCAATCCCCAAATAAAGATTGCAACAATGCAGAGTGTCCTATCTGCATTGTTAAAAGTAGATGACAATGGGAGTCCTTTGCATTGTTGCATTCTTCTTTTTCTGCCCGTTGGATTACAGCAGTAACTATCGGTAGGGCGTTTATTGCGAGTTTCGCCTTTGTGTTACGACCACCTTATTGGCGGCCGATTCATCGGCGGTCGGGCTAAGCCCATACCCCTATAAAATTTTTAGAAAGGACGGTTACAATGAATACAAGAACCGAAATATTAAAGTTCAGGGTAACACCTGAAGAAAAAGAAATCATCACCCACAAGGCACTATCCTCATACAGACTTGTCAGTCAGTATCTGCGTGACTGCGCCTTGGAAAAACAAATCACCGTGATAAGCGGTGCGGATAATGTTGCCGATGAGCTCAGACGCATCGGTAATAATGTAAATCAAATCGCCCGTGCGGTAAACGCAGGCTTCGTTACCGAAGCAAACCTCACGGAAACAAGAGAGGAGTTGAGAGCAATATGGCAATCGTTAAATTCGTTACTTCGGACTGCCCGATGAATAATATTTTTCCCTATGTTATGAGAAAAGAGGCAACCGAGCAAAGACTCATAAGCGGCATTGAGTGTTCTCCCGATACAGCGTTGGAAGAATTCCGTTATGTAAAACAGAAATACGGTAAAGAGGACGGCAGAACCTACTATCATATCGTTCAGTCCTTCGCTCCCGATGATGACCTTACACCCGAAACCGCACATGAAATCGGTTTGAAGTTTGCAGAACATTTTCCCGGTTATCAAATCTTGGTGGCGACCCATTACAACACCGGTCACATTCACAATCACTTAATTATGAACTCGGTAAACTACCAAAACGGTAAAAAGTTTCACCAAACCCGTGATCAACTTTTGCAGGTGAAGGCTTACTCCGACAAGCTCTGTCAGGAGTCTGGTCTGAGCATCACCGAAGAAAAGTGCAGCTACGGTAGATGGCCGGAATGGAAAAAGCGGCTCCGCAGTTTTGCTCTATATGCAATAAGCAATTCCGATACAAAGGAAGAATTTATTGCGTGTATGCGCGAGCACGGATACAGCGTTAAGTGGGAAGATAAATACAAATATATTACCTTCACCACACCCGACAATCATGTCTGCCGTGACAAGAGCTTGTTCGATGAGCGTCTGCTCAAAGACAACCTCGAAGTCTATTTTGCACTTGGCGGTGCGAGCAGTGAACTATATGATGACTATAACGATTATAAAACTCCTGCGCATACGCCCGAAGCAAGTATGACAGTTACAACGGGACTCATAAGTTTACTCGGTGATCTGCTTTCGATAGCACCGCCCGAGGACGATTATGAAGCGCATCCGGCAAAGGAACTAAGCACAGCCGAGAAGCTTAGACTCGAAAAAATCCTCGGCAAGAAAATTTCACCGATGGCCTACGCTTGCTATTCTACTCAGGAAGATGAGCAAGGTATGTCGATGGTATGGTAAGGAAGGAGTGGTGAATTAGAATTTACTGTGCTAACTGAAATGGCGTGAGCATAGTATGTACTATCAAGGAAAAATTTGGAAAGGCAGGTGACTTCACCGTGGGAAAGATTACTTTGAACTATACGTTCAACAATCCCAACTCGGTGGAGGACACCGCCGAGATGCTTCTGAAAATTTTTATCGAAGCCAACAAAGCGAAGGTTGAAGAAGTGATAAAAAATGCTGTTAACGACAGCGAAAAAACAGCCAGCCATCCCGTGTAAAGCGGGATGGCTTTTATAAAAAAACAATGGTCGGCATATTCACTGGACTTGTAAAAACTTGTGTGGTATTGTGTTGTCGCAAACCACAGGAAAGGAGAAAAAATATGAATATAGCAGCCTATTGCCGTGTATCAACTGAAAAGGAAGATCAGCTCAATTCCCTTGAAGCACAGAAAAACTTCTTCCTCGAATACACGGGGCGTTCCGGTGATAACCTTGTAAAGCTGTATGCCGATGAAGGTTTATCGGGAACAAAAATCAAAAACCGCAAACAATTCCTGCGGATGATGGCAGATGCTGAGCTTGGACTGTTCGATATGGTTGTGGTAAAAGATATATCGCGCTTCGCCCGAAACACCGTTGACCTTCTGCAGAATATCCGCCGCCTTCGTGAACTCGGTATCGAAACCCAGTTCCTTACAGCGAATATGACAAGCATGGGAAACAGTGAGTTTGTGCTAACCGTCTTCGGTGCCTTGGCACAAGAGGAAAGCGCAAACACCTCCAAGCGTGTTAAATTCGGAAAAAAGATAAACGCCGAAAAAGGCAGAGTGCCGAACATCGTCTTCGGCTACGATAAAACCATCGGCGATTATTTTAATCTGACAATCAACAAAGCGGAAGCCGATATCATCCGACAAATTTACCGATGGTACTTGAACGAAGGATACGGTGCCGCCAAAATATCCTATATGCTTAACGAGCGAGGAATCAAAACAAAACGCGGTTGCGAATGGTCGCAAAATGCCGTCTGCCGAATTCTTGAAAATGAACTTTATACCGGAAAAATTATAAACGGGAAAGAAGAAGTCGCCGACTTCCTTACAGGCAGACGAGCCTTAAAAAGCGAGAATGAATGGTATGTCGTTGACCGTCCCGACCTTCGCATTATAAGTGATGAGGACTTTGCAGAAGCCGGTCGGCTCAAAGCAGAGCGTGGTAAAAAGTTTAAGGTGGACAAGGAACGGCATAGCAATCTGCACCTATTCTCAACCCTTATCAAATGCAAGGACTGCGGATGGTCTTTCCGCCGTAGTGTGCGCACCTATAAAAACACCTATGTAAAATGGGTGTGCTCGGGGCATAACAGAGGCGCAGACAGTTGTCCCAATGCTCTCTCTGTTGATGAAAACGAACTGATCGAGGTCATCGAACAGTACTTCGCTGATATACTGTCCTGTAAGAAAAATGTTATCGGTCGTGTGGTGAATGAGTTTCAAAAGGTGTATCGTGCAAAAGATGAAAATGTTGCCTACGAAAAAGAACTTCGCACAGCGATTGAAAAATTAAAGCGCAATCGTCAAAAGTATATGGATATGTATACCGATGACCTTATCACCCGTGAAGAACTGAATGCTAAGATCGGTGGGGACAAGCAGGAACTGGAACGGCTTGAGAGTGAACTGCGAATGGTAGAACGGCACCTTACAAAAGGCGACCAACTGCAGATGATACTCGCTGACACCTTCAAAGAAATCGAAGATATCAGCAATCTGCGAGGGATTACCAATGCGCAACTGCGGAGAGTCATTGACAGAATCGAGGTAGACCACAACGGAAACGTTGAGGTCTTCCTCAAACTCTTCCGAGAACTGGGGCTTGACGAAACCGTTCCAATTTGTAACGACCGCACATAAGGATGTGACAGAGCGTCTTTGTCATGATAATCCTCAGCTTTACAGACTGGTAAAAGAGGTTTTAGAAAAAAATAAGAAAGAGCGCCATATTCGTGGCGGAATGGCTACTAAGCACAAGTATGACAGCTATAGAAAGGCTAAAAAAGCCTCTGAAAGTTAAAAAAGTGTTGACAAATGTGGTTTTAAGTGATATAATACATAAAAATTTAAATAAAGGCTTTGACGAAGACGGTTTCGAATTAGGGCTTTTAGAGAGTCGGCGGTTGGTGCAAGCCGATAGCAAGAATTTGTAAATACCCATCACTTCTGAGCCGGAGGGCTGAAATAAATAGTAGGCTTTCCCGTGAGGCTGCGTAAAGGCACAAGGGTTGTTAGACCTTGAGAGGCAGTTTTTCTGCAATTTGAGTGGTACCGCGGATGTAATTCTCATTCGTCTCAAAGTAATTTGAGGCGAATGTTTTTTTATTTTAAGGAGGAATATAATATGGACACAAACAATTCTTTACAAAAGCTATCAGAAGTGGCTTCCAGAATTAAGGAGCTGCGTGATATTATGGGTTGGTCCATTATAGAAATGGCTGATAAGACCGATGTGAGTGAAGCGGTTTACAATTCATACGAGAGCGGTCAGATAGATATTCCTTTTAGTTTTATACATAAGTGTGCATTAGCATTCGATGTTGAACTTACCGAGCTTTTAGAGGGTCATACTGCAAAGCTTACAAGCTATACTATAACCCGCAAGGGTAAGGGTCAGGGAACTGCTAAGGAAAACGGTATTGATATTGCTAACTTAGCACCCAAATTCAAGGATAAATTGGCTGAGCCCTACTGGGTTAAATATGAATATTCTGCATCACAGCAGAATAAACCCATTAAGCTTACTACACATTCAGGTCAGGAATTTGACCTTGTTTTAAGCGGTAGGCTTAAGGTGCAAATAGGTGACCATACAGAAATTCTTGACGAGGGCGATAGTATTTATTACAATTCTTCTACCCCTCACGGTATGATTGCGGTTGACGGCAAGGATTGTGTTTTCTGTGCTGTTGTAATGTCGGGCGGGGAAACTGAGGAGCCTATCGTTCGCAAGAGCGTTATTTCGGCGAAAAAATCCGAAAAGCTCATCTGCGAAAAATTCATTGAAACTTATGAGGATGAAAACGGTGGGTTAAAGGATATAAAATTTAAAAACACAGAAACCTTTAATTTCGGCTTTGATATTGTTGATGAAATTGCGGAGAAATATCCAGATAAGCTTGCAATGCTTCACCTCGATGTTAACCGAAACGAGCGTCGCTTTACCTTTAAAGATATAAAGCTTGCATCAAATCAGGTTGCCAACTACTTTACCTCCTTGGGAATCAAAAAGGGAGATAAGGTAATGTTGGTGCTTAAACGCCATTATCACTTCTGGTTCTGTATGGTAGCTCTTCATAAGCTTGGCGCGGTAGCTATTCCTGCAACTAATCAGCTCAAAGAACACGATTTTGAATACCGCTATAATTCGGCAGGTGTTTCCGCAATAGTTTGTACTGCTGACGGAGATACGGCAGATATCGCAGCAGCGGCGGCTAAAAAATGCCCACAAGTCAAAAATCTTATTATGGTTGGAGGTAGCCGCGGAGAGTGGCGTGATTTTGATAAGGAGTATCCGCTCTTTACCAGAAAATTTGTAAGAACAGATGATACTTCTGCAGGTGATGATACCGCGCTTATGTTCTTTACATCTGGTACTACAGGTAATCCTAAAATGGCAGCGCATAAGCATACATATGCTTTAGGTCACTTTGTGACAGCTAAATATTGGCATTGCTGTGAGCGCGATGGTCTTCATTTAACTATTTCGGATACAGGTTGGGGAAAATCACTTTGGGGCAAGCTTTACGGTCAGTGGCTTTGCGAGGGTGCAGTTTTTGTTTATGACTTTGACCGTTTTGATGAAAATGACATTCTACCAATGTTCCAGAAATATAATATTACAACCTTCTGTGCACCGCCTACGATGCTCAGAATGCTTATCAGGGGAGACCTTTCTAAGTTCGACCTTTCTTCAATTCATCACATGACAACAGCTGGAGAGGCACTTAATCCTGAGGTGTTCAAGCAGTTTAAAGAGGCGACTGGGCTTGAAATAATGGAGGGCTTCGGTCAGACCGAAACAACCCTTGCTATCGCTAATCTTTACGGTACAACCCCAAAGATTGGTGCTATGGGTAAAGCATCTCCACAGTTTGATATTGATATTGTTGACCCTGATGGTAAGCCTGTAGCGACAGGTGAGGTTGGTGAAATTGTAATACACACTGAAGGCGAAATTCCTTGCGGACTTTTCAAGGAATATTATCTAGACGAAGCAAAAACAAAGGATGCTTGGTATGACGGTCTTTATCACACGGGTGATACTGCTTGGCGTGATGAGGATGGTTACTTTTGGTATGTTGGCAGAGTGGATGATGTAATTAAATCTTCAGGCTACCGTATAGGACCTTTCGAGATTGAAAGTGTCATTATGGAGTTGCCTTATGTACTCGAATGTGGTGTTTCTGCCGAGCCTGATGAAATCAGAGGTCAGGTTGTAAAGGCAAGCATCGTGCTTACAAAGGGTACGCAGCCCACAGAAGAATTAAAGAAAGAAATTCAAAGCTATGTTAAGTCACACACAGCACCGTATAAATATCCTAGAGTTGTTGTATTCCGTGACGAGCTTCCCAAGACAATAAGCGGCAAAATTCAAAGAAATAAGCTTTAATTCTTTATAAAAATATTGACAAATACCAAAGGCTATGATAAAATTAACTCTGTAAAATGGCTTTGACGAAGAGTGCATGTTTAATTCGCTTGTAGAGAGATAGCGGTCGGTGCGAGCTATCAGGGGGTTATTCGTGTTTGTAGCTTCTGAGCTGAGAGGAAGAAAGACGGTATTGTTTAGTAGAACCTCTCCGTGATTGCTGCGTAAAGGCATAGGAATTGTTAGATTCCAAGAGTGGCGGTTTTATAACTGCAATTTGAGTGGTACCGCGGGTAAATGATAAATCATTGCTCGTCTCAAAGTCATAACTTTGGGGCGAGCCTTTTGTTGTTTAAAAGTAAAGCCCCGCGATGGAGGACAAAATGCAACAGATTACAGGACTTGATTTTAAAATCAAAGAAATGGCAGGGCGCATTCGTGAGCTTCGAGAAATTGAAGGTTTGACGGTTGAGGAAATGTCGGTTAAAACTGCTGTTTCGGTAGAGGAATATAAGGCTTGCGAAAACGGGGAAAGAGACCTTAACTTTGCTTTTATCTACCGTTGCGCTTTAGCCTTTAATGTTGACGTCACAGATATTATAGAGGGTTACAGCCCTAAGCTAAAATCCTATACCGTAACACGTAGGGGAGAGGGTCAGCGTATTGAAAAGGCGCACGGTATGACCTATTACAACTTGGCATATGCTTTTAAAAACCGTATTGCTGAGCCACTTTATGTTGAAAGTGTTTACAGTGAAGAGGCACAGCATAAGGATATCGAGCTCACAACCCACGCAGGTCAGGAATGTGACCTTGTAATTTCGGGACATTTAAAGGTGCAGGTTGGTGAACACAAGGTTGTTTTAGGCCCAGGAGACAGTATTTATTATGATTCTTCAACGCCTCACGGTATGATAGCGGTTGAGGGTGAAAACTGTACCTTCTATGCAATAGTGCTGAATCCTACAGGCGAGCCTATTCCTGAACTTTCGGATATGAAGCTTCAGTCTGTTAAAAAGGAAAGAACACCAAAGCATCGCGATACCAAGGACCGTATCTATAAAAAATATATCGATGTAGAGGAAAATGAGGTTGGAACACCCCTTTCTATAAAATTTAAGAATACAGAAAAGTTTAATTTTGCATTTGATTTGCTAGATACTTTGGCAGAGCGTGAGCCAGAAAAGCTAGCGTTGTTACATATTTCCAAAACAGGAGAGGAAAGACGCTTTACCTTTAAGGACATAAAAAAGGCTTCAAATCAGGTTGCAAACTATTTTAAGTCGCTTGGTATTAAAAAGGGCGACAAAGTAATGCTCGTTCTTAAGCGGCATTATCAGTTCTGGTTCTGTATGATGGCTTTAAACAAGCTGGGAGCTATCGTTATTCCTGCTACAAATCAGTTGCAGGAGCACGATTTTGAATACCGCTTTAAGTCTGCAGGTATTACTGCTGTTGTTTGCACAGCAGACGGGGATACTGCAAACCAAATTGATTTGGCGGCGGCTACCTGTCCTGAGCTTAAGCATAAGATGATTGTTAATGGTGAAAAGGACGGTTGGCGCACCTTTGATGAGGAATACACCCTCTATAGCACCCACTATAAGAGAACAGCCGATACACCCTGCGGTGAGGATTTAATGCTTATGTATTTCACCTCGGGTACAAGCGGATATCCTAAGATTGCGGCTCACAACTATAAATATCCTTTGGGTCATTTCCATACAGCTAAGTATTGGCACTGTGTTGACCCTGACGGTCTTCATTTCACCATTTCTGATACGGGATGGGCAAAGGCTATGTGGGGCAAGCTTTACGGTCAGTGGCTTTGCGAGGCGGCAATCTTTGTTTATGACTTTGACCGTTTCGATGCGGCTGAAATATTGCCGATGTTTAAAAAACACAATATAACCACCTTCTGCGCACCGCCCACGATGTTGAGAATGCTTGTTAAACAGGATATCAGTCAGTATGACCTATCGAGCGTAAAGCATATGACAACTGCGGGCGAAGCATTAAACCCTGAGGTTTACCGCCAGTTTGAAAAGATTACAGGTCTGCAAATTCTAGAAGGCTTCGGTCAGACCGAAAGCACAATGATTATCGGTAATATGACAGGTGCTTCTCATAAGATTGGTTCAATGGGTAAGCCTGCACCGATTTACGATGTTCATATTGTAGATGCTGACGGCAACGATGTTCCTGTTGGTGAAACAGGTGAAATTGTTATCGGTATAGAAAACGGAAGACCCTGCGGATTGGCTACCTGTTATTACGGAGATGAGGAAAAGACCGCTGAAACCTGGGACGGAAAGTATTACCATACAGGCGATACTGCTTGGATGGATGAGGATGGTTTCTATTGGTATGTTGGCAGAGTTGACGATGTTATCAAGTCTTCGGGCTACCGTATAGGACCTTTTGAAATTGAAAGCGTTATTATGGAGCTTCCATTTGTACTTGAATGCGGTGTTTCTGCTGCTCCCGATGAGGTAAGAGGTCAGGTAGTAAAGGCAAGTATTGTGCTTGTAAACGGAGCCGAGGGTACAGAGGAGCTTAAAAAAGAAATTCAAAAATACGTTAAAGAGAAAACCGCCCCGTATAAATATCCAAGAATTGTGGTATTTAGAGACAGTCTCCCTAAGACTACGAGCGGTAAAATCCAACGAAATAAACTGTGATGATTATGAATTATAAACGAATAACTTTACTTTGCGGTCATTACGGTAGCGGAAAAACCAATGTAGCTCTTAATATGGCATATGACCTTAAACGGAGTTATGATAATGTAGCTATAGCAGATTTAGACATAGTTAATCCGTACTTTCGCACTAAGGACAGCGCAAAGGATTTAGAAAAAAAGGGAATTAAGCTCATAGTTTCGGAGTATGCAGGCACGAATGTTGATATTCCGGCTCTTCCCGCCGAGATTTATTCGCTGACCGACAATAAAGAGGTAAGAGCGGTTATTGATGTGGGAGGAGATGATAGAGGTGCCTTGGCACTTGGCAGAATATCACCCGCAATAATAGAGGAAAACGATTATGAGTGTCTGATGGTTATTAATAAGTTCAGACCATTAACCCCCGATGTCGAGTCGACGCTTGAGGTAATGAACGAGATTGAAACCGCTTGCGGTATAAAGATAACAGGTCTTGTTAATAACTCTAATTTAGGTGTAGAAACCTCGGCTGAGGATTTGCTTTCTTCTGTGGAGTATGCTGAAGGCGTAGCCAAGGCTAAAAATTTAGATATCGTGTGTACTACCGTTAATGAAGCGCTATTTGATGAGCTTAAAGACAAAGTAGATAACCTATTCCCCTTGAAGCTTCAAGGTAAAATAAACTGATTTTAAAAAGGAGCGAAAAACAATGGCAAAGCTGACTTTTAAAACCGATAAATGTAAGGGCTGCGGTCTTTGTGTAGACGCATGTCCAAAACAGGTTTTAGCATTAGCTAAAGACAAAATTAATAAAAAGGGTCAGCACCCTGTAGAAGCAGTAAACGAGGATGCTTGCATAGGCTGTGCTTTCTGTGCCACGATGTGTCCCGATTGCATAATCAAGGTAGAAAGATAAAATTGTAGAAAGGTAGAAATTAAAATGGCAGATAAGGTTTTAATGAAAGGTAACGAAGCTATCGCCGAAGCTGCAATTATTGCAGGCTGCCGTCATTACTTCGGTTATCCTATCACTCCTCAAACGGAGATTGCTGCTTATATGGCAAAAAGAATGCCCAAAATAGGCGGTTGCTTCCTACAGGCAGAAAGTGAAATAGCCGCTATTAATATGGTTTACGGAGTGGCTTCAACAGGCTACAGGGTTATGACTTCCTCTTCAAGCCCCGGTATATCACTAAAGGGTGAGGGACTTTCCTATTTGGCAGGCGCAGATTTGCCCTCACTTATAGTAAATGTACAGCGTGGCGGCCCCGGTCTCGGCGGTATTCAGCCCTCACAGTCTGATTATTATCAAGCTACTAAGGCGGGTGGCCACGGTGACTTCAGAATGATAGTTTTAGCCCCTGCTTCAGTTCAGGAAATGGCAGACCTAACAGTTAAGGGCTTTGAGCTTGCTGATAAGTACCGTATGACATCTATGATTTTGGCTGACGGTACTATGGGTCAGATGATGGAGCCTGTATCTCTTGATTTAGAGGTAAAGCCAGCTCCCGAAAAGCCATGGGCTACAACAGGTACAAATATGGAAAGAGAACACAATATAGTGAACTCACTCTTCCTTTCACCCGAAAAATTAGAGGAAGAGAACTTCAAACGCTATGAAAGATATAAGTACATTGAAGAAAATGAAGCAATGTATGAAGAATATATGATGGATGATGCTGAAATCTGCATTGCTGCCTTCGGTATTGCCGCACGTGTAGCTAAGAATGCTATCAATGAGGCAAGAGAACAGGGCATTAAGGTTGGTCTTATTCGTCCTATAACCCTTTGGCCTTTCCCTAATGCTCCCTTTAAAAAAGCAGCAGAAAGCGTTAAGCAGATAATTTCTGTTGAGCTTTCAATGGGTCAGATGATAGATGATATTAAATTAGCTTCGGAGTGCCGTGTTCCTGTAACACTCTGCAACCGCGTTGGTGGTATGATACCGTCTCCTGAGCAGGTGCTTGAAGCAATTATTAAAGCTAATAACGGAGGTGCAAAATAATGGTAGTATTCGATAAACCGCATGCTTTAGCAGATGTGCCACTTCATTATTGCCCTGGCTGTACACACGGTATTGTTCATCGCTTAGTAGCAGAGGTTATTGATGAATTGGTAATAGAGGGTAAAACCGTGGGTATTGCTCCTGTTGACTGTTCTGTTATGGCTTATGACTATTTTAACTGTGATATGATTGAGGCGGCTCACGGACGTGCTCCCGCTGTAGCCACAGGTGTTAAGCGTGCGCTACCTCAGAATATTGTATTTACATATCAGGGTGACGGTGACCTCGCTTCTATCGGTATGGCTGAAACTGTTCACTCAGCCGCAAGAAACGAAAATATAACCGTTATTTTTATAAACAACGCAATTTACGGTATGACAGGCGGTCAGATGGCTCCAACATCACTTCCCGGTCAGGTTACACAGACATCTCCATACGGTCGTGACGTTGACCACTGCGGTTATCCTGTAAAGGTTTGCGAAATGCTTTCAAAGCTTGACGGTCCAGAATATTTAGAGCGCGTGGCTGTTAACAATGTTAAGAATGTTAAAGCAGCTAAAAAGGCTATCAAAAAGGCTTTTCAAAATCAGGTTGAGGGCAAGGGCTTCTCCCTTATAGAGGTTGTTTCAAGCTGTCCTACAAACTGGGGTATGACGCCCAAGAAAGCATTAGAGTGGATTGATGAAAAAATGATTCCTTATTATCCCTTGGGAGTTTATAAGGACAGAACTGCTGAAAGCGAGGGAAAATAATGGCTACTACACAATATTTGTTTGCGGGCTTTGGTGGTCAGGGTATACTTTTTTCGGGTAAATTTTTGGCTTATAAAGGTCTTACTGAAAATAAACAGGTTAGTTGGCTTCCCTCTTATGGTCCCGAAATGCGTGGCGGAACTGCTAGCTGTTCTGTAATAATCAGCGATACACCTGTTGGTTCACCTATAGTTTCAAAGCCTGATGTTCTTATAGCTATGAACCTTCCTTCACTTGATAAATATGAGGATTCTGTGGTTTCTGGCGGTACGATTTATATCGATTCCACCCTTATTGAACGCAAGGTGAAGCGTACAGATGTTACCGTGCATTATATAAACGCTACCGGTATTGCAAATGAAAACGGTATGCCCACACTTGCAAATATGATTATTGTTGGTAAGATTTTGGGTGAGAGCGGTGAATTTAACGTCGATAGCATTAATGCGGCTCTCGGTAAGGTAATATCTGCACGTCACGCAGATATGCTTGACTTCAATTTGAAAGCTTTACAGTTGGGTAAAGACAATTAAGAGGTGACTAGAATGGAAATTAAGATTACTAAAGTTCCCGTTTTAAAGGAAAAACCCGATAGTTCAACTTTAGGCTTCGGTAAAATTTTTACCGACCATATGTTTATGATGGATTGGAATAGTGAAAAGGGTTGGTACAATCAGAGAATAGTTCCTTTTGAGAACATTTCCTTGCACCCTGCATCAACCGTTCTTCACTACGGTTCTGAAATTTTTGAAGGTCTTAAAGCTTATCGCCGCACTGACGGTAAGGTTCAGCTTTTTAGACCTATTGAAAATATCCGTAGAATGAACCGCTCTGCTGAGCGTCTTTGTCTCCCTCAAATTCCCGAGGATATGGCAATGGAAATTTTAACCACATTTGTAAATTTAGAGCAGGATTGGACACCTTCTGCAGAGGGCACATCACTTTATCTGCGCCCCTTTATGTTCGGTAACGATGAGTCTTTGGGTGTACACGCAGTTCACAATGCAACCTATGTTATAATAGCTTCACCTGTTGGCAGTTATTATAAAGAGGGAATTAACCCTGTTAAGATTATGATTGAGGATGAGGATGTTCGTGCGGTACGCGGCGGTACGGGATACGCTAAGTGCGGCGGCAACTACGCGGCTTCAAACAGAGCGGGTGAGAGAGCTGAACGCAAGGGATACAGTCAGGTTTTATGGCTTGACGGCGTTGAGCGCAAGTATATAGAAGAGGTTGGCGCGATGAACGTTATGTTCAAAATCGGAGATGAAATTGTGACCCCTATGCTTACAGGGTCAATTCTCCCTGGTATCACCCGTATGTCTTGCCTTGAAGTGCTTCGTAAAGAGGGTTATAAGGTAAGTGAGCGTCTTTTAAGTGTTGATGAGCTTGGTGAGGCACTCAAGAACGGTACTCTTAAAGAGGCTTGGGGTTGCGGCACAGCGGCTGTTGTATCTCCTATCGGTGAGCTTTGCTATAAGGATGTTAAATATCCCATTAATAATGGTGAAATAGGTGAGGTAACACAACACCTTTATGATACTTTAACCGGTATTCAGTGGGGCAAGCTAGAAGATACATTCGGTTGGACAAAGGAAATTGATTAATTTGAAAGTAGGGGCGGTTGATATCCGCCCCTTGCAATTTACTTAAAAAATTGTGATAAATTTGATAAGTAAAACAAAAAGCTTAGCATTTTGTGGTATATAAATAAAATCGAAAAAAGTAAAAATATACTTGACATTGGCTATTAGTTATCGTATAATATCTAAGTCGCAATTAAATATGCTGCTATGGCTCAGGAGGTAGAGCGCATCCTTGGTAAGGATGAGGTCACCAGTTCGACTCTGGTTAGCAGCTCCAAAACAAAAAGCACTACATACGGAGTTCTTTTTGTTTTCCAACAGTTATATTCGTCTTCGGCGAGTTATATTGCTTTGCAGTGATATTTGGACTAAAGTCCAAGTGATATTGCCCTTCGGGCAGTTAAAAGGCGAATATAATATCACTTTTGCCAACGGCAAAAATATCACTATGCCGTAAGGCATAATATCACTC
>JAZUAL010000027.1:0-42559 GCA_045637925.1 Acutalibacteraceae bacterium | reverse complement strand
ATGTGTAAGTGCTCCGCTTGATATATAGTTTACACCAATTTGGGTTAGTTTTGCAACGTTTTCTTTTGTAACGTTTCCGCTGCACTCGGGTTCGGCCTTGCCTGCACAAAGTTCTACTGCCTTTTTCATATCTTCAACGCTCATATTATCAAGCATTATGATGTCGGCACCGGCTTCAAGAGCTTCGGTAAGCATTTTAAGATTTTCAACTTCGATTTCGATTTTACGAACAAAGGGTGCATATTCCTTTGCCATTGCAACAGCTTCTTTAACACCGCCTGCGGCACCAATATGGTTGTCTTTAAGAAGAATTCCGTCACTCAAATTAAAACGATGATTATAACCACCGCCAACCTTTACGGCATACTTTTCAAAAACACGCATACCGGGAGTGGTTTTTCTTGTATCAAGAAGCTTGGTATTGGTTCCTTTCAGCATATCAGCAATAGTTCGGGTGTATGTAGCAATACCACTCATACGCTGTAAGTAATTAAGTGCAGTTCTTTCTCCTGAAAGCAAAACACGAATATCTCCACGAACAACACCTAATTTTTGTCCGTTCTTAACCTTGTCACCATCTTCAACAGTAAAAGATACCTCGGTATTAGCATCAAGAAGTTCGAACACTCTTTTGAACACTTCAAGACCGGCTATAACGCCGTCTTCTTTACAGATAAGTTCTACCTCTCCAAGCAGATAGTTCCTCATAACAGAATTCGTAGAAATATCTTCACTTGTGATATCTTCTTTGAGAGCGTTTAAAATAATGTCGTCTGCGTTAATCTTCATAGTAATATTATTCATGGTTAATTTTCTCCTTTTCGATAGCTTTCAAAACTATTTCTTTATATTTTTCTTGATAACCCTCGTATTGCGACGGTTCAATAGTAATTTCAGGCACGGAATCCAAACAGATATAGTTGCTTTTAATATTTTCTGCTGCTCTCTTTGCAAACACAAGACTCTCAAGCAACGAGTTACTTGCCAGACGGTTTCTTCCGTGAACACCGTTACAAGCGGTTTCTCCTGCGGCATACAGACGAGTCATTGACGTCTTACTGTATCGATCAACATCAATACCGCCCATAAAATAGTGTTGTGACGGAACGACAGGAATAGGCTCTTTTGTTACATCGTAGCCCTCTTTCAGACAATGCTCATAAATATTCGGAAAATGAGTTCGTATCTCTTCTTCGGGAATCGGGGCGAACGACAGCCAGACGTGTTTACTGCCTTCTTTTTTCATCTCAGTAAAGATTGCGTTTGCAACCACATCACGCGGCAACAACTCATTGACAAAACGCTCACCCTTGGAGTTGAGCAATATTGCACCCTCACCGCGAACCGACTCGGAAATCAAAAACTCACGGCCGTCTTTTTCGGTATAGAGGGTAGTAGGATGAATTTGAATGTAGTCGATATGCTGAAGTTTTATTCCGTGTTTTAAGGCAAGTGCGATCGAGTCACCTGTAAGATGCTTATAGTTGGTGGAGTGCTCAAATATACCACCGATACCGCCGGTTGCAAGAACGGTATAATCTGCCTGAATGGCAGAATAGACACCGTCTGCATCGTGGCCGATAATACCGTGGCATTCGTTGCCACTACAAATGAGGTCAACCATCGTATAATTTTCAATAATGGTGATATTTTCTCTGCCTCTTGCCGTTTCAAGAAGATGGGATGTGATTTCCTTGCCCGTTTCATCCTCGTGGAAGAGAATTCGGGGATTTGTATGTGCACCCTCTCTTGTGTATGTAAATTTCTCTCCGTCTTTCTCAAAACGGACACCAAAGGATACTAGGTCCGAGATAACTTCTCTTGAGGAGTGAATCATAATGTGGACGGAATCGGGATTATTCTCATAGTGTCCCGCCTTCATCGTATCCTCATAAAAGACATCATAATCTTTTTCATCACGCAGAACGCATATACCGCCTTGCGCTAAGTAGGAATCGCTTCTGCGTGCTTTGTTTTTGGTTACAATAATTATATTTTTATCCTTTGGAAGATTGAGTGCGCAGTAAAGACCCGCAACACCGCTTCCAACAATTATAATATCTGTCTTCATATTATTTTGCAAGTTCCAACATCCTCTCAAGAGGTTTAAGCGCGCCTTTACAAAGGGCATCGTCAACAGTTACTTCCTTATCTTCCTTTTGAAGCACCGACAAAACGGACTCTAGCGTATTCAGTTTCATATCAGCGCAACAAGGATGCGGGTTCGGATAATAAAACCGCTTGTCAGGATTATCGGTAATCAGTTTATAATCTACACCGTCTTCGGTACAAATGATAAATTCCTTTCCTTCGCTCTTTTTTGCATAAGCGATAATATCTGCTGTGCTTCCTATGTAATCTGATAGTGCTATAACAGACGAAGCGCATTCGGGGTGTGTCAAAATCAGCGCATCAGGATGCTTTTCTTTTTCTGCCAACACCTGAACGGCAGTAATCTTTGCGTGGATCGGACAGCATCCGTCATTAAGGATGATATTCTTCTCAGGCACCTGTTCTGCAACAAAACTTCCAAGATTATGATCGGGTATAAAAAAGATATTCTCATTTGAAAGAGATTTTACGATTTTAACTGCATTGGAAGATGTTACGCACACATCACTCTTACATTTAAGTTCAGCGGTGGAATTGATATAGCACACAACAGCAAGGTCATCGTATTTTTGACGCATTTCCTCAATAATACCGTCCGCAACCATGTGAGCCATAGGACAGTCTGCGGCGAGATCCGGCATAAGAACTTTTTTGTCGGGATTTAGAATCTTTGCACTCTCTCCCATAAACTGAACGCCACAGAAAACAATGATATCCGCATCGCTTTGCTTGGCAACCTTTGCAAGATAAAAAGAGTCGCCAACATAGTCTGCAATTTCCTGCACCTCGGCAGGAGCATAATAATGCGCGAGTATAACTGCATTCTTTTTGATTTTTAGTTGTTCGATTTGACTTTTCATACCTTTTCCCTCATCACACGAACATTAGATTTTATGTTGTCTATTATACTAGCAATCTTTACATCTGTCAACTTATCTGTAAACCTTTTAATGTAAAACTTTTCACACCTTTTGTATTTTTCTTTGTCAAAAATAGCTAATGTATCAAATAAGTAAAGGATCCTGTTGATGACGCTTTTTTGTTACCACATCACAGTTCCGCCGTTGAGGAGGGGTGCGTGCCTGGGGTTGAACATCAGGTTGCAAGAGAGGGCGATTAAGAACACGAGTGTAAAAAAGCAGAAATTAACGATAAGTATTTTTGAGAGTTTATCCTTTTTGGCGGTATCGGTAAATATAATATAGTAGACAAAACCGACAATGGCGCAGAAGATCAGAGAAAAGCCAAAAGGTCGGCGCCAATAGATAGCGTAAAACACGCCCCACAGGCAGACAGCGGTCAGTATAAGGTAGACAAGAAAACGCACCGCTTTTGATTTTGCATCTACAAGGACGAGAACTGCGGGGATATATAGCATCGACAGTGCAAATCTCATCACAATAGCATCGTCAAGATAGATAAATATATAACCGGTCATTATTCCGGCTACAAGTTCGATTAGATATGTACAAACCATACAACTATTACTGCGGGACACGGTAGATCACTTCGCTTTCAATTAGATTTCGGCAGGTCTTATCTGGAAAGTACGTTATGTATTTAGTGATTTGCCTTTGGGTGATACAGTATTGATAATATTAAAATCGCTTTAATGTAATGTTGCAATGCTTAATGATTTATGATAAAATTGTTATAAATAAACTTGAGGAGTATGTCTATGAAATGTAAAGTTTGCGGTGCGGAAAGTGGAAAATACCCTCTTTGCCGTGCTTGTAATATAAAAAAAGAAAAGGGCGAGATAATTAAATGTGAAAAATGCGGTAATTGGCATTACACAAATGCACCATGTTCTACACCCTTACCTATAACAAACAACGACAAATATCTGTACGATGTAAGAAAAACTTTAATAAGTAAATCAGAACAAGGATTTTTTAATGCAATAAAATCTTCTGTTCCTGAAGGTTACTGTGTTTTCCCGCAAATAAACTTGGCTTCTTTCATAGATAGAACTGATGATGCAAGATTTCATAATGAACTATTCAGAAATGTCGATTTTTTAGTTACTGACACTGAATACAAACCGAAATTCATTATTGAAATCAATGATCAAACTCATCTCAATAATGAACGCAGAGAGCGCGACGAGAAAGTTTTAAAAATTTGCGAAGAAGCGGGTATTCCCATTCTCAAGCTTTGGACTTCTTATGGAATAAATCCCGAATACATAAAAGGTCGCATTAACGAAACATTAAGCAAACTTCCTGTGGCTCGCGTGCACCATTTTAGCCAAGTTCCAACGCCTGTGCAACCTATTGTAACAAATATTCCTCAACAACCCGTAAAGAAAAAGAATGGTTGTTATGTTGCAACTTGTGTTTACGGTTCATATGATTGTCCTGAAGTTTGGGTTCTCAGAAGATATCGTGATAACACCCTTGCACAAAACTTTTTAGGTAGAACTTTTATTAAAATTTATTATGCCTTAAGCCCTACTCTTGTAAAATTATTTGGCAACCAAAATTGGTTTGTATATGTTTGTAAATCAACCCTAGACAATATTGTCAACAAACTACAAAACAAAGGAATTGAAAATACTCCTTATAATGATAAATATTAAAACCCCCCTTAAATACTGGATTTGTGTGTAGAAAAAGACCATACCCTCGTGTGTTGGGTATGGTCTTATTTTAACATCATCAGGTGCCATTGCCGCACCCATATTGTTAGCGTCGGTGATACCGTAATCTTCTATTTCACCAAAGGTTACTCGGTTTATATATGGCCCTTTACCCTCTTTTTCAAGAATAAGCGCCCCCGAACCTGTTACAGTCCATTGAGCTGTTGGGGTTCTTTGGGAACCGTAATTAAGAGGGAAGCGATACTGCCTTTCTGCCGAGCAAAAATGTGAAGATGTGACTGCAATAGCACGCTTTGCCGCACCTGCATCAACAAAAAGAGACGCTAATCCTGTGGATAGTGCCATTGTTGAGCAAGCACCGTAAAGTCCTATAAAGGGTATTCCTAACTCCCTTATCCCAAACGAGCTTCCTATACATTGGTTGAGCAAATCACCCGCAAATATTTTGTCAATTTCAGAGGCTTCAAGCCCCGCCTTATCTAAAGCTATGCCAATAGCAGTTTTCTGTAGCTTACTTTCTGCTTTTTCGAAGCTTTCTTCTCCAAAAAAGCTATCTGTTGTATAATAATCAAACTCCTCTGATAAGGGACCCTCATGTTCCTTTTTGCCAACAACCGAGCCATAGCTTATAATTCGGGGTTTGCTTTCAAGCTCGATTGTTCTTTTGCCTATTTTTCGCGCCATATCTTTACCTCACAAAATTTAAAATTCATATTTATAAATTTTGCAAAACGGTTTAAAATATGCAATATAAAAAGACCGTAAGGAATTTTGGACTGCTCCAACTTGGGCAGACAGTACAAAAAATCCTCCTATGGTAGTTTTTTAAATTCTACTATAGGAGGTCTCTTTTTTTATT
Source organism: Acutalibacteraceae bacterium (assembly GCA_045637925.1). Classification (GTDB taxonomy): domain Bacteria; phylum Bacillota; class Clostridia; order Oscillospirales; family Acutalibacteraceae; genus UBA737. The sequence continues at coordinate 36,986 of JAZUAL010000027.1, read as the reverse complement.
GTCCGTTTTTACTGGACTTGTGCAAAACCCGAAGGTCTTTAAATATGCTTATTTACTTTCGATAATGGTTTTACCGCCCATATAAGGACGCAAAGCTTCAGGAATGCTGATGCTGTATTTCTCACCGTCAAAGTTTAGATTATTCTCTAAGAATGCAATTAACATTCTCGGTGGTGCTACAACGGTATTATTGAGGGTGTGAGCAAGGTATTTGTTACCGTCCTTACCCTTAACCTTTATACCTAGGCGGCGAGCCTGAGCATCCCCAAGGTTTGAACAAGAGCAAACCTCAAAATATTTTTGTTGTTTGGGGCTCCAAGCCTCAACATCGTATGATTTAACCTTAAGGTCGGCAAGGTCGCCTGTGCAACATTCGAGAGTTCGCACAGGAATATCAAGGCTTCTGAAAAGCTCAACAGAGTAACTCCACATTTTATGGAACCAATCCATACTCTCCTCAGGTTTACAAATAACAATCATTTCCTGTTTTTCAAACTGATGGATACGGTAAATGCCGCGCTCCTCAATACCGTGAGCGCCTTTCTCTTTGCGGAAGCAGGGCGAATAGCTTGTAAGTGTTAAAGGAAGCTTTTCTTCGGCGGTGATGGTATCAATGAACTTACCAATCATAGAGTGCTCAGATGTACCGATAAGATAAAGGTCCTCGCCCTCAATCTTGTACATCATAGCGTCCATTTCCTCAAAACTCATAACGCCTGTAACAACATTACTTCTAATCATAAACGGGGGGATACAGTAGGTAAAGCCCTTATCAATCATAAAGTCGCGGGCGTAGGAAAGCACAGCTGAATGAAGACGTGCGATATCACCCATAAGATAATAGAAGCCTTCACCTGCAACCTTGCCTGCGGCTTCCTTGTCAATACCCTCAAAGGCTGCCATAATATCAGTATGATATGGGATTTCAAATTCAGGAACAGTCTTTTCGCCAAATTGCTTAACCTCAACATTTTCACTGTCGTCGCGGCCAACGGGAACACTATCGTCAACAATATTGGGTATTTTCATCTGAATTTCGAGTACTTTTTTAGAAAGCTCAGCCTCTTTTTCCTCTAAAGCCTTAAGCTCTTCTGCCTGCTCATTAACAAGTCGCTTCATATCTTCGGCTTCCTCACGCTTGCCCTGTCCCATAAGCATACCAATCTGCTTACTGACTTTATTTCTGTTAGCGCGAAGCTCATTTGCCTTTGTATTTGCAGCGCATTTTTCTGTATAAAGCGTTATAACCTCGTCAACAAGCGGTAACTTGTTATCCTTAAACTTGCGTTTAATATTTTCCTTCACAAGCTCAGGGTTATCACATATAAATTTAATGTCTAACATTAGTATTCCTCCCGAGGAAGTTTTCTTATTAACACTTAATATACCATAAAAGATAGGCTTTGTCAAATCTTAGCAGTAAAAAAAGTGAGGTGCTAAGCACCTCACTTTTTTGTTGCTGATTTTAAATTATTCTTCGGTTTCTTCAGGTTTAGCCTTTGAAAGAATGATATTAACTATAATACCAAGGATAAGGGCAGTAGCGATTGAAGTAATTTGGATTTTGCCGAATGTGAGTGATAAACCGCCGATACCTGCGATAAGAATAGCAGATACAACGAAGAGGTTCTTATTTTCATTAAGGTTAACCTTTTGTACCATCTTAAGACCGCTTACAGCGATAAATCCGTAAAGTGCCATACAAACGCCACCCATAACACAAGAGGGGATGGAGTTAACGAATGCTACAAAGGGAGATAAGAATGAAATGATAATTGCACCGAATGCGGCGGTAATTATGGTTGCAACAGATGCGTTTCTGGTAATAGCAACGCAAGCAACAGACTCACCGTAGGTGGTGTTGGGGCATCCGCCGAAGAAAGCGCCTGCCATAGAGCCTACACCGTCACCAAGAAGGGTGCGTGAAAGACCGGGTTCTTCGAGAAGGTCTTTACCTATGATAGATGAAATATTCTTATGGTCGGCTATATGCTCGGCGAAAACAACGAAAGCCACAGGAATGTAAGCCATAGCAATAGTACCGATATAGGAGCCGCTAAGCTCACCGAAACCGCCAAAGGCAGTAACGAATGTGAATTCAGGCATTGTGAAGAAGGTGTTTACTGTAACACCGTCAGCTACGAGAGCGGTAATAGGCGCAAAGTTAACAATCTTAAGAGCATCAATTCCTGCAGCAAAGCCTATGGCTGTGAATATAGCGGCAAGAGCATAGCCCGAAAGAATACCTATAATAAAGGGGATAAGTTTAGCGGTTTTCTTACCGTAGGTTGAGCAAAGGGTAACTACAATAAGTGTTACAATACCGCAAAGAACTGCGATAAGGGTGTGTCCGCCCTCTACATTGGATTTCTGCAAATCACCCACAGCGTTGCCTGCGAGGGATAGACCTATGATGGCAACTGTAGGTCCGATAACAGCAGCGGGCATAAGTTTGTTAATCCAATTAACACCTACAAGCTTTACAATGATTGAGATTACAACATAAACAAGACCTGCAAAAATTGCGCCAAGGATAATTCCAAGATAACCTACTGCTACACTTGCGGCGCCTGCGAATGCAGCGGTCATAGAACCGATGAATGCGAATGATGAGCCTAAGAACACAGGGCTTTTTGCTTTAGTGAAAAGCACATATACTAAGGTGCCGATACCTGCACCGAAAAGTGCGGCGGCGGTGCTCATAGCATCCTTGCCTTCAAGACCCGCGTTTGAGTTGATAATTACGGGAACTACTAGGGTTGCTGCCATTATAGCAAGCAGTTGCTGGATAGCGAACACGATAAGCTGACCGAATTTTGGCTTATCCTGAACATCAAAGAACAGTTTCATTTTTAATACTTCCTCCATTTTCTCCTCTGTTTTGTAATATATACTTTAGGCGACACATATAATATATATAGCCCATGCATATATTAAGATAAATATAGCATAATACTTCGTTTTTGTAAAGGAAATTTTAAAAAATGTAACCACGACATTTTGTGGTTTTATGCGAAAAAAAGGAGAGCATCCACCACTTTTAGTGTAAAAACGCGGTTTTTAAGGTATTTTGTGCATTTGAGGGGCTCAAATTTGTAGGAGTGCACAACTTAAATGTCAATAAATGGGAATAAAAGTGGGTTTTCAAATGGTTACAGCTTTGTAACTTTTTGAAAACGCTAAATTTTTTAGGCAAAAAACACAAAAAACTTAAAAATCATGGCTTTGACACAGTGCTGTTTTTTGTGTACAATACACAAGTCCCGAGAAAACTATTATTTTTTGAGCGCAATTTAGCGCTTAGTCAAAGCATTTAAATACTGCTTCGGCTAAAATTAAAGGAGTTATTGGATGATAGAAAAATTAAAGTATTGTCTTGGCAATATTCTTGCCTGCAGACAAATGCGTGTGGGTTGTATAGCGGTTATGACTGCTATTACCATTGCAGTAAGTACTTTACTTGGCTGTTCCATTTACACCGTAAATATTTTTGACGGCGAAAAAACCTATACCATACGTACATTAAACGGTAGTGTAACCTCTGCAATAAGCGGTGTGAATTTGAAGTCAAACCGTTATGATATAGAAGCTACAGAAACTGCTGGTAGAACTACTACGGTAGAAATTGCATATACCTATCCTGTGTATATCACTCAGGGCGGTAAAACCACCGAAATTGAGTTCAAGGGTGGCAGTGTTGCTGATGCTTTGGCGATAGCAGGAATTACCACTGATGAATTCGACTTCGTAGAGCCTGCCCTCAGCACACAGATAACAAAGACTGCCTATATCGATTATACCGATATAGATTATGTTAAGGGAAGCTATAAAGAGGCTATTCCTTTTTCAACCGAAACGGTTTATTCCAAAACTTCGCCTAAAGGTGAGGTTAAGACTTTAAGTGCCGGTAAAAACGGTGAAAAGCAGATTAATTACACCGAAAAGCTTGTAAACGGTGTTTTGACCGAAAAGACAGTGGATAGCACGGTTGTTCTGAGCGAGGCTGTAAATGCTAAAAAATTAGTAGGCACCAAGGAGAAACCTGCCGCTGTTAAAACAAGCGCTCAGGTAAAAGCAGTATCTGTTCTTACCCCAGATAAAGCTATCGAGCTTGATGCTAAGGGAAATCCTGTTAATTACAAATCGAAAATGACTGTAAGAGCCACCGCTTATACTTACACAGGCAACAACTGTTCAACAGGTGTTGCTCCTAAGCCGGGTTATATTGCAGTTAACCCCAAGGTTATTCCCTATGGCACAAAGCTTTATATTAAGTCACCTGACGGAAAAGTGGTTTACGGTTATGCCGTAGCGGCCGATACGGGCGGATTTATAAGAAAGCACCCCACAGGCGTTGATTTGTTTATGAGTTCACGAAGCGCTTGTATTTCTTTTGGCGTTCGTAATATGGAAATCTATATTTTAGAGTAATACAAAAACAAACCCGTAAGTATTATCATAATACTTACGGGTTTTTGTCATATAAAATTATTCTTATCTTTATCTAAGATAGCTGTTCTGGTTACTGAATAGAAGCATCTTAAAGCTTCGTTTTCTTGGAAAAACCTGTCAATCACAAGTGTGGGATTGAGATTGTCCTCATTGCCTGCGGTGAGCACTAAGGTTAATTGGTTGTTGTTCCAACCGAAACTGCTGATTTTCGGGATTATATCAATTTCTCTGATTTTACCCTTTTTGCCCTTTTTTTTACAAATTATACTCTCCTGATTTAAGAACTTGGTGATAGCTTGGGTTAAAGCTATCGCGTTTTTCCCAAAATCAAGGATAAACTCAGCAAAAGCTATATCCTTCATAGGCTTTACAGGGTCCTTAACTGCAATAAAATCAAGTCCGGGAATTGCTACTCTTTGCAGAGCTGCAAGGCAGTCAGAGTTACTGTAGCTATCGTCTATAAGGCGAATTTCGAGGAATTCATAAATACCCTCGAAGCCTAATGAAAGCGGAACTGCAAAGTTCATATAAACATGTTGATTAAAGCCCTCGGTGTACCATACAGGGATTTTGGATTTCACAACAAGTCTTGACATAACGCGTGTCATATCAAGGTGTGATATAAATTTTAGTCTATCGGTTTTTTTAAAGAAAATTCTAACGGTTCTCATAGCAAACGCCCTCCCCAAAACAGTTGGCACCGCAGGCGGAGCATTTTTCTCGGCAGTTAGGTGTGGTTTTTTCGCTTAATGCGGTACGACATTCACGCACCAAAAACTCCTTTGTTACACCGTAATCAAGATGCTCCCAAGGTGTAATCTCATCATAGCTGCGCTCTCGGTTGGCATAGAAAGACGGGTCAAGTCCACAAGCCTTGAAGGCGTCAAGCCAACTTTCAAGCTTAAAGCATTCGCTCCAGCTGTCAAAACGGCATCCGTTTTCAACAGCTTTTTCTAAAACTGAGCCAAGTCTTCGGTCACCGCGCGCCAGAACTCCCTCTAAGAAGCTTGTCTTGGAGTCGTGATAGCTAAGTGAGATTTTGCGTGTAGTGATTGAGCTTTTAAGGTATTCCTGTCTGCGACGTATTTCGTCCTCGCTGATTTGAGGGGCGAACTGGAAAGGGGTGAAGGGCTTTGGCACAAAGGTTGAAACACTGATAGAAACAGAAACCGATTTTCCCTTTGGTTTGTTTGGGAGATTATAAAATGTGTCGACTATTTTTTGACCTAGCTCGGCAATTCCCTTTAAATCTTGGTCGGTTTCGGTAGGAAGCCCTAACATAAAATAAAGCTTAACCGCGGTATAACCGCCCTCGAATGCGGTTTTACAGGTATTTATAATCTCTTGCTCGGTAACGTTTTTATTTATAACATCGCGGAGGCGCTGTGTACCTGCTTCGGGAGCAAAGGTAAGACCGCTTTTACGCACGTGGTTTATTTTCTCAAGCAATTCTTCTGAAAAATTATCAATTCTAAGTGACGGGAGAGCAAGGCTTATATGGTTTTTTTCGGTCCAATCAAGCATATCGCACAGCAATGGCTCAATTTCCGTATAATCGCTTGTGCTGAGGGAAGAAAGGGAAATTTCGTCATATCCTGTATTTTCACAGAGGCATTTGGCCTGACGGTTAACGGTATCGGCGCTTTTTTCACGCACTGGGCGGTAGATAAAGCCTGCCTGACAGAAGCGACAACCACGGATACAGCCTCTGAAAACCTCTTCAACCACTCTGTCGTGTACGATTTCGATAAGTGGAACTACGAAATTGTCGGGATAAAAGACCTTGTCCAAATCCTTAATAATTCGTTTGCGTATGGTTTTTGGGGCATTATTCTTGTTGTTAATAGCGGAAATTGTGCCATCATTATTATAAGAAATATCATAAAGCGAAGGGACATAGACACCCTCTATTTTTGCGACAGCACTTAAAAAATCCTCTTTATTTTTGCCATTCTTCTTATACTCTTTATAAAGGTCGATAACCTCCAAATCAACCTCTTCGCCCTCTCCAAGCAAGAAAATATCAACAAAATCAGCCAAAGGCTCGGGGTTACAAACACAAGGTCCGCCTGCCACGACTAAGGGCGACAAATCTTTACGGTCACAGGATTTTAGAGGAACGCCCGCCAAATCCAACATATTAAGAACATTGGTATAAGACATTTCGTATTGCAGGGTAAAGCCGATAAAATCAAAATCTTTAACAGGGTCTCGGCTTTCAAGGGCAAAGAGAGGGATGTTTTCGCGGCGCATAACCTCTTCGAAATCTAGCCAAGGCGCAAAAACGCGCTCGCACCAGATGTCATCGCGTGAGTTGAGCTGTGAATATAAAATCTTCATTCCAAGATGAGACATACCGATTTCATAGGTATCGGGAAAGCAGAAGGCAAATCTTACGTCTACAGAGGCTTTATCCTTAATAATACTGCCCGGTTCGCCGCCTGAGTATCTACCCGGCTTTTGAACGCTAAGCAATAATTCTTCAAATTTTTGAGTTTCCATTTTAAAAATCCTTTTAAATTTATTTTATATTTCATTCTACAATAATTTTCTAAATCTTTCAACTACTTATTTGCCAAAGTCATCACAAATAAATAAATCCCAATTATAAAAAGCGAAATATTGAATTTATGCTTAAGGGTTAAAATCACTGCCACCGCTACAATTGAGGCAGCGGTTATAAAGGTTATGATTTTAAGGCAGACTGCCGCTTTGTCGGGACCTTTTCGCTTGGCAATAATGGTTTTAAGCACTGTGCCGCCATCGAGTCCGCAAACCGGAAGAGAATTAAAAAGACCTATAATCAAATTAAGCAGAGCGTAATATAGGGTGATTTCCTTTTTATATACAATATAATTGAAGTATAATGTGAAAAATAAAATAAAATTCACCAAAGGTCCGCAGACCGCAATAATTATATCGTTGCGGTAACGTTTGGTTATGGGGCTTGTTATCTGCACGCTTGCAGGAATAAGCCTTATTCTTTTTGGAGCACATTCGCTTACCCACATAGCAAACAGATGTCCTATTTCATGCATTAAAACCGCAAAAAAGGAGGGCAAAACAAGTCCTGTGCGGTCGGTAGCAAGCATAAGAGTGAGCAGTGCCGCAAAAAGAAAGGAAATATAAATTTCAGTGCCCAGTAGCTTAAACTTCATTGCTGTCACCCCCTAAAAACAGTACCTCATTGACATCGGTATCGTTACATATATTTATATGATACCAATTTTTTATAGAAGCGAATGTATCTTTCCAAAAGTATTTCATCAAAAGCAGCGAGATAAGGATTATAAGAACGCAAACACCTTGGGTGATAACAATACCAAGCCATTTATTATTTTTAGTTACAGCCTTTTGGTTGTGATTTTCCATATTCAATTCTCCTTGTATTCACCCTGTATTTATGATACAATATAATATATTAATTTTTAGGATGATATTATGCCATTTTTACCTATAACCCAAAAGGAAATGCAAGCAAAAGGCTGGAAAGAAGCCGATTTTATAATTGTTACAGGGGATGCATATGTGGACCATCCCAGTTTTGGCACAGCTATAATATCTCGAATACTCGAAAACCGCGGTTATAGAGTTTGTATCATTCCTCAGCCACAAAGCGACGAGGATTATATGCGCTTTGGCAAACCGCGACTCTGCTTTTTGGTTAACGGTGGAAATATAGACTCGATGGTTGCCCACTACACCGCCGCCAAAAAGCGCCGCAGTGACGACGCATATACACCCGGTGGCAAGGCGGGAGCCCGACCGGACCGCGCGGTTACGGTTTATTGCCAGAGAATAAGAAAGCTTTATGGTGATGTTCCGATTGCTATAGGTGGCATTGAAGCCTCTCTCCGCCGCTTTGCACATTATGATTATTGGTCTGACAGAGTGCGTCCTTCGGTGCTTATAGAAGCGGGAGCCGACTTGCTGATGTACGGTATGGGAGAAAAGCATATTGTGGAAATAGCTGACCGACTAAACAGCGGTGAGAGTATAAGAGAGCTTAAAAATATTAGAGGCACCTGTTATTTGGTAAAAAGCGAGGAATATTCGCATATAGAGGGAGCGGTGGAATGCCCGTCCTTTGAGCTTGTATCAAAGGACACAGAGAAATCTAAGGAGCAGTATGCAATTTCCTGCCGAATAGAGCAACAGGAACAGGATGCTACGCGCGGTAAAACCGTTATTCAAAAACACGGAAAGCAGATTTTGGTTCAAAATCCGCCTATGCCACCACTTTCCACTAAGGAGATGGATGAGGTTTATGCTCTTCCTTTTATGAGAGATTATCATCCAAGCTACGAAGCTTTGGGCGGTGTTCCGGGCATAGAGGAGGTCAAGTTTTCAATAATTCATAACCGCGGTTGCTTTGGCGCTTGTAATTTCTGCTCGCTAGCCTACCATCAGGGGCGGCAGATTTCTGTGAGAAGCCACGCTTCTGTAATTGAAGAAGCCAAAAAGATAACCCAAATGCCCGATTTTAAGGGTTATATTCACGATGTGGGAGGTCCCACAGCCAACTTTAGAGCTCCGTCCTGTGAAGGTCAGCTTAAAAAGGGACTTTGCAAGGACAAAAAGTGCCTGGCTCCTGATATCTGCCCCGCGGTAAAGGTTTCACACGACGATTATTTAAAGCTTCTAAGAGAATTAAGAAAACTTCCTAAGGTAAAAAAGGTATTTATCCGTTCGGGCATACGTTTTGATTATCTGATTGCTGATAAAGATGATGAATTTTTCAGAGAACTAGTTAATCACCACGTGAGCGGTCAGCTTAAGGTAGCTCCCGAACATTGCTCGGACAATGTGCTGAAGTTTATGGGCAAACCCTCATTTTCAGTTTACGAAAGGTTTGAAAAACGCTTTTATGAGCTGACAAAAGCGGTAGGCAAGAAGCAGTATTTAGTACCTTATCTGATGTCCTCGCACCCAGGCAGCACAATAAATGATGCTATCGAGCTGTCATTGTTTTTAAAACGCAACAATCTGCATCCCGAACAGGTACAGGATTTTTATCCGACCCCCGCAACAGTTTCAACCTGTATGTTTTATACTGGACTTGACCCGATGACTATGAAAAAGGTTTATGTGCCCAAAACCTCTGCGGAAAAGGCTCAGCAAAGAGCACTGCTTCAGTATTTTAAGCCCGAAAACCGTCAGCTTGTTTTATCGGCTCTTAAAAAGGCGGGCAGGTATGACCTTATCGGCACAGGAAAAAACTGTTTGGCTCAGCCTGATAAAAATACACAACCCCAAAAACGCAAGAAAACTATTAGGAATGTGCACAAAAAGAAAAAATAGAAGCAAAAAATCCCTACCGCACGGTAGGGATTTTTAAATTGAATATTCAGATTAAATTAGTATGCTATACCTTCAGCTATCATAGCATCAGCAACCTTAATAAATCCGGCAATGTTAGCACCAGCAACGAGGTCACCCTTCATACCGTACTTCTCGGCAGCATCCCAAGAATTCTTATAGATATCGGTCATAATTTGCTTTAATTTAGCGTCAACCTCCTCGGCGGTCCAACTGTAGCGCATTGAGTTCTGGCTCATTTCGAGACCTGAAACTGCAACACCACCCGCATTAACAGCCTTTGAAGGTGCAATAACTACGCCATTCTCTTTAAGATAGGTCATAGCCTCTTCAGTGGTAGGCATGTTAGCAACCTCAACATAGTATTTAACACCGTTTGCTACGATATTCTTAGCGTCCTCAATGCCAACCTCGTTCTGAGTAGCGCAAGGCATAATAACGTCAACCTTAGTTTCCCAGGGACGCTTGCCCTCAAAGTAAGAAACGCCAAACTTATCAGCGTAATCCTTAACCTTATCGTGACCTGAAGCTCGCATTTCGAGTAAGAAATCAATCTTTTCGTCGGTGCAGATACCGTCAGCATCGTATATGTAGCCGTCAGGACCTGAAATAGTAACAACCTTGCCTCCGAGCTCATTAACCTTCTTAACGGTACCCCAAGCAACATTACCGAAGCCTGATACTGCGAAGGTCTTGCCCTTAATGTCCTCGCCGAAGGTCTTGAGCATCTCAACAGTATAGTAAACAGCGCCAAAGCCTGTAGCTTCGGGGCGGATAAGGGAGCCACCAAAAGAACGTCCCTTACCTGTGAGCACACCTGTAAACTCGTTGCGAAGTCTCTTATACTGACCGAACATAAAACCAACCTCGCGTGCGCCAACACCGATATCGCCAGCAGGAACGTCGGTATCAGGACCAATGTGTTTGGAAAGCTCGGTCATAAAGCTCTGGCAGAAGCGCATAACCTCGCCCTCGCTCTTGCCACGGGGGTCAAAGTCAGAACCGCCTTTACCACCACCCATAGGAAGACCTGTAAGGCTGTTTTTAAAGGTCTGCTCAAAGCCTAAGAACTTCATAATTGATGCGTTAACAGAGGGGTGAAGTCTGATACCGCCCTTATAAGGACCGATAGCAGAATTGAACTGTACTCTGTAGCCGCGGTTAACCTGAACCTTACCGTTGTCATCAACCCATGATACTCTGAAGCTGATTAAACGCTCGGGCTCAACCATTCTCTCTATAACTCCATATTTTTCAAACTTGGGTTCCTGCTCAATAACAGGCTCTAAGGATTCTAAAACCTCTTTAACAGTTTGAAGAAATTCGGGCTCGGTTGCATTTTTAGCTGCAACATCGTCGTATACTCTTTGTAAGTATGCAGATTTAAACATTAAATTTTCCTCCTAATAATTCTATGTTTTTAAGAATACTACTATTTTTTATTCGTGTCAATAAAAAAATATCATTTTTTCGCCCATTTTTTACTTGTAACGATACTAAAAAAGGGTTATACTCTTAAAAAGAAGGGTTGTGACATTTTGGAACACGAGCTTTGGCAATATTTAAAAACGGTGAAAAAACCGATTGTACTATACGGTATGGGTAACGGTGCAGATAAAATTATTAAGGTTTTAGACCAATACGGCATAAAATTTGATGGAGTTTTTGCAAGCGATGGGTTTGTAAGAAACAAGTTTTTTCACGGTCACAAAATTTCGTCATATGCCAATTTAAAAGAGAAATTCGGCAGCATGGTGGTGCTTTTATGCTTTGGCAGCGAACGCCCTGAGGTAATTGCAAATGTTAAACGAATAGCTGCCGAGCAAGAGCTGTATGCTCCCGATGTTCCCGTAATTGACGGAGGGCTTTTCACTAAAGAATACTATGAGCAAAACAAAGAGGAGTTCCAATGGGTATATGAGCATTTAGCTGACGATATTTCGCGAAAAACCTTTGAAAATACCATAAAATATAAAATAAGCGGAAGAATTGACTACCTGTTCGATTGCGAGGTATCGGTCGATGAGCCTTATGAGAACTTTTTGATGCTTAGCCATACCGAAAGCTTTTTGGATTTGGGTGCTTATACCGGTGATACGGTAGCGGATTTTGTAAAAAGAGTGGGGGAATATGGCAACATAATCGCGTGCGAGCCCGATAAAAAAAGCTATAAAAAGTTAGTCTTAAATACAGAGGGCTTAAAAAACATCACCACTATTAATGCGGCAATCTCGGACAGTGATAAAAAAGCACTTTTCGGTATGCGAGGCGGCAGAAATTCCGGTGTGCTAGACGGAAAAACCGAAGTGGAGTTTTTAACTGTTGACAGTATTCTAAAAGAAAAAGAAATTACATATATAAAAATGGACGTCGAGGGTGAGGAATTAAAGGTAATAAAAGGCGCAGAGAACACAATAAAGAAAATGAAACCGAAAATGCTTATTTCGTGTTATCACAGAACGGAGGATTTAATAACACTGCCAAGGGCTATATATAATATAAGGTGTGATTACAAGTTTTATATGAGGCGTTTTTCTTCTTTACCTGCGTGGGATACAAATTATTATTTTATCTGAAAAATGTGAACTGACGGTCTTTAAAGCTTAAAATTCTTTGAAATTATGAAGACACTATTTAATTTTACATTTTATGGTTGCACCTTTAAATTAAACAATTCTTCTTAAAATTACCATAACAGAAAGCGGTATTCAGGTTATCTACTTTTTATTCAACTTTCTTTAAAAATATGACATAAAATCCTATTTTTAACAAAACGGTAAAGAAAATAAATTTACACCGCAAGCGGTTAATGGTAAAATAGTTGAGATAATCTTATTGCTATATGTTGTAACATTTGTACAAAAGCTTGTCATATAATATTGTTGACATTTTTGTGAAAAAATGATAAAATAATTATATGAAATCTATAATTATTGCTAATTTAAGACATTGATTTTTAAAGCTTTTTCTGGACTTAGTGATATGTATGGAATTTATAAGGTTTGATTAATGCTGCAACATTTAATTCGCAGCAACTTCTTTTTTAGAAAGGAATACGTTTATGAGCAGAAAATCTATTTTAAAAACGATAGGTTCATTTTCTATGGCATTAGTAGTGCTGGTTGAATCTGCAACCTTGGTAGGTGCGCAAACACTTGCTGACAGACTGAGTTATACCGACGACTCTGCTGCATCTGATATTCTTTTTGATACTTATTACTATACTGAGTATCTTAAAGATAATGAGCTTGGCACAGCCGATTCTTTTGAAAGCGATATTAATATTTTTGCGTTTGAAGGAAATCCGCTTGTAAAGGAAGACAAGGAAAAAGGCAAGGTTATCTATACCGACCACATTAATACTGATATTACATATAAATTCTCGGTTCCGAGTGACGGAATGTACGAGTTTTTTGTTGATTATTTCTGTATTGACGGCAACTCGCAGGATATTTCCCGCGGTATAAAAATAGATGGCGAGTATCCTTTCGAAGAAGCTAAAAACGTATTCTTTAAGAGAAGCTTTGTTGACTCCGATAAACCCAAGGTAAATAACCTTGGTGATGAGGTTATGCCCTCTCAGCTAGAGGTTAAGCGTTGGATGTCAACAGGTATTTATGATAATGGTGGTATGTATGGCGAAACCTTGAAGTTTGCGCTAAAGGCCGGCGAGCATACCATAACATTTGATTTCATTAATCAACCTATGTTAATTTCCAAAATTACTGTTAAGTCTGCTGAGATATTACCTACATATAATGAGAAAAAAGCAGAATATAAGGAAAAAGGCTACAAGAACGCCAAGAGCAGCGTTCGTTTTGAAGCAGAAGATTATGAGCATGTTTTTGATAAAAGCGCATCCTCTATTCTTATGGCGACAAGCTCTAACTCCACTATGACACCGCTCGCTGTGACTTCAAGAAAGTACAACGGTATTGGCGGCGGCACTTGGAGTTCCGGCGGCGACAGTATCACTTGGAAATTCGAAGCCCCTGAAGCAGGACTTTATAAGTTAGCTCTCAGAAGTGTCCAAAATCCAAACAGCGGTATGCCATCTTCAAGAAGAATTGAAATTGATGATAAAATTCCTTTTGCAGAAATGGCTGAATATGTTTTTGAGTATGACGCCGAGTGGCAGACCAACATTCTTTCTAATGAAAAGGGTGAGCCCTATCTTTTCTATTTAGACAAGGGTGAGCACACAATCAGAATGACTGCGGTTAACGGTGAAATTACTGATATTATTCACAAGGTATCAGAAGCTAATGCAATGCTATCCAACTGCTATCAGAACATAGTTATGGTAACAGGTCAGTCTCCCGATCTTAACTATGACTATGAGTTGGATAAGTCTATCCCTGCGCTTTTCGATGATTTGCAGGATGTTATTGATGTGCTTGAAAGCTGCGCAAAGGATTTGCGTAAGGTTACAAACGAGACCGCTACTATTGAAAACAGTATTAATCAAGCTATTGATACTATTGATGGTTACAAGAAAAATGTTGATGCAATTCCTGGCGGCCTCAGCGATTTCACAAGTGCAATTACTAATATGGGTGAATGGCTTACAACCCTTAAAACACAGTATTTATTCTTAGATTATATTACATTTGCAAATCCCGACGAGGAGCTTGCTAATCCCCATCAAACCTTTATCGACCTAGTAGTTAATACAGTTAAAAACCTTTTCCTTTCATACACTAAGGATTATAATGCTGTAGGTTCTCTTAACAGCGCAACAGGTAAAGAGGCTAAGGTGTTAGAGGTTTGGCTTTCAAAGAGTAAAGAATGGGCTGAAATTATTAAAGATTTAGCCGACAGCGAGTTCTCTATCGAGAAAAATGTCAACCTTAAGGTAAATCTTTTGCCTGAGGGTGCATTTGCCGGTACGGTTAATACACTTTTGCTCTCTGTAAATGCGGGTAAGGAGCCTGATGTTGTTCTTAATATGACTCCTGCCAACACATCAGAGTATGCAGTCCGCGGTGTAATCAAAGACCTTACAAAATTTGAAGATTTTAAAGAGGTTAAGAAATATACATTTGATCAGCTTTACAACCATGTTTCATATGGCGATGCGATTTACGGTCTGCCCGAAACAATGGAATTTAAAGCCTTGATTTACAGAACAGATATATTTGAAAAGCTTAAAATTAAGGTTCCGGATACTTGGGATGAGGTTTACAACACAACCCTGCCCAAGCTGTATCAGAATAACCTACAGATGTTTATACCGCAGAGCTTCCATTTGTTCCTTTATCAAAATGGCGGTCAGCTTTACACCGAAGACAAAAGGAAGTCTGCTCTTGATACTGACAGTGCTTTTAGAGCATTTGACCAGTTTATAGGAAACTATCAGAATTACGGTTTCCCTTATAATATAAGCTTTATTAACCGTTTCCGTACAGGTGAGGTTCCCATCGGTGTGGGCGGTATGGCAGATTATTTAACAGTTGCATTCGGTGCTTCCGAGCTTGTTGGTAAGTGGAGTATAGCTCCCGTACCCGCAACCGTTAATGCAGATGGCTCACTCAACCGTTCAACAGGTGAGGCTTTGGGTACAGTTTCGGTAATGATGGAATCTACGACCGAGCCTGAGCTTGCGTGGGATTTCCTTAAGTGGTGGATTTCGACTGAAACCCAGTCTGAATACGGCCTTAGACTTGAATCTGTGCTTGGCACATCTGCAAGATGGGGCACTGCAAACGTAGAGGCTTACCGCTCGTTGCCTTGGAGCGTTGATGAGTTAAAGGTTATCGAGACCAGCTGGAAAGGTATAGTTGAAGCACCTTATGTTCCGGGTAGTTACTTTACAACACGTCATATTACAAATGCAATTTCAAGATGTCTTACAGGTGGCTACAAGCCACGTGCTTCCTTGGAAGAGGCAATCGAGGCTATCAATGTTGAGCTTGAACGCAAGCGCGAAGAATTAGGATTAGACGATTAAGGAGGAGAGAAATAATGAAATCTAAAGCTTTAACAGCAAAGAAGGATAGATCATTAAGCAGCAGAACTCTAGCAATTCTGTTCTTTCTTCCCTTCTTCGTTTTATTCTGTTTGTTTACTCTGGCTCCTGTTGCACAGTCCGCACTTTACAGTATTACAAACTTCGACCTTTTAAACAGAAATGATTTCGTTGGTTTTTACAACTATAAGCAGTTGTTTCTTAACGACGAAATATTCCTTTTAGCACTTAAAAACACATTAGTTTTTGCTTGTATTGCAGGTCCTATCAGTTACCTTATGTCCTTTATAATGGCTTGGGTGCTTAATGATTTGAAGGGTAGAACTGCTTTTGCCTTGGCTTTCTATGCGCCTTCAATCACCAGTGGTACAGCAATGTCGGTTATCTGGCTTTATTTCTTCTCGTCAGATAGCTACGGTCTTATAAATAATGCTCTCATGCGTTTGGGTCTTATTTCCACACCTATACTTTGGAATCAGGACGTTGACCTCATTCTTCCTGTTTGTATTTTCATTCAGGTTTGGATGGGTATGGGTACCGGCTTCCTTGTATTTATGGCAGGTCTTCAAAACGTTAACCAAGAGCTTTATGAAGCCGGCGCGATTGACGGTATCAAGGGTCGTTTTGCAGAGCTATTCTACATAACTTTACCCCAGATGAAGCCTCAGTTGCTTTTCGGTGCTATCAATACTATTTCGGGTTCATTCGGTGTGTTCGATATAATCACCTCTTTCGCAGGCTTCCCGACCCCGAACTATGCAGGTCATACGTTGGTTGCGCATATTTACGACTATGCGTTCCAGAGGTATGAAATGGGTTATGCTTCAGCAATAACGGTTATTTTGTTCCTTATCACATTCTTGTTCGGTAGGTTGGTTTCATTCCTACTCACAAGTAAAGACGAATAAAGGGAAGGGGAGGTAATTATGAGAGTTAGAAAAGGATTTCACATCCGTTTAGGAAAATTACATATTAAAATTTCAACCTCAAGAGTTTTTGTTTATCTGTTCGTATTAGCTTTTGTTTGCTTTACGGCATTACCTCTTGTGTACGTTCTTTGTACAGCCTTCAAGCCCTTGGATGAGCTGTTACGCTTCCCTCCGCAATTCTTTGTTAGGAATCCAACCATAAATAACTTTAGAGATTTGCTTTTTGCTACGGGAAGTAGCTCGGTACCGTTCTTGCGTTATGTTGTTAACAGTGTGTTTATCTCTGCAGTAACGGTAATGCTTACAATCTTTGTATCTTCTATCGGTGCTTACGGTCTTGTTAAACTTGACTTACCGTTTAAGAATTTTATTTTTAGTGTTATCGTTGCAACCCTTATGTTCCCTACAACGCTTAACACAATTCCTAACTACTTGGTAGTTAACAACTTAGGACTTATGAATACCTATTGGGCACTTATTATTCCTAAGGTAGCAGGCTCCTTCGGTTTCTTCTTTGTAAAGCAGTTCTGCGACCAATTGCCAAATGCTTTGTTAGAGGCTGCGCGTCTTGACGGTGCTAATGAATGGCAGATATTTACAAAGATAGTATTTCCCTTTATGAAGCCCGCATGCAGTACCTTGGTTGTGTTCTCGTTTACTGCAAGCTGGAACGATGCTTTCGCTCCAATGGTTTATATTACCGACACCTCTATGAGAACTCTTCCTTTGGCATTGCAATCAATCGGTAGCGGCGCCGCTTTAACACGTGCAGGCGCTATGGCTGCGGCTACTCTTCTTTCAACCCTGCCTACAATAGTAATTTATACTCTTATGCAGCGTCGAGTAATTGCTACAATGGCACACTCAGGTATTAAGTAAGGAGGGAACAAAGGATGAAAAGAGCAATTTGCTTTTTAATAGCTGTAATAGTTATAATGATGAGTCTTATAGTTCCTGCTTCTGCAATTATGCCTGTGAGCAACAGCTATATACTTGATGAGGATGAGCATCTTACTGTTCCCACGCTCTTTGAAAACAAGGCGGTTATAACCGAGCTTGAGGGCACGGAACTGAATAAGCTTAACGACCCTCAGGATATTTTCTATGATAAAAACGGTTTTTATTATGTTGCCGACACAGGTAACAACCGCGTTTTAAAGCTAGACGAGAATTTTAAGGTTTTGGGTGAAATCACAGAAGCTGACGGTGTTTCACTTGCTTCACCTACAGGCGTTTCTGCCGATGAATTCGGTGATGTTTATATCGCTGATTCGGGTAACGGACGTATTATTCATCTAGACAAAACCTTCAATTATGTTGAAAGTTTCATAAAACCTGAATCCGACCTGCTTTTTGATGTTGAGTATTTCTCTCCGTCAAAGGTTGCTTTCGACCCTATAAGTAGCTTCATTTATGTTATTCAGGGTAAACAGTTTATGACTATTGATGCGCTTAATAACTTTAAGGGCTACATTGGTGACAACAAGGTTGGCTTTGATTTGTGGGATTATATTTACCGCAAATTTGCAACCGAAAAGCAGAAGATGCAGATGGTTAAGCGTGAGCCTGAATCCTATGCGAACTTCTGTCTTGCAGACGATGGTAAACTTTATGCTGTTGGTCTTGCAGAAAAACAGAGAATTAGCGTAATTAATACTGTTGGTAGCAATATCTATCCTGAGGGTGATTACGGTGAGACTCTCTACGATAACAACGGTGTTGCTACTACACCGATATTTACTGATATTGGTGTAAACAGCTCGGGAATAATATTTGTTTCTGAGCAGAACACAGGTTGTATTTACCAGTATGACAGCGAAGGCAACCTTTTAGGTGCTTTTGGCGGTAAGGGTACTGGCAAAAATGTTTTCCAGGTTATCAGTTCGATTGTAATTGGTAAAAATGATAATTTGGTAACACTCGACTCTTCACTTTGCAGAATTCAAGTTTTTGAACCAACTGATTTTACCGAGACAATTCATAAGGCTATTTCCCTTTTTGAAGACGGTAAGTATGACGAGGCTTATGAACTTTGGGTATCTGTTAGAAAGAAAAATTCTAACTATACCTTAGCTCGTCAGATGATTGGTAAGATAGAATATAAAAACGGCGAATATGAGTCGGCTAAAAAAGAATTCTATCAAGGTGAAGACCAGGAGAACTACGGTAAGACCTTCGAAAAGCTCAGATATAATCTTTTCCAAGAGCATTTCGGTCTTGTTGTAGGTGCGGTTGCGGTTATTTTAGCTGTTGTTATAATTTTGATTAAGCTAAGTCGTAACTTTATAAGAAAGCTCAGACAACAGTTGTGGGGCGGAAAGGGAGTGCATTAATATGTGGTGGTTAAAAGGCGCTTTTATGATGCTTTTTCATCCTTTGGAAATGGTAACGCTTGTTAAACGTAAGCGTAAAGAAATTCCAATTTTAGCAATGGTTGCTCCTTTTGTGATTTGTGCAGTGCTCAGAATCATTTCGGTATACACAGTTAACTATACTGTTTCTGCAATTCAGCCTCAAAAGGCAAATCTTTTCCTTGAGGTTGGTTCTGAGGTATTGATTGTTATTCTGTGGTCACTTGCCTGCTATGCGTTTATGACTATAATGGGCGGTGAATCCACCTTTAAGGAAACTCTTTGCCTTAGCGCATTCAGTATGACTCCTGTAATCGCAATTCGTCCTATAATGATATTGATTTCACAGGTTTTGGCATTCTCAGAAAAAGGCTTTTACGATTCACTTAATATTATTATGTGGGCATGGGTAATTGTTTTGCTTTACCTTTGCTTTAAGGAAGGTAATAATATACCGTTCTGGAAATCAATTTTCTTTACGCTTATAATTATTATTGCAATGTTCCTTATAGTAATCGTGCTTTTATTGGCTTTCGCATTGGATTCTCAGATATTCCTTTTCTTCCAGGAAATAGTATCCGAGATGAACTTCTTCTTAAGATAACAGAAAGGGTGGCATAAATGAAAAAGAAAACGAAAGTTTTAATTGCGGTTATCGCCGTAATTCTTGCTGCTGTAATTGCCCTTGCTGTGTTTATTATGAGTCCTAAGAAGAATATTGATTACAGTATGCTTGATGAGAAGGTAGTGGACCTTCCTAAATATACAGAGGCTGAAGTTGCTAACGATAATGTTGTGGTTCTCGGCGAGATAAAAGGTAATAAGCTTACCTACCAAAGAGATACTATGGCATTTAATGTTACCAATTCGGCTAATGCTACAGTATTTACCAGCGGTGCTAATATATCTCATTTTGCACCTTCGGGTGATATCGAACTCGACAAGGGCTTATATACGCTTTGTCAGGTTGGTTATACCGATTTCAGAGGTCTTGAAGATACGTTCGATACTATGAGCACCGAATGTGAGATTAATGAAAAGGCTATTGAAAACGGTATTTCGTTAGAAATTAATTTTCCGGCATATGAAATAACCTTTACATTAGAGGTTTGGATTAACGAATACGGTATGAGAGCTCGTATTCCTGTTAAGAGCATTAAGGAAAACGGTATGTATGGTGTGACCAATATTACTATTTTCCCTCAGATGGGTGCTGTTAAGAATAATCCAAACGGATTTGCAGTTTTCCCTGATGGTAGCGGTTCGCTTTACAAGTTTGGTCAATCGAGCAACACAAGCCCGATTACTGCTTCCTGCTATTTCGAGAATTCATTTGATTTGGATAAAATTGATGAACGCATATCACAGGGTCAATACAATGTAATGCTTCCTGCATACGGTATAACCGATGGAGCCACAGGTGTTGTTGGTTATATTGTTGAGGGTGACGAGAATGCTTATATAACCTTGTTACCTGCGTTTAATAACACAACAGGTAGAAACCGTTTGACCGCTTCTTGTATGTACCGTAAGGCATATTCTTATGTATCACCAAACAACATAGAGATTACCGAGGTGGAAAAGAACATCTCTGCAGTTGATTTTGGAATTCAGTATTTCTTCATTGATAACACAGACCTTGCAGCTGTTAATGCTAACGATTATATTTCTTATGCTGATATGGCTACTATTATAAGAGGCTATATGCTTGATAAGGGCTTGATTAACAAGGCTGAAATTGATAGTATTAAGGCAAATCTACAGATTGTTATGGCTGCTAAGGGTAATTCGGGTATGGATAAAACCCTTAAGACCTTGACCGCGTTCGGTGATGTGGAAAAAATTATTAACAAGGTTGAAAAAGACAGCCGTCAAAATCTCAGAGTTTATATGTTAGGCTGGCAAGAGGGCGGATACGGTCTTAATCCTTCGGGTGATAAGTTCGCAAGTGATTTAGGCAGTAAATCCGACCTTAAAGCTCTCAATAAGTATCTTTCTGATAGCAAAATCGAATCTTATATGGTTGCTGATTATATTTACGCGCTAGATAAAGGTGTCGGCTTTAACAAGAGCAGTCAGGCAGTTTACAATGAGATGAACCTACCAATAACAAATGGCTCATACACAGCGTATTTGCGTAACGCTTTGGTTGAACTTAAAACCTATATAAACGACAGATTACCTTTCTATAAATCTGTAGATGCAAACGGTGTTGCTTTTGAGAAGGCAGGCTATTATCTTTATGACGATTACAGCGCGGGCGGTAAGCTTTTACGCGCTCAGACCGCTGCAGCAATGCTTAAAACCGCAAAGGTTACAGCCGAAGAAAATCTCAATGTTGCTGTTCAAGGCGGTAATGCATATATGCTTTCAGCAGCAGATGTTATTTACGATATGCCCGAAAAGAGCAGTGAAATGGTACAGATGCAGTATTCAATCCCATTCTATCAGATGATAGTTCACGGAAGTATTCCGTATACCGGCAATATTGCAGGTAATATGGCTGCTGATTATACACAGCAGAAGCTCAGATGGATTGAGTACGGAAGTCAGCCCAACTTTGTGTTAACTTACAACAGTTCCGAATTACTTAAGAACACATATGCTGAAACCGCTTTTGCTACCGATTATAACGAGCATATGGAAACCATTAACGAATGTGTTAAGGAATTCAACGAGAAGCTTGCATTTACTGCAAAAGAGGCTATGGTAGACCATAAGGTTTTAGCTGACGGTGTTGTAGCAGTTAGCTATGAGGGTGGAAATACAATTTATATTAACTACAATGAAAATGATGTGGATATAAACGGTATTAAGCTTTCGTCAGAAAGTTATGTTATTGTAGAAGGGGGAAATGCACAATGAAATTAAGAAAACCTACAATAACTGAACGTCGTGCGGCGTTGTCAGGTTTGGCATT
Source organism: Acutalibacteraceae bacterium (assembly GCA_045637925.1). Taxonomy (GTDB): domain Bacteria; phylum Bacillota; class Clostridia; order Oscillospirales; family Acutalibacteraceae; genus UBA737. Next base: position 15,047 of record JAZUAL010000027.1, on the reverse strand, counting down.
TATCTCCCCTTGGATTATCGGATTTTGTCTTTTCTTTGCTTTTCCGCTTTTCCGCTCAATACAGTTAAGCTTTGTCAATGTTATAAACATGTCAGAGTATACTCTTGAATGGGCAGGGCTTGATAATTACAAATATATTTTCCGTGACGATGCATGGTACGTAAAGCATTTTGTTACTACTATTAAGGAAATGCTTATACAAATCCCGCTCACAAATATATTTGCAATGTTTATAGCAATTCTTCTTAACAGAGAATTCCCCGGAAGAACAGCCTACAGAACAATTTTCTTCTTGCCTGTAATTCTGGGTTCAGGTTTCATTATGTCTCAGCTTTTGGGACAGGGTGTGCAGAGCGAAGCTATGGAAACCGCACAGAATGTGTTGCTTCCTATGGAAGTTAAGATTTATCTTGGCGGCGAGCTTACAGCACTTATTACCGATTTCCTTAGTCTTATTACATCTATACTTTGGAAGTGCGGTGTTCAGATAGTTATCTATCTGTCAGGTCTTCAGAGTATTTCACCTGCGCTTTATGAGGCTGCTCGTGTTGACTCTGCAACCGAATGGGAAATGTTCTGGCTGATTACTTTGCCAATGCTCACACCTATTATTCTTACAAACCTTATTTACTCACTTGTTGATTGCTTTATTAATGCAGATAATCTTTTGTTCGTTCATATTCAGAACACAGCTTTTGGTTTGAAGAACTTCGAAGTTTCTGCTGCGATGAGTTGGATGTTCTTCCTGTTTGTAATTCTTTTGGTTGGTATAATCTTTGCGATTATGAAGCCATTTGTAAACAGAGTTAAGGATTAAGGAGGGATATACGTGAATAACAATTTAACAAAAAAGCTCAAGGAGTTTGAGTATTCTGCAATATTTTTCAAAATTGTGGTTTATTTGTTGCTGACAGGTTTGGCATTCGTATTCCTGTATCCCTTTATGAGCATGATAATCGACTCATTTAAAAGCTATAGCGACATTACAAACAACACGGTTAAGTGGATTCCGCGTGACCCACTTACTTCTAACTATGTTTTGGCTTTTGAAGCCTTGGATGTATTTAGGACATTTTCAAACTCGTTTTTAGTTACTGTATTTAGCACGATAGGACATATTCTTTCTTGCTCTATAGTGGCTTATGGTTTCGCGAGATTTAAATTCCCATTAAGAAGTGTTTTGTTTGGTATAGTTATTTTATCAATCCTTATTCCAACACAGACCATTATAATTCCTTCTTATATCACATGGTCTAATTTTGGTATGGATGATACATTTTTACCAATGATTTTACCGACATTCTTTGGCTTCGGTCTTCGTGGCGGTATATTCATATTCCTCTTCTGGCAGTATTTCCTTAAAGTTCCAAAGTCTTTGGAGGAGGCTGCTTTGATAGATGGATGCGGTCCATTTAAAACCTTTGTTAAGGTTGTTTTCCCGACAACAGGTGCTACACTTATAGTTTGCTTACTTCTTTCTATAGTTTGGCATTTTAACGATTCATATGAACCTTCTATATATCTTTATTCTTATGATAAATATATGTTACCTCAGATGCTTCAGATGCTAAATTCCATGCTTTCACAGATGCAGAACGATATATCGAGCGGCGCTGGTGATGCGGCTGGCGCAGTTGGTCAGATTGCAAATGAAGTACAGGTAATGTACCACAGAGGTGTGGTAATGGCAGCTACTACAATCTGTCTGTTACCGTTGTTTATCGTTTATGTTGCACTTCAACGCAAGTTTATTGCAGGTGTAGAACGTTCAGGTCTTACAGGTGAATAATTTGTACCGATTTGCACTGCCGAATATAATATTCGGCAGTGCAAAAACATATATAGAAATATTTATTGTCATCCTATCAGGAAGCTTCAATTTTCGATTTATAGAATTATGAATAATTGGTGTTTAAAAAGGGTAAAAAAGGGTTGACAAATTCATTTTACTGTGGTAGAATGTTTAAGCCGCATATTGTGGGCTTTTGAAGTTATGCCTATTTTTTGGTATACGCCTATCTTTAGCGAGACTGTAAAATAATGGCAGGTGTAAAAGAAATGTACGCAATCATTGAAACAGGCGGAAAGCAGTACCGTGTTCAGAACGGTGACGTTATTTACGTTGAAAAGCTTGATGCTCAGGTTGATGAGGAAGTTACCTTCGACAAGGTTATTGCTGTAAGCAACAGAACTTTAAAGGTTGGTAAGCCTTATGTAAAGGATGCTTTTGTTAAGGGTACCGTTCTCAAGAACGGCAAGGGTAAGAAAATCACTGTATTTACCTACAAGCCTAAGAAGAGCAGCTCACGTAAAATGGGCCATAGACAACCTTACACAAAGGTTCAGATTAACGAAATCGGTTAATTATGACGAGTGTGAAATTTCTGGCTGACCGAGAGATGATTTACGGTTTTTCGCTCAGCGGTCACTGTTCGGTTGACGGTGACGATGAGATTGGCAAAATTGTCTGCGCGGCAGTTTCAAGCGCAGCTTATATGACAGCTAATACAATAACAGAGGTTATTGGTGACAGTGCCGAAATCGAGGTTTCAGAGGCAGCAATGTCTTTGAAAACAGAAAATCCAAGTGATGCTACTTTAAGGGTTTTAGAGGGCTTCAGGCTTCATATTAAAGAATTAGCTAATCAGTACAGTAATAATTTAAGAATTTACGGAGGTGCAGAAAATGTTACAGATTAACATTCAGTTATTCGCTCATAAAAAGGGTGTGGGTTCTACTAAGAACGGTCGTGACAGTGAGTCCAAGCGTCTTGGTGTTAAGCGTGCTGACGGTCAGTTCGTATTAGCAGGCAACATTCTTGTTCGTCAAAGAGGAACACACATTCATCCCGGCAACAATGTTGGCCGTGGCTCTGATGATACACTTTTTGCTCTTATCGACGGTAAGGTAAAATTTGAACGTGTAGGCAGAGATCGCAAGCAGGTTAGCATTTACGCTGCTGAATAAGCTTTATTAAACATTAACGGGTTCGGGGGTTTATTTTATAGTAAATTCCCGAACTTATTTTTTAGGAGATATGATTTATGAAAATTTGTCATGTTTGCAAATGCGAGTGCGAGGATAAAGTAGAGCTTTGTCCTGTGTGCGGCGCTTATCTCACTTCTGAGGCAGAGACTATAGAAACTGAGGAAGAAAAGATTATAGAAAACCCTGTTTTATTGGCAAGTATCGACGATGTTGTATCTGCTGAGATATTAAGGGATATACTAAATGAAAACGGAATACCTAATTCGAGCAGTGAAACAGGTGAAAACGGTGCAATGCGTGTCACATTTGGCGGCGGTTTTATAGCCGAGGAAATTTATGTTGACAGTTGTGATTTTGAAAAGGCAGAAAAGTTATACCGCGAATTTTTAGAGTCAGAAGAAGAGTTTGATTTCGACGATGCAGATTTTGAAGAGGAAAATTAAATGTTTGTAGATATTGCGAGTATTCATTTAAAAGCGGGTAAGGGCGGCGATGGCGCTGTTTCCTTTCATAGAGAAAAGTATGTAGCGGCGGGTGGACCCGATGGTGGCGACGGAGGCAGAGGCGGTAATATTGTCTTTAAGGCTGACAGCAATCTTTCAACCCTTGCCGATTTCCGCTACAAGAGAAAATATAATGCCGAAGTTGGACAAAACGGCGGCGCTTCACGTTGCACAGGTAAAAGCGCGCCCGATTTGATTATTTCAGTGCCTGTGGGAACCCTTGTTAAAGAGGCAGAAACAGGCAGAATTATTGCCGATATTTCGGACGATGAGCCGGTTATAATCGCTAAAGGCGGTAATGGCGGTTGGGGAAATCAGCATTTTGCAACCTCTACACGTCAGGTGCCGAGATTTGCTAAAAGCGGTGCGCCCGGTGAAGAATTGGACGTAACATTAGAGTTAAAGCTTCTGGCAGACGTTGGACTTATAGGTTTCCCAAATGTTGGAAAATCTACCTTAGTATCGGTGGTTAGCGAAGCTAAGCCTAAGATTGCTAACTATCATTTTACAACCCTTACACCTGTTTTGGGTGTTGTAAGAATGGGTGAAGGCTCATCATTTGTTATGGCAGATATCCCAGGTCTTATCGAGGGCGCAGGCGAGGGAGTAGGTCTCGGTCATGAATTCCTTCGCCACGTTGAGCGTTGCCGAATGCTTTTACACGTTCTTGATATTTCGGGTAGCGAGGGCAGAGATCCTATTGATGATTTTGAGAAAATTAATCACGAACTCTCGGTTTTCAGCAGTGAACTATGCGAGCGTCCACAAATTGTTGTTGGTAATAAATGCGACCTTACTGATGAAACAGAGGTTGAGCGTATAAAGAATTATTTTGAAGGTAAGGGTTATAAGTTCTTTCCTGTTATGGCGGCTATCGCCGAGGGTACGGGTGAACTTATAAATTATGTAGCCGCCGAGCTACAAAAGTTGCCGCCTATTCTAAAATATGAGGCAGAGCCTAAGCCTGAGCCTCAGATTAAATCTAATAAGCGTGACTTTAGCGTTAGAGAAGAAAACGGAATTTTCTATGTTGAAAATTGCGATTGGCTTGATGATATTATGAACAGGGTTGACCCTGACGATTATGAATCTTTACAGTATTTTGAAAGAACACTTCGCCAAAGCGGTATTATTGATGCCCTCGAAAAAGCGGGCGTTAAAGAGGGTGATACTGTAAATGTGCTCGATATTGAGTTTGATTATGTGAAATAAAGTTTGTTTTTGGGGGTTTTGAGTTGGATAATCCGAATTTGCTTAGTCCTTCGGTTTTAGCTTTTGTTGGTGATGCGGTTTACGGACTTTATGTGCGTACTGCTTTAGCTGAGGTTAACCGTCCGTCAGGGGAGCTACATAAAATTTCGGTAAGGCTTGTTAATGCATCGGCACAGGCTAAGGCTTATAAGCTTTTAGAACCTATTCTAACCGAAAAGGAAATCACAATTTTTAAGAGGGGACGTAATTTTCATACCTCTTCAACCCCTAAAAGCGCTAGTGGTGGCGAATATCATACCGCAACAGGTCTTGAAAGTCTTTTTGGTTTCCTATATCTTTCAGGTAATACCGAAAGGGCAGATGAACTATTTAAAATAATCTGGAATAACTATATCAATTATACCGAGGTGTGAAAAATGAAACTTAATGTTAAATTAACTGTTCTTATAGGCTTTGCTTTCTTATCTATCAGTTCCTTTTGGCAGATGTATGATAATCTGGTGCCTCTTATTCTTACGAATACCTTTAAAATCAATGAGACGGTTTCGGGTGCTATTATGGCGGCAGATAATATTTTAGCGCTCTTTTTGCTGCCGCTTTTTGGAGGTATTTCTGACCGTTCTAATTTCAAGATAGGCAAAAGAAAGCCTTTCATTCTTTTTGGAACGGTTGCGGCTGTTATTCTGATGATGGGATTGCCGATATTGGATAACAGCTATTTTGCGGCACCTGCGGCTTGGAAATTGGCGGTGTTTGTTGTGATTTTAGGCTTTTTGCTGATTGCAATGGGAACATATAGAAGCCCAGCAGTAGCGCTTATGCCTGATGTTACACCAAAGCCTCTTCGCAGCAAAGGAAATGCGATTATAAATCTTATGGGTGCTGTCGGCGGTATTCTCTATCTTTTAGCAAATTCGGTGCTTTATTCTAAGGGTAGAACTGAGGGGTTAAAGCATATAAATTATCAGCCTATATTTATAATTGTGGGCATAATAATGCTTATTGCTTTAGCTATTTTGATTTTCTTCGTAAATGAGCCAAAACTTAGAAAGCGTCAATTGGAATATGAGGAAGCTCACCCTGAAGAAGAACTTGTTGTAGAGGATGACAGCGGCAAGAAGAAAATGCCTAAGGATGTTAAAAAGAGCCTTATATTCTTGCTTTTGTCGGTGGCTTTTTGGTATATTGGTTATAATGCAATTACAACCTGGTTCAGCGTTTATGCTACAAGGGTTTGGGGTATGGCTCCGGGGGAGGCTAGCCTTTGCCTTACTGTAGCAATGGCAGGCGCAATTGTTAGCTACATCCCCGTTGGTAACATTGCAAGTAAAATAGGCAGAAAGATTACTATTAAATTCGGCGCGGCACTTTTGGCAATTTGCTTCTTTACCGCATTTATTTACACCCTTGTTTTTGAGCATTTCCATTGGTCATTATATTTGCTTTTTGTACTTGTGGGTATTGCTTGGGCTGCTATAAATGTTAACAGTCTTCCTATGGTTGTGGAAATGTGTTCTGGTGCGGATGTAGGAAAATTTACAGGATTTTATTATACATTTAGTATGGCGGCACAGACCGTAACTCCTGTGGTTGCAGGATTTTTGCTTAGTAATATAAGCTATCAATCACTGTTCCCGTATGCTACAGTTTTTGTTGCGGCTTCATTTGTAACTATGTGCTTTGTAAATCACGGTGATACGAAGCCTGTTGCTAAAAAAAGCTTGCTTGAAAATTTTGATATAGAGGATTGATTGTTTTGGTGGCGCTTGCAGTTGTAGTAATCATTCTTTTTATACTGTTATTTTTGGTTATGCCAAGTCTAAGAAGGCATCCCGACCGTAAAGTGCTTGAGGGCTTGTTTATAGCCCATAGAGGTCTTCACAATGGAGAGGTGCCCGAAAATTCCGTCCCTGCTTTTTTGCTTGCGGCGGCGAAGGGTTATGCGATTGAAAACGATATCCATATCACTGCTGACGGTGAAATAGTAGTTTTTCACGATAGAACACTTGAACGTATGTGTGGAGTGGATAGAAAGATTGAGGAAATGACCCTTGCTGAAATTAAACAGTTTAGGCTTAAAGACACAAATGAAAAAATCCCAACCTTAAAGGAGTGTCTTGATGCGATTGAGGGAAGAGTTCCCCTTCTTGTTGAGTTCAAGTGCGACAGTGCAAGCTGCAACAGACTTTGTGAAGCGGCTGATAAAATACTGGAGGGCTACAAGGGTAAATATTTCATACAGTCCTTTAATCCCGCTGTGCCAAACTGGTACAGAAAGCATAAGCCAAAAATTCTGAGGGGACAGCTTGCTATGCCATCAAAGGATAAAAGCTTTATAAAACAGATTGCAAGCGCGTTTTTGCTGAATTTTGGAGCCAGACCTGATTTCGTTGCATATGACCAAACTAATGCAAAAGATATAGCATTTGCGCTTCAAAAGTTATTAGGTGCCGTACCTGTTGGGTGGACTTTTCGAACGGATAAAGACCTGAAAGAAAAGAAAAAATTATTTAAAGCTTATATTTTTGAAAATTTCATACCATAATATATAAAAAACAGTTGGTACACAGTACCAACTGTTTTTTCGTTTTAATTACAACCGAGAATTATTAAACAACGGTTGAAGCTTCTTCTACTGCTTGGTCAGCCATAATTTCCGCTGCCATTTCTTCGGCTTCTGGCTCGTCATAATCCGAGGGATTGATTTCCTCGCACTTCATACCTGTACCTGCAGGAACGAGCTTACCAATAATAACATTTTCCTTAAGACCGAATAGTGGGTCCACCTTACCCTTGATAGCGGCTTCGGTAAGCACGGGCGTGGTCTCCTGGAAGGATGCAGCAGAAAGGAAGGATTCGGTAGCCAAGGAAGCCTTGGTAATACCAAGAAGAGTTGCCTGATAGGTTGCTTTAGAAAGTCCCTCTTCACCAGCATCAATTCTTGCTTGTACCAATGCGTTGGCATCAGCAATCTCCTTATATTCATAGCTTACATTCTGTAACAAATCGGTAGAACCGGGGTCGGTAATACGAAGCTTTCTCATCATCTGACGAACGATAACCTCGATGTGCTTGTCATTGATATCAACACCCTGTGTGCGATAAGCATTCTGAATTTCAGCAATGATATACTGCTGAACAGCCTCAGGACCCTGTGCCTCTAAAATATCCTGTGGATATTTAGCACCTGGGATAAGCATATCGCCCGCCTTTACATAGTCGCCGTCAGCAACTAAGGGGCGGATACCGTAAGGAATTGTAACCTTTTCTTCGGTTTTAAGCTCATCGTTAGTAATGATTACAACATTGCTCTTCTTTTCTTCTGCAATGCGAGCCACACCATCAATCTTAGCAATAAGACCGCAACGCTTAGGACGTCTTGCCTCGAAGAGCTCTTCAACACGGGGAAGACCCTGTGTAATATCTTCTGTAGAAGCGATACCGCCTGTATGGAAGGTACGCATTGTAAGCTGTGTGCCAGGCTCACCGATAGACTGGGCAGCTACGATACCAACAGCTTCACCTGTTGTAACGGGCTTAGCGGTTGCAAGGTTACGACCGTAGCACTTCTTACATACACCGTGATGACTATGGCAGGTGAGTACGGAACGTATTTCAATACTCTCGATGCCTGAATTAACAATCATCTGCGCGGCATCGCCCGTAATCATATCATCCTTACTCCAGATAACTTCACCTGTTTCAGAATTAACGAGGTCGTGAAGTAAATATCTACCCTCAAGACGCTCAACAAGAGGCTCTAGAATATGGTTACCGTCTTTAATATCAAATACAGTAAGACCTTCTTCGGTGCCGCAATCGTCCTCGCGAACGATAACATCCTGCGCAACGTCAACAAGACGACGGGTAAGGTAACCTGAGTCAGCGGTACGAAGAGCAGTATCGGCAAGACCTTTACGCGCACCACGTGAAGAAATAAAGTATTCTAGTACGTTAAGGCCCTCACGGTAGTTAGCGCGGATAGGAACCTCGATAACCTTACCTGCAGTATTTGCGATAAGTCCGCGCATACCTGCAAGCTGTCTAATCTGGCTCATAGAACCACGGGCACCTGAGTCGGCCATCATAAATATGGGGTTAAACTCATCAAGGTTGCCCTTAAGTGCATCGGCAACATCTTCCGTAGCCTTGTTCCAGATTTCGATGATATGACGACTGCGCTCATCGTTATTAATAAGACCGCGGCGATAGTCACGGGTTACCATATCAATCTGCTTCTCAGCATTTGCCAGGATTTCCTTCTTTGCAGGAGGAATAACAGCATCTATAACAGCAACTGTAACAGCGCCCTTTGTAGAATACTTAAAGCCTGTAGCCTTAATATTATCAAGAACTATAGCGGATTCGCTTGTGCCGTGTTTGGTAATGCAACGGTCGATAATTTTACCTAATTGTTTTTTACCAACCTTGTTCTGAATGATATCATCATTGCTTTCAACAAAATGTTTTGCGGGGTCTTTAAGTTTAAAGCACCATTCAAGGTCGAAAGCATGCTCAGAATCTTCGCGGTTAACGAAGCCTAAATCCTGAGGAATAGATTCGTTAAATATTATAAAGCCCACAGTACACCAAACAAGGCGGCTTTCACCATTTTCATTTGTCATACGAACTCTGATAGGAGCATGGAGACCAATGAAACCGTCATTATAAGCCATAATAGCTTCATTAGTGTCTCTGAATACTTTATTGGTACCCTGCTCGTCAGCCTTAACAAGTGTTAAATAGTAAGAACCGAGAACCATATCCTGTGTAGGAACAGCAACAGGCTTACCGTCCGAAGGCTTGAGAAGGTTGTTGGCTGCAAGCATAAGGAAACGAGCCTCAGCTTGTGCTTCAGCAGAAAGGGGAACGTGTACAGCCATCTGGTCACCGTCAAAGTCGGCATTGTAGGCGGTACAAACAAGAGGATGGAGCTTTAATGCCTTACCCTCAACAAGAACAGGCTCAAATGCCTGAATACCTAAGCGGTGGAGTGTAGGTGCACGGTTGAGAAGAACAGGATGTTCTTTAATAACTGTCTCAAGTGCATCCCATATTTCTGTGGAAGCGCGCTCAACCATCTTACGTGCTGATTTTATATTAATAACAGCCTTGGTTTCAACAAGACGCTTCATAACAAACGGTTTAAATAGCTCAAGTGCCATTTCTTTAGGAAGACCGCACTGATACATCTTAAGCTCAGGACCAACAACGATAACCGAACGACCCGAATAGTCAACACGCTTACCAAGAAGGTTCTGACGGAAACGACCCTGCTTACCCTTAAGCATATCAGAAAGTGACTTAAGAGCTCTGTTGTTGGGGCCTGTAACGGGCTTGCCACGTCTGCCGTTATCGATAAGAGCGTCAACAGCTTCCTGAAGCATTCTCTTTTCGTTACGAACAATTATATCGGGAGCGCGAAGTTCTAAGAGCCTCTTAAGACGGTTATTACGGTTGATAACTCGTCTGTAAAGGTCGTTAAGGTCGCTTGTAGCAAAACGTCCGCCATCAAGCTGAACCATAGGACGCAAATCCGGAGGGATTACCGGAATTACATCAAGAATCATCCATTCAGGACGGTTCCCCGACTGTCTGAATGCTTCTAAAACCTCTAGTCTCTTTAAAATTCTGATTCGCTTCTGACCCGAAGCATCTTCAAGCTCGGCACGAAGCTCGCTGCATTCTTTTTCAAGGTCGATTTCCTGGAGAAGCTTTTTGATAGCCTCGGCACCCATACCTGCCTCGAAATCGTCCTCATACTTTTCACGCATATCGCGATACTGCTTCTCATTAAGAAGCTGCTTTTTCTCCAAAGGTGTGGTACCGGGGTCGGTTACTATATACTGAGAGAAATAAAGCACCTGCTCTAATGCTTTAGGTGTTATATCAAGAACTAAACCCATACGGGAGGGGATAGTTTTGAAATACCAGATGTGTGAAACGGGAGCGGCAAGCTCAATAGAGCCCATACGCTCGCGGCGAACCTTGGCGCGAGTTACTTCAACACCGCACTTTTCACAAACCTTACCCTTATAGCGAATTCTTTTATACTTACCGCAGTGGCATTCCCAGTCTTTTTGTGGTCCGAAAATACGCTCGCAGAAGAGACCGCCTTGTTCGGGCTTTAATGTTCTGTAGTTAATAGTTTCAGGCTTGGTTACCTCGCCATGAGACCAGCTTCTAATCTGTTCAGGAGACGCAAGTCCTATTTTAATGGATTCAAATTCGATTTCTGCCATAATTGCCCTCCGTTAGATTTCGTTATCGTCAGCATCAAAGCTGTCGAAATTGTTTTCTTCTGTAATTGCATCGCCATTTTCGTCCTCAAGACCGTAGCCTGTAAGGTCGTCAGCAACAACATCACCGTTAAATGCCATATCTTCCTCACCCTCAGGGATTGCAGGGGTACCGAGGCCGATATCGTCTTCATCCTCGAATGATTGCTTAAGGTCGATTTCTTCATCGTACTTGTCAAGCACTCTAACATCAAGACCTAAGGACTGCAATTCCTTGATAAGAACCTTGAAGGATTCAGGAACACCAGCTTTAGGAATGTTCTGACCCTTAACGATTGACTCGTAGGTCTTAACACGACCGACAACATCATCTGACTTAACAGTGAGGATTTCTTGAAGGGTATATGCTGCACCGTAAGCTTCAAGCGCCCAAACTTCCATCTCACCGAAACGCTGACCGCCGAACTGAGCTTTACCGCCGAGAGGCTGTTGAGTAACGAGTGAGTAAGGACCGGTAGAACGGGCATGAATTTTATCGTCTACTAAGTGGTGAAGCTTGAGATAGTACATATAACCAACGGTTACAGGGTTATCAAAGGGTTCACCTGTACGACCGTCAAAGAGCTGTGTTTTAGCATCCTCTCTAAGAGGAATTTTTGAGAAGTCAAGCTTAGCAGTATCCTTGAATTCGTAATTTTCTGCCTTGGTTGCTTCATCTGCTAGGCGGAAGCATTCGCGGATGTCTTCCTCATGTGCACCGTCAAATACAGGTGTACAGATATTCCAACCGAGAGCACGGGCAGCGTAGCCCAAGTGAACCTCAAGCACCTGACCGATGTTCATACGTGAAGGAACGCCCAAGGGGTTAAGAACGATATCAAGAGGTGTACCGTCGGGTAAGAAAGGCATATCCTCACTTGGAAGAATGCGTGAAACAACACCCTTATTACCGTGACGACCTGCCATCTTATCGCCGACAGAAATTTTACGCTTCTGTGCGATGTAACAGCGAACAACAACGTTAACGCCAGGGGATAATTCAGAAGAATTTTCACGTGTAAATACCTTAACATCAACTATTGTACCGTATTCACCGTGGGGAACACGCAAGGAGGTGTCTCTTACCTCGCGTGCCTTTTCGCCGAAGATTGCGCGAAGCAGTCTTTCCTCGGCGGTAAGCTCGGTTTCTCCTTTAGGTGTTACCTTACCAACAAGAATGTCACCTGCTGTTACCTCAGCACCGATACGGATAATGCCGCGCTCGTCAAGGTCTTTAAGTGCATCATCACCAACATTGGGGATGTCACGGGTGATTTCTTCGGGTCCAAGCTTTGTATCTCTTGCCTCGATTTCATATTCTTCAATATGAATTGAGGTGTAAATATCGTCACGCACAAGACGCTCATTGATAAGAACGGCGTCCTCGTAGTTGTAGCCTTCCCAGGTCATAAAGCCGATTAGAGCATTACGTCCAAGAGAAATTTCGCCGCCTGAGGTAGCAGGACCGTCAGCGATAACCTCACCCTCTGCAATCTTCTGACCAACAGCTACAATAGGCTTCTGGTTAATACAGGTTCCGTGGTTAGACCGTAAGAACTTGATAAGCTTATAGTCATCAATTTCACCATTTTTAGCGCGAACGCGAATACTGTCAGCCGAAACAAAGGTAACCTCACCGGCACGCTTTGCAAGAACTACAACACCTGAGTCGATGGCTGCCTTATATTCCATACCAGTAGCTACAATCGGGTTTTCGGGCTTTAAGAGAGGCACTGCCTGCTTCTGCATGTTAGAGCCCATGAGCGCACGGTTGGTATCATCGTTCTCAAGGAAGGGTATCATTGCAGTTGCAACAGATACGACCATCTTCGGTGAAACGTCGATATATTCAGCGCGGTTAGCTTCAACCTCTTGGAAGCTTTCGCGGTAACGGGTATTAACCTTTTTGTTTACAAAGCAACCGTTTTCATCAAGAGGCTCGTTAGCCTGAGCTACAATATAATCATCCTCTTCGTCGGCTGGCATATACTTAACCTCGTCAAGTACCTTGCCGTTCTCAATCTTGCGGAAAGGGGTTTCAATGAAACCGTACTTATTAATCTTAGCAAAGGTTGCAAGATAGGAAATAAGACCGATGTTAGGTCCTTCAGGAGTTTCAATAGGACACATACGACCGTAATGGGTGTAGTGAACGTCGCGAACCTCGAAGGATGCGCGGTCACGAGAAAGACCGCCTGGACCCAGCGCTGATAAACGACGCTTATGTGTAAGCTCTGATAATGGGTTGGTCTGATCCATAAACTGTGAAAGAGGAGAAGAACCGAAGAATTCCTTAATAGCGGCTACAACAGGACGAATATTGATAAGTGACTGAGGTGTGATATTATCAGGGTCCTGAGCCTGCAAGGTCATCTTCTCGCGAACTACTCTTTCCATACGGGAAATACCGATGCGGAATTGGTTCTGCAAAAGCTCACCAACACTACGAATACGACGGTTTCCTAAATGGTCGATATCGTCGACACAGCCTACATTATGGGGTAAGCCTAAGAAATAGCTTACTGTAGCAAAAATGTCATCAATAGTGATGCATTTTGGAATAAGGTCATCGGCACGCTCCAAAATAGCAGTGCGAATATCTTCTTTAGTTTCGTTATTTTCAAGTATTTCTTTAAGAACAGGGAAAGAAACTTTTTCGTTAATTCCTAAATCGTCAAGCTCTTTAAGCTCTTGTTCTGTGAAATCAACGAAATCGCAAAGGTCAACCATTCCGCTTGAAAGAACCTTAACCTCACTAATATTACCCTCAAAATCGGTAACACTTATATATGCTTCGATAACACCCTTCTTCTCAATGGTTTCGGCTAACTCCTTCGAAACGGTGGTATCAGCATCAGCTAAGATTTCGCCTGTCATAGGGTCGATTACAGGGCGTGACAAAACAGCACCCTTAATACGAGCGGCAAGGCTGAGCTTTTTATTGTATTTATAACGGCCAACACGTGAAATATCATAACGGTGGGGGTCAAAGAAGAGCTGCTCTAAATAGCTCTGAGCACCCTCGATTGTTACAGGCTCACTTGGACGGAGTTTTTTGTAAACTTCAACAAGAGCTTCTTCAACGGATTTTGTATCGTCGATATCAAGGGTTGCGGCAAGACGCTCGTCCTCACCGAAAACCTCACGGATTTGGTCATTAGAGCCAAGACCTAATGCGCGAACAAAGGTTGTAATAGGAAGCTTGCGGTTTTTATCGATACGAACATACAAAACATCAGAGATAGATGTTTCGTATTCGAGCCAGGCTCCTCTGTTGGGGATGATGGTGGAGGAAAAGAGCCTTTTACCAGTCTTTTCGTCTATCTTTTCTGCAAAATATACACCGGGTGAACGAACAAGCTGAGAAACTATTGCACGTTCTGCACCGTTAATAACAAATGTGCCCGATTCGGTCATCAGCGGGAAATCACCCATTGAGACCTCGCTTTCCTTAATTTCACCTGTTTCTTCATTGAAAAGTCGAGCAGTTACTCTTAAGGGTGCGGCGTATGTCGTATCACGAGCCTTACACTCGGTAACGTCATACTTAGGGGTATCTTCAAGGCGGTAGTCAACAAAGCTTAGCTGCAATTTACCGCTGTAATCGGTGATTGCAGACATATCTCTGAATACTTCCTTAAGACCCTCTTCTACGAACCATTTATAAGAGTCCTTCTGAATCTCGATGAGATTTGGCATATCGATGACCTCGTTTATTTTTGAAAAGGTCATACGGGTATTGCCGCCCAACTTGACAGGCTTTACCATTGAAGCTGACTTCATAGGTTAAAAATCACTCCTCCACAGAATTTCTGCGATGAAAAATTCCACCGCAAATAGCACATTTAGTGCATTTTCAAAACATTTAACGACAGATATTGTGCACCCCATAATTTCTCTTAAAAAACACAAAAAAGGCATATGTGCGCATAATAACCCATCATTATCAGTAATGACTAATTATATACTAAAAAAAACCAATAGTCAAGCCTTATTTTGCAAAAATATAAAATTTTTTTAAAAATTAATAAAAAACAATGCCATTGCGAGAAAAATCACGCAATGG